>NZ_DATMLW010000022.1:0-51688 GCF_035570375.1 Bradyrhizobium sp. | reverse complement strand
TCCCGCCGATCTTTTGTCTAGCCGCGGTGGATGCATAATCGAGCCAATGTGAACCCGGACCTTGTGTTGTGCGCGGTGCCAACATTGCCGCGAGTTCCGCGTCGCACGAGGTCGATCGCGATGTCGGCGCGACCGACCTTGGTGAAACCAACCGCGGCGGAGGCGTCACCAGTCAGGATCAGACTTGTCATGTTCCTCCCAACTTTACGCAAAACAAAAACGGGCGCTGAACACGTCGGCAACTCAACGTCCTCAGCGCCCGCTTGTGTCGGAACTCAGGCCGGGCGGCCCGAGTCCGGAAAACTAAAGTCGGGAAAAACTCCCGGAAGAACTCAATCCTCCGCGGCTTCCTCTTCGCCCTCGGCGTCGCGCTCGGGGCTGCCAGCTAGAATCTGCTCGGCGATCAGGCCGGAGTTCTGGCGGATCGCGACTTCGATCTTCGCGGTCATGTCGGGATTGGCTTTGAGGAACGCCTTTGAATTCTCGCGGCCCTGCCCCAAACGCTGGCTGTCGTAAGAGAACCAGGCGCCGGATTTCTCGACGATGCCGGCCTTGACGCCGAGATCGAGAATTTCGCCCATCTTGGAGACGCCCTCGCCATACATGATATCGAATTCGACCTGCTTGAACGGTGGCGCCAGCTTGTTCTTCACTTCCTTGACGCGGGTCTGGTTGCCGACGACCTCGTCGCGCTCCTTGATCGCGCCGATGCGACGGATGTCGAGACGGACAGACGCGTAGAACTTCAGCGCATTGCCGCCGGTGGTGGTTTCCGGCGACCCGTACATCACGCCGATCTTCATTCGGATCTGGTTGATGAAGATCACCATGGTGTTGGATTTGTTGATCGAGGCGGTGAGCTTGCGCAGCGCCTGGCTCATCAGCCGCGCCTGCAGGCCGGGCAACGCGTCGCCCATCTCGCCTTCGAGTTCGGCCTTCGGCACCAGCGCCGCCACCGAATCCACCACCAGCACGTCAATCGCGCCGGAGCGCACCAGCGTGTCGCAGATTTCCAGCGCCTGCTCGCCGGTGTCGGGCTGCGAGATCAGGAGTTCGTCGATGTTGACGCCGAGTTTTCTGGCGTAGACGGGATCAAGCGCGTGTTCGGCATCGATGAACGCGCAGATACCGCCCCTCTTCTGGCCCTCGGCGACCGTGTGCAGCGCCAGCGTGGTTTTGCCCGACGATTCGGGGCCGTAGATTTCGACGACCCGCCCCTTCGGCAGGCCGCCGACGCCGAGCGCGATGTCCAGCCCGAGCGAGCCGGAGGAAACCGTCTCGACATCCATCGAGCGGTCGTTCTTGCCGAGCTTCATCACCGAACCCTTGCCGAACTGACGCTCGATCTGGGAAAGCGCGGCGGACAGGGCCTTGGACTTGTCCATGGAGGATCCTTCGACGATACGCAGGGCCGTAGCAGACATAGGTGGTGCTCCTTATGGCGGGGATTCGCGGGCGGGACAAACGGGCGGAAAGTCTGATTCAGTGATTGGAAATACCGTACCCTATTTGTTCCATGTTCGCAATATGTTCTTTTTCGGAACGGGGGTGCTGTCCGTATTTGACCCCCGGTGTCCTAGTTTAAAGTTAGCGGTGTCCTAACTTGGTGTAGGGTCAGAGCCATCACCGCACTGTTCGTGGCTCATATCGGTGATGAGATCGCTTTAATCGCGCTCCCGCCTTCCCTCCTGCCAATGGATTAGGCCAGCGCGATGACCGCCCGTGAACGCCTGCTCGTGTTTATTTCCTTGAACGCACTTGGCGTGGCCCTGCTCATGTTCCTGCTCGTGAAGTAAGGCCGCCTCAGTTGGCGGCCTCTTTCGATTCGGCTGGCGCCGAAATCATCTACGAACTTGTTTCGGAAACCTCGTCCGCATAGGCAACGGGTAGACCGGGACAGCACCCTGAAAGGGGGTACTGGCCAAGGGCCAGCACCCCGAACGGGGCGCTCGCCGTATTTGACCCCCGGTGTCCTGGTTTAAAGTTAGCAGTGTCCTAATTCGCTTGCTGCGGCCGGCCGGCCGAATACGTATATGTCCGGGATGGCAGATGACCCATTCAAGAAATCGCTCGCGCAGAGGCAGGCGGAAGCCTCACAGGGCTACGCCTCATACCGGGCCGGAGAAGAGGCGGCTCGCGCAAACATGCTGCGGCTTCGTGCCGAGCGGCTTGCGCGAGAGGCCGCCAGTCCCCCACTTGAGGCTGAGCCCGCAGAGGTGAAGCCGAAGCGGCCGAGGAAAAGGATTGTTCGCAGGTACTAAGGCCGCCTCAGTTGGCGGCCTCTTCATTTTCGCCGGTTTCCTTTTCTTCTTCTTCAAGCAAAGCGATGTTTGCTTCCAAGCGCTTTAAGAGGCGCTTGGCGTCACGCAGACCGACTACCGCTGACACGACGATCCTGTTGCCATCGAGGGCGACCTCATTGGCCTGGCAAGGCACGGAAAATGAAGCGCTCCATTTTGGATTGTGGACAACGATGTCGCGACTAACATAGTTAAGTGCCGCTCGTTGTGTCGCCCCTAGCTTTTTTCGGATGCCCGACCAGCTTGGAAACCTGTCCTATCGTTCGCTCGAATTGATGTGCCGCAGGCAGGCGGCTCTTTCCTCATCCGAGGAAACGCGAAAAGAGCTGGAGATCATGGCCGGCGAATATGCGGCGCTGGCCGATCGCGCGGATCGCCAGCGAACTGAGTCGGATCGATCAAAATAGCGGCCGCCCTCGCCAGGCTTCCACACCCCCCACGCGGAAGGTCGACCTTTTCAGGATTTCCTGTTCTGCGCCGTGCTTTGGAACAGGAATTAACCTACGTGATTGCGCGCCCTCCTGTGTCCGAGGTCTAAGGGACCAGGAACCGCCGCATGACCGACGCGTTGCGAAAACCTTGTCCCAGTTGTGGCAAGCCCATGCTTTTGCTTTTGGGGCCGGACGGCAGACCGCCGCCGGTCATGAAATGTCTGGACTGCGACCATATCGATCCGCTCAGGTCGCCGCAGGTTGAGGCTTGGACCAAGAGCAAGTCACTAGAGCCTCCCACCAAACAGTAGGCCGCCCCACGGCGGCATTTTTGTTTCCGCAGTCCCGGTTTCACTGTTCGATCCTTTCATCGGCCCGTCTCGAGTTCTGGCGATCCTCGACCATCGCCTGTCGCCTGATGAACACGTCGTCGTCCCTTGCTCAATATCGGAACCGATTCTCGCGCTGATCCGTATTCCCACGGAGGCAGAGCCTTGCGGCAGATCATGGTTTCATGGCGGGAAGCGCCGACAAGGGCGGAATGAATCTGATCTTCATTTGCCCGATCTGAAGGTGCAGCACCGCACTGACCGGGAGGGCAGCCGCGAGCATGAATACGCAGCGGTGGTGGCCTGCCCTGCGTGCTCCCGGCTGCATTTTCGCAACTGCAGCACCGGAAAGCTGCTTGGCCCCGAGAATTCCCGCTGATTTTCGCGCCCAAGGCTCTCCTCGAGAGCCAACACTACGATAACACCTCCGTATTGATACGTAGTTTTCAACCCCTGCCGGCATCATCATACTGATCCGATGTCCCGCCCGATCATTTACAAATGCCCGCAAACCGGAATGAACGTGCAGCATTGGCTGCCCGCCGTATCCGACGACGCAGCCAAGGCCACGCACGGATCCGTGGTCTGCGCCGCCTGCCACAGGCTGCACTTCATCAACAATTTGACCGGCAAGCTCCTGGGCGAGGAATGAGCGCGCCGGGCAAGGGGCTGGACAAGGGGCTGGAACCGTAGCTCTTGCATGCGCAACTCTTGCATGCCAGGCCTCGATCGTCCGCAAGGCTTGCAATTGGAACCGAGCGGGCACTATCCGCTAAATTCTATCTAAGCTGAACTGCGTAGGCACTATTTGAGTAGCGCGTGCGGTCACAATAGGGCGTTTGCCTTAAGTGTCGCGTAGAGCTGACCCGCACGGGCCACAATTTCAATTGCGCGGCAGGGGTCGTCGGCTTGTTTCAAATTCTCGGTCGGCGACCCCACCCCCAATTTTGGTGAATGATCGCGTTGCTCAGCCGCGCGTCGTCGCCGCTTTCCGGTTGCCGTATTTCGAAGAGCCCTCGCCGCTCACGCGCCAATGGCGGCTTTGTCCCGCCGCACGGCTTCTTTCGGCTGATGCAACTCGCGTTCAGGAATTTCGCCGGGAAAGCGCAACCGCAAGGGCCGGGTTCCTGTGGTTCCTATCACAAAAAAAAATCAATGGGCAGGACAGTCAAATTTTTCGAAATGGATGCTGGAGTTTCGGCAATGGATGTTAGAATTCAACGTTGCCGGGTTCGTTCTCGCTCTTCGCGACGACGGGCTCGGCCCGATTCGATCGCGAGTTCAACATGACCGTCCATGCCCCCAAACTTTTGACGCCCGAAGAGTTCGCCTCGCTGATTGAAATTGCGATCACCTCGCCCACTCCCGTGGTACCGGCGCCTCACCTCGCCAAGCTGATGAGCCTCGGCTATGTCATTGTCACCTCCAAGGGTCCGCTCGTCACCGGCGATGGCCTGATCCGGATTACGGAAAGCGAGTGAGCGCGTAGAGGCGACTCAAGGATGCGGCCCGCGTTGCTAATGCACTTCAACCGGCGGCTTTCTCTGGTTCTGGTTCGGCCTTCTCGGTCTCAACGCTGCCCCTTAGCTCCTTCGCCGACACGAAGCGCGCGCCCAGGCACTCCCCGTTGCGCCAGCTCAAGGAGCAGGCGCGAAAGACCTCGCCGCTGGCTGTGAATGCCAGGCCGAATATTTTCGGTACCGCCAGCGAGCCGACCTCGAGGCAAACACCCTCATCGGACACCTCAACGATCACACATTCGATCCACGGCGCGTCGGGTGCAGGGATCAAAAATCCCGGCCGCTGAAGATCGACCCGGACCTTCCTGCCGGCGCCGGTTTTACGTTGTCTGGACATGGCTTCCCCTGAAGGGTGCTAAGCCAATTTGCTGAAGGGCCGGTCTAGAAAAAACCGACAATTATACGGAGCTGAAACGATGCGGGGTCGAAATTTCAAATCCGGCAATGTTCAGATTTCGCTAAAGCGGGATGAGTTTTAGTTGAATCGCTTTGTGCAGCAGACTCGATTCACTCTCCCCGGTGTGGAGAGGTCGGATCGCGAGAGCGATCCGGGTGAGGGAACCCTCTCTCAAAGGGAGAGGGAGCACACCTTCGTCGCGGTTATAGCGCAACCTAATTTTCATCGCGCTTTAGTCGGCGCTCCGCAACCGCCGCATCGTGAATTCGATGTTCCCGTCGGGCAGTTCGCGCCAGCTTTCGACGCCGCTCATATAGGCTTGCTTGGGGTAGCGCGTGAGGAAATCGCGCGCCTTTGCCCTCGCCTTCTCGCGTGGGAGGCTGAAAGTCTCGCGCAAATAGCCGTCATCGCGCGTACGGCGGCCAGCCATTCGGCCCGCCAGGTCGCGCGGGCGTGAGATCATGTCGCAACTCCAACCAATGACGACAGTATCAATATAGGTCTCTGGGTCGCCAAACCCAGTGGTCCAGTTCCAACATTCGCATCCTGTGCGAAGGCCTATTTACGAATGTTGGAATTGCAGGACCACGAGCAAATATGGGCTCCTGGTGCAGTTTCCGGATTCGCTTTGCTGTCCCGCGGCCAGTTGGGTAGCGAATGTCAAATGATGGACTTCCTGCCCACCCCCCGTTTCGGGGAGCGCCAAAGGGACCAAGACAACTACCGGACCGACCGCGGCAGCGCGGACCGGGTCAATTTGAGGAGCTGCCGCTTTTGGGCTTGGTCTTGGCCGAAGACGCGGACTTCGCGGGAGTCTTGGGCGCGTCCGAGCTACGCACATTGCCCCAGGGATCGGTCGGCGCCTTCGCGTCCGGGATTTTCTTGAGCGACTCCTTGTAGGCCTTGTCCCGCGCGGCCTCGGCGTCTTTTTCCTCCTGCGACTTCGCAGGCTTGTTGTCTTGCAGCAAATTGACCGGAGGTACCTGCGCAAAGGCGGGTGAGGCGAGCAAAATGATCGCGGCCGCGAGGCGGAAAACTCTCATGCGTACTCCCTGTCTATTGCCCTCAATATACCATCGCGCTTGGCACGGCGCCAAGCGCTTGAGGTTGCAGCACCGGTACCATCGCCACACTAGAGGTGGTCCGACTTGCAGGATTTCGGTGAGGGCATCCAATCGTCCCAGATTGGACCGCACTTGGTGCAGCCGTCCAGCACAAGGCCGATAGCAACCACGCTGAAAATCAGCGCCAATCGCCTGAACATGGTCGACGCGCTCCCCCGATCTTCCCTATCTTATGACCCACAGTCCGGCTTTTTCAAGCCGCGGCCCGTCATCTTCCCACAGGCCGCGGAATAAGCACTATCGGCACTCCCGCCAACAGGAATCTTTCGCCATGCAATACGAACCAAAGCCTGCGGAATTCGACATCGAAGAAGCAAGGCGCGTCCTTGGCGAAGTGTTTGCACCCTGGGTGCAGGATCTCGGCCTGTCGATTGTTGAACTTGACTGTGTGCCGCCTGAGCCCGTTCCACCGGACTGGCAGGCGGGCGCGGTCCTGCGCATGGCGTTTTCCGAACGCCTGTGCCGCCACGGCGGCATCGTGTGCGGGCAGGCGCTGATGGCGCTCGCCGACACCGCCATGGTGATCGCCATGCTTGCCGCCAACCGCGGCTATCGACCGATGACGACGGTCGATCAGACCACGCACTTCATGCGCGCCGTCGTCGGTGCGGACGTTCTGGCCGACGCCCGTATCGTGCGGCTGGGGCGCACCATGGGCTTCGGCCGAGTCACGCTATCGAGTGCGGCCGACAACAAGCCGGTGGCGATGGTGTCGAGCGCCTTTGCGATGCTGTGATAAATCCGATGCCGCACAGGGACAAAATGGCCACCAAGATCAGCAGCCGGTGGTCCAACTCAGCGCTTTGAACGCGCGCAATTTGCATGAGCGCCGGCGTGCGCTGACATAGGCGATTCTTGGATTTGACGTTCGCCTCGAGGAATCGAGGCGATATTGAAGCGAATGTCAAATCCGCCGCATTAGGCCCACTCGCCAATCTTCAGCGCGGTCGCCATCGTCGCCTCGCGGAGTTCGTCGGCGAGCGAAGGATTCTCGATCGCGCGGGCCAGCACCATGCCGCCAATGCAAAGGGAGGTGAGCGCCAGCGCGAGTTGCCTTGCCGGCTCCGAGGCAGCCAAAATCCCCTTCTCGAAGGTTTCGATCATCATCCTCAGCGCCGATTCCTGTGCCTCCCTGACCGACTGGTCGGTCCTGGAAACGTCGTTGGGCAGGCCGATCAGGGGACAGTTCGTCTCCACTTGCTCGAAGTGCTTGCTGGAAAGATAGTCGCGGATGAGATGAACGGCGCGATCCGATGCCTTCTCCGAGGACGCGATGTCTTCCAGCTTGCCGCTCACAAAACAGCTGATCGCCTCGGCATAGAGTTCGCTTTTGCTTTGGAAGTAACTGTAGAAGCCGCCGCGCGTCATTCCGGCGCCTGCCATGATGTCGTCGATCGAGGCGGCGGTGAACCCATGCCGGTTGAACAGAAGCAGCGCGCTCTGAATGATCCTTTGCCGGACCTGTTCACGATGGTGAGGCTGACTGGCCATTCTCATGCTCGCGCGGGTGTTGAGAAATTGTCACTATGCATGAGATGTTCGTAAACATTAGGTTGTATGTTATTGATCATAACCTCCCCGATTGTTCTCGTCCGCGCCGTATCTGCGGAGTCCCATTCAGAAGAGACAAGACGCCTCAGGTGGGCGAACATTCCCCTGATCACGAAAATGTAATCGGAGGTTGCACACAACCTGGACGAGACAACGGGTGGAGCATGTGACGCAAAGCGACGGCCAACAGCCGCGTGCGCAAAGGGACTGTCGTCAAACTGGGGGAGTTAGGGCGTTACGTAATGCTGCGTTTGATTTCATTCTGATACGTTCAATCAGGGCGACCGCTTTTTTGTCCCCGCGCCATTGGCAAGTTCCGGCGCCTTCGCAGATTGTGCCACGAGCGGCAGTGGTCCGGTCACGCCGACGTGCAGCGGCACCTTCGCGACAACCAACACACAAAATTCGGTGAGCCAGAACCCTGACATCACCGATCGCATTCATGCGTTTTTGGACAGCGTCAACGCCAGCGGGGCCAGCGGCGCGGTGATCGGCGGCGCTGGCCTGGCACCAACTTCAACGCTTAGTGGCTCGACCGCCGCCAGCTTCGAGGGAGAGTTCTCGAACCTCACCCGCTCCTGCGCCGGCAAGGTCGTCGTGCGTTATAGCTGGTAGCGGCGTCTTTTACGCCGCCACGTTCATTTGCTTTGCGAACTCCTCATAGGCCGCAATCGCGTCTGCCGCATACATCAGCGACGGACCTCCTCCCATATAGACAGCCATGCCGAGGGTTTCCTCCACTTCGAGGCGCGTTGCACCCAGCCTGACCAGCGTCTCGATGTGAAAGCCGATGCAGCCGTCACAGCGCGTGGCAATCCCGATCGCAAGGGCGATCAGTTCCTTACTCTTCTTGTCCAGCGCGCCGTCACGGGTTGCAGCCTGCGCCAGCGCCGAAAACGCCTTCATGGTGTCGGGAATGTCCTGGCGCAGTTTCCGCAAGTTACCCGAAATGCGCTTGGTGATGTCGATATAGCTTTTTTCCATGATTGAACCCCTTGAGCCCGACGCGACCCTTGGACCTGCGGTGATATTTCGCCAAAAATCGCCTCCGGGGGTGTTGACCTTGCTCAAGAATTGTCGTCCGCATCCTCGCGGATGGCGCTTGCTGGTGGCAGCCATGGGCCCGGTTCCTTTGAGCTATCGCAAAGTGCAGGCTTTGCGCCCGCGCTAGTGTGGCGGTTCAGAAGTCCGCATCATTGGTGCTGTGAGTTCGTCACGCGGACTTCTGAACCAAAGCCACACTAGTGGAGTGGATTTGACATTCGCGACGGTACCGACGCCGAACTCGAAAAGCGAATGTCAAATCCAAAAACCCCACTAGAAAACCAATATTTGCTAGTGGTCCTTGGATTCCAACATTCGCAAGACTGCCTGCCAAGATGGGATGCGAATGTTGGAATCGGACCACTAAAAAACAATGACTTGCTGGTGTCCTTTCAATTCCGAAGTTCGCAAACGAGGTCGCCGCAAAATGATGCGAACTTCGGAATCAGGACACTAGGAGCAGAGTTCATTTCCCAGCTTTGCGAGCCGCTTCAAGGCTGGCGAAGCCTTTTGCGGATTGCCGCCAACCATGACCACCATCGAAGGTCCGCTCTACGAAGCGCGCAAGAAGGTCTATCCACAGGCCGTTCACGGCAAATTCCGCCGGATCAAATGGGCGATCCTCGTCTTCGCGCTGGGGGTCTACTACCTCTTGCCCTTCGTTCGCTGGAACCGCGGCCCCGGTCTGCCCAATCAGGCTGTCCTCGTCGATTTCCAGCATTCGCGGTTCTACTTCTTCTTCATCGAGCTTTGGCCGCAGGAGGTCTATTACTTTACCGGCCTCTTGATCATCGCGGCCATGACGCTGTTTCTCATGAATGCGGTCGCCGGGCGCGTGTGGTGCGGCTATCTCTGTCCGCAGACCGTCTGGACCGACCTGTTTTACGCCGTGGAGCGCCTCGTCGAAGGCGACCGCCGCGAGCGCATGCTGAGCGACAAACGCGGGTGGACGTCGACCCACGTCCGGCAGAGCGTCACCAAGCATTTCATCTGGCTGATGATCGCCTGGTGGACGGGCGGCGCCTGGGTTCTTTATTTTGCGGACGCGCCGACGCTGGTGAAGGATCTCGCGACGTTCCAGGCGCCATTCATCGCCTATGTATGGATCGCGATCCTGACCGCGACCACCTATACCTTCGCCGGCCACGCCCGCGAGCAGGTCTGCATCTATATGTGCCCGTGGCCGCGAATTCAGGCCGCGCTGACCGACGAATGGGCGCTCAACGTCACCTATCGCCTCGATCGCGGCGAGCCGCGCGTGTCGGTCAAGAAGGCCGAACAGTTGCGCTTGCAGGGCGAGCCCGCCGGCGACTGCATCGATTGCCACCAGTGCATCAATGTGTGTCCGACCGGCGTCGATATTCGCGAGGGAATCCAGCTTGGGTGCATTCAGTGCGGCCTGTGCATCGATGCCTGCGACAACATCATGCGCGAGATCGGCCGCCCGACCGGCCTGATCGGCTACGACACCGACATCAACGGCCAGCGCCGCCAGGCCGGAAAGCCGCCGATATACCGCCTGATCCGGCCAAGGACCGTTCTTTACGCCGCCATCATCGCCGCCGTCGGCGGGCTGATGCTGTACACGCTGACAACCCGAAGCTCCATGGACGTCAATGTGCTACACGACCGCAATCCGCTTTTCGTGCTGCTGTCGGATGGCGGCGTCCGCAACAATTACACCGTGCGCATCCTCAACAAGGGACCCAAAAGGACCTTCACGCTGGGCGTGTCGGGGCTGAAAGGCGCCGAACTCCATATCCCCGGCACCGAACCCGGCGCGGATGGCAAGCTCGCCGTCGAGGTTGGGCAGGACCAGACCCGGGAAATCCGCCTCTCCGTTCAACTGAAAAGTGCGTTGTTGCCGCCGGGCCCGGTCCCGATCGAGATCAGGGCGACCGACCCCGCGACCGGAGAAGCCGCCGATGCGCAGGACCATTTCATTCCGTCGACCCAGTAACCCCTGCGCTAGAGCCTTTTCGGTTCTGATTGAATCAGAACCGAGGCTCTAATCTTTTGTTTTGACGCGTTTTCTTCACGCGAACCGTATCCACTTCGCTCGAAAACGCTTTAGGGCGTGCAGTTCACCTCGACCTGAGGCGGCATCTGTGCGCCGATGCGGTGCTTGCCACGGCTTGCTCCACCGCGAGCGCCGACCATCCCAGAATCAATCCGATCTGGCGCGCCGCGCGGTTCTTTTCTTTCGAGATCGCTGGAGCCTTTTCGGTTCTGATTGAATCAGAACCGAGGCTCTAATCTTTTGTTTTGGCGCGTTTTCTTCACGCGAACCGGTATCCACTTCGCTCGAAAACGCTATAGAGTTCTTCGAGTGAGACAGTCATTCGCGTGCGCCTCGCTGCGACGCGGAGCACGCCATCCGATTCGGATATCACACCTTGATATCGAGCAGTGACTTTGTCGTATCGTCGTAGGCTTGAATGACCTTCGCATTTGCCGCGAAATCGTACTTCGCCGTGAGCAGTTGAATGAATTGGCTGGCGAGGTCGATATTCGGCGCCGCGACCAGGCCACCCTGGTTGGCGAAGGGAGCACTTGGGTCAAATTGCGCAACGAAGCTCGGCGAAACCGTCGACACGGTCGCGACCGTGCCGCCGGGCGTCGAACCGCTCGATTGATCGACCTGATTGACCCGTAACGGCACATAGGCAGCGGGAAAGGTCGAATTGTTGCTCGAAGTGCCCGTGCCGCCCGACGTCCCCGATCCGCCCGTCGCGGGCAATGGGCCTGTGGTGCGAACGTTGGCGATATTGCTCGCGGTCACATTCAGACGCAAGCTCGCCGCGGAAAGTCCGGATGTCGCAATCGAGAGTGTGCTCATGAACTCTCGTCTACGGGACAAACCGTAATCGCTTATTCACTTCATCCGTAAAATGCGTCGTTTTGTGTTTTCTTTCAGCTAACCCACTGTTAGGCCGTGGCGGCCTGCGCGTTCACTTCCGCCGATACCTGGCGGATGGCGCGGGCGAGCAGATTGGCGTCCTGCGCCCCGGAGACTGCGTATTTCTGCGCGAACACAAAGGTCGGCACGCCGGAAATGCCCTTGTCGGCAGCTTCCTGCGCCTGCGCCGAGATCAACGCAACATCTTCGTCAGTTGCAAGTCGGCGGCGTACATCCTCGGTATCGAGACCGCAATCGGCCGCCGCCTGCACCAGCACATCTGTCTCGGTAAGATCGCCGCCGTCGCGGAAATACAGTTCCATCAGCCGCTGTTTCATCTCGGCCGCCTTGCCAATCGCGTCGGCCCAATGAATCAGGCGATGGCAATCGATCGTGTTCGGCTGCCGCTTGACGAGATCGGGCCGGTAGGTCAGGCCCTCCTCGCCTGCGGCGGTGACGACGCGCCCCGCGATGCCCTTGTAGCCATCGACCGAGCCGAACTTGGTGGTGAGATAATCCTCGCGGCTGATGCCTTCGCGCGGCACCCAGGGATTGAGAAAGAACGGCCGCCAGTGCACTTCGACCGGAACGTCCGGGACAAGCGCCAACGCGTTCTCGATGCGGCGTTTTCCGATATAGCACCAGGGGCACACCACGTCGGAGACGATGTCGATCTTAAGGGGCTTCAAGGTGCTCATGGGGGCGTCCTTGGGTTCAGGCCCACCAGATAAGCCGCAACGTCACTGCAAACAAGGGACCCGACCGAGCTATGCGAGAGCGGCCGCCATGACCCGCATTCGCTCGGCGGTGATTTCGTCGGCGGGGAAGAACGTCTCGAGCGCCAGCTCGGAAAGCGTGATGTCGATCGGCGTGCCGAAAATCATCGTCGCCGACATGAAGCTCATCACCTCGCCGCCGAAGCGCACCTTGAACGGAATGGCGACGTTATCCGCCGGCAACGGCGCCGATCGCGCCGGAATTGGATAGGATTTCAGCTCCTGATAGAGCCTGATCAGCCCGGGATCGGCGGTCGCCTCGCATTGGCGATGCAACCGTTCCAACAGATGTCCGCACCATTCCGCGACATTGACCGTGCGCGCGGCCAATGCCTCGGGGTGAAAGGCCAGGCGCAGGATGTTGATCGGCGGAGCCAGCAGCCGTTCCGGCACGCCCCGTAACAGCGGCGCCACCATGCGATTGGCCGAAACCAGGTTCCAGTGCCGGTCATAGGCGAGTGCCGGGTTAGGCTCATGCGCGCGCAGCACAAGATCGATTGCGGCGCGCGCCGACTTGAGCGCGGGATCATCGAGCGAGCGCTGCGGGAAGGCGGGTGCGAATCCTGCCGCGACCAACAGCACGTTGCGTTCGCGCAGGGGCACGTTGAGCCGTTCGGCGAGTTTCAACACCATCTCGCGCGATGGCGCCGCGCGGCCGGTTTCCACAAAACTCAAATGTCGCGCAGAGATCTCGGCGTCGCCGGCAAGATCAAGCTGGCTCAGATGCCGGCGCTGACGCCATTGGCGCAAATGTTCGCCGATCAGGGTGGGCGTTCCTTCATCGGCGCGGGCGGTGGCAGATGGAGCGATCATGGTTTCGAGAATTAGCACGAGAATTTCATGCCTTCCATTACCTCGGACGTAATGGATTGGCCTCTTCCGGCAGATCATCTTCGCGCCCACAGGAGGTGACGCGTCAAATCCCGACGCGCTGATCCCCTCCCCACTTGCTTAAGGAGAACCCGAGATGATCCATCCTTCCTTGTTTTTGCGCCGCGCCCTGCAGGCCGACGCCATCTTCAGCGGCGTATCGGCCGTGCTGCTCACTCTCGGTGGCCCCGCCTTCGCACCGCTAACGAACCTTCCCGCAGGACTATTGCGCGAGACCGGCCTGTTCCTGGTCGCCTATGCGGCCTTCGTCGGGTGGCTCGGCACTCGCGCAACCATGCTAAGGGCACTGGTTATGATCGTGATCGCCGGCAACGCCGCCTGGACGCTGGCGAGCATCGCGCTCCTGTTCAGTGGCGCGGTGACGCCGAACCTGCTCGGCGAAGCGGCGATTGCGATGCAGGCGATCGTGGTCGGCGTGCTCGCCGAACTGCAATATATCGGCTTGCGGCGGAGCAGCGGGGAGCTTGCGGCCTAGTGGTTCGCATCCCGTTGCGGGCAGCGTCTCCTAGCCCGCTTGCCGTTCTACGGCCACCGCGGCGGTCGGAAGCGTTCCAGAAGCGCTTGGCCTCGCGGCGGCCCTTTTTCTTGGGAAGACCTCGGAACGGCCGCGCCCGTTCAGGACGATCCCGTTCAGATGGCTGTCGCGGACAAGCTTGCCGTTGACGTGGGCCGCCTTGCCGTTGAGCCTCTTTGCCGCCTCTTTCTCGGCCAGCCTGATGGCCTTCCGTTCAGCCTTGGCCTTCAGCCGCAACCGCTCGGCCCGCGCCTCGGCACGTTTCTTCGCACGCTTCCTCTCGCACCCCTGGCATTTGCATCCGATCGGCTTGAGGTAGGCCTTGAAGTAATCGGTGCCGTAATCGTAGTTGATCTCTTCGCCTACCTCGATGTTCCTGATCGCGCGGATGAAGACCTTGCGCTTGCGCGGCTTGACGTCGGATTCCGCATTCGGTTTGCAGGAATGATTGATGTAGCGAGCGATGTTCTTGCGCACCGAACCGTCGATCGTCCAGCGGTCGTCGAGTTCGAACAGATATTTGTTCTCGATCTCGTCGTGCTTCTTCTTCCTTGTATCGAGGAGCGGCCCAAAATAGCGGATGATTTTGGTGCCCTTCTTGATCGTTTTGGTGGCGAAGAGGCCTAGTCCGGTGCGGGAACGGCCGATGCGGTACGGTTTTTTCGACGATATATCGGGCATGACGATGAGGCAACTGAGACGCTTGGTGAAGACGAGGGACCGCGAGGGCGATGTTCTAAAACAATTCCGTGCAAATGTCAGGCCCCTCGCGCGCTTTGCGTGATCCTTCCCCAGATTGCGCATGTCAAGTACTTAGGTCTCTCAACAACGACGACCGATCAGGCGCGTTCCACAGCCTGCATTGTCAACCCTTGCGCTTTCTTCCTCTTCGCCCATTGTGACGGCCTGAAAATGATTTCAGCGGCCCACGCTCAAAAAATTGGCAGCGGCGCCCATTGACATCAACGGACTGGACATCAAGGGACTGGACATCAAGGGACCGTCGCAATGAGGCCGCAGCGGACTGGCTCGGGCGGCTTGCGATCGCATTCGCTGCCACCCGGTCGCGCCCTTCTCTGCCCCGATCCACTCTTGGGCATCCGCTGCCAGATGCGCTATACCGCCGCAAAGCCCCGAAATACCAATTTGATTCTGCCACGAAATACCAGGAGATTGAGATGGCCGTCGACGGAAACTGGAACATCATCATGAGCACGCCGATGGGCGAGCGCAACTCGACGCTCAGCGTCAAGAGCGCCGGCGGCGCGCTCACGGGCACGCAGGCCGCCGAGGGCAATTCGACCGAAATCTTCGATGGCACGGCCAATGGCGATGACGTGTCATGGAAAATTTCGATCGACAACCCGATGCCGCTCACGCTCGAGTTCACCGGCAAGGTTTCCGGCAACAGCATTGCCGGCGACGTCGGCATCGGCCCGATGGGCAGCTTTCCGTTCACGGGAACAAGGGCGTAACACAGACTCGCAGATTGCTCCCCTTCCCCTCTCCCCTTGCGGGAGAGGGTGGCGAGAATGAGCAAAGCGAAATTCGAGCCGGGTGAGGGTCGGCGCTCCGACAATTAAACCCCTCACCCGGTTTCTCGCTCACGCCCGAAACCACCCTCTCCCGCAAGGGGAGAGGGTAGACCCCGCGTTTCACACCCATGGCTTCGCGATCTCGCCGCAGACCTGCGCAAGGTTCGCCTGAACTGGTCCTTTGAGCGCGAAGCGGACATCAAATGGCAGGCAAGGACTGGCTGGCTCAGTCGAAACTTAGCCCTGCCGGACCTCTTGCCATGGCACGATACCCCGGATTTGCATAAGATTGGGCCTGGTCGTGACCCATCCGAGGGGAGCGAAATGCGGCGACGCGGCGGAAGCGAGCAACTGGTCAAGAGTCGGCGTGCCAACAGGCCCAAGGCTCCCAAAGTTTCAACCGCGACCCCATCCATCACCGACCTGCAAAAGCAGGTAGGCAATCTAACCCGCGATCTCACCGAGGCGCTCGAGCGGCAGACCGCCACCGCCGAGGTGCTGCAGGTCATCAATTCATCGCCCGGCGACCTTGCGCCGGTATTCGCGAAAATTCTGGAAAAGGCTCACAGCCTTTGCGCGGTCGCGCTCGGCACCTTGCTGCTTTATGACGGCGACAGGTTCCGCGCCGTCGCGGTGCGCGGATTTCCGGAGACGTTTGCGGCTCGCCTTCGTCAGGGGTTTGTCCCGGGTCCGAGCCTGCCGCATTATCGCTTGCTGGAGGGCGCGCGCTTTGCCCAAATCGCGGATTGGGCCGAGATCGACGATCCGCTTGCCCGTGCCTCGCTCGACGCCGGCGTCCGGACCACGTTGTTCATCCCCTTGCGCAAGGAGGGAGCGCTGCTCGGCTACATCGCTGCTTCCCGAGCAGAGGTGAGGCCTTTCACCGAGAAAGAGATCTCGCTTCTCGAAAGCTTCGCTGCCCAGGCGGTCATTGCGATGGAGAATGCCCGGCTCCTGGGTGAGCTGCGCGAGCGTCAGGCTGAACTTGCGCGCTCGGTGGACGAGCTGACCGCAACGAGCGACGTACTAAAGATCATCAGCCGTTCCACCACCGACCTCGAGACGGTTCTCGACACGCTGGTGGAGACGGTAGCGCGCCTCTGCCGCGCCGAACAAGCGGTAATGTTCCGTCGACTCGACGAGCGCTACCACGTGGTGGCGTCCTATGGCCTTCCAAACGAAGCAAAGGACTTTCTCCTTTCTCATCCTCTCGCGGCCAATCGAGGCACGCTTAGCGGGCGCGTGGAGTTGGAGCGCCGGCCGATTCAAATCGGTGACGTCTTGCAAGATCCGGAATACGCCTACCTGGAAGGACAGAGGATCCAGGGCTACCGCACGATGCTCGGCGTTCCGCTGCTGCGTCAGGACTCGTTCCTCGGCATCTTCATCATCAACCGTACCCGCGTTGAACCGTTTACAGACAAAGAGATCGAACTCGCCAGCACTTTTGCCGATCAGGCGGTGATCGCGATCGAGAATGCGCGTCTCTTTGAGGAACTACGGGACCGCCAGACTGAGTTAGCGCGCTCGGTGGACGAACTCACCGCGACCGGCGACGTTCTCAAGATCATCAGCCGATCGACGGTCGACCTCGTGACGGTCCTCGACACGCTCGTCGAGACGGCAGCGCGGCTTTGCCATGCCGATCAAGCGCGAATGTACCGACGTCAGGATGACCACTATTACTCGATAGCCTCGCACGGTTTCTCGCCCGAAAGCGAGGAATGGCTTTCGCGTAATCCTATACCCAAAGCTGGCCGCGGCACCGCGATTGCGCGGGCGGCGGCCGAGCGGTGCACCGTTCACATCGCCGACGTGCTGGCGGATCCCGAATACACCTGGGAAGAGGGGCAGCGTCTCGCCGGATATCGCACCGTGTTGGCGGTGCCTCTGCTGCGGGGCGAGACGCTGATCGGTTTGTTCAGTCTTCTCCGCGCACGTGTCGCCCCATTCACAGACAAGGAGATCGAGCTGGTCACCACCTTCGCCGACCAGGCGGTGATCGCCATCGAGAATTCGCGGTTGTTTGAAGAATTACGGGAGCGCCAGGCCGATCTCGCGCGCTCGGTCGATGAGCTCACCGCGACCGGTGACGTGCTCAAGATCATCAGCCGCTCCACCGTCGACCTCGATATGGTCCTTGACACGCTCGTTGAGACCGTGGCGCGCCTCTGCCGCACCGATCAGACGCTCATGTTCCGGCGGCGTGACGACAAGTATCACCTGGTCGCAGCGCGTGGCCTTTCGGAGAAGGCAGAAGTATTCATCCAAACTCATCCATTGACGCACGACCGCGGCACTGTCAGCGGTCGTGTGGCGTTGGAACGCCGCGCCGTCCACATCCCCGATATCTTGCAGGACCCCGAATACAGCTACGCGGGAGCAAAAGTCACGGGGGCCCGCACGATACTCGGCGTTCCGCTCCTGCGCGAGGAGGCGCTGGTCGGCATCTTCACGGTTCACCGTACCCGCGTCGATCCGTTCACGGACAAGGAGATCGAACTGGTCACTACCTTTGCCAACCAGGCTGTCATCGCCATCGAGAACGCCCGGCTGTTCGAGGAGTTGCGTGACCGCCAGGCGGAGCTGCGCGTCACCTTTGACAACATGGGCGACGGCGTCGTCATGTTCGGGGCCGATACACGCCTTGTCGCGTGGAACCGGAATTTCCAGGAAATGCTCGATCTGCCTGACGCTTTCTTCGCCCAGCGGCCAAGCTATGCCGAGTATTTCCGCTATCTTGCCGACCGCGGCGAGTACTCAGCCGATCTTGAAGCTGACCTGAGTCGCCTCAACGAAAATCCCTGGCAGGCTCTCCGCCTTGAGCGGACGCGACCCGATGGCCGCGTCATCGAGGCGCGCCGCAATCCAGTTCCCGATGGGGGCTTCGTGCTGATCTATGCCGACATTACGGAGCGGAAGCGTGCTGAGGAGGCGATCCGTGCTGCGCGCGACGCCGCCGAGGCGGCATTGCGCGATTTGCAGGCGGCGCAGGCTAGTCTGGTCCACGCGCAGAAGATGGCGGCACTTGGGCAACTCACCGCCGGCATCGCGCACGAGATCAAGAACCCACTTAATTTCGTCAACAATTTTGCCGGACTATCGGTCGAGCTTTTGGGGGAATTGAAGGAAGCGACGGCCGAGGCAATCGGCGCACTCCATTCCAGCAAGCGCGCGGAGATTCTCGAGACAATCGGGATACTAACTGGCAATCTCGAAAAGATCGCCGAACACGGTCGTCGCGCCGACGGCATCGTCCGTGGCATGTTGCAGCACTCACGCGGCGGCACCGGCGACTGGCAGGTGACCGATTTGAACGCGCTCGTCGAGGAGAGCTTGAACCTCGCCTATCACGGCGCCCGGGCGCAGGACCAGGATTTCAAAGTCGAGTTGGAACTTGACCTCGATCGTAATCTCACTCCGATCGAGGTCGTGTCGCAGGATGTGAATCGCGTGCTCCTTAACCTCATCAGCAACGGTTTCTATGCCGTCACCAAGCGTGGCCGCGAGGGCAACGGCGCTTTTAGCCCAGCCCTTCAGATCGCGACCCGCGAACTTGGCGAAGGCGTCGAGGTCCGGGTGCGTGACAACGGGGTCGGCATTCCGGCGGAGGATTACGAGAAACTGTTCCAGCCCTTCTTCACGACCAAGCCGACCGGGGAAGGCACCGGGCTTGGCCTGTCGATAAGCTACGAGATCGTAACCCTGCAACACGGCGGTACGATCACGTTCGATAGCGAAGTCGGCGATTTCACAGAGTTCACGGTGCGGCTGCCGCGACGGCGGCATACGCCGGTCACTTAGCCTTGGCGGCCGCGGCGTCGCGAGCCAGCCTCAAAGCTTTCAACCGTTCTCGATTCTTGTGAAAAGCCTTCTGCGCGCGCTCGTGCTCTGTCATGGCTTTGGAAGCTTCTGCTTCCCTGAATATTTTGCGGGCTTCGCGCTCGGCCGGTGTAACGACCTTGCGTTCAAATGTGTCGTTCATCCTCAATCCTCGATGGCTGTCTCTCGAACGCTTCGGAGCTATCGCAGCCTTCAATTGTGACAATTACGAGGGATTTCTTGGCCACCTGTGGCTGCCTGCAATTACCGGTCCCTTCTCAGTTCGAACTCCGTCAACGCGCCGGAGAAAGCCTTGTTCCAGGCCGCAGGGGCGATCGGGTTTAGGCAAAAGTGGCAAGGCCGCCGCTCGGTTGGCACAGATTGAACGGCGACATTGCGAACTGTCAGGAACAGAAACCGATTCTGTCGATTAGCTCTGCAGAGCTTCATATGGAGTATGCGCATGGACAAGGATCGAATTGCCGGGTCGGCGAAGGATTTCGCGGGCAAGGCCGAGGGTGCAGTCGGCGGTATGGCTGGCGATACCAAGGCTCAGGCCGAGGGTCACTTTCGCGAGACGGCAGGTGCGGCGCAAAACCTGTACGGTCAAGCCAAGGATGCGGCTCGCGAAGCCAAGGATGCGGCCTTTGGATACGCCAAGGACTCTTATGAGAAAAGCAGCGATACGTTCCGCGACGGCTCGCAAGCGATAGCGAAGAGCGTGCAGGAAAACCCGCTCAGTTCGTTGTTGATTGCCGGCGGCATTGGCTTTGCGCTGGCGTTAATGATGACGCGGCAACCGCGCCGCCCAACGTCGCGGTGGCGGTAGGCGGCGTTGACCGCGGACATCAAGGCTTTACCTGGTCGCTGCTCGTTGGTTTGGAGATTAAACCGTGAGTGATGAAAGCCCCCCTCTGGTCTATGAAGGTTTGGATCCCAGTCCAGAACCGAAATCCGCGATCGCGGAGATTTCCGAAGCGGTCGATGGCGCTATTAATCGCATCAGTAGCGCGATCGAAGCCGGCCGAAAGCCCGGCAGGCCTCTAAGTATCCTGAGCAACGTCGTGCGCGAGGCTCCTCTTGGCTCGCTGTTCGTAGCGTTCCTCCTGGGAGTAGCCGTTGCTCGCCGCCGGTCTGCGCGCGGGCGTTGAACCTGTAAAACGGGAAGTAAATTGGGATAATGCCGCGTAGCGGGCGGAGTTCTTTCATGTCCCGCGCGGAGCGGCACGCAAGTGAAGCACCGCAAATGCAGGACCCATCTCCGATCGACGAGTGCGGCGAATTTGAAGATCCTGTCGGTATCGCATCAGCGGCGCCGCGCGCTGCGCGGCGTCCGGGGAACGCGTCTCTCGCCGATCAGTAAGCCGCCGGGTCCGGTGAGTCCGTCGGATTCTCGAAGGCCCGCTTCAGCGCAGGGCTCATCGCGATGTTCAGGTTGATGCCTTTTGGCGGGATGGCTTGCGTGAACCATTTGGCATAGAGCGCCGCACCCTCCGCACTCCTGTAGAGAGCTGCGGTTGCCGCATCGGCAACCCTCTTGAACGCCACATCATCCTTGCGCAGCATGATTCCGTACGGCTCGGGCCTGGAGAACGCATCGTCCGAGATCACGTACGCCTTTGGATCCTTCGATATCGCGATCAGACCGGCGAGAATCACATCGTCCTGGACAAAGGCCACGGCCCTGCCGGTCTCGACCATCAGGAACGCTTCCCCTTGATCCTGGGCCGGGACGATCGTCATCCCCAGATTCAATCTGCTATTGAATTCGAGGGCCTGTTTGATGTTGGTCGAACCGGCCGGAGAGACGATGGTCTTGCCCTTGAGGTCGCTGATCGAGCCGATGTTCGACTCGACTTTCGAAAGGAAACGGCTCGCCGTCAAAAAATGCGTGTTGGTGTACCACACCTGCTTTTGCCGCTCGGCATTGTTGGTGGTGTTGCCGCATTCAAGGTCAATCGTGCCATTGGCCAGGAGCGGAATGCGCGCCGAAGCCGTCACCAGCTGATACCGCACCTCGAGATTGTCGAGCTTCAGCTCGCGCTTCACGGCCTCGACGATTTTGGCGCAGATGTCCATGGCAAAGCCGACCGGCTGCCGCTTGTCGTCGAGGTAGGAGAACGGCACCGACGCCTCGCGGTGCCCGATGGTGATGTATCCGAGCTCTTTCACCTTGAGAAGCGTACCTGTCAGTTCCTCAGCTTCTGGCCTTGAGTAGCCTGAAACAAGCATCGCGAGGGTCATCGCCGCGAACAGGTCTTTACGCACTAAAATTCTCCGCTGCCGATGCTGCCGTTCTCGGCCATGCTTGGCGATATTGGATCATTTTTCAAGTCACCGGTCGACAGATCGACGGCGACCACTCGCTCTCTCCCTTGCAGGACGGAGCAATCGTATTTGACTACGAGAGGCACTTTCTTCTCCCTCTCCCTTGTGGGGAGGGTCGATGCGAGCGAAGCGAGCATCGGGGTGGGGGTTTTCAAAAAGACCCATCAAATTGAGACCTTTTCAGCAAGCTCCCCCACCCGACCGTCGCTTCGCGCATAGCCGATGCAAAGCATCGGCGTTTTGCTTCTTAAGGACGGCGACCGAAGGTCGCCTATGCACCCTCCCCACGCTTTCGCGGGGGAGCGATCGGAGGCTGCGCCGCAAAATGTGATAACCCTCTCCCGCAAGGGGAGAGGGTGAAACGGAGTTCACCTCACTCCTGGCCGGCGCGGCACGATCGCGATCGGATTGAAGGTATAGACGGCTTCGCCATTCTGGTTGAACGCGGTCCATTTGACACGGGCGATGCCTTGCGGCCTGGTTTTCGACGGAACCAGCTCGATGACCTCGCCTTCGAGACGCAGGGTGTCGCCGGGGCGCACCGGCTTCAACCAGCGAAGTTCATCGACCCCTGCCCCGAAAAGCGGATGCGGCCCGAACGGCCGTGCCGTGATCGCCAATCGCATTGCGAGCGCCGCCGTGTGCCATCCCGAAGCCGCGAGCCCGCCCAGGATCGACTTCTCCGCAGCCGCTTCATCGAGGTGAAACGGCTGCGGATCGAATTCGGCCGCAAAGCGCAGGATGTCGTCCCTGGAGATCGTTATTGCCTCTGCGCTCTTGAAGCGCATTCCGAGCTTGAGGTCGTCGAACCACTCGACCATGCTAGCCCCTGCTCCTGCTTCTCATCCTAGTCAAGACGCGCTTCGCGGACCGGTTGGCCGGGTCTCCTGGTCCTCCCCCGCGAAAGCTCGGGGAGGGAGAAGAAAAACCCCGCATAATCTATATGCGACAACACGCTCCTCACCATGAGGGTCTCACCCCAGATTTAGTTCCTTGAAAAAGTCGTTGCCCTTGTCGTCGATGATGATGAAGGCCGGGAAATCCACCACCTCGATGCGCCAGATCGCTTCCATCCCGAGTTCGGGATATTCCACTACCTCGACCTTCTTGATGCAGTGCTCGGCAAGGTTAGCCGCCGCCCCTCCAATCGAGCCGAGATAAAAGCCGCCATGCTTCTTGCAGGCCTCGCGCACGCTAGGGGCGCGGTTGCCCTTCGCCAGCATCACCATCGAGCCACCGGCGGCCTGGAACTGGTCGACGAAAGAATCCATCCGTCCCGCGGTGGTCGGGCCAAAGGCGCCCGAGGCATAGCCTTCCGGCGTCTTGGCGGGACCCGCGTAATAGATCGGATGGTTCTTGAAGTAATCCGGCAGCGGCTCGCCCTTCTCCAGCCGTTCGCGCAATTTGGCGTGCGCCGAATCCCGCGCCACGATCATGGTCCCCGTCAGCGACAGGCGCGTCTTGATCGGATGTTTTGCAAGTGTCGCCCGAATGTCCTTCATCGGCTGGTTGAGATCGATCCTGACCACGTCGCCGCCGAGCGCCTGCTCGACTGCGGGGAGATATTGCGCCGGATTATGCTCGAGTTCTTCGAGATAGATGCCGTCGCTTGTGATCTTGCCGAGCACCTGGCGATCCGCCGAGCAGGACACGCCGAGCCCGATCGGCAGCGAAGCGCCGTGACGCGGCATGCGGATCACGCGGACGTCGTGGCAGAAATATTTGCCGCCGAACTGCGCCCCGACCCCGAGCGATTGCGTCATCTTGTGGATTTCCTGCTCCATCTCGAGATCACGGAACGCATTGCCGTCGGCCGAGCCGTGGGTCGGAAGTGCATCGAGATAGCGGGCGGAAGCAAGCTTCACCGTCTTCATACAGAGCTCCGCCGAGGTGCCGCCGATCACGATTGCGAGGTGATAGGGCGGGCACGCCGCGGTGCCGAGCGTCAGTATCTTCTCCTTCAGGAAGGCCAGCAGGCGATCTTTTGTGAGCACCGAAGGCGTCGCCTGGAACAGAAAACTCTTGTTGGCGGAGCCGCCGCCCTTGGCCATGAACATGAACTTGTAGGCCAGGTCTGATTGCAAAGAGCCGCCCTCGGCATAGAGGTCGCATTGTGCCGGCATGTTGTTGGCGGTGTTCTTTTCCTCGTACATCGACAGCGGCGCCACCTGCGAGTAGCGCAAATTGCGCCGCAGATAGGCGTCGCGCGCGCCTTCCGAGAGCGCGGCCTCGTCGTCGCCGTCGGTGAGCACGCGCGCGCCCTTCTTGCCCATGATGATCGCGGTGCCGGTATCCTGGCACATCGGCAAGATCCCGCCGGCGGCGATATTGGCGTTCTTCAGGAAATCGAAGGCGACGAATTTGTCGTTGTCGCTGGCTTCCCTGTCGTCGAGGATCGCGCGCAGCTGCTTGAGATGCGAGGGGCGCAGATAATGATTGATCTCGCCGAAGGCGGCTTCCGAAAGCGCCCGCAACGCCTCGCGCGAGACCACGAGCATGTCCTTGCCCAGCACCTTTTCGACCCGCACGCCCTCGGTCGTGACCTTCTTGTATGGCGTCGTATCCTCGCCGAGCGGAAACAGCGGCGTGTGCATGTAGGGCGGGACGGGTTTTTGCTGGTCGGGAAAGGCGGTCGGGGCGTTCATGGGAATGCTCGCAAATCTGTTCAAAGCCGGAAAGCGCATGCATCGGAAAGGCGAGCCGGCTATGACAGGTTCTAAGCACTTTTGCGCGAAAAGAAAGGGAGCGCAGCGCGGATCAGACAGCGCGGATACCCCTCCTCGAGGTCCAGGCCTCGCGTCCTTCGGGGCAGGCGGCGCGTAAGCGGCGCGTCCACCCTTGCGCGAAGCGCTGACGGAGGCTTCAATGGCCGCGACGGGGCATTTCCAATGGCGTCGAAGGTGAAGTTATGAGACCCACTGCGATCCTCGCAGCAACGGCGCTGCTATCCGTGGCATTTTTGGGTGTTGCAGGCACGCAACCTGCCCGCGCCGATCATTGCGAGGACATTGCCAACCTGCTCAAGGACCAGATCGATGGGCTGAAGATCCAGTTTCCGGCGGCAAATATGATCTACCTGTCGCATCCGGCGGCGAAAGAGCTGTCGCTCGGCTGTCCGAACCACAAATACGCCAACGAGCTTTTTGCCAAGGGGGACCGCAAGCTTCGAGCCGAATTCATCGAGCTGGTCGGCTCGGCGGCGGCCATCGTTTTCACGCTGCCGAAGGAGGACGTGATGACCGGCACGAGCCGCTGCCTCAAGCGCATGGGCCTGCTGCGCGGCGACAAGATCAACATGCGCTTCAAGCGGCTCGACATGGAATGCACGCGAACCAAGACCGAAGCCTCGATCGCCATCCAGCGCGGTAAGGATCAGTAAGGTCAACTGCGGCTAATATGATCTAGTGCCGCTCTTCGATTTGAAGTTGCTGTCGGAGTTTTGCCGCGGGTTATGCAGGAACTTCAAATCGTCGGCACTAGTTTTTTGTCGCTACAATTTTAACGAATCCATTGCCCTTTCCGTTCACCATCCGAGAGCGCGAGTCCCGATAGGTCGTGATTGCGGAGCCGGATTCATAAAGCGTTTGCATCGCCAATCCCACAATCCGACCCAAATAGTGCGAGCAGGACTCCGTCCATGAGCATATCGAGCATTCCGCCGTCAGTACCGACGCCGATCACCTATCCCGACACCAGCGCGACCGCGACCAAGCCGCCCGATGTCAATGCCGATGCCAACGACGCCGGCGCGGCGCAGCCGACGGTTCAGCTTCCGCTGCCGCCGGGACAGGGAACGCGGGTCAACCAGCTCGTCTGAACAGACGCGAAAGGAACTCGCCGCAAACTTGCCTGAAATCGCTCGTCTGCTTCCGACAGAAACGACGGGAGCAGACACATGCCCGAAAGCAAGACCTTCACCGGCGGATGCCATTGCGGCCTTGTGCGCTTTGAATGCACCACCGATCTTGAGATGGTCACCGCGTGCAACTGTTCGATCTGCACCAAAAAGGGGCTGCATTTTTCGCCGAAGAATTTTCAGCTTCGCGCCGGCGACGACAATCTGAAGGAATATCTGTTCAACAAGCACGCGATCCGTCATCAGTCCTGCAGCGACTGCGGCGTGGAGGTGTTCGCGCTTGGCAAGAAGCCCGACGGCGCCGAGGTGGTGGCACTCAATGTCAATTGCATCGACGGGATCGACCTCGCCGGGCTGAAGATGACGGCAATCGACGGGCGGAACAGGTAGGGACCAACTCGACGAGAACTACGAAAAAGTCCAAATCTCGTCATGGCCGGGCTTGACCCGGCCATCCACGTCTCACCTGCTGCAACACCAAGAAAGACGTGGATGCCCGGCACGAGGCCGGGCATGACGGCGGGATTAACGGTTCACGCATCCAATTCGGCGTAGTGGCGGAACATACCGTCCTCGTTGAAGGCGATGCGGCGCCCGCTTGAGAGATAGGCCTTGATGTTCGGCCGGCTCGCGACGCGGTCGTGCAGACCGACGAGCCCTGGTATTTGATGCTCGAACGCCTTCGTGCGTTTGGGGAAAGCGTAACGCAACCCTTCCACGATCTGGAACAGCGACAGATCAACATAGGTCAGCCGGCGGCCGGTGACAAAGCCGCCGCCGCTTTCCTCGAGCAGGGCTTCGAAATAGCCGAGAAATTTCGGCACGCGCTCCTTCCAGAACTCGGCTGAGCGCTTTTTCGCCTCGCTGCGCTGGTCCTCGTAATAAAGCGAGGGCCCGAGCGGATGATGGGTATCGTGAACTTCCAGCACGAAATCCGCAATTGTCAGCTGCAACTGGTGCACCCAGAGCCTGCCTGCTTCCGCCTTCGGCGCCAGTCCATGGCGTGACCCCAGATAAAACAGAATATTCGCGGTTTGCCCGATCACGAGCTTTCCTGCCTTGAGAAACGGCGGCGCGAACGGCGGTGTGCGGCCCCTCACCTCCATCGTTCGCATCATCGCCGCCATGCCGCGCTCCTTGCGTGCGGCATCGACATAGTCGGCGCCGGCCTCTTCCAGCGCGAGGCGTACATATTCGCCGCGGCCCTGAATGGTGGGCCAATAATAAAGTTCATAGCGCATGTCTGGCCTTTCTTCGCTTTAAGCTGAAGGGGATGTGCCTGGATGGGCTTGACGGGAAGCAACCAACATTCTTTTGCTGGGTGAGGCCTCTTAAATCCAATCGGATGCAACTATTCGGAATAAGGCAACAATCGCACCGAGAGAAGGGTTGATTTCGATCATGACAAAATCCTTAAACCTCTCGCTGTTGCTGCTCGCTCTTTGCATGGCATCGGCGCAAGCACTCGCGGCCGAATCCTCAGCTCCCTGGAGCGCCGACATCGACCAGGTCCGGCAGGCCGCCGCGATGATTCCAGGTCCGCGGCCGCTCCGCGTTAACGTGATCAAATTCGCCGAAAGCCGGCGGCCCAAGAATTTTGCGGTCAAGGGCCTGCCGGCCGAGCCCAGTGTGCAGGCGCGGACCGCGTATCAGATCGTCTACGCCGATGGCACGGTGATGGTCGATACCGGAATGGATCCGGCGACCCATCGATTCTTCGGCCGCGGCGTCGAGGAGCCGTATTTTCCGGACCAGGCGGCGCGGGTGGCGCATGCGCTGCGAAGCGCAAGAGCGATCCTCGTCACCCACGAACATGGCGACCATATCGCGGGCCTGATGCGCAGCGAGTCGTTCAATGAACTCGCACCGAAGGCGGTGCTGACGCACTTGCAGCTGCAGACCCTGCAAAACGAACCGCAGATTCCGGAGTTGCGCCCCAGCCCGGAAATGGCGGCGCGCCTGCGCCTCATCGATTATTCCGACACCATGGCTTTCGCGCCGGGCATGGCGCTGATCAAGGCGCCCGGCCACACGCCAGGCTCGCAGATGATTTATGTAGCGCTGCAATCCGGCAAGGAGCTGCTCTTGGCCGGCGACGTCGCCTGGCACATGGACGGCGTGCGATTGAACACCGGCAAGGACGCGCCCTGGATCAAGGAGCCGCCGGAGCTGATGGCTGCCGAGCTCAATTGGCTCAACGGCCTCTTCCGCAGCGAAAAGAACCTGTCGATCGTCATCAGCCATGACGAGGAGCAGCGCCGCGAATACATTGCGCAAGGCATCCTCGGCGATGGGTTCGAGTAGCCGGCATCAATCAATTTTGACTTGGAGCGATATCCCCTCACCCGGATCGCATCTCGATGATGCGATCCGACCTCTCCCCGCCGGGGAGAGGTGAACCGCGTTCTGCCTCTAGTTCGCAGCGAAGCAGTACAACAGGCCGTCGCCGCCGGTGCTCCGCAGATCGGCCTGAGAGCACCCGCCGTCGGGCCCGCGCGAAGGATGCGAACTGTTCCAGGATTTCGACGCGTCGTCGTCACGCAAGCCGATACGGTCGGAATGTCCGACCATCGCCGTACCCTGCGTGCTGCTCGTCCAGTTCTTGCAGGTGCGATCCTCGCCCGCCGCAAACGCCGTGCCGTCTGCTTGCGATCCCGTCAGCACGTCGTGGCGGTTCGGCGTATCGCCGCGGCCGTTGATCACATCGCCCTTTTCGCTCAGCGCGGTCTGCTTGGTCAGGTTGTTGGTGCCGTGCAGCTCGGTGACGTCTTTCGCGATCACGACGCCCTTTGAATTCTGCCACGGTCCCTTGCCGATGCGGTCACGTGCGTTGACGGCCGGCTTGCCGTCGGCGGCCTGCGTCGAGAGATAGGCATGCCAGGTCTTGCCGCCGGCGCCCGCGGCTTGCGCCAGCGTCTGACATTGCTTGTCGGCGCCTTCCAGACCGCCGAGATTGGCGCCGTTGCCCGGACCGGTCGAGGTCACGAAGAAGCTCGTATTGGCCGATTGCGCCTGCACGGGCCGGGCAGCAACGACCGCAAGCGCCGCGGTAGCCGCAACAAGGGTCACGCGCGAAAGGCATTGGCTGAGAGTAGGCATCTGTTCCTCCGACTTGTTATTTGATTTGACGGGATAAGCATGGACCGATCGGTCCAGACAAATCAACAGGCTCCTTTCAAGATTATTCCGCTTGCGCGACGCTGAAATGAAAAGGCGCCGCGGCAAAAACCGCGAGCGCCCTTGATCCCTTGTCGTCGTGCTGCAGAGCGTCAGGTCTGCTGGATCGCCGAGAGCTCCCAATTGGCGCCGCGCGGACGGACGAACGTCCACACTTCGGTGACTTCCACGGGCTGGTCGCTGCCTTCGACAACCCTTCCGGTCAAGCGATCGACGTTCTTGTCGACCATCGAGAACCGCATCGCCACGGTCGCATAGTCGGTGTCGCCCTCGCGCCACGCTTCGGCAAGGTCGCCTTGCAGGAGCTTGGTGCCGGATACCTTGTTGACGACGTTGCGTGCCTTGTTCTGCTCGATGTCGCGCGCCAGATAAGACACCATTTCGGGCGTCGCCAGCGTGTGAAGCCGGGCGATGTCCTCGTTCGACCACGCGGCCTGGATTTCCCCTAGCAGGCGCTCGAAGGCTTCATAATCGCCGGGCTGGATCTCGAGCGGCGCGCTGCCCGATCCCAGTCCGAAACCGGTCGCGTTTCGAAAGCTCGACTGCGCGCCAAGCGGAGAAGGTCCGCCCGCGAAGGCTGTGGCCGTCTCATGGCGCCGTTGCCACCACGACATCGCCAGTCTCACCAGGAAGACGATCAGGGCGATTTGCAGGAGGAGGCCGATGACGGACGAGAACCCGCCGATCCCGCCGAACAGGCCGCCGCCAAACAGCATGCCGAGCAAACCCGCGCCGAGGAATCCCGCCGCCAGCCCACCCAACAAGCCAGGCCGATTGAAGAACCCGCCACCCGGCGTGCCGAAACTTGGGCTGCCCGGTTGCGTAATGGTGCGGTTGAACGGCTGCGCCGTGTTCGGCGCCGTCGACGTGCTCGGCGGCGCCGAGAACGTTCGCCCGCCCCGGGAACCCGAGCTGAGCCCTCCGCCGGCCCGCGCGTCGGCCGACGAGACCGCCATGGCCAGCGGCAGGGCGAGCGACAGGACGACGGCGACCATCCGCACGATGCCGCGGCCGCGTTGGGAGAATTTCATGACAATTTCCTTTGGTCCCGGAACGGGAGAAACGGCCCTAAGATGGGCAGGGTTGCCCAAAAGGGAAGCGGTAGCGAGCCAAACAGGCTGCGGCTCTGCGTCGCGGGGATGGGGGATTCCCCCGGCTCTGCGTTGCACCGTGAGAAACGCTGCACCGCGTCAGGGACAGGAGGCCTCACGACGGCGCCATCGTCTCCTTCACCTTAGCGACCAGTTGGCTCAGGGTGAAAGGCTTTGGCAGGAAGTCGAATTGCTGGTTCTCCGGCAGGCTCTTGTCGAAGGCCTCTTCGGCGTAGCCCGACACGAAAATGATCTTCAGATCGGGATTGCGGCCGCGCATCGTCTTCAGAAGGGTCGGACCATCCATTTCGGGCATCACCACGTCGGAAACCACGAGATCGATGGCGCCGTTCTTCTTTTCCAGCGCTTCCATCGCCTCGACGCCGTTGGAGGCCTCGATCACGCTGTAGCCGCGCGAGCGAAGGCCGCGCGCGTTCAGCGAGCGCAGGCCCTCTTCGTCCTCGACCAGCAGGATGGTGCCCTGTCCGGTCAGGTCGGTGCGCGGCCTCATCTCGGCCGTGCCCTCCCTGGCCGCGCCGTTGGCCCCCGCGATGTCGGGCTCAACTTCCTGCCCGGGATGATGCCGCGGCAGGAAGATGTGGAACGTGGTGCCCTTGCCTTCTTCGGATTCGACGTAGATGAAGCCGCCGGTCTGCTTGACGATGCCGTAAACCGTCGAAAGTCCGAGCCCGGTGCCCTTCCCCACTTCCTTGGTCGTGAAGAACGGCTCGAAAATCTTGTCGCGAATGTCGATCGGAATTCCGGTCCCGGTATCGGACAGGTCGATCCTGACATAGTCGGCTGCGGGCATGCCCTTGTAGGCGAGCTGGGCGGATTCCTCCGCCAGGACATTGCCCGTCCTGATCGCGAGCTTGCCGCCACCGGGCATCGCGTCGCGGGCATTGACGGCCAGATTGACGATCACCTGCTCGATTTGCGAGAGGTCGGCCTTGACCGGCCAGAGATCGCGGCCATGCACGAGATCGAGCCTGACCTTCTCGCCGATCAGGCGCTGCAACAGGATGCGTAGGTCGGACAGCGCATCGCCGAGATCGAGCACCTGAGGACGCAGCGTCTGTCGACGCGAGAATGCGAGCAGCTGGCGCACCAGCGTCGCCGCGCGCGTTGCGTTCTGCTTGATCTGCATGATGTCCTGGAACGACGGATCGGTCGGCTTGTGCGCGTTCAGGAGGAAGTCGTTCGCCATCATGATGGCGGAGAGCACGTTGTTGAAGTCGTGGGCAATGCCGCCGGCGAGCTGGCCGACCGTGTCCATCTTCTGCGACTGGTTGATCTGGTTCTCCAGCGCGCGACGTTCGGTAGTCTCGAGCATGTAGACAATGGCGGTCTCGGCCTCGCGCTCGTCTTCTTCGACCGCGGTGACGAAGAACTGTCCGCAGCGCTCCCGGACACTGTCGAGCATCACTTCGACCGGCAGGATGTCGCCCTGCCCCTCCGCCGCCCGGTTGATGGCCGCCAGAAGCATGTGGCGGTCGCGCGCGTTGACGGTATTGAGGATGGACTTGTGGGCCGAGCTGTCGGCGCTCAGGCTCTGCGCGAGTTTGGCAAACCTTGCATTGGCGCGGACCACCGCACCGGCGCGGTCCACGGTCGCAATCGCCATCGGGGTGTGGTCGAAGAAGCGCATGAAGCGCACTTCGGCCGCGCGCTGCGGATCGGAACGCTCGTCGCGGGCGCGACTGATCACGAGCGTACGCGAAGCGCCGGGCTCACCGTCGGCCCCGAAGGCGAGCTTGTGATAGAGGCGCGCCGGCATGGTCTTGCCGGTCCGCATTCGCAGGTCGATGTCGAACACCTCGGTCTTGACCTCGCCGGGCGCCGGGACGATCGACGTCAGGAGCGAGGCCCCGTCGCCGGAAACGATATCGGAAAGCCTCAATCCGCCCGACCCGATCTCCGCCAGATCGTAGTCGAGCCAGCTCGCCAGCGTCGCGTTGACATAGACCAGCTCACCCGTGGGATTGACCGAGAAGAAGCCGCACGGTGCATGATCGAGATATTCGATGGCGTGCTGCAGCTCCTGGAACACGTCTTCCTGCCGCTCGCGGTCACGCGTGATGTCGGCGATCGACCACACCGCGTATTTTGCCTCGCGCTTGCCCTTGCCGAGCGGCCGGACCCGCAGCCTGAGCCAGCGGCCATGCGTCCCTTCGGTGCCGGCGATGCGGACTTCTTCCTGCTGACGCTTGCCTTCGCGCGCCGCCTTCAGCAGACGAAACACCGCTTCCGACACATCGGGATTACCGATGAAGACCCGCTCCACCGGGCGCACGTCGTGCACCCCCGCAGCACCGGTGAGCGCAACATAGGCGGCATTGGAATAGGCCACGTGACCGCGGGGGTCCGTGACCGCGATACCGTCATAGGCCAGATCCGCGATCCGGCGAACCACGGGGTCGTCAATCGAGCGATCGGCGAAGCGGATGATTCCGGCCGCGAAAGCCAACAGATTGAACAGGCCGACCATCGCCAGCAGCGCCAGCAGCCCCAGAATAAAAGGCTGCGCCTCTGCGCGTCCGATGGCGGTGAGCGCCACCGCAGTCGCGACGATGCCAGCCGCCACCACGAGCACCAGCACGATGCTGCCGCTCCGCCGTGCCGGCTCATGGGCGGTTACCGGCTCTCGTGACGGATCATGGTCAGGTTCGGCGGTCATAGCAGTGGACGCGGCCTGTCGAGATAGCTCGGGCGCGCGGTCCGCGCCCCGCCCTCCAAGTGCCTGAATCGGACGGGCAAGCGCAAGTCCATCAAGCGGTTATTTCCCCGGTTGCGATCACTCCCGAACCCCAAGGAAATAGCTAGTGGAGTGGATTTGATTCGCTACCCAGCCAGCCGCGAGCTCGCAAGGCGAATGTCAAATCCTAAACTCCACTGGAATCTTGTATTTGCTAGTGGTCCTTTGATTCTAACATTCGCTAAAGTGCCCCCTGCGACGGGAGGCGAATGTTAGAATTGGACCACCCCGTCGTCAAACCCGCCGCGCGGAAAGCCCGCGCTTGAGGCCCATCACATAGCCGATGATCTCGGCGACCGCGTGATAGTGCTCCACCGGGATCTCCTCGTCGATCTCGACCGTGGCATACAAGGCCCTCGCCAAGGGCACGTTCTCGACGATCGGGATATCGTGCTGGCGCGCGATCTCCCTGATCTTGAATGCGATATTGTCGGCGCCCTTGGCCACGCATACCGGCGCCGACATGCCGCGCTCGTAAGTCAGCGCAACCGAAAAGTGCGTCGGGTTGGTGATGATGACGGAAGCCTTGGGGACCGCGGCCATCATGCGCTTCTTCATGCGCGCCTGCCGCAATTGCCGCATGCGGCCCTTAACGCGGGGGTCGCCTTCGGACTGCTTGAATTCCTCCTTCATCTCCCGCAACGACATTTTCCGCCGCTCGTACCACTGCCGGTACTGGAAGAGGTAGTCCGCGATCGCGACGAGAGCGAGCATCGCCACCACGGCGCCCATCAATTGTAGCGTCAGGGTGAGGATCAGGCCGGGGATGGTGGCCGGCTCGAAACGCAGCATGGCCTCGAGGCGATGCCGTTCAGGCCAGAGAATCGCGGTCATCACGGCACCGAGCGTCACCAGCTTGAAGAGGCCCTTGGCGAAGTTCGCCACCGCCTGCTTGCCGAAGATCCGCTTGGCTCCGGCGAGCGGCGAAATCTTGCTGAGCTTGGGTTTGAGTTGCTCGCCCGACCAGACCAGCCGGTGCTGCAAGATGTTGCCCGCGATCGCCGCGATCAGGAGCATCAACAACGGCACGCCGAGAGCTGCAATCATCGCAAATTCGAGATTCCTGGCGAGCGCCAGAAGATCGGGCCCGTCGGTGCGAATCATCCAGGAATTGGCGATCAGATTGCGCAGCGGAACTTCAATCCCGCCGATCGATCCGGAAAGCGTCGAGAGTACCAGCGTCGCGCCTGAAATCATGAACCAGGTATTGACTTCCTGGCTTTTGGCGACGTCACCGCGGTCATGGGCGTCGTCGAGGCGTTTTTGCGTGGGGTCTTCTGTGCGTTCTGTCGTGTCGTCCTCGTCCGCCATCGATCATGCCCTCATTTGAGCGGTATCATGTCGTGCATGACCGAGATGACGTAATCGAGGAAGGTCCCCATCATCGCCGCGATGACGATGGCAAGGATCAGAAAGCCGGCGAGGATCGAAAGCGGCACGCCGACGAAATAGACCTGCATCTGCGGCATCAGCCTCGCCAGCACCCCCAGCCCGATGTTGAAAACGAGGCCGAAAACCAGAAATGGCGCAGACAGTTGCATGCCGATCCTGAAAGCGGCCGTGAAGGCTCGCGTGGCCAGAGCTGCGACATCGCCGCTCGGTATCGGCTCTCCCGGCGAAAAGATCGTATAACTGTCGTTGAGCGCCGCGATGACGAGATGATGGCTGTCGGTCGCAAACAGCATCGTCACGCCGAGCAAGGTGAGGAAGTTCCCGATCAGGATCCCCTGTGTGCCCTCCGTGGTCGGATCGACGGAAGTGGCAAATCCGAGGCCGAGCTGCTGGGCGATCACCGAGCCTGCGACCTGCAGCGCCGCCAGCGTCACCCGCGCGGTCGCGCCGAGCACGACACCGACGATGATCTCGTAGAACATCATGAACAAGAGCGGAGCGAGCGAGCCCATGTCGATGTGGTAGGCGGCGCGGTGCAGCGGCAGGATGATAAGCGTCAGCAAAAGCGCGATCGCCAGCTTGACGCGGACCGGAATGTTCGTTTCGCCCAGCCCCGGCAACAGCGCCACCATCGCGCCGATACGCGCGAACACCAGCATGAAGGCGGCGGCGAGCGCAGGCAGCAGTGAAATATCGATGCGCATCCTTCACCAGCGGCACGGCGGATTCGCCATTCGCGAAATGGCAACGGCAGTGGAGTGGATTTGACATTCGCTCCCCACCCGGTCTGACTTCGATAGCGAATGTCAAATCCAAAACTCCACTGCAAAACTTGTATTTGCTGGAGCCGCTTATCGATTTGAAGTTCCTAGCAACGTTGCGGCAGCCAGCGAGGAACTTCAAACCGGCGGCGCCAGCCTGCCATCAACCGCCTATGATTCGCGAGGATATCCGCATCATGTGGCCGTGCAGCGAATCCGCCATGAACGGCAGCGCCAGCAGCAAAGTGATGAAAATGGCCAGGATCTTGGGAACGAAGATCAGCGTCTGTTCCTGGATCTGCGTGAGCGCCTGGAACAACGACACCACGACGCCGACGACGAGTCCGACGACCATCAAGGGCGAAGACACCACGACGATGGTCCAGATCGCGTCGCGCGCCACATCGAGAGTTTCAGGACCTGTCATTTCACATTCTCACTGCTCTACTGCGCCGAACCTAAAAACCGGCGAATGGGAGTAGCGAATAGCGAATGGATCATCCCCTACTCGCTACTCGCTATTCCCTACTCGCCCGTCAGATCGCCATTTTCATGATGTCTTCGTAGGCTTGGATCACCTTGTCGCGCACCGACACCAGCGTCGAAACCGCGACGTCGGTTTCGGCGACCGCGGTCACCACATCCATCACATTGGCCTTTCCTGACGCCAGCGCCACCGTCTGCGCGTCGGATTTGCGCCCCGTATCGAGGACGCCATTGAGCGCCTCCTTGAGCACGGCGCCGAACGAGGCTCCATCAGTATCCGGTCCTTTTCCGGCGGCTCCGCTTTCCAGGATTCGAGCGGCCGAGGCGTAGGCATTTGCAGCGACAGTGGGTGAAGCCATGGCTAAGAGCTTTCTGTTCAGGCTTTGAGGATGTCGAGCGTGCGTTGGATCATCCGGCGCGTGGCGCTGATGATGTTGAGATTGGCCTCGTAAGACCGCTGCGCCTCGCGCATGTCGGTCATTTCGATCAGCGGATTGACGTTGGGATATTTGACGTTGCCGGCCGCGTCCGCCGCCGGATTGCCCGGCTCGTATTTGATGCGGAACGCGGTCTGATCGGGCCGGATCTTGCCGAGCGCAACCACCTTCGCATCCAGCGTGCGATCGAGTGCCGAGGAAAACGTCGGCACCTTGCGGCGGTAGGGATCGCCGCCGGCGGTCGGCGCCGTGGAATCCGCGTTGGCGATGTTTTCCGAGATCACCCGCATCCGTCCTGCCTGCGCGCGCAGGCCGGAGGTGGCAATGCCCATCGAGCGGAGAAAGTCATTCGCATCGCTTGCCATGTCGGTTCCCTAAAATCTCACAACGTTCGAACACGTTTCCAGGCGATCCATCAGGCCTTGCCGATCGCCATTTTGAGAAGGTGCAGGCTCTTGCCGTAGAGGGAAGTGGCCGCCGCGTAGTCCATCTGGTTGGCGGAGACCTTCAGCATTTCCTCTTCCAGGCTGACGGAGTTGCCCGCGGGGCGGGTCTGAAAGCCGACGCGGCGGTTCTGGTCGAAAGTTGGCTCGGCGCCAGAGGCGGAAAGATGGACCTGGCTCGTGCGCAGCAGCGCGAGCGATCCCGCCGGTGCCGCGGCATTGCCGCCCTTCTCGTTGAATTTCAGTTCGACCAGGTCGCGCGGCTTGAAATTGGGGGTATTGGAGTTGGAGACGTTCTCGGCGAGAACGCGCTGGCGCTCCTGGTGCCATTGCATCCGGGTGCGGAGCGCCGACAAGGCCGGAAGATCGTTGATGGACATCGCGCCGTCTTTCCAAAGCCCTCTGCGGCCCGATGCCGCGTCAAAGTAGGCAGAATTTGCCGTGTGTATGGTTAACAGCCGGTTAACCGAAAAAATCAGCAAATCAGCAGGATGCGCTGGCTAACCGCCGGCGATGCCCCGATTGATATCGTTTGCGAAAAAACCCGATTGGCTAACCAGCGGGAGGCCAAATCAACTCAATACCCATGCCGGTCAGTTCTCGGTCGGCCAGCGAGGGGGTCGGCTATCAGAAAGTGGGCCTGCGCGAGACTGGTTTGGGGAAGCGAGATACTCGGCGTTCAAATCTCACGACCCGCAACATTATTGCACTGATATGTGGATGGTTTGGCGTGGTTTGGCGGTATCCGATTCCAATCCGCCAGTGACAGGTTCAAATTCAAAACTCAAAGGGCTTCGCTAGCCGGAGAACCAAGCGAAGCCCTGAATTTAGTCGGTGGCGAAGTCTCGAGCTTCCCACCACGGCGTGACCACAACACGCAGGATGATATCTAGCATCGCTGATGCCTGTGGTCAAACGCCGGATCGAAATCCGAGCGGAGTTAACCACATGCTTCAATCCACCGATATCACCATTACGCGGGGCAATCGAGCGAAGCTAACGCGAGAATTGCGCAGGGCCGTCGAAGCGGCACGGCGTGCTTATGACTTCTGCCCCGGCAGTTATTCTAATGCCGCCCATTCCTCACTGTTGAGCGTGATTGTCGCTTGGGAGGCCGCGACCGGCGCCGATGTGGGGTTAGCGCCATGAGCAAGGGACGTAAGCGCCCCAGTTCCATTGAGGGTCAATTCGCGCCGCGACTGATTGAAATGCTACAGTCGTCACCGTGGAGGACTATGAGCCTGTCCGGGCGAAAAGTTGTCGAACGGATTGAGATCGAATTCGCCCAGCATGGCGGAGAAGCCGGGGGCGAAAACGGCAGACTTCCGGTCACATATGATGATTTCGTGAGGTATGGAATGGACCGGCAATGCGTTGGTCCAGCTATACGAGAAGCCGAGGCGCTTGGCTTTATCGTAATCACCCGCCGAGGCAGGGCTGGTAATGCCGAGTGGCGCCTGCCGACCCTATTCCGGCTAACCTTCCGGCCCGCCAAGGGCATCCCCGGAAACGGATGCAGCCACGAATGGCGAGCGATCGAGACCATGGAACAGGCAACCATTCTCGCCAAGGCCGCCCGAGCCGCGAAGCCAGAAAAAACAAAATCCCAGTGGGGGAAAATCCCAAATTTCAGTGGGGGAAAGCCCACTGAAAACCATCTTTCTCAGTATGGGAAACCCCTACCGAAAAACGGCCATTTCCATAGTGCAGAAACCCCTACTACTTTCGATATATCCGGGAGGGGGGCGGGGGTTGCGGGTGGGAAGTCACCCGCGCTGACAGTGACAGCCGCTTGGCTCCGGGCCAAGGCCACGAAGGCTGTCCACTGATGCCAACCGGGGATTGCCAGTAGTGGAAGATGCCCTTCCGCAGGGCAGCGGTTTCGGCGGTGTTGATTGGTCACTGGATGCCAAATGTAAACGCTGCCCAAGGATATACCCCCATACTTAACCTCCCTTAGGTCCACGCTCGGGTGGTGGTTTGGTGTCGCCTTCGAAGTGGACAGTCAGGTCAAGGGCTCGGGGCCGTAGTCAAAAACGAAGGCCCGCGAGGACTGGACAGGTCAGGCCGGTCCGGATGGGCCGTACTGAAATCTAACCGTCAGTCAGCTTGAATTCGTAGGTTTCGACCAGTTGCGGCGAAACGTGCTGGCGGGTGACCTTGCGGGTAGCGCCAAGCTCGGTGACAGTTTCGGTCATCGGCAATAAGCATTCAGCGGTGCCAGCGGGGCGCACGTCATATCCACGACGGCGCAACAATTCCTGCAATCCTGAATCAAGGCCCCGCATGGCTGACGACCTCGACCACTGGCTTCGTCGAGCCGGATGTCAGCAATTCGAGCGCCGCCGTCAGCGCGGCGGACAAAGCTTTCGATGATCGTGCCCGCGATTATTCTCTCGCCGTCGGCCGCTGGGATCACCTTGTACCCGGCGTTGCGAAGATCATCCGGCAGCGTCGCATCCGGCAGACATTCGATCCCGATGACCCGATCTCCGGGTAGGCTTGTGATGCCGCCACCCCGTTCGGTGACGAAGCTGTTGAGCGCCTCGAACTTTTCGCGCGCCGTCGCTACTCTGGCGTTCGCGGTCGATAGAACTCCTTCGGCAAATGCTTCATGGCCTTCGCGAACGCCATGACCTTGTCGACGAAGTCCTGGAGCTGGCTGCGGAGCGAGGCGAAGTCCCGCGCGCCTTTCCCGGCATGACGCATGACCGTCTGCGAAGTTGGCTCGCTTGCGGTCCCTCGTGCAGCGACCATCGCCATGTGATATCCCGTCACCGGTCAAGCGGAAATTTCTATCAATTCTTACAGAGGCTTGATACCCATATGCTTCCCAGAGATCGTGCTCGGGAAGCAAATGGGGCGTGGCCATGTCAGATGATTTTGATGGCATCGAGGACGCCAAGACGACAATCCGCGCGGCGGTTCAGTATCTGCTCAAAGAGACTTCCGGCAGCGACCGCGGCGATATTGTTCGGGAGATCATTGAAATGGTGAAAGAGGTAGTGCGCGGGGACGATGCATTGCTCCGACCCATTCGACGATGCACCAGGCGGGTAGGTAGGCGAAAACCCTGGATAGTCCCTCGCCGACTCTAGGAAGGCCGCTGGTGAGTCCGGCATTTGCGGGGTGTCGGGGTCCATCCGATCGGCGCCAACGCATGGGCGGCAGATTCTTGATTCACTGCGGGAACCGTTCGGACGCGGCGAGTGTTGAGGTCGTCACAGGCAGGACCGCGAACCCGGAGTTCCGGTTATGAGCAACATCCCCCTGGACCTTCAAAGAAGCTGCGAACAGCGATGGGTGGCCAGATTTTTGAGGCCGCTGGCACTGGCCGCGTCCCAAAAGCAGGGGCACGCAAAGCGGGATCAAGCCGATCCCGGCAAAGACAAAAAGAAAACCCGCCGGGCTGAAGCGGCGGGCTTGAGGTCTATAGCGGCGGTGTGTGAGCGCGGGGACTGAAGCTCCGCGCCCTTCAAGCGGTCCCTAGGCCCTCGTCGATCTTGTCCTTGTGCCACGCTTTCAAATCAGTTGGGACGCAAACCTGAAGGGTAACCTTTTACGCACGGCGGAAGAATACGACCGGCTAGCCCAGCGCGCCCAGCAGTGGCGCTCAACCGAGAAAGAGTAAGGCCGCCTCAGTTGAGCGCCGACGATCACCGATCCCTCGGCGGTCGAGCTGCCTCCCTTATCGACGCCCGCTCCTCTTCGCGCTTTTTCTCAAGCCGTCGCGCCGAAGCTTGATCCGCATCAAGCTATCGCGGCCCAATTCCGCTAGGTTGTTTGGCGCTGGGCGACAGGCATGGCGCTCGGTGGCGAGGCCTCTTCCCCCGTCGCAAAGGAGGGGCCGCTCTCATCCGGCGGCCTCTTTCATTTTCCTGTGTAACCGAAGCACCGCGCCTTAGATCGGCGATGGTCAGGCCGCTGCCGCAGTATCCAGCAGCGAAAGGCCCGCATCGATGATGGCGATTTCGTTATCCAACTGCGCAATCACCTTGCTCGCGTCATACGGGCCTGGGAGCGATTTAAGCTCCGCCGTCAATCTTCCCCAATGTGCTCTTAGGTCATCGAGCGCCTTGCGATTGCGAAGGCGGACGTACGCGGCGACGATGCTTTCGATTGGCTCCATGCGTCGATATTGAACCGGACGGGGCCCAGAATCAAAAAGGAGGGTGTGAATTGCTGTGGAGCGCGGGACCGAAGCCGTTAGCAACGCAAAAAAGACCCGCCAGTCGCGGCGGGCCCAGGTTAGGGAGAATGTGCCGTGAAACGGCAATCGCAATGTACGGCGATTCTCGCTTCCAGCGTGTGCCATATCGAACGCACGGGACTCCATTCTGAAGTCCGGCCGGGACCCAGCCCTATGCATCGGGTGATGGAGTCGTTCTGACGCCTGCCGTGGCGCTATTAACTCTTCGTTAGCCGCTCATCACCACAACACCTTTGATCGATCTGACTGTCTTCACGGTCTCGCCGTTTCGCCGCCCTAATCACAATCACAATCGCGAGGCGCTGGAGGCTATCCGCGCTGGTCGGTCTTTGGCTCCCGCTCCATCGCCCTCTCAGCCCCTAGCCCAACGATGGAGCGGGATTTCATCAGCCTCAGCCGCAAGGCGAAGGAACGCCTCGCACGACCCCGCGTGAGGCGATGGCCTCACCCGTCTGTCGCTGTTTCGGCTTGGGCAGCACGATATGCAACATGCCTGTAGCCGCGTTGCTGTGGTCCCACTCTTTGACCTCTAATTCGGTTGGCTCCCTGACCGTGATTTCAGCGCCCACCAGGGTCATGAAGGCTTTCCCGCAGTACATCGGGTAAGCCTCTACAAGGATCTTGTTGGCTGCCGCTGCGATGGCGCCTGCAGTATCTCCCACCTCAAACGCGCTGATAACTACCGGCGAGCCATTGACCTCAATCGTGTAAAGCTCAACCTCTTCTGGTTCGCCGTCGCGCTGGATTTGACTGTCCGTCATCTAGATCTCCGTTGGACGCCTCAGCCCGCCAAGCTGCAAGTGCGTCGCAGTTTCGCTGATATCGCGAAAACCGAGGGTCCAACGAAGATCTGGAAATTCGGATTCGCGCTTTCCCACTGGCGATGGGGAAATATTCGACTCGAACGCAAATCACATGAGCAGATGAACTATCAACATTGGCGACACTGAGGCACCTACTCGACCCCGGCCAATTCCCCGGGCACCGGGGACGCACAAAGCCCCCGGGCTTTTCTGTGACATCGATGTGAAGCAGTTCACATGGATACCCCGCACCTTGAGCTATACAGGCGCGGGTACAGCCGCTTTGTGGAGGCATCCATGCATTCCCCGTTCGACGGGTCGCGTGGGAAAGAGGACGGCTTTTTCGAGAAATGGGGTTTCGGATTTTTGGTCCTGCCCGTGCTTCTCGCGGTCGCGATGGTGGTTCTTACTATCGTTCAGCCGAAAACCAACTGGATAGCCGACATCGTGCAGGCGGAGTTTCCCGGCAATAGCGCCTCGCCGGGCGAGGCTCCGACGCACCGCCAATAAATCTGGGCTCAAAACGCCGGATGATCGAATCGGTAGAGCGCAACGGTTTATCGCGACGCTTCGAGCTCTCACCGCCACCATTTTTCCTCAGTTGATTTTTTGGGGTTGCGTATGTCCTCCAACCGATATCGCTATCGCAAGCATGCTGAGGAATGCCTGGATCGCGCTGCTCGCGCTCGAAAGCCGCAAGATAGCGATGCATGGCTTTCGATGGCCGAAGACTGGATCAGGCTCGCTGTAGAGTCGGAAGCTGCAGAGAGGCAGCCCAGGGAAAGCTGAGCACAGGACCGTCGCCAGCCCCGCGCTTTTCTTCGGCGACGAAACCATTTTCCCAGGGCGATGAATCAACACTGAAACGCCGAGCCGTTATCCGTCGCTTTGCTGTGGGCTGGAAATGGGGATTTCCAATGTTTGAATTGGCCACAGCTTTCTTTGTAACGTTTAGCGCGACCATTTTTCTCGCGCATGCAATCGAAGCCCACCTGACTTCCAGTGGCGACTAGGGCTAACCGCGCATCACCAGGGAGTATGAGCGTGACCCAGGACCCGATGGTGGGCTTTCGCGCGCTACCACAGCTGCGCCTCGATCGATGGCCTGGTGTACCGCCGCAGCGCCCGGCGGCTGCTCAAGAGTCCTAGAAGTTTCGAGAAGTGCGGCACGATCAACTGAAAGGCTGATCCGCCGCCGCCTGGTCGAGCTCGGGCTGAAGGTGAAGAAGTGAAAACAGTCAACGCGGTCCGCATTGTTGCAGCCCTGCTGGCAGCACTATGCTGGTTTATGTCGGCTCGCACAAAGCTGACACGCGTAAGGGCGGGGCTCGAGGAACTCGACAAGGTGACACAATTGGCTGACGACCTGCAGATGATGGGCAAATGGAACGCCCGAGCGGCGGCTTTTGCCTGTATTGCCGCGGTAGCGGATGCGCTGATCGCCTTCGGTTGATGCAACCCCTTGCGGCTTCCCGTGCGCCCCGATCGGCGGAACATGTCCGGCCGCCGCAAAAAATCGCCTTCGCTGAAATCCGCTCATACGGCGTGCGCGGCGTCTTGGTCTATTGCTCGGATTATCGCTGCAGCCATTAATGTTGAGGACATACAAATTATACTTGAGGGCTTTTGTCACCAGTTGCGGAACAGAGTCAGCAATCGCTGCTGATGCAGGGGCTTTTTCTTCACGGCGCATCCAGACTACTTCCTTTGCGCATGAGCAAACGGCGCAATAGGAACAACATCTCCCGACCAAGCTACAGCCGTCACTCCAATCCAAGCCTCCCCGGCCCTTGGGGTGGCACTGATGGCCCCGGCGGATGAACCCGGGGCCATTCTTTTGCTGGCCGGATTCGCAATTTCCTTAGGCGCCACCTATCTTTGCAGCATGCTTAGATCATTTGAGTTCGGTATTCCGACGCGGGGAACCAAGGTTCGTGACCGGCCGGATTGGATCCACGAAATCAAGTTTGATGGCTGCGCGTGGAGCGCAGCAACGATCGAGTGCGACTGATTACCCGCGGCGGATACGACTGGACAAAGCGCTTCCCCTGGATCGTTGAGGCCGCCCTGAAGAACCGTCAGAAGCATTTCGTCATCGATGGCGAGGCAGTCATTCTAGGTGGCGACGGCTATTCCGATTTCAACGCTCTGCATTCGGGCAAGCACAATGACTAGGTGCAGCTCTTCGCCTTCGACGTGCTGGCAATGGATGGCAACGATCTGCGCAAGCTGCCACTGTCGATGCGCAAGACCAATCTTGAACGGCTGCTGGCACGCAGACCAGAAGGCATTTTCGTCAACCCATTCGAGATCGGGCCGGACCTGTTTCGGGCCGCGTGTCGAATGGGACTAGAGGGCTTAGGTCGAAACGGCGTGACCGGCCCTATCAAGCCGGACGCTCAAAGCATTGGGTGAAGATCAAGAACCGGCAGCATCCGGCGATGGATCGGGTGATTGCCTCCTAGCGCGAGCAACTATGAGCCTGAGAGAGCGTCCATCGCGTGAGCCATAAAAATTCCGATACTAAAAATAACCATCGTACCAACTAACATAGCTCAATACTCCGTACGCTATGGACGGATTTTGAGGTGCGAGCGGCTACACAGTCAAAAGTAATCTGGGGAAAGTGAACGAGTTTGTCGTGAGTGGTGAGTCTTAGCCACAGCTACCCAACTGCAACATGCGGAACGCAGCAGGTCCGCGTTTGATATCCTTCCTTTGCGGCGAAACTTCCGTGCGCAGACGGTGGCTCATATTAAGTTCGTGCTTTGAACCTAACGATAGGCGCAAACGTCAGCTGCAGCATTGGTGCCTCTGACCAAGTTACGGCATCAGGTGAAGCACGAAAAACGCCGTTTTTTTATTCATCGCGTTCGGGGTCGCCCGAGGACTCCACGAAGGGACAGCAGCGCTGGCTTGATCGGCATCGGCGCTAGTGACAGCATCCCTCGCATCGGGGATACGTTGGCCCCGACACGCTGGCAATGCATTCGACTGCCTCCTTTGAATGAGGGCTCTGCGCCGGTGGCTTTCAGGTTAGCGCTTCGCTTCGAGCACCGGCTCGGCGCGCAACGCCTCTAGGCAAACGCAACGCAACGGCAAAGGCCGCCGAGGGAAACCTTGGCGGCTTTTGCGTCTCGCCAAATTGAGCTAGCTAAGCAGAATTTATGGGAGGGCGCACGAAGTGAACTCTACCCTTAAGGTTCAGAAGTCAGAAGCAACAACTCTGATTGAAAGAATCAAGGCCGAAATCAAAAAGCGTTCGGAAGCGAAGGCCAAGCGGATGCTGCTTAAGCGGACCAAAAGGCTTACGAAACGCTACGGCACCTAAGGCGACGTCGCTTGAACTGAGTGATTCTTCGCATTCGTTCGCGCCGTCTCAATCATACCAATCCTTGCGATCACGCGGCAGCTTGCCTCGCGCATAACCCGTCGAGACCGAGTACCGCAGTTTTTCCAGTTTCTAGAAAATGGTTGGCGACGATCAGAGCCTTGACCGCCTCTCGCGCATCACCGCCGTGTGAAGACATTTCGCAGTATGGCACAAGGAAGCATGTTCTGTTTCGCGATGGAAGGCCCCGAAAAAACAGTTGGACAAGTTGCGTCGAGGCGCCGCGCGGCCTTCATTCAGCCGAAATCGGTGAGTTGTTAGACCCCGTCCCTGAAGACCCAGATGACAGGAGTAGCCAGCCAGTGACCGCTATCCAAGACATGCGCGGCGGTGCCGAATTCATTGACCGCCTCGTCGCAGCTGCCGCCAACATGGCGCTGGTCTTTGCCTGGAGCCGGAGGAGATGATGCGAGCGGAATTGGATCAAATGCGCCAGACTCTTGCGCGCGAGCTGACACCGGTACTCGGGGCAGAGGCTGCTCATCGGATTGTCGGCGCTTTCGTTAGAGCTGTTTTCGGGCAAACGGCGCTGATCGAAGCGGGCGAATTCTGTTTTGCCGATGATCGTTTCTCGCATCCATTAGGACGTGCGTCTGCAAATGACCTGCGACATCGCGAGGCCGAATTTGCTGTATCGCACTCACTTGGCGACGGCGTTTCGCTCGACAAAATCGGCGATCCACTTGTCGATTCATTTACGGTGCAATCGGGCTTTGACCCCCGAGCTGCTTTCCTCGACCGTCTCGCCGCACTCCACAATGCCAGCATTGGTGTCGCCCGCTGATCTCTTTGCCTCCATGACCTGAGAAAAGCGTAACATCACAGGCCGAGCTGTCGCGGTTGCGCATAGATAATTCAGACTGACGGCCGCGCCGTGCTCTCCCTGGGGGACCGCGGCCATCAGCAGGGTTGCTAAACGAGTTGACGAGTGTCTCTTCAGTTCCACCGCGCCGTCGAAAACATGGACGTATGGAGCCCGAGTAGCGCGACATTTCGTTCGTAATTTCATCTCCCAGCCGCGCTGGTCCGGGCTTTCACGGCCGTCCCGGCTTTCTTGCATAGTGGCAACCGCCCTATTCGAGCACAGGCGCGATCGAGATCATCGGCTCGCCGTTCGAGACTTTCGCGGACGCCGAGGACGCCTGCAAACGATGCTTCGGGAGCTTAACCGCCTCCGCACGAGTAACGTCTGCCAATCAGTCACAGCCTGTAGTGTACGACGATGGGGGAAAAAGTTCGTATCACTGCTCAAGTCAGCAGGCAACCAGCATCGGATGAAGCGCGCGACCGAAGCTCCGGCGCACCGGTCGGCTACCACTTCTAGGCCTCCTTCACAATACCCGGCAATTCTCTGCGCAGAACACCTAGCACGGTGCCAACCCGGTCCAGCCACGCCAGGGCCCGCTCTGCAATGTCGGCCCCCTGACGGATAACGTCCCGGATCATCTCCTCCAATTCCCACTCGGGGATGTCCTCTGCTTTGCGCTGGGTCAACTCGCTGTGGTCATTCATGTTGATACCCTTGTGATCCAAATCATATCCACACAGCATGCAGCCTGCTAGATTTGCCGACGCTGGGGGATTGCAGGGCCCAGTAGCAGGGCGCCGCCGGGACAAGACATTTCGAGCCCGACGGCGTAATTTTTTTGACTGTTAGTTTACCGCCTCGGTCACCTGGCGCGTGTGGCCAGACATTCAGTGGGAATCATGAAAAAACAAAAAGTGATTTCACGAAGAAAACCCGGGCCTGCCGCTACCGGCAAGGGCGTCGTCGTCCGAATGCACCCTCCGCAGCTAAAGGCCCTGGACGCTTGGATTGCTCAGCAAAAGCCACCATTTCCCTCGAGGCCCGAGGCGGTCAGACCCTTGGTCGAAATGTCGCTCGCCCGTCCGGTCTGCTATCCTAAGGAGATTGCGGCCAAGGCAAAGGAGCTCGCCTCCAAGGCTATTGATGGGCTGATTGATCCTTCAGCGTCAGTCGATAAGAAGGTTGATCGCAAGCGCCGTCTCATCAAGGGCCCGTCTGTTTTTCGAGTACGCGTCGATCAGTCTAGTCGAGATCGAGCTGAAGGCTAAACCAAAGGGCTAACGATGGAGCCCGTAAATCCAAAAAAGCAAACGAAAACAGCCGAAGAATTGGCGACGATGATTCTTCAGGATCTCAGCAACGTGGAAGGCTGCCCCCGGCGCGGAATTACCGTGACCGTCTACGGTCTCGATCCATGGAACGTGTTGCTCTCGTTTGGCGCCGAGGCCGGTCCCTTGCGCAACAAAGCCGAGTTGCAGAGGTTCTGCGACATCATCACCGAGCGGTTGAGGCGCCTGTATAACGTGGCGACTTAACCCGATCGGAATCCGGCGCTATAGCGTGGCGGCTGGGGACAGATGCCTTTACATTTCGGGACAGCAAATGGGCTTGGTTGATGCGAGCGCTGCCGTAGCCGTCGCGAAGGCGCGTGAAAGGAGGGCCGGGGGGCAAAACTCGGTCGGCGATCGCGGCCCACACACCCCTCGCAAATTTTTTGTAATTTTTTGAAGCCCCTCATGGCCGGGGGCCTCTCGGCCCCTCAGCCAGCTCCGCCCTCCGAATTGTCGCAACACCAATTGAGGATTCCCTCGCAATGCGCCAGCGGATTAATGCCTGCGGTCCTGGCCATGTCGAAAATCCCTATCTTTCAATGAGCTGTTATCGTTCACAGTCCTGCTTGCCGTAGGCGGTACCGATTGTGTGAGCGAAAGAAGGCGGAGCGAGTTGATGGTGTTGGCGGCTCGTTCGCTGAGTCTCCTCGGCGAGCAGTGCGAAGTTAAATCATTTTCTGCGGGCCCAGCTGCTCCTGCCGTCGCAAAGCTAATGGCGCCTTTGCGATCCTTGAACTTCGGCACCTCTCGGCGGGGCAGCTCGGCTTCCGGCCAGTCCGGGCACAGGGTGTTACCGGGGATCACGCCGCTATCAAAATCCCCGACATCTGGCGCTTTCTCAGCTGCGAGTTCCCGTGCCAAATCTTCGAGCGACGGTCCCGCTATAGGCCAACAGCCATTGTGATCCGCTATAGGCCAACGGCCATTGTGATCCAACTTCGTGAGGATCACCTGGCTTAGTTGGCGTCTAATGTTTAGCCAGAGCAGCAGGCTTCCGCCGACCAGGAAGAAAATCGTTAGGGCGTTGAGTAGCATGACCGTCCCTTGTTATGAACCTACACGCAGCATCAGCATCAATCTGGATTGGGGCGGTCAAGAAACGCCATGATGACCAATCGGGTTCTTTTTCGGGGCGGTGAGTGCTCGCAAATCTTGTGTGATTTTTAAATTTTTTTGTGTCTCGCAAACGCGATGCGCAAAGCGCGCTTCTCAATGTTGAGTTGGGCCCGGTCCGACAATGAGGGCCCAGAAGGCCATCAGGCACGCGTCGCAGACTTCTTCGAACATGGGCAGGGTGTCGAGCGTCGCTTTGTGCTGATGGCGAAGCAGTGTTTGCTATTCCCCGATCTGACCGAGTGGGAGCGGGATTTTCTCGAAAGCCTCATTGCTCGACCGCCAGATCGTCTCAGCACGCGGCAGGCCGAGGTACTGTTCGAGATACGCGACGCAAACGAACTGATCTCTAACGTCGACGGCAACATTAAAGTCAGCACCCTGATCAGGCGCGCATATGAAGCGCGGCTCGAACTCGACGAGGGCGACGAGGAATGGATCGTCGCAATCTGGAACCGTGGAACGACGTCACTTCGGCGGCGGCACATTGGCCGCCTGAAACGATGCTGCGTTCAGCTTGGCGAATTAGAGTCGCACGTGGCCTAATTGTGATCGCCGAGAAATCGCCATTCTCTGGTGCCTCACCCTGAATGGGTGGGACCCTAGTGCCTAATCCTCGGCCTTCACCGCCACCTCGGCCGCCAGGGCCAGCGGCACCACCAGCAACTAAGGCGGGGCTTCGGTCCCGGCCAGACTTCAGAATGAAGTCCCGTGTGTTAGATATGGCACACGCTGGAAGCGAGAATTGCCGTACATTGCGATTGCTGTTTCACGGCAAATTCTCCTTAACTTGGGCCCGCCGCGAATGGCGGGCCCTTTTGCTTTGCTAACGGCTTCGGTCCCGCGCCTTTACGCGGCCGACATTGTCGATCGGGCCCTGGCACGGCTCGATATGCCGACGCAGAAAAAAGCAGCGCGTTTAGATTTTGTTGGCAACAGCGGTTTAGATTTTGTCGGCTTGGGGGCTAACGGGAGAAAGCCCTCGATGAAAGACCTAGATCAGATCTGGTACCTCGCGGTCGGCACATTCATGGCTGTTTCGGCGGCGAGCGTCATCGCGTTCATCGTCGCATTTGACAGCTTTTGACGTTTGCCTGCGACAAACTACGCCGACAAGGCCCTGCGTAGATTAAACTGTGTCGGTTGACTCTACACGGCCGACGCCTCTGGACCCCAGCCCGACCACACCGCGGCTGGGGTTTCTTTTGTAGGCGCGGGACTGGCTAGTGCTGATCCCGCGCTTTTGACACAACCCCTAAACCTTACATTCACGCCGGTAACGCGATTTCAACGGGTTCGCGGCTAAATTGAATTGGGTTTGTTCTGCCTACCGCGCTTTCTAGGAATTCCCGCCGGCGGCCCCCCGGCGGGTTTTCTATTGGCTGGGCTGGCGACGTTTTTCCAGTTGCAATGGAGTAAGCTCGGGGCTTCGGTCCCGCGTTTTCATTTTGGATGGCTGCCCCTGGCCCACTAGTGCCCATCGCACGATCGCGCCGTTGATCGGATCAGGCAAAAAAATGGGGCTCTATTGGCGACAGTTTGCAAGGGCTATCGAAATGCGATGGCACAATGTCGATCAAAATCTTTCATAAAAAGAACAGATAACACCTTATAAGAAATGGCCATCCATGGGGGGCAATCGGAGAAAGCCCACGGGTGAGCACGTTGTCTGCTTCACCTCAGAAAGTAGACATTGAAGCCATCAGCCGCGGCGCTGGCTATGAGCGGATGCCATCGATGTCCTGACCCTATGGACGGGCAACGCCGACGAGATAGCGTTTTTCGTCGAAGCTGACGCGCGTCCCGCGTGGAAAAGTCTGACCCGCAAGGACGTGCTCTCGCGCCAGCATGGCAGCGGCGAGCCGGCCGTTCTTGTGGAAGTTCAATGCCCAATGCAAATCCCTGCCGCTGGCGCAGGGAATGCCGTCGACGTCGCGATCTCCTGCCAGGTGCAGAGAGCTGACGCGCCCGTTCGGGTGAAACCACACCAGCGTTCCGCCGAGGCAAGGCAGGCCATCGACCTCCTGATCTCCGCCCAGTTTCACGTCGTCTCCTGATGTTCCAGCGGCCGTCAATGCGCGACCGCAAGACTTCGCCGACATAGGCGACGAGGTGATCGTAGAGCTCCAGTGTCGCACGCTCGACGCCGATGCGCTCGACGTATTCGGAAACAAGATCGAGACTCTTGTAGGAGAGATCGAGAAACTCCGCTGTCTGCGACATCCGCGAGCGAAGCTCCGCAACCAGCGTCTCGATGTTGGAGGTCAGCCGATCTTTCAGGGTCGAATAGTAAGCCCAGTGCGCGGTGGACCCCTGGCGCCCGTGCTTTGCGTCCTCTTCGACCTTTGCGCACCAGCGCAGGAAGCGATGGAAGACATCGGCCGCGTAGACGTCGCCCTTGCCGACGAGGCCGAGCTCGGCGAACACCAGCAGGAAGCGGTCGCCCGGGAGTTCATAGACGCTCGACTGCGGCAACGAGTCCCGCAGCGCGGCCGTCATGTCCCGGCGAAGCGTCGCACCGGATGTAATCAGCTCTTCGACCTGACGCCGGGTCAAGCGACGTTCGTTAAGGGTCCTCCTGCCAGCCATCGGCGCGCACCTCAGTGACCGGGAAAAGCGGATCAGCTGTTGGCGAGGTATCTGTAAAGCCGGTCCCCGGCGGCTCTGTGGCGAACCTGACGCCCGTCCGCTCTACCCCCGAAAGCCGACATCATCGCCGAAGCGACTGAGGTCCGCTTTGGGCCCAATTTCGGACTCATGCATCGCAGCAAATTGGATTCTATTCGATCACCTCGTCCGCCCGGGCAACAAGGGCAGGTGGCACCTCAAGGCCGAGCGTCTTTGCGGTTTTTAGATTGATGATCAGTTCAACCCGCGTGACCTGTTGCACCGGGAGGTCCGCTGTCTTCTCGCCCTTGAGAATGCGGCCCGCATAGCTGCCGATTATCTTGAACAAAGATACTACATTGGTGCCGTAGCTCATCAGCCCGCCGGCGGCAGTAAATTCGCGATATTGATAGACTGCCGGGATAGCATGGCGAAGTGCCTGACCGGCAATCCGCTCTACCCTACTCAGAAAGAAAACATCCGGTGAGATCACGAGACCTGTTGGGCGCAATTCCCGTACCTTGGCAAACGCCTGGTCGAGTTCATCATCAGTGCTCGCATGTAGCACGTGAAGCGCGACTCCAAGACTGTCGGCCGCGACCTGTACCCCTTTCGATTGGTACTCGGCGACAGACGAACTCAAAGGATTAATGAGCAAAGCAAATATCTGAGCCCCATGGACGACCTGGTGGAGCAATTCGAGCCTTTTCGCGCCCAGTTCCGAGCCGAGACTGGTCACACCTGTGAGGTTACCACTCGGACGGCTCAGGTTGGCAGTCCATCCGGCCTCCACCGGGTCTCGTGTTGTCCAAAATATGATAGGGATTGTCGATGTCGCGTCTCTTGCGCGGTAGACTGCAGGCCCATCGGCGACGATCAACGCGGCTTTTCGGCCGACCAGATCAGCGGCTGCCGTCTTCAGTTCTTCGTACTTGAAGCCCGTCCAGCGATAGTCAACGGTTATGTTGCGGCCTTCGACGTAGCCTTCTTCGCTCAAGCCCTCGCGGAAGGCGCGCACGCGCGAGGCAAAAATATCGGGCGTACCGGCACTGACATAGCCGATCACCGGCATCGCCTGCTTCTGTGCGCGCGTCGCGAGCGGCCAATACGCTGCCGCTCCGCCGAGGAGCGCTACGAAATCGCGCCGCTTCATGAGCCCTCCGAGGTCACGGTTACACCGTAACATATTGCTGACTGAGAGCCATGTTGTGCGCCAGGATAAATTGGGCGGCCCGTGTCCGAGACGGGTCATTCGCGACTGAGCCGGCCGGTCCTACCTGCTAATTGATGTCCGCTTCCTTCCGAAAGCGACCAAAGCGCTGCCTTGCAGCGAAATGACGCGATGGGCCAATGGCGGACTCTCGAATTACGGAATTACGCCGGCCTTCGCATCATTGTAAAATCGGTCACACGCCGATTGGCGCGTGATAACCTGCACGACGCTGCGAGCCGCTATGAGCCCGTCTGCGGAGCAGATCAAATGGCAATCGGCATCGACAAACGTGGGTTCATAGCCGGACTCGGCGCCACGGCGCTCGCGTGGCCTTTTGCCATACAAGCGCAGCA
>NZ_DATMLW010000021.1:0-2461 GCF_035570375.1 Bradyrhizobium sp. | reverse complement strand
CAATCGTTTGCATAAATCCTTCCTGACAGGGGATCGCCAATCCGACCTTGACGCCGTTGATCGGGGGATTCCTGCGATCGCTCCCCGAGGGAAAGGTTCGCGCGAGACTCTGCGCTGGAGGGAGACGGATTCGAACTTTCGGTCCCCCCATTATATAAGTTCCCAAACAGGAGCTCGGTTGAGCCATGTTTGCCAATCGGAGATCGGCAGGCCGCCAGCTTGCCGCGCGGCTGCAGCAATTGCGGGAGGAGAAACCGGTTGTGCTCGCCTTGCCGCGCGGCGGCGTGCCGGTCGGTTTTGAGATCGCCGAGGGACTCGACGCCCCGCTCGACATCGTGCTCGTCCGCAAGATCGGGGTGCCGTGGCAGCCGGAACTCGCGCTCGGTGCGGTCGTGGACGGAGCCGATCCACAGGTGATCATCAACGACATCCTCGCCGCCGAGCTGGCCATAGACCAGAACTACATCACGAGCGAAACTGCGCGCCAACTCGAGGAGATCGAGCGGCGCCGGAAGGTTTATCTTGGTGACCGGCCGCCCGTGCCGCTCGCCGGTAGGACGGTCATCGTCGTCGATGACGGGATCGCCACCGGCAGCACTGTGCGCACCGCGCTTCTCGCTATCGGAAGGGCCGGAGCCGCGAAAATCGTCCTCGCGGTCCCGGTCGCACCCGAAGGCGCGCTCGAGGAGCTGCGAGAGGGGGTCGACGAGATCATTTGCCTGAGCACCCCGAACCCGTTTCTCGCCGTGGGAGCGCATTACGCGGAATTTGGGCAGCTTGAGGACGCCGATGTGATCTCGCTTTTGGAGGAGCGTCATCGGAGAATTGCGCACGCGGGAGAGCGTCCAACGAGGGTAAGGCCTGCGTTGCCGTGATCCACGGCGCGGGCCAGCGAAAGCGTGGTCAGAAGACGCCGTCGGGTCTGCATCATCGTATCATCGGCATAGCAGAGACATGCGACCAATCTGCTCCCGCCCCCCCCAGATCGCGCTGGGAGATTCATTCAGGCGCTTCCTTGATCGCGCCGCGGCGCTGCCTTTGCCCGTCGCGAGGTCGAAAAGATCGGCTGGCAGCTGCTTGAATAGGAGGCGGATTTCGGAGGCTGGCAGACGTCGGCGTAGATCATCGCCCCCAGGTCAGCCCCCCGGTTCGGAGGCCCACGCCTAGCTTGGAGAGAAGGTAAAGACAGCCATAAGCAAGCTGTATGCGTCTGAGCGGCGACAACAGCCTTGGTTTCTCGTAAAAGTCGCCCGCCAAAATCGCAAGCAGTCCATTGCGCGTGTCGAAGAGGTCGAAGGACGCCATAAAGATGTCGCGGAGCACCGGTGTATTGATTCGGTAAATCAGCCAGGACGGGGAATCGAGTCCCCGCCGTATGCGGCGTTCATAGCTGCGCATCAGGTGCCTGCCTAATCTCCTGTCATCGAGCCAGGCATGAACCGCTTCGGCGCCAACGGCGGCACCGCTCATTGCCATCATGACGCCGCTTGAAAACAACGGATCGATGAACGCAGCAGCGTCACCGATCAAGATGTAGCCGTCGCCTGCGTAATGTCGCGAATCATATGAGTAATTTCCTGTTGCCACCAACGGGCTTATCGGCTGGGCATTAACCATCCGCTTCGCAACGCTGGGGCTCGCCGCGACGGCGCGGGCAAAGAAGCTGCCGAGATCCTCGGTTCTGGTCCGGAAGAAGGATCGAGTGCCGACCATACCGACGCTCATGACCTGATCGGGCAATGGGATCATCCAGAACCATCCATGCTGGAACAAGTGCATGGTGATCATCCCCTCGGCACTGCCATTCTGGCGGGGCACATTGCGAAAGTGTCCGAACACGGCAGCCGTGTTGTTGCGCTTGTCTACCCGTTTGAGCCCGAGGCGCCTGAGAAGCAGAGTGTCTCGGCCCGAGGCGTCGACAAGAAAGCGGGAGAACCAGACCGAAGGCTCCCCATTGGAGCCGACCGCTATCACCTTCGAACGCCCCTCGGTACCGAACTCGACTTCGGTCACCCGCGTTCCTTCGATCACGGTTGCGCCGAGGCGGCGGCTATTGTCGAGCAGCAGTTTGTCGAACTCGGCGCGTCTGACGTGATAGCTGTGATCGATGCGCAGATGCGGATTACGGTCAAAACGGAATGTCGCCGCCTGACCGTGTTCGTCCGAGATAACCTGCGCCCCCGGCTTGTACACGCCGATCCGCTCGACCTCGTCGGCAACACCAAGCTGTTCAAAAAATGGCAGATTGAGCGGTAGCAGCGATTCTCCGATGTGGAAACGCGGGAATCGATCCTTTTCGAGGACAACGACGTGCCTGCGCTTCTGCGCCAGCAGTCCGGCGATGGTCGACCCGGCAGGGCCCCCGCCGATGACCAGGACATCGCATTCTCGGCGATCTTGCATTTCTAAGTTCGTGACGGCGCTCGCAAGAGGTGTCCTAGCATCGAACGCGCCACCAGCC
>NZ_DATMLW010000020.1:0-37173 GCF_035570375.1 Bradyrhizobium sp. | reverse complement strand
GTTTCGTCGAGGCAATCGAGCCCGCGTACCAGCACGGTTGAGCCCTCGATCCCGACGAACCTGACGATCGAGGTGCCGATTGGATTGGGACGTACCGGCGAGCGCAGCGAGAACGTGCCACGGGTCAATCCGTTCTTTTTCGGGCTTTGCAACACGAGATTGCGCAGCGAGTGATGCAGCCAGTAGATCACTTCAAGATTTTGATAGAAGTCGACGCCCTTCAGCGCCGGCACCCAGGGATCAAAGATCTCGAGGCGGCAAACCGGCCCTTTATGGCTGCCTTGTCGCGGGGTATCCTCGCGCGACCTCCAGGGCGTGCGGATGCGGCCGATGAAGATCAGGCCCGCATCGAAGTTTTTCGGCATCTCGACGGCAACTTCGCCTTCGCGCAGCCCGGTGTCACTGGTCATGGCTTTTGCCTCACACTGCCTAAGACGCGACGATTTGGGATCATCGCGTCTTAGTTTATTAGTTGAGCATGATCCTTTCGAAAAACCGGTTCCCACTTTTTCGGATCATGCTCGAAGCTAATTACCCAAGCCACCATGTGCCAGCAAGCATCAACAGCTCGCCCGAGACCACGCCCGCAAAGATAGAACGCTTTGTCGCCAGAAAGACCATGCAGCCGCCGGCCACTGCCGCATAGCGCAACCAGTCGGGCACGCCCGCCAGCGCCCCCGGCGGCTGGATCAGGATCTGCGCGATGACGCCGGCAAGGATGGCGGTCGCCACCGCCCTGACCCACACCAGGAGTTCGGAGCCCTCATCGACGCCGGCGCCAAACCAGACCCCGACCATGCGCCAGATCTCATTGGGCAGGAAGCCTGCAAGCAAAAGCACCAGCAGCGCGTGCCAGTCTCCGGCGAACTGGGCAAGCGCCTCGCTCATTGCCGCTCCCGCCACCAGTGGACGGCGTAGGCGATGGTGCCGGCCGCAACCCCGCTGATCAGGATGTCGACGCCCGTGCGGAATCTTGCGACCAGCGGAAACAATGCGAGTCCCAACAGCAGCGCCAGAATGTCGGAGAGCTGGCGACAGTTGCGCGCCGTGGAGAGCAGAAACGCCAGCGGCGTCAACAGCAGGATCGCGGCTGCGAACGGTCCCGCGAGATTGGCCGCAAGCGCATAACCAATCGTGGTCGCGGTCAGGCATATGGTGACGAGGCCGGTGCCGAGCCCGTGGACGAAAGTGATCCGGCGATCGCGCGGCACTTTGGGCAAAAGACGAAAGCATTCGACCCACAAGGTGATCGCAACAAAATGCGCGGCAAGCATGAGCTGCCGCCGCTTCGTCTGTGGCGTGCGCATCATCGGCAGGACCGACACGACCATCGGGAACAGCCGGATCGCGCTGACCGTGACCGCGATTGCCGCTTGAATGACGGTCGCGCCCGAACCGAGCGTCGAGATCAATATGATCTGCGCTGGACCTGCAAAAACGAACAGCGTGCTTGCCAGCGCCCAAGCGAGGCTGAAACGCGCCTCATGCGCCAGCGCGCCGATGCCGATATAGGTCGCGAACAGCACCAGGCTGAGGACGGTGGAGGTGACCGAAAGCATTCCCCACGCAAACGTGCCCGAGTGGCTTTTCCATCGGCCTGAATCGAGATTGGGAGGAGCCAAGAGGTGCGCCTTGGGTTGAGGAGCGCATAACGCGGACGAAATCGACTGGCGTCAAGCAAAGCCTGGCTCACGGCTGGCATGCATAGCGCAAGGTGAGAAGCATCCCTCACCCCCTCGCACTGTTACGCAGCACCAGGCACGCGCCACCGGCACGGCGGATACGGTTGCAGAGATCGTCCGCGGCCGGCCGCGTGTCGGCGCCGATGCGAACCTGATAGAACGTCCGGGTGCCCCGGCTGCGGAAGATCGAACCGAGCAACATCGGATCCTGATCGCCGATCACGCCTTTCAAGTGCGATATCGCGCGGGAATACATCGCAAGCGCCTTGTCGCGATCGAACCCGGCGGCAAGCTGCACGCCCCACGGCCGCTCAGTGCCGAGCTTCACATGTTGCTCGAGTTCGGTGACAAAGTAGTTCGGGGCGCGCTTGAGCAGCGCCATCAGCTCATGGCAGCCGGTGTGGGTCGCCCGGTCGGACATTTTGGCGTTCTTGCCGGCCTTGGCCCATTCATCGACCGTGGTGCCGGTAATGGCCGCCACGTAGTGCCGCGTCTCCTGCGGCATTCCTCCCGTCCCTGCGAGCCATTCCTGCACTCGCCGCGGTCCGGCATTGTAGGCCGCAGCCGCGAGACCAAGATTGCCGAACTGGTTGCGCAATTCGCTCAGAAACTCGGCGGACTTCGGCAGCGCCTGAACGGGGTCAAAGGGATCGAGCAGGCGGCGCTCGCTTGCGGTACCCGGCATGAATTGCGCGATGCCCTGCGCGCGCTGTCCGCTGCGCGTGACGGGCCCCACGGCGTCGGGTTGGAAGCGGCTTTCCTGCCAGATGACGCGGGCGAAAAACTCAAGTGGCAAATCGTTGGCCTTGGCTGCCGCCTCGATCATCAGGCAAACCGCTTCCCTGGTGTCGGTCTCCCGAACGTCGCTCGCGTGTTTCGCCGTCCCATCCTGGCTGGCGTCGGGAGGAATGGCGAGTTCCTCCACGCTCGGCGTTGCTGTCCCGCCGCCGAGGTTTGCAGGCGGGGTCTCCTCCTGGGCCGCTCCCGCAACAGCCCATGCGAGGACGGCCACCACCGTGCAAACCGCCGCGCTGGGAGAGCCGACCATTCGCATCGCAGACCTGTCCTCGCACAGTCCATGCTTGACAAGGGAAGCCCGAAGCCTAGCTAATTTCCCAAACATGGCGCGTCTATGGGAGCCAGAGATGGCAGGCGACGAATTCGGCTTTGCACCCGACGAGGATCGGCCGATCCCCTATATGGCGCGAACGCGGGAATATTATGCGGCAATCGGGTACACCACGCCCTATCGCTGGGCGCACTATGTCGACGCACCGTTTCAGCCTTTAAGCAAGCCGCTCGCGCAATCCCGCATTACCATCATTACCACCGCGGCACCGTTCGATCCGACCAAAGGCGACCAGGGCTCCGGCGCCAAATACAACAGCTCCGCCAAATTCTATTCGGTCTATGACGGCGATACCGCAAGGCCACACGATCTTCGGATTTCGCACATCGCCTATGACCGCGTGCACACCTCGGCCGAGGACAGCGGCACCTGGTTTCCGCTGCCGCAACTGCAACGACTGGCGCTTGAGCGGCGGATCGGTGAAGTGGCCCCGCGCTTCTTCGGGGTGCCGACCAACCGCAGCCACCGTGTCACCATCGAAACCGATGCGCCGGAAATCCTCAGGCGCTGCAAGGATGATCGCGTCGATGCCGCGGTGCTGGTGCCGAACTGCCCGGTCTGCCACCAGACCGTCAGCCTGATCGCGCGGCACCTCGAGGCGAACGGCGTTCCCACCGTGGTGATGGGCTGCGCCAGGGACATCGTCGAGCACGCCGCGGTGCCGCGGTTCCTGTTCTCCGATTTTCCGCTCGGCAATTCCGCGGGCAGGCCTCACGATGCCCCGTCGCAGGCGTTCACGCTCGAACTCGCGCTGCGCGTGCTTGAGACCGCGCCTTCCGCGCAAACCACGGTGCAATCGCCCTTGCGCTGGAGCAGCGATGCTTCCTGGAAACGGGATTACAACAACGTCGCGGCCCTGAGCGCGGAGGAACTCGCGCGGCGACGGCGCGAATTCGACGGGCAAAAGGAAAGCGCGCGAGCTTTGCGCGAATCTGCGGCGTGACGGCACCTTCTCGCCTGACGATTGCGAGGTCAATGAAAGTACCGGCGGATTAATCATAGATCGCATCGGTCATGCGGCGATCCGGACGGTAGTGTGTTCAATTTAGGTTAACACGGTAATTTGCCGGTAGCCGGCTTTCGCGATCGGCAAAGGCGCGTAAAAATGCACCCCTCTTTGTGTGGGAGCTTTTCCATGCTGGAACGACGCCAGAGCGCGCGCGACAAGGTGATCTATGGCGGCGTCGCCGAGATGGGCGAACACGGCGGATCCAGGGATTGCGTGGTTCGCAACATCTCCGAAAACGGCGCCCGTCTTGAATTTTGCGAATGCGTGCGGCTTCCCAAGGAGCCGCTGCGCCTGACGATCGCGCGTAAGGGCCGCTCCTTCCTCGCCAGGATCATCTGGTGGCGCGACAATTTTGTCGGCGTCGCGTTCAGTTCGGAATCTCCCTATGAGCTGCCCGGCTCCGACCTCGCCAGGCGTCTGCGCCGGAGCGAAAAGAAAAAGCGCGAACTGCAGCGCCGCATCAAGGAGCTCATCGGCGAAAGCTGAGCGCTAAAGCGCGATGATTCCTGTGAACTGCAACCGCGCTGAAAGTGCGCTCCCTCTCCCACGCAACCGGGTTTACCCCGGTTGCGCATTGTGAACTGGCGCAAGTCGGGCAAGCCACGACTTGCGGCGGGAGAGGGTTGGGGTGAGGGGTTGTTATCTCTCGTAGGAGCCATAGCCCTCACCCGGATCGCATCGCTAGTGGAGTGGATTTGACATTCGCTATAGTTTTGACCGCGAGCTCGAAAGCGAATGTCAAATCCAAAACTCCACTAGAAAACTGTATTTCGCTGGTGGTCCTGTGATTCCAACATTCGCAAACTGCCTGCTGAGACGGAATGCGAATGTTGGAATCGGACCACCAGATGCGATCCGAACTCTCCCCGTCGGGGAGAGGTGGGCCGCAAATTGCTGCGTGCTGCAGACGTTCCCTTGTGTCCCTCCTTTGTCATGACCATAATCGCGGCGTCTTCAAAGGGGGAACGTTCGAGCAACCATGCGCGCATTTTACATTGTCCTGGGAGCCGCGCTGACGTGTTTGGCCGCAGAGGTTGCATCGTCCCAGACCGCCGATCGCAGCGTCGACGAGATCAAGACCGAGACGTTCGCCCGCTCGCAGACCGGGGCGTATCCGTTGCTGGGCATCCAACCGGTCGACGCCGGCGAAGCATTGGGGCGTATCAAGAGCCGCGATCCGGACGAGTGGGCGGCTGCGTGGAGTGCGATCGCCGATGGCTACATGGCGAAGGCAAAGGCGGCGAGCGACCCCCGAGAAGCCGACGCAAACTTCATCAAGGCCTGGCGCCTCTATTATTTCGGGCAATGGCCGGCGCCGACTTCCGCCGGCAAACAGGCGGCGTACCGCCGCGCCATCGATGCCTATCTGCAGCATGCCCGATATTTCGATCCGCCGCTCGAGGTCGTGCGCATTCCCTACCGGGCCGGCGAAATCGTCGGCTATCTGCGGCTCCCTGCCACCGCGCCGCGTCCGGTGCCGCTGGTGCTGGCGATTTCGGGTCTCGACAGCCGCAAGGAAACGGTTGCCGAAACCTACGCGGCAGCGTTGCCGCAAGGCATCGGGTTTTTCGCGGTCGACAGCCCGGGAACAGGCGAAGCGCCGCGCAAGGCGGACGAAACCGCCGATGATATCTACTCGCGCGTCCTCGATTATCTTGCAACACGGAGCGAGATCGACAGAAATCGCATCATCGTGCACGGTCAGAGTTTTGGCGGCTATTGGGCGGCGAAGCTCGCGCACACCGAAGCCAATCGGCTTGCGGGCGCCGTTGTGCAATCGCCGCCGATTCATCGCACCTTTCAGCCGGATTTCTTCCGAGGGCGGATGTACACGCGCGAATATCTGTTCGACCTGCTTCCGGCGAGCCTTTTCGTCTACGGCCTGAAATCCGCCGACGAGCTGATCACCTTCCTGCCGAAAATGTCGCTCCAGGCGCAGGACCTGCTCGGCAAGCCGACGGCGCCGATCCTGATCGTGGGCGGGACGAAAGACACCCAGGTGCCGATCGATGATCTTCAGCTTCTCCTCAACAGCGGCAGCGAGCCGCGCGAGGCCTGGATCAATCCCGCCGGCGGGCATATGGGACGAACCCCCGGGACGTGGCCCGACCCGGTGATCTTCCGAAGGATCATCCTGCCCTGGGAAATCCGTCGCCTGAGCCAGAAGCCTGAGGCGCCCGAGAGCCCGACACGCTGAGCCCGCGACCGCATCGCGCGGCAAAGATCGCGATAGGTCTGCGGCAAGGTGCGGTGTCGCATGTTGCGGCCGCGAAAGGGCGTCCAACATCCCTCTTTCAACGCGACCGCTATGCTGTAAGCTCGTAAACCGCAAGAAAAGAGCATTTTGGAGGAATCCCCATGTCTGCCGCTTCGTCGCGCCGCGTCCTGCTCAATCGCCGCGCGCTTCTGCGGGCGAGCGCCGGAATGGCCGGCATTCTCACCACTGGTCGCGCGCCCGTCTTTGCCCAGACCCAGCCGAAGAAGCTGGTATTCGCGCACATCAATGCGGTGCCGGAATCGGCCGCGGTCGCTTTCGACTGGATGGCGAAGGAGGTGACGGCACGCTCGAACGGCGCCCTCGAGATGCAGTTTTTCGGCAAGACCCTGATCCCGCAGGAGCTCGAGATCATGAATGCGGTCAAATCCGGCAGCATCGCGATGGGCAGCCCCGCGGGCGCCGCCGCCACCGTGTTTCCGGAAATGGGCGCTTTCCTCGTGCCCTATCTCGTGAAGGATTACGCTTCGGCCTATGCCATGTTCAACGGGCGGATCGGCGACAAGCTCAGCGGCGAAATCGAGGACAAGTACAAGCTCAAGGTGCTCTGCTATTTCGATTATGGCTTCCGCCACTTCTGGACCGCGAAAAAGCCGATCGTGGAGCCGAGAGACCTGCGCGGCATGAAAATCCGGGTTCAGCAGGCGAAGATTTTCGGCGACACGATCAACGGGCTGGGCGGCAACGCCGTGCCGATGGCTTATGGCGAGGTCGTCACCGCGGCCAAGCAGGGCGTGATCGATGGCGGCGATCTGCCGATCGTCAACATGAAGGCGCTGAAGATCTACGAAGTATCGAAATATGCCTCCCTCACCTACCACAATTACGGCCCGACCAACGCGGTGATGAATCTCGAAATCTGGAACAGCCTATCCGCCTCTCAACAGAAGCTGGTGATGGACCTCGCTCGCGCGGCGCAAGGCAAGATCCGCGAGGTTACCGAGACGGTCGACAATTTCGCAAGAGCCAGGCAGGAGCTCGAGCCGCTCGGCATGACCGTGGTCGAAGCCAAGGTCGAGGAATTCCGCAAAGTCGCGCAACAGAAGATCTGGCCGGCCTACAAGAGCCAGTATGGCGCCTTGTGGGACGAGATCGAAGGTTTCAAGGCCTGATCCAAACGCTAAATTGCGCGCCGGACATGCATCCGGCGCCTGATCCCCCGCCTTGATCCTTGCCGGAATTGCACCGCCAATGCTGCGTATCCTCTCAGTCGTCCCGAAATTCGCGGTCACGGCGCTGATCTCACTTGCGATCGTCAACCTCCTGTTCGGCGTGATCCTGCGCTATTTCGTCGGCGCCATCACCGACTGGCTCGACCTCGACCCGGTGCCGTTCACCTGGGTGGAGGAAGTGGGTGAACTTTCACTGGCCTGGCTGACGCTGATCGGAGCTGCGATCGGGATTGCGTCGCGCTCGCATTTTTCGCTGTCGGTTTTCGTGCATCGCCTGCCTGAGTCGGCGCAGCTCTGGATCCACCGCTTCAATCACGCGCTGATCGCAGGTGTCGGTCTCCTGGTGGCGTGGTACGGTTTCAAGCTTTGCCTGCTCAACCGCACGCTCGCGACCCCCGGGCTCGAAATCAATCTCGCCTGGCTCTATGCGTCTTCGGTGGTCGGCGGCGTCCTGATTGCGATTTACGGCCTCGCGATGATGCTCTCGCCGCTGCCGCAAGGCGAACTACAGCACTAGATCATGATGCGATTAGGTGGATTCGCATCATGATCTCATCTCTTTGTTTGAGCATGATCTTTTCGGAAAACCGGCTTCCATTTTTCCGGATCATGCACTAGAGGCCAGCCGTTCATGCTGCTTGCGATCGTTGCCGCCATCTTCATTGTCCTGATCCTGCTCTCGATGCCGATCGTGTTTGCGCTCGGCGTCGCCGGGATCGCGGGGCTATGGATCGGCGGCTATCCGATGCAACAGCTGTCCTCGGCGCTGGTGTCGGGATCGCAAAGCTGGGTTCTGCTCGCCATTCCCGCGTTCGTGTTTGCGGGCAATTTGATGGAGCGCTGCGGCATGAGCCACGCGCTGGTCGAACTGGCGCGCGCCCTGATCGGTTGGGTAAAGGGCGGGCTGGGCATGTCGGTGATCGTGGTCGCCTACTTCTTCTCCGACATCTGCGGCTCGAAGATGGCGGAAGTTTCTGCACTCGGCTCCGCCCTGATGCCGCCACTGACGAAAGCCGGCTACGACAAACGCGACTCGGCCTCCCTGATCGCTGCCGGTACCGCGATGGGCATGCTGGTGCCTCCGGCGATCTTCATGATCGTGATCGCGCAAGTCACCAACACCTCGGCAGTGGCGCTGTTCGTCGCCGGATTCATTCCGGCGATGGTGATCATGCTCTGCCTGATGGCGGTGGTCTATATCCGCGCGCGGCAGAATGATTGGCCGGTCGACACCCGACCAAGCCTCAACCGCCTGGGTCATGCGGCGCTTCATGCCGCGGTGCCGATGGTCGTGCCGTTTGTGATTCTGGCCGGCTTCATCCTCGGCATCATCACCGCGACCGAAGCGGGCGCCGTCGTCGCAGGCTACGCGTTCCTCGCCGCAAAACTCTACTATCGCAATGTCTCCTGGCGCGAGATGGGCGCAATCGCCTACGACAGCGCGATCCTCACCGCCGCCGTGGTGTTCCTGCTCGCGGTCGCTTCCGTTTATCAATATCTGATGGGGGTGAGCGGCGTGCCGCAATTGCTTGGCCAGCTTCTCTCGCCGCTGAAGGCGCACCCCTGGCTGTTTCTGACCGGAACCGCGGTCATGAGTTGCCTGTTCGGCATGGTGCTGGAGGGTCTGCCCGCCGCAGTCGTGCTCATCCCCGTGGTGTTTCCGATCTCGGAAGCAATGGGCATCGACCCGATCCACTTCAATATCGTGCAGACCGCGGCGGTGGGCATCGGGCTGTTCCTGCCGCCGATGGGCGTCGGCCTGTTGATGGCGCTCCGCTTTGCACGAATCAATGTCGGCTATCACTTCCGCACCTACGTGCCGTACATGCTGGCCCTGTTCGGCGGGCTCCTGCTCATCATCTGCATCCCCGAAATCAGCCTGACGCTGCCGCGGTTGGCCGGGCTGATCCGATAGGTCGAGAATCCTGCAAAAATTCACCAGCCAAAGATGCTTTTGAGGCCGGCGTAGATCGATCCGCCCGCGGTTGCCGCAATCCCCATCAACGGTCCGACGGTGCGGAGCAGGTCCTGGATGGTCCGCGCGCGGCGGCGAAGCTGCTCCTCTCCCACATGCTGACCGAGGATCCCGGCAATCCGGTAAGCGACGGCGTTGGGTCGTCCACCCTGGGCCATCGTCTTCGGAAGCACCTCGAAAATCAGGGAGGCGATCAGATTTCCGGTCACGTAGGCGAGCGCAATGCTGGCGATGTATTCGATCACCTCGAGCCATTCGATCCACGGACCCGGCATGATCGGGACGTGATCGTTGATTCCGGTGACGGCGAGCATGCAGGTCACCGCCAGCGCCGCCGTCACAGCCCCGACCAGCAAGGTCCCGCCAAATCCGATTTTCTCGCGTGCGTAGAGCAGGAATCCGAACGGCAAGGGAATGATGACCGATGCCAGCCGCAGATAAAGCGGTGTCACGTTCAGCGTGATCGTGACCAGGATATGGGCTACCACGAGCAGTAGAATCGGCACCAGCACATAGACGAGCGCGCGAATGAGGGAGTAGCGGAAGGGAAAACGAATCCGCGCCAGAGCGGCGTTGACCCGGTCGATTTCGTTCTGCAACCGGTCAAGTTCGGATACGAGCTGCTGGATCTCGAGCATCACAGGCAAGGCCACGCGCAAATCGCGCGAGCAATGCTTGCACGCGATGGCTTCATCCTTGATGGTCTCGGCGCAAAACGGACACTCCATCAGGCCGACCGAAGCTTTTTGGCGCGCCTCAACTTTTCAAGCTCGGCGCTGGCTACCGCCAGCTCCTGCCGCAGGATGTCGCGCTTGCGAATTAGACCGTCCCGCTCCACAAGGAGCGACTTCGGCACCACAATGTCACGCGCACAGGAAGCGCAAACCAGAGCGCCTTGCGCATTCTCGTTCTGGCAAAACGGACATTCCATCGCCTGCCCACCCTCAGGGCGAAATCTTCAGCACGAAACTCGTGGTGCCGACACGTCCTTCCGAATCCTTGATATCGACCCTGATCATGTGATCTCCCGGCGGCAGTTCGGCATCAGGCATATCCAGTCCGTTTGCGCGCACGAAAGACTTGATGCGCTCGGTCAAGTCCACGGTCGGCGTCTTCATGTAGGTGACCCTGATGGAATCCGGATCGATCTTGGCTCCGCCAAAGGATTCAAACTTGAGCTGAAGATGGACGGGGGAATGAACCTGCTCGCCGTCGACGATGACTTCGATTTTCGGACCGCGGGTGATTCCGCGCCGATCCGCCGTCAGTGCCCCCTTCGGGGGTGGCAGCCTGGCCTCGTCCTCCGTGATCAGGAGATGGCTGGCGCAGGCGGCAGACGATATGGTTATCGCACTCGCAGCGCAGACCACCATCAATGCCAGACAACCCATCCGCAGCATCATTCCTCCCCCAGCTACACTAAAACTCCACTCAGCGCGCGCCGCCATCCCCGATGATCGTGTAAGGCGCCCAAAACAGGGGGGCGAATTCGGTCTTGCCGTCGGCACCCACATAACCCGGGCCGTCCATCAGCGCCATCATGGCCAGCCGCAGGGCTTCCGCCCGGGTCAGTTTCGGGTCATCGGCTTGCCGCTTGAACAGGTCAGTCACCAGTTCGCGCGCCGATTGCGAATGCACCGACCAGTTGGTGACGAGCAGCGCCCTCGTGCCGGCATAGAAGAAGGCGCGTCCAAGGCCCGAGGCCGCTTCCGCACCGGCTCCCTGGCCGGCGCCGGTGTTGCAGGCCGAAAGAACAACCCAGTCGGCATCGAGCTTGAGGGTGAGAATCTCCTCCATGGTGAGGAGCCCGTCGCCTTCGACGCCCGCAACCGCCGGCGCCGAAAGCGCCAGCGCCGGCTGGGTCAGCCCGTTGAGCTCGCCGGGAACCAGACCATGGGTCGCAAAGGCCAGCACCTTGAAGCCGGACAGATCCATGGTCTTGACCGCTTCCTCGTTGGCATCCTTGCCAAGCTTGAGAACCTTGGATGGGTCGGCCTGCAATGCGAGCGCGATCGACTTCAATTCGTCGGCGGTGTCGGGCAGCCGCGGCAGCATGGCCAATTCCGCACTGTCGACGCCTTCGAGTTTCGGACTTGACCGCCGCTTGAGCGGCAGGCCGCGCGTTACTGTCATTCCGGCGTCGGCCATCTTGATCGAGTCCTGCTCACGGGCGGCTTCTGCAGCCTGTTCGGGCTGAAGAGCGGATCGCCGAACCCGATCAACTCGCCACGGCCCGGTTTGCCCGGCGGCAATTGCCGCAAGGTCCGCAACGCAGCCGTCGACGGTACGCTGCTGACGGCATAGTTCCGCGCCAACCATGGCACCGCGCGATAGCTGGAAAACAAGGGGTCATCACTGGTATCGATCTCGGCCGGCGCGGTCGGCAGCAGCGACAACGGCAAAAGGCCGAGCGCGCCGTTGGTGACGACGATCAGGCTTTTGGATTTTTTCCAACCGGCTTCGACGCCCTGCAACAGCAGCGAATAAAGCTCATAGCCGAGTTTGACATCGAACGGCGGGATGTCGGAAATCATCGCCGCCTGCGGCTCGAGCGCTTCGCGCAGCTTGCGCACCTTGCTCCGAATTTCACCGGCAGTGGCCTTGATTACCGCAAACGCCACCGCGCCTTCCTTCGGCACAGCCCAGACAAAGCTTGCATCGCCCGAAGTAGAAGGACAGCATCGCCTCACCTTGCGCCAGCGTCGCCTGGATCTGCGCGACGCTCGGCGGCCTGGGGTCGACCAGATCGGCAAAAGCCGGAAAGCGCCTGTTGATTTCGGCGCGCGCCTGGTCGCGCTCGGCGCGCAATTTCTCGATCGAGGCGTTGACGCCCTTGATTCCCTGCGGGTCCCGCTCATCCGGCGGAAGCGCCAGGATATTGTTGAGCAGGCCGAGCTGTGCGCTCACCTGCTTGTCGAGATCCTGCTCCTTGCGCACGAGTTCGGCGAGCGCGGGGTCCTTGATGGAAGCACGCGCGCCGGAGGCGGCAAGCGCCCGCTGGACGGAACGGCCGCGGACCGCATCCGCAAGGCTGAAAGTGTCGACGGCGACGTCGCCGCTTGAGGACTGCGTGCTGGCCAAGAGCTTGATATAGGCCTCCACGATCCCCTGCAGCCGCTGGCTTCGCGCAGCGACCACCGTAGCGTCATCATCGTCGGCATTGTCGCGCACAGCGGCAAGAAGCACCGGGAGCGCAAGTTTGAATTCCCGGATAGCGTCGGCATCCCGGCCTGCGCGCATCAGCCCGACGGCGAGGATGCCTCGCGCGGACGCCGCATCGAAATGCTTCTCGCCGACGCGCGCGATCTCGCGCTTCAACAGCGCCTGCGCCGCTTCGAGCCCCGCCTGGGTCTGTCCCGAGGCTAACAGGGCATTGATGCGCGAACCATTCAGCTCAAGCACCTCGCGGCGCTGCGGCTCCCATTTTGCAATCGCCTTGTCGAGCTCGGCATAAACCGAAGCGGCCTCCGGCAGTTTCCGTTCGAATGTGAGGATGGCGCCGAGTTGTGCCAGGATCTGCGCGTTGTACTGGGAATCGTCTGCAATATTGAGCGTGCGATTGATGTCGAGTGCGATCCGCGTCAGCTTCTCCGCTTCCTCGTAGCGGCCTTCCTCGACCAGGATATTCGCAAGACCTCTTACGAAGGGCGTCGTCTGAGGATTGTATTTGCCTTGCGCCTTCAGGCGCGATTGCAGCGCCTTGCGCACATCGACTTCCGCCTCCGCCAGCCTGCCCTGTCTCGCCTTCATGCGCCCGACGCTGAGGAGGTCGAGATCGGCACCTTGGCGTATCTGCGATTCGGGCGGCGCGTAGGTGAAGGTCATGTCGGGGATCGCCGCGAGTTTCCATTCACGCGATTTCGCGTAGGCGGCCTCCGCATCCCGAAACTGTCCCCGCGCCTCGAAGACGATGGCGCGAACGGATTCGACTTCGCCTTCCCAAGCTCGTCCCTTGCTCGCGTAGTTCGTCCGCCAGCCGGGCAGCCCGCTCGTGCGTGCCTCCTGCAGCAGCGCGATATTGCGACGCATGTAGGCTTCGGCCTGCGGGATATCGCCCATCTGCACGAGAATATTGCCTGCTATCCGCTGTGCGTTGAAAAGATAACCCTTCTGTCCGGGCCGGTTGGCGTCGGTGATCATGAATTGGGATATCTGCAGCGCGCCCTTGACGTCGCCGAGCGAGATTTTCTGAATCGTGTTGAACTGCCTGATGCGCTGGCCGAAATATCCGTCGCCCGAGGCAAGCGCCGCTGCCAGTGCCTTCTCGCCGTCGGCGAGCGCTTCCTTGTTGCGGCCGAGCTGGGCGCGGGCGTTGCCGCGATCGTAGTAGAACTGTGCGAAATCGGCCTGCGAGTTTTTTCCCGGCTCGCTGTCGGCATCCGCCTTCAACTTCGCCAGCGTCGCTGGATCAGGTTTCTCACCGTCGAGGACTGCGGCGATGTCGGCGATCGTGCGCGGCGGCGGGACGAAGCCGGCCGGCAGCGGATTGCCTGGGGCCATAGCCTCCTCTTTCGGCTTGCCGCCCTTGTAGATCTCGATGGCGACGTTGGCCCTGCCGTTGGCCGCGTTGAGCGCCGCGATCACGCAGGCCCTCACTTTTGGCGAAGCGCCCTCCCGACATCTCGCCAGATTGGCCTCGCGATCGCCGCCCCGGCCCAAGCCCTGCATGCAGGCCTGGACAATCGGCCTGCCGACCGTCTCCCGGCATTTGGCGATCGCCTGTTCTTTCGAGAGTGCGAGGGCCTGCCCGCAACCGCCGATCGTCGCAAGGAATGCGATCAAGACCAGAGCCGGGGCAACCGCAAATGAACCTGATCTTTCCAGCCCGCCCGAGGCTGGAGGGTCGAATAATCTCGGCATGAAAGGGCTCCCCATCAATATGACAGCGACCAATCAGACCGACTTTTGTCAGGTTTGCCCGAAATTTTCCGGGCTTGCCGACCAGCCAGATCATGGTCTCGGCCCGAAATGGACCAGTCCATCCTCGTCTGCGGGATGGTTTCAAAAAACGATAGGTACCGAGGCCGCCTTGGGGCGATCCGGTGCAATTCCGGGCTTGAGATTATAGAAGTACCGCCGAAGAGGCTAGGAGTTCGCAGACGGGTCGTGCCCGGCCGGTTCCAGCCAGACCTTAAACCTCTGGCGCCTTGGCGCGGATGGGCGCCTCCGGGCGCCGCGCCTCGCCACGCTCGAGGGCGAAGTGCTGATCGAGAGAATACCAGGGCGCCGCAAAACCCAGCTCGGACGAAGGCTGATCGTGGCGAATATAATCGCCGATCAGGGCTCGCGTGACGCCGAACTGCACGTCTGAATCGAGATGTGGGTCATCGGGCGAGTAGATTTGCGAGATCAGCGTCTTGAACCCCGCCTTGCAGATCATGAAATGCAGATGCGCCGGCCGATAATTGTGTCGGCGGGTCGCCCGCACGAACTCGCCGACCGGCCCGTCGACGGGAATCGGATAGCCAGCGGGCTTCACGCTGCGGAAATGAAAGCGACCGGCCTCATCGGAAATGAAACGTGCGCGCAGATTCATCTCGGCCTGTCCGGGATCCTGATTCTCGTAAAGACCTTCCGGCGAGGAATGCCAGACGTCGACTTCCGCACCCGCGATCGGATTCCCGTTGATATCCTGCAGGGAGACTTTTACGAGAAGTCCCGGCCCCGGCGTCGGTGAGCGCACCAGCGTATCGCCGCTGGCGCTCAAGGGTTGATCGTCGCGCCAGAACGGCCCGAGCAGATTGGCCTGCGTTTCGCTCTCGCCCTGGTTGCCGTTGTTGAGCAAGCAGACCAGGGATGACACGCCCAGCGAGCCCGCCATCAGCACGACTTCGTTGTGCGAGGGCGTCGTCTTCTGCCCCATCGCCACGATCAGCCGGACTGCCTCCTGGCACTCGCGTTCGGTCAGACATGTATCGCGGGCAAGGCCGTGCAGATGTCGCACGAGCGCAGTCAATATCTCGCGCAGGCGCGCGTCTTCGACGCGGGAGACGGCCGCAATGACCGCATCTGTCAACATGGCCTGATTTTCGATGATCATGGCACGTTGCCCAACCATTTTTCCAACAATAAAGCCGGCGGTCCTGAGACGCGCCGGCTTTCTGATTGTTCAATGTCGCTGGCTCACACCTTGACCAGCGGGCCGCGCGAGGCAGGCCCCTTCGACCCTCCGCCCGGGCCACCGCTCGGCCCTCCGCCCGGACCGCTCGGCTTGGGCTTGCGCGGTACCGTGCGCTTACGCGCGCCGGGCAATTTCTCCGGTTTCGGCGTGACCGGCCCTTCGACGAATTCGAAGCCGATCTTCTCCTGCGGCTCAGCGGCCGTCTCGTCCTTGACCAGAACCACGCGCACGTGGCCACCGCCCTTGAGCTTGCCGAACAGCACCTCGTCCGCCAAAGGCTTCTTGATGTGCTCCTGGATCACGCGCGCCATGGGCCGGGCGCCCATCTGCTCGTCATAGCCATGCTGGATCAGCCACGCTTTCGCGGGCTCGGACAATTCGATCGTGACGTCGCGGTCGCCAAGCTGCGCCTCGAGCTGAAGCACGAACTTCTCGACCACCATGCCGATCACATCGGCATTGAGATGCGCAAACGAGATAATGGCGTCGAGCCGGTTACGGAATTCCGGCGCGAACTGCCGGTTGATCGCCTCGTGATCGTCGCCTTCCCGCTTGCTGCGGGTGAAACCGAAAGCCTGGCGTGCGAGGTCCGCGGCACCTGCGTTCGTGGTCATGATCAGGATCACATTGCGGAAGTTGACCTGCTTGCCGTTGTGGTCGGTCAGTTTGCCATGATCCATGATCTGCAACAGCACGTTGTACAGGTCCGGATGAGCCTTCTCGATTTCGTCAAGCAACACCACGCAATGCGGATGCTGATCGACACCATCGGTGAGCAAACCACCCTGGTCGAAGCCGACATAGCCTGGAGGCGCGCCGATCAGGCGCGACACCGTGTGCCGCTCCATGTATTCGGACATGTCGAAACGGATCAGTTCGACGCCGAGCGAGGCAGCGAGCTGCTTGGCGACTTCGGTCTTGCCGACGCCGGTGGGACCCGAGAACAGATAGCAGCCGATCGGCTTCTCCGGCTCGCGCAAGCCGGCGCGTGCCAGCTTGATCGAGGCCGAAAGCGCCTCGATCGCCTTGTCCTGGCCAAACACCACGCGCTTGAGCGTCTGCTCGAGGTGCTTGAGAACCTCGGCATCGTCCTTGGACACGCTCTTGGGCGGAATCCGCGCCATGGTTGCGATCGTGGTCTCGATCTCCTTGATGCCGATGGTCTTCTTGCGCTTGTTCTCCGCAACCAGCATCTGCGCGGCCCCCGACTCGTCGATCACGTCGATCGCCTTGTCCGGCAATTTGCGGTCGTGAATGTAGCGCGAGGACAGTTGCACCGCGGCCTCGATCGCCTCGTTGGTATATTTCAGCCGGTGATAGTCCTCGAAATAGGGTTTGAGGCCCTTGAGGATCGCGATCGCGTCCTCCACCGTTGGCTCGTTGATGTCGATCTTCTGGAACCGGCGCACCAGCGCGCGATCCTTCTCGAAATGCTGACGATATTCCTTGTAGGTGGTCGAGCCCATGCAGCGGATGGTGCCCGAGGCCAGTGCCGGCTTGAGCAGATTTGACGCATCCATCGCCCCGCCTGACGTGGCGCCGGCGCCGATCACCGTGTGGATCTCGTCGATGAACAGGATCGCGTTGGGATGAGCCTCGAGTTCCTTGAGCACCTGCTTCAGGCGCTCTTCGAAATCGCCGCGGTAACGCGTGCCGGCCAGCAGCGTGCCCATGTCAAGCGAGAACACGGTTGCCGCCGACAACACGTCCGGCACTTCGCTGTCCACGATGCGCTTGGCGAGCCCCTCTGCGATTGCAGTCTTGCCGACACCGGCTTCGCCGACGAACAGCGGATTGTTCTTCTGCCGCCGGCAAAGCACCTGGATGGTACGGTTGATCTCGGAGTTACGCCCGATCACCGGATCGATCTTGCCGTCGCGCGCCTTCTTGTTGAGGTTGACGCAGTAAGTCTCGAGTGCCTCGCCCTTCTTCTTGGAATCCTCGTTGCCCTTGGTCTCGGTCTCTTCGTCGACGCCGCGGACCGGACGCGCCTCGGAAACCCCGGGGCGCTTGGCGATGCCGTGGCTGATGTAGTTGACCGCATCGTAACGGGTCATGTCCTGCTCTTGCAGGAAATACGCCGCATGGCTCTCGCGCTCGGCAAAGATCGCAATCAGCACGTTGGCGCCGGTAACCTCTTCGCGCCCCGAGGACTGAACGTGAATGACCGCGCGCTGAATCACGCGCTGAAACCCTGCGGTCGGCTTGGCGTCATCGGAGCCGTCCGTCACCAGGTTTTCGAACTCCGTCTCCAGATAATTGACGAGACTGGTGCGCAACTTGTCGAGATCGACGCTGCAGGCGCGCATGACGGCCGCCGCATCCGAGTCATCGATCAACGACAAAAGAAGATGCTCAAGCGTCGCATATTGATGGTGCCGCTCGTTTGCAATCGCCAGTGCACGATGCAGGGATTGTTCTAGGCTTTGGGAAAAAGTCGGCATTCGCGTCCTCTGTGGCCCCCGCCATCATGATCGCCGTTGCCCCCTCAGGCAACAACAACCTTTGTCATATATAGTTACATCCGATCATGGCGGAAGACCGGTTCCGTGACCGTGCGGGGCTCTCCCCGCACTCTCACGAGAATTTTTTTTGGTTATCCCACTCTGTCCGGGATCACCTGGTTAATAGATGCAAAACCCGTTCCTATTATGGCGGGCTACTTCTTTTCCATCACGCATTGCAGGGGATGCTGGTGCTTGCGCGCGAAATCCATCACCTGGGTCACCTTGGTCTCGGCGATTTCATAGGTGAACACGCCGCACTCCCCGATACCGTGATGATGAACGTGCAGCATGATCTTGGTCGCGGCCTCGACGTCCTTCTGGAAGAATTTTTCGAGCACGTGAACGACAAATTCCATCGGCGTGTAGTCGTCGTTCAGGATCAAGACGCGATAAAGATTGGGCCTCTTGGTCTTCGGCTTGACCTTGGTGATGACGGAGGTGACGGGACCGCCGCTTCCGCCTGCGCGGTTTTCGTCATTGCCCATTCTGGGATTGGATTTGGCAACCGGCGGCACGAACGGATCGGGTCTGGTCATCAGGCGTGGCATGGCACAGGCGTTGGAAACCCCAAGGAAAGCGCTGGACAGCGAGCCGCCGACGTTCTCACCAGGGAGCCGTCGATCAACCCGGACACCCTTCCAGATCGCCGTTCCCGCCTGACCGAGCGGCTGCATCGATAACAGCAATATGGGTCTAACATTCGTTTATCGCAAGCGCGCAGATGATGGCCTGACCACTTGCGTCAGGCCCGATTCTCGGTATCGGCGACCGCCAAACGTTAATCAATCCCGGTCGGTTTGACAAAGCGCCGACGGACCCGCGGATCGAGCCCACCATACGCAAATGACGAAATTTTATTCACAAGAGGCTGATGGATCGATGGCGAGCAATGCCGGCCCAAGAAAAAGCCCGGCCGAATGGCCGGCTTTTCAAACTGCCAGGAACCGCACCGCGATCGATGGCTGGCCGCTGCCGTAAACTTTGAAACGATGGTTTCACGAACTGCTCGGCGAGCAAGCCCTGGGATCTTCTGCGACTCAGCCACGAAGGTATCCGGAGTTCGCGAACTCGGTTTGCACTTCGAGTCCGTTGTCGAGCGACTTCACGCCCGAAAAGCTTTTCGATAAATGCCCTGCCGTCTTCGACGGATTTCTTCGCGTCGTCGCCGTATGGGCTTGCGATGGCTCGGGAGGTTGGTTGCGCAGGCGGCGACCGCCTCGTTGCGAGACCGGAGGTCCCTTGCCCCTCAAATAGGATTTGTGCAATGCACAAATACCGCCGAGTTCGCGCCGAATCGGGGCGATTGGCGCAAGGCTTTCTTAATCTTTTGGAAACCGTCGACACCTAACCTCATTTGAGGGCCGTCCGGCTCCGAACCGATGTTGAAATCCGTTTGCCTGCAGCGCCTTAGCTTGAATGGCGGACTGAGCGGGCGGCCCGGCGGAGCAAGCGCTCGTTTTCCGGTCCTGGAGCGGAAAAATGTAGCCGGCCCTTGGGCATAATTTGGCCTCACGGGCCGGTGATCAAGACGGAAATTGGGGAACGGGGAAGTTCATGCTTCGCACAACCTTGGCTTCCTCGCGTTTTTCGCGAGCCTGGTTCTTCGGGTTCGTCGCGGTCAGTACCGCTCTAACCTTCACCACCAATACCGCCGAGGCACGCCGCTACCGGCATCACTATGTGCGCCATCACAATGAGACGCGCGAGAGCTACAGCCCGGCGTTTTCCTCGATCATCGTCGACGCCAATTCTGGGGCGACGCTTTCGGCCAGCAATCCCGATGCGAGCCGCCATCCTGCCTCGCTCACCAAGATCATGACGCTTTACCTGCTGTTCGAGCGCCTCGACAGCGGCAAGATGAAACTGGATACGGAAATGCCGGTTTCGGCGCGCGCTGCCGAACAGGCGCCGACCAAACTCGGATTGCGCCCCGGTCAGACCATCCGCGTGGAAGATGCGATCAAGGGACTGGTGACGCGCTCGGCCAACGACGCCGCCGTCGTGATCGCCGAGGCCATTGCCGGCGACGAAGACGATTTCGCCGAGTTCATGACGCGAAAGGCGCGCTCTCTCGGCATGAGCAAAACCGTCTATCGCAACGCGTCCGGGCTTCCCGACGACGAGCAGGTAACGACTGCCCGCGACCAGTCCACGCTCGGCCGCGCCATTCAGGACCGCTTTCCGCGTTACTATCGCTACTTCTCGACGGTGTCGTTCACCTTCCGCGGCCATTCGATCTCCAACCACAATCACCTTCTGGGCACGGTCGAGGGCGTCGACGGAATCAAGACCGGCTATACGCGCGCGTCCGGCTTCAACCTGGTGACATCGATACGCAGAGGTAACCGGCATTTGGTGGGCGTCGTCATGGGCGGCCGCAGCGGCGGCTCGCGCGACGCCGTCATGCGTAACCTGCTGGCGGAAAATCTCGAAAAAGCATCGAGCAAACGCACCGTCGCTGCGATCACCGAACGCAATTCCGCCAACGCCGGTGTCGCCGAGACGGAGGCGGCCATCCAGCCGGCGCAAACGGTTCAACCTCAGGCCGCATCTGCGTTGCGAAGTGCGATTCCGCCAACGGCGGCGGCCCTGGCCCAGCAGAGGTCCGACAACAAGTCCGACGCCAGGCCGGAGTCCAAATCCGAGGCCAAGACCGAACCGGCGCCGTTGACCAGCGGCGTGATCCAGACTCAGGCGATCGCGGCCATTCCCGGCTCGTCCGAACCGATGAAGCCGGTCAAGGTGAAGACGGTCCAGATCAAGGCGGGCGCCAAGCTGGCTTCGGCTGGCGCCGCCCAGCCGACGCCGGCGGCGATCACGAGCGCGATACCACCCCGGGCGGAAGTTGCGGAGACATCGAACGCAATCGTCGCCAAAGCTGAAACCGGAAAGTCCGAGACTGGAAAAGTCGAGGCCGCAAAGACCGAGGCCAGGTCTGAGACGGCAAAAGCAGAAGCTGCAAGGCCTGAGTGGCCACCGCAGCCGGCGAACCACGGCACCGGCAACGGTATCCTCGGCGTCTTGCCCGCATCGAGCCTTCCTCCCTCTCCCTCCTCCCAGGCGCTGGCCTACGCCGATCCCGCCCCGCGTCCCCAGTCGCAGTCCAATCCGCAGAACGGCGCCAGCAAGCCGGAGGCTGCTCACACGGGATGGATTGTTCAAGTGGGTGCGCTGGAAAGCGAAAGCGAGGCACGGCAGCGTATCGAAGCAGCGCGCAACCAGGCGCACGGCCTGCTCAACAAGGCCGATCCGTTCACCGAGCAGGTGCTCGCCAAGGGCGACAAGAAGCTGTTCCGCGCCCGCTTTGCCGGGCTCGATCGCGATCAGGCCGAGGCGGTCTGCCGCACGCTCCGGCGCAGCGAGATGTCCTGTATTACCGTCCGGAACTGACCGACGGCGTTATCCTGCGCAAAGTCCCGGATAAATCAGGGGCCCTGAAAACTTCTCGTCAAGATTTTCCAGTTTAATCTGCTCCGATAGAGGATCGCCAGCCGGCGCGCGCTTACCAAGCGTCAATCGGAAGCAGAAGCGGCTCGTGATTCTCGGCGTGTTGGCGTGCCGGAGTTAATTGTGATGCGTACGAAGCAAAACCTCCTTGGCCTCGTTTACCCGGGCCGCGAGGTACGTCGACCCCCCCTGGTCGGGATGCAGTTTCTTCATGAGCGCACGGTGCGCCCGGCCGATCTCATCGCGCCCCGCCCCCGGCTTCAGGCCAAGGATCTGGTAAGCCTCCTCGTCCGTCATTTTACCGCTCGTCGCCGGGCGGCTCTGCCGCCCTGCCGCATCACCTTGCGCGTTCTGACGCCAAGCGGGAAACCTGCGGTCGAGATAGCTTTCAAGTAACGGCACGCTGTCGGCGTCAAGCTCCGGGATCATCTGCAGGAGCTGCGGCAGATCGAATTCCTCCAGCAAGTGACCGACATGGGGCCCGGCGATGATGCGGCCGGAAAGGCCGCCGCTGTCATGGTCCAGGGTCATTTCAAAATAGCGGGAGCGAACGGTTGACGCCCGTCCGGGCGAGCCTTGCCCACCCATCCCGAACAGTCCCCCGATATTGGGAAAACCGGACATTCCGAACGGCGACCAGCCCAATAGACCGGCGCCAAAGATGCCGAGAGGCACGGCGACCGCAAGTTCGCCCCTGATGCCGGTGAAAGCGGCAACCGCCAGCGCGACCACGCCGCCGACGATCCTGATCGCGCGGGCGAGCACAGCCGGATTGGCTGCGCGGAACATCTGCAGGAGCGAGTAGAGAACGATAACGGCGACGACGCCGGCGATCAGCGTTGGCATGGGTATAATATAATGCGGCCAGCGACAAAAAGCATGCCGGTCCGACGACAAGGCCGCCGGCGGCCACGGCAAGTACGTTGGCGCCGTGGGGTGCGATGCCGTATCGTGGGCGGATCCGCGGTGGAGCGCGCAAATGCAAGTGCCGGGGTTAACGACGATCAAAAGCCATCGTGGCGCTCGGGAAACCATGAACAGGCTTGAGGAGGCGGTCAAAGCGAGGGGCATGACGGTGTTTGCCCGCATCGATCACGCCGCCGGCGCCTCGGCCGTCGGGATGCCGCTCAATCCGACCGAGGTGCTGATTTTCGGAAATGCCAGAGGTGGCACGCCGCTGATGCAGTCCGCTCCGACGATCGGAATAGATTTGCCCTTGAAGGCTCTGGTTTGGCAGGACGCCTCAGGCGAGACCTGGCTTTCCTTCAACGACCCCGCCTGGCTTGCGCAGCGCCATGGCCTGAGCGGGGCCGAAACAGCGGTTGGCAACCTCACCGCCGCACTGAATGCGCTCGCCAAGGAGGCCATATCGGAATGACCGCGATCGTCCGCCCCGTCTGGAAGCACCGATCAGAGATCATTTCATCTGGCCGAGCAGCTTGGCCGCGCTGCTTCCGCGCTTCGACAGCCGTAGCAGTGCCTCGCGGCCGCCGGCCGCATAGGCCGCCGCAGCGCGAAGCAGCTCGCGCAGCTGCGCCGCCGCGCCCGGATCGAACCTGCACCATGCTCCTCCCGTCAGGCGCGCGATTTCCCTGAACGCATGTTCGGCGACTCCGTCATGTCCCTCCTGAAACATGAACACAGGCACCTTGAGCATGCCAAGTTCGCCGGCCTTGATACAGAGCTCGTCGACGCTCTCCTCCATGGCGTCGCCGACAAACACCATGGCCCGCACGCCCGATGCGACGGCCTCCCGTCTCGCCTCCGACAGCACCTTGCCGATCTGGGTATTGCCGCCTCGGCAGTCAATTTTGCCCATCAACTTCGCCAGCTGCGCGCTGTCTGAAATCCAGCTTGATGCGCGGCATTCATTGAGACCGCGATAATAGACGAGGCGGATGTCGAGACTGCCCAGTGAGGCTGCCTCGCGAAACATATCCGCCTGCAGCGCGCAGGCCATGTCCCATGTCGGCTGGCGGCTCATGGTGGCGTCGAGCGCGAAGATCAACCGGCCTCGCGCTCCCGCCGCATGCGGCGACATCGCCCTCGCTCGCGCGACGAACGCAGCAATGTCTTCCGAAGCCGACGGCCTTGCCTCCGGCAACGAACCTTCCTTGCCGGCTTCGGATGCCTTGTCGGCAGATTTCGGTTTGATCGGTTCGCCGGACATAAAGGCTCGCTTTGATTGCAGCGTTCACAAAGGTGCCCGCTGCAACAGGATGCGAATGTCAGAATCGGACCGCCGTCCGCCAGCCTTATGTGGGCAGCGATCAAGCTCTTCAATGCAAGGCGTCGGCGTTTCCAAGCGGCCGCATCGAGAGCGCGCGGCTTTTTCGTCAGTTATGGGAAGGCGGTGCGAAGGGCGCAACCGGTCCGGCATCAGTCATCGTCGGAGACGTCGGCGGCGGCTGAACTGGCGTCGGTCGCAGCGGACTTTCGTCCTCGAGGAACTTGTCGAGCATGCCCTGGATCGAGGCCTTGGCCTCATCCGGTCCGGTATCGCGCATATCGTTGTGCTGGAACGAGGTGCGCACGACCGTGATTCCTGCCTTCTCGCAGATTTCGTCGTCCGGAACGACGCCGGGATCGGGTTTGAAGACGGAGTCTTTCGAGCGGAACGACAAAATCTTGAATCGGCCGTCGGTCATGAATGGAACGCGCAGATTATCGAGCGTCACGATCTTCTTGATCTGATCGGGATACATCTTGGCGAAGTACATCGAGATGTCGCCGCCATTGGAATGCCCGACCATGGTCAGGTGATCGTAATCGGCGTTCGGCTGGACCTTCTCCAGCTGTTCGAGGGCAAAGCGGATATTGGCGACGCCACGATGATATTGCGGCAGGCGTCCGACGTAGAGCTCGCCGACCTTGGTCACCAGCGGCGCATCGGTTGCAAGATCGTGCTGGATGCTGGCTACCAGGTAACCGCGCGCGGCGAAGACGTTCGCCAGGAAAGAATACTCGGTGAATTTAACTGTGTTGCCGTGATTGAGGATTGCGACCGGCAGCTTGATCATGCCGGCATTGGCCTGCAACTCCTTGTCGCGCCGGACCGCTACATCAATCTCGACAGGACGATTGCCGCGCGCCGGATCGTAGAACATCAGCGTTTCGTGGCGGATCGCCCATTTGGTCGCAGTGAAATAGGCAATCGTGACCAGCGTAGAAAGCGAGAGCAGAACGGCAATTCCACGTTTCATTTTCGTCCTCGGTGCAGCCGACGCCTGATTAGTCCGGATCTGCGGAACACTGCGGTCACAGTTTCTTAATATAATCCACACACAGGCGACAGGAAGACCAAAGATTGAATCTTCGCCGCCTTATCATTGTGCGACGCACCTATCCGTTGGGCAACGAGGAAGTATAGGACGCCCCCGAAAGCGGCATCATGATCTGGCGCAAGACATCAATGCTGCGTTCAGAACTTGGGTAAAAGGCCGGTAAAACAAGGCTTTGGTAAAAAACGGGCTATCGGCCGCCGACGTCGTTAGGCCTCCGCCGCTCCGGCATCAGTCCGACCGTGGCTCCTTACCGCCTGCTCAGGCTTCCAGAATGTCGTGGAAATCAATCTGCTTGTCGACCTGGCTGAACCATTCGGCACGATTGGCGGCGCGCCTGCGGCCGCGCTCGTCCAGCGGCAGCTTGAGTTGACGCAGCAGGCTTGTGACTTCCTCGCGGGCCGTCACATGGCCCAGGCTCGGGCGCGTTCCAAGCGTCGCCTCATTGAGATTGTCGAGCGCCGTGAGCCCGCGCGGGAAGAATTCCCGGTAGACGACCCGCTCGGCAAAACCATCGATCGAACGAAAGCCTAATCGCAGGGACAATTCGTTGAGGCCCTCGGCCACGAGCTGCTTGTTCCGTGAGCCCAGCATCGACAGCCGGTTGCGAACGACGATCCAGTCGGTACTGGCTCCGTCGATCTGGCGACGCTTGCGCCTGGTGTCGCGCACCATCTCTGCATAATGGCTCTCGCCGGTCACCGAGTATGTCTCAGGATCGACGGTTCCCAGAACATCGAAGTCGAGGAAACTGTCGTTGATCGGAGTTACCAGGGTATCGGCCATCGAGTGCGCCAGCCTCATCAGGTAGCTGTCGGTACCGGGGGTGTCGATGACGATGAAGTCAAAGGTGTGCTCGACCGCCCTCACCGCCGCCTCGAATTGCTGGAACTCGGACGATTCGTTGTCGGCGATCTGCATGGTCTGGCCGAGCTTGATGCAATAATGGACGGGAATCTCGAGATCGAGTCCCGTGCGGGTTGCCCAAGCGCGGCGATTATTGATGTAACGGGTGAAACTCTGCTGGCGGCAATCGAGATCGATCGTGGCGACGCGCTGGCCGGCTTTCAGCAAAGCGACCGCGATGTGGAGGGCGGTGGTGGATTTGCCCGAGCCACCCTTCTCGTTCCCCAATACAACGACATGAGCCGAGGCGGATTGGCCCTGACTTGTCTGCACCAGCATTGTTCGTCCCCTCTGTCGGCATCTTCAAATTACGCGCGACTGCGGTCAAGCGAAATGCGCAGGCGCACTCTTTGATTCGCGATTTCGCCTGCCTTCATAGTGAATCGGCAACATCGCGCGTGTCGCGCCGGCGAAGCGAAGGTGACTCCGGAACGCTGCAATCGCGATCGGCTTGCGAATCGGTGCCCTGCCCGCTTGGCGGCAAGGCGTCGTCCTTGGTAGATTGACTTGCCCGCCGCAAAGCCAGTCGCCCGAGTCTTTCCGACCTCGAGAGAATCGAGCTCCAATGCCGTCAAGCCCCGTGATCGCCCGTACCATCCCTGCGTTGCGACGCGCCCTCGATGGCTTTCGCGCGAAAAAGTCCACGATCGCTCTCGTGCCGACCATGGGAGCGCTCCATGACGGACATGTGTCGCTGGTTCGGCAGGCCAAACGGCATGCCCGCAGGGTCGTGGTGTCGATCTTCGTCAACCCCACGCAGTTCGCCCCGTCGGAAGATTTCGGTTCGTACCCCCGCACCTGGAAGGCCGACATTGCCAGGCTCAAGGCGGAAAATATCGACCTCGTCTGGCATCCAGACGTGAAGACGATGTACCCGGAGGGCTTCGCGACCCGGATACTCACCGAGGGACCGGCGACCGCGGGTCTTGAGGATCGCTTCCGGCCACACTTCTTCGGCGGTGTGGCGACCGTGGTCGGCAAACTGTTCACACAATGTCGACCCGATTTTGCCATCTTCGGCGAAAAGGACTTTCAACAGCTGCGTGTGGTGACGCGCATGGCATCCGATCTCGACCTTGGCGTGAAGGTGATCGGTTCCAGAACCGTGCGCGAGCGCGATGGGCTCGCGATGTCCTCGCGCAATGTCTATCTTTTGGTGGAAGAGCGCATCGCCGCGCCCGTCCTGTTCCAGGCCATGAAGCAATGCGCCCAACGGTTGCGCGCGGGCGACGACGTGCAAGCCGCGATGGCTGGCGGCGCCGCGATGATCAGCAATGCCGGGTTCGCGGTGGATTATTTTGAGGTCCGACACGCCGAAACGCTCGCGCCGGTGGCATCGAGTGCCGAGCGCCCGTTGCGGATCCTGGTGGCGGCAAGAATCGGGAAAACCCGCCTGATCGACAACCTGGCGGTGTGAAGAAGGCGCAGACTGGCGCTCCGAAGCCGGTGCGGTCCTCGCTTCAGAGCAGGCCGAGATCGCGCAATTCGCGCCGCATCGGCTCGGGCATCGCGGCCACGGTTGCGGCGGCTTTCTTGCCGAGGTCAGGGGGAGCCGCATCGTCGTTGAAATATCGCCAGCCCTGAAACGCGCGCATCGGGCGCGGCGATACCGCAATCACCCTCGGCTGCATCACCAGGCGGCATCGTCCGATGCCATCGCGATCGCGGAACGGTTCAATCGCAAGAAGTTTCTCGCGGGCTGCGATTTCGCCGCGGATGACCCAGTAAAGCGAGCCGCCGGCGAGCAACTCGTCGGTACGCTTGGGCGTCATCCGCGTGACATGGATATGGTGGAGTGGCAGCCCTTTCTTCCTGGCGGCCGACATGCGCTCGGCGATCCAGGCTTTGAGCTCTTTCACGGAGTCACAACCGACGCAAAGCTTGACGAGATGAAGGGGCATTTATCCGGCGATCCAATTTCTGAACGTTTGTTTCCCGTTTTTCCGCGGGGCAGTTCTACGAAAGCTGCAATCAAAGGACCACCGGGCAAGTATAGATTCCGGTGGAGATTGGCTTCCGAAAGCTTGCGAACCGTCAGCTAGCGGGCGCCGATTCGCCGCCCCTGGCGTTCAGCGCCGGCAGCCGAAACGATCATTCATTCGAAGCTGCCGGCGCAGGCGCGGCTGGTGCGATCGAGACCGGCGCTGCCGCGGGCGCGGGCGTGCGCGAGGGTTTTGGTGCCGGCTGTTTTTTGGCCGCCGCAAGCGTCGGCGAGGCAGAAGATGTGGGCCGCGCCGACGGTGCATTGGCCGCCGGCGCAGGCGAGGTGGCAGGTGCTGGCCGTGATGAGGGCGGCGCTGCATTGGCGGACGGTGCGGTCGCGCGCGGAACGGACCCCGTCGACGTTCCGGGCTCGGGCGTCATGATACTGACCGGCGGGGTCGAGGCAGAACTTGGAAACTCCGCATTGGTCGGCCTTCCGGTCGGCACTCCCGGCACAAGTGCCGCGACCGGCATCGGCGGCTGTGCCGGCGGGGCAATCCAGGTCGGCGCGTAACGTGAGATCGTGGTCTCATAGACGCGCTCTTCCATATTGGAGGCGATCTGCTTGCGATCAGTGATCAGGCGGAAGGCGGCGCAATCCGACGGGGTACAGTTGTCACGTACCGTCAACACATAGGCGATCAGCCCATACCGATCGTGCTCGACCGCGTGACGCAGCGCCTGCTGCTCCGCCGTCATGTTCTTGTTGGCGGCCACCACATCGCCGAAAGTGGTGAGCCGGGTGATCTGCGAAGAAGCATAGGAAACTGCCGCGGCTGCCTGTTCGGCGGAGCTGAACAGCGCCTTTTCGCAAGCCGTCAGAACCGGCTCTCCGGCGAGATCATCCAGGCAAGAAAGCGGTGCAGGGGTGGCGATAATCGATGCCTGAGAACCGCTGTCCGCTGAGGAGCCGGCCCCTCCGAAACCGGGGATCGTCGCGGCAACCGCGACACCGACGGCTAACAGCGCGATGACCGTCAGCGCGCCGTTCGCCACCGACTTCTCGGCGCGCAGCAGGGTGACGATGACGATAACGCCGAAGAATCCTGCGGCCGCCAGCGTCAGCCACGTCGGAAAAGCCGGCGAACGCCAGACCTGATCCAGTAAGTTGCCCCAGGCCCAATTCATGCGCGATGTCCCTCAGCGCAGCACTCAATGCCTTCGGCAAAATCGGCGCCGAATCTCCCGCATTCAGCTTTCGCAGCATGGATCAGCGAACGGGGCCTTTTGACGGCGGGTGAGAATGAAATGCGATTCATCCACCCCTCGCGCAGCCTCAGGAAAGTGCAAGTTGGCTTTCCTTGGCCACCCGTTCGAACGCTTCGGTCGAGCTCTTGATCCTGTATTGACAGTCATCACCTTCGGTCGGCAGCAAACGGACGACCTCATACGTTCCGCTCGCAGCCGGACGCGACACGTTGCTGGCGGTGAAATAGACTGACGCTCCAACCTTGTATTTGTGCTTCAACGCGCTCTCCATCACGCAAAACCGTCGGCCCTCGCCTACCGTCCCGCTTGCGTGGCCGACTGAAATCGGCTGGTGGTATAGCACGCCAGAGCTTCGCTTGGCCAGCCCGTCTGCACATGGCCAATACGATAATTTTGCTGGTTTTTCAGTGAGATAAAGGGCAACCCCGGGTTGCGGGTCACTTCCAATCGCGGCAAGCAAAGGCAGATTTTTTGGCCAAAATGGGTAATCCCCCGCCCGAGGCGGGCCGAGTACAACCACAAATCGCGAGCAAGGCGCCTCCACCCGCTGGACGGAATGTGGGCGGGCTCAACAGCGCCGAGCTTCAGGCGTTATGAGACAACTTGCCATCCGGGCTCGCCCGATCCACGGCGGCAGGAAGCTGCTGCGCCAGGATCTGGGTAATCTGATCCACCGGAATATTGAAGCGCGCGGCCAATTGCTTGACGGCGTCGCTGCCCAGAACCTGCTTGAGCTGGTCGGCGGTGATCGGCAGATTTTGACCGTTACCCAGCCACGACTTCACCTGGTCGCCGAAACCTGCCTGCTGAAGTTTGGCGACGATCGCATTGAGTCCACCCTGACTTCCAGTGCCAAACACCTCGCCCAACACGACCGGAAGCACCGCGCTTTCGAGTTGACCAAGCGCGCTCTTGAAGGCGGGCGAATTTTCCAATGAATCAAAAATTCCCATGGCCGAAACCCCTTTTGCATTGAATAGGCGACGTCGGGCTTTCGAATCAGACTGCTTTTGACGGGTCAGGTCAAGCAGCGAATCCTACTACCGATCTTGGCGCCGACCGCCAGGCTTTTCGGGGTAATCAAGGGGATGGCTCGACATCCGGGGCCCGCGGACTAACGTCCTTCGGGGGATTTGCGTCGTCGACCTGCGATTTGAGATCGGCGGCCTTCTCGATCAGAACCGCAGCCAGCTCCGGGTTCTTTGTCAGGGTCGCAAACTTGAGAAGCGTCACCGCCTGACGCGTCCAATACCGTTTTCCGATCATCGTGCAGTCCCCTGAAGCACCCGCAGCGGGAACATCACGCCCGAGAGACGATATTGTTCCAACCAGATACACAAAAATGTTCCCACGGTTCGACCAAAAAAGCCGGGCCCCGGCTCTTTCCGCTTCATACCGTTTCGAACTTCTCGATGACCAGCGTTTCGGCAAGCCCGGCGTTCGTCCATTCCTGGAACGCCGGCAAAGCCATCATCGTCTCCATGTAGCGTTGCACGATGGGTGTCACCGCAATCGCATAGGTGCGAAAGCGATGCACGACAGGCGCAAACATGGCATCCGCCGCACCGAAGGCGCCGAACAGAAACGGCCCGGATTTTCCGTATCGCTCGCGGCACTCGGTCCAGATCTCCTGAATGCGGTCGACATCGGCGCGACCAACAGCCGACAATTCGATGGCTCGAATCGGTCGATGCAGATTCATGCCGCACTCGTTGCGCAAGCCAGCGAACGAGGAATGCATCTCGGCCGAAATCGAACGCGCGTGCGCCCGCTGCGCCTGCTCCAGCGGCCACAAACGCTTTTCCGGAAATTTTTCGGCCACGTATTCGATGATCGCCAGCGAATCCCAGACCGTGATGTCGCCGTCGATCAGCACCGGCACCTTGCCGGAGCGCGTGACGTCGAGGATCCGTTGTTTACCGGGAGCGCCGGTATAAAGCGGAATGAAAACCTCCTCGAATTCTATGTTGTTGGCGCGCAGCGCCAGCCATGGCCGCATCGACCACGAGGAATAGTTCTTGTTGCCGATCACAAGCTTCAGCGCCATTGGAACGGGACTCCGTTTTCCAGCGTGTCATTTTGGCATGTCGTTCGGCGCGCATTCAAGCCACGGCCAAATGGCCGTGATTGCCGCCATCTGGTCCATATGGCAGCATTCGGCGCGAAGTTTCAGTCCCACTTCGGCGCGAAGCCGTAATCGGTGAGCCGGCCTTTCGCGCTTCTCATCTGGAAGATCTGGTGCATCTCCGCCTCCGACAGTTGGAAATCGAAGATGTCCATGTTTTCAGAAAGCCGTTCGATCTTCGAAGTCCGCGGGATCGCCGCGACATTCTGCTGAACCAGCCAGCGCAGACACACCTGCGCCGCCGTCTTGCCGTAGGCTTGCCCGATCCGCAACAGCGGCTGATCGTTCCTGATCCGGCCCTTCGCAATCGGACTGTAGGCGACCAGCGCCATGCCGTGATGCGCGCAGGCATCGAGTACCCTGGTCTGGTCGAGATACGGATGATATTCGACCTGGTCGCACGCCAGAGGCTCCGGGCAAAGCGCTGTAGCCTCCTCGATCAAGGCCACCGTGAAATTCGAGATTCCGATGTGCCGGCTCAGGCCGAGCCTTTTGACATGCGCAAGCGCCCCCAGCGTCTCAGCCAGTGGCACGTGAGGATTTGGCCAATGCAGCAGCAGCAGATCGACGTTGGAAAGCCGCAGCCTTGCAAGGCTTTCCCTGGTCGATCGTTCGAGATCGTTGGGCGCAAAATGGGTGGTCCAGACCTTGGTCGTCACGAACACCTCGTCGCGCCTGATCCCCGAGGCCCGCAACCCGTCACCCACGTCGCGTTCGTTCTCATAGATCTGGGCGGTGTCGATGTGGCGATAGCCGAGCTTGAGTGCCTGCTCGACCAGGCGCGCGCAAGTGCGTCCCCGCAGTTCCCATGTGCCGAGCCCGATCGCGGGGATGCTCGCGCCCTTGGCCTCGATGAAATGCATGGCTGCAACCCCATTTCTTCCGCTCTCGTCCTGACTTCCAACAACGGCGGAGCGGGATCAAGGTTCTTAAGGGCTCAAGCGGTTTGCGCTAAGGTCTTGGCCAGCGCGGAAAACACGGTTTCCGGCGCGTGGGCAATAACGGCAAGCAGCGCGCGAGCAGGTCCGCGCGGCATGCGTTTGCCCTGCTCCCAGTTGCGAATGGTCTCGACGGGGACGCCGAGCCGGCTTGCGAATTCAAGCTGTGTCAGGCGGGCGCGGCGGCGCAGATCGCGAACGGCCGGCGCCCCCTCAGCCTCTGGGATGCAAGATTTTGCTGCGACCGAACTGGTTGGCGGCACAGCAAAGGCCGTCGGCGCCAGCGGAAATTCGCGCCCGTCCCTTATTTCGACGATTCGTCCGTCCGCTTTCAGCCGCAGGCGCTGCATGGTCGATCTCGATTTTTCAAGACGCGGAGCCGAGCCACCGAACCGGAATCATGCCGCGCCACCCGAATTGTCAGCGATGGGCGTTAAGGCTTGATTAACGATACGTCGGCACCCGATCGGGCCACGTCGGTACCCCGGTCAGCTCGGACTGATTTGGCAGGATGCCAAACGGTTCGTCATGATGCATATCAATGGCCGGCTTCCTCGCCCCGGATATCGCCGGAAGGGTTTCGCAGCATATGAAACTGACGAGCGCAAGCGTTCTGATTGCAATCGCCTGGATCGCGGGAGCGCAGGCTGCGGAATGCCCGCGGCCGGGAACGCTCGGCACATCGCGTGTCCTTAGCGTCGATGCCGCGAGCACGCCGCGCGTCGGACTGAAGAGTTTTCCCCAGACACTGCCGCTTGCCGAGCACGAGGTCGTGCTGACGTTCGACGACGGTCCGTGGCCCGCGACGACATCGCGGGTGCTGGCGACGCTGGCCCAGGAATGCGTCCGGGCGACCTTCTTCATGATTGGAAAGAACGCCGCCGAACATCCCAACCTGGTGCGAAGGATCGCCGACGAGGGCCACACCATCGGGCATCACACCTGGTCGCATCGCAGCCAGATGCGGATCAAACCGGGCGAGACCACGGCTGAGATCGATCGCGGGATCTCTGCGGTCGAAATGGCGCTGCATGGGAATGCCACGACCACCCCGACGACGCCGTTTTTTCGCTTTCCCGGATTTGAGTCGACGCCGGCAACCCTCGCTCTCCTGCAGTCGCGAGGAATCGTGGTGTTCGGCGCCGACTTATGGGCGAGCGACTGGAATCCCATGGCGCCGAAGCAGGAACTGACACTCATTGCGGCACGGCTGAAGGCGGCGGGCAAGGGGATCATCCTGTTCCATGACACCAAAGCCCAAACCGCGGCCATGTTGGCTGCCTTTTTGCGCTACCTGAAGGACAACGGCTACCATGTCGTCCACGTGACAGGTGCCTCGCTCGATTCCGCCAAAGCCCCTTGAATCCGAAATCAGCTGTGAAAGTTATATAATTTAGGCCGCATTCATCTTGCGTATGCAATGATCGGCGCAATCGAAAGGCATGGCGGTATTTTTCATGCGCTGTGTTGCGGCTCGCGTTCGGAAGGGATCTTGGGCGACTGCGGCTTGCCTCGTTGCTTGCCTGGTCGCGCCCGCGGCCTCGGCCTCCGATTGCCCCGGCCATCCGGACGCACTTGGAACCTCGCGCACGCTTGTGGTCGATCCGAAGGAGCATCCGCGGATCGGCACCATGCAATATGCCGAAACCTTGCCGCTCGCCGATCATGAAGTGGTGCTGACCTTCGACGACGGCCCCCTGCCGCGCTACAGCAATCAGATTCTGGAAATTCTTGCTTCCCGCTGCGTGAAGGCGACGTTCTTCACCATCGGGCGCATGGCCCAGTCGTCTCCCGAAGGTGTCCGCAAGCTCCGCGACGCCGGCCATACCATCGGCACCCACACCCAGAATCATCCGCTCAGCATGAACCGAATGGCAATCGAGCGCGCCAGAAAGGAGATCGATGAGGGCATTGCGTCGGTGAAAGCGGCGCTGGGCGATGACGCCGATCAGTCACTCGCCCCGTTTTTTCGAATTCCCGGGCTGCTGCGCGCCGACAGCGTCGAGAACTATCTGGCCGAACAGGGGATGCAGGTCTGGAGCGCCGATTTTCTGGCCGACGATTGGCACCACATTTCCTCCGCGCGCGTCTACGACCTCGCGATGAAGCGCCTTGAAGCCACGGGAAAAGGCATCCTGCTGCTGCACGACATTCATGCGCGAACCGTCGCCGCGTTGCCGCGCATCCTCGATCAACTCAAGGCGCGCGGCTACCACATCGTCCATGTGGTGGCGGCGACTGTGGAGCGGCCGCCGACACCGACCGAACCGCAGCAATGGCGGCTCCATCCGCCGCCAGAAAACATGGCGGTTACGCGCTGGCCCGAGGTTCCCAATTTCGTATTTGCCGACAATGGCGAGCTTCCCGCGCCTTCGCTGTCCGATTTCGATCTGCTTGACGCGCGTCCAATCGCGATAGCGAAGGCGGTCGACCGCTCCAGGCCGCCGGAGGTTCGCTTTCCGCAGGTTATCGAAGCTGGGCCTGAGAATGCCGCAATGACCCTGCCCGCCCCGGCGCAAGCCGTTTTTGAGATCCCGCAAGGGCTGCGCAGAGTGATGAGCGAGATCGATCTTAACGCGCGCCGCGGGGAGCAGGCCGGCACGAGCCCGCGTGAGGCTCGCGCCAGATCTGCCCCTGCGCGCGCAAGCGCGTCGCCTCATCCCGCCCGCGGGAAAGCCTATATTGCGAACCGACATGGACGTGATGCGCGACGTGGCAAGGCCAAGGTCGCCGGACGCGCCGGCGCGCCGGCAGCAACTTCGCACCGCCCCCCGCAGGTGAAGAGAAGAAACGTGTGACGCCGGTTTGAGCTGGACTTGCGCAACGAAACCATGCGCGAGGGAGAAGTTCCAAACTCAGTCCGTCACGATTTTCGAGACGCACAGGAGAACAACGAGGGCCAGGAACAAAAGGTCGATATAGGCCTTGATTTCGCCCGCATGACGCAGGCCCGAAACCTCTGAGATCACCTGCTTTCGCTGCGCCGATGCGGAAGGCCCGTCGCCAGTCATGGCCGAAAGACGGCGCGTTTCGCCCTCGAGACGCTCGATGCGCTGGAAGAAATAAAATGACCGCAGCGTGGAGGCCCCGCGCATCGCGCCAAAGATCAGCACCAGAATCGCGACGATGGCGCGTTGGTGGTATTTCTCCATGAAGTTCAGGCTGTAGTAGACCAGCGCCAGGAAGATGAAGTTGGAGAGAAAGCGATAGGCGTAGCTCAGGAATATCATGCGTGGTTCCGTCCTCGGCAGACCAGAAGGGCCTTCGTACGCACTCTGTTGAACGAACTCTGAGGATTTCCGCCGCAGGCCCGGACTCGCTGGGCTCCAGCTGATCGTCCCCCCACGCCCTCGTTGGTGACGTCAGGCTCAAGCATCCGCGACGCGGCCCGATGGCGGAATCACGGGAATTCTTGGCCCGCAGTGCCCGGTTTTGGCCGACTCAGCAGTTTGAGGCATTTGTTGCGGCGAAGCATGTAGATTCGCCGGTATTTTGCAATAGCTCACACCGACGGTACGGTCAAAAAAGCTCCTCCTTGAGGTCTGAAGAGCCTTTGGATCCCTCCGCCTGTTCTCGAGGGCCAGCGCGATAGTTCCGCAGTGTGGCCAGAAGGTACGTCTCGTCGAATTCGTCCTCAAGTTCGGCGGATGCACTTGATGCAACCATCCACGCTGCCCATTCAATAATCGCCTACCAGCGTGATCAGGGTGTCGACGCATTGCGTCTGTTAGACGTCCTTTGGGCGATATGATAGTTTGCAGTCGGCTCTCTTCTTGAGCGCAAGGCTCAGACGCCATTTGTTGTTTGTGGAGTCTCCAGGCATGGGAGAAATCCGCGACTTCAAACCCGGGAAGCACGGCGAGCCGCCGAACGGCATCGCGCCACGTCGCCTTGCCGCGATCATCGCCGGCGACATCGCCGGCTACAGCCGCCTGATGCAGCAGGACGAGGAAGGAACGCATGCGCGCGTCAGACGGATCCAGCGCGATCTGATAGAGCCGAGCATTCTCGAGCACCACGGCAGGCTCGTCAAAACCACCGGCGACGGATTCATTGCGACTTTCGACAGCCCGGTCGAAGCCGTCCGGTGCAGCATTGTCATCCAACAGAACATGGTCGGCAGAAATGCATCGATGCCGCACCATTCCAGGATCGAGTACCGGATCGGCGTCAATCTCGGCGACGTCATCATTGAAACCGACGACGTCTACGGCGATGGCGTCAACATTGCCTGCCGGATCGAGGGGATCGCCGAGCCGGGCGAGGTGTTTATTTCGGGCGGCATCTACGAGCAGATAAAACACAAACTGGTCTGCGGATACGAGTCGCTGGGGGACCGCAAGGTGAAGAACATCACCGATCCGGTGCGGGTCTACCGCGTACTTTCCGATCCGGCCGCTCTTCGACGCCCGAGGCGCCGCGAAACCATTCTCATCTGGTCATTGAGTTTCGCGCTGCTGGTCATAGCCGGGGGTACTCTCGCTTACCTGTTGATGCAGACCCGCAGCAAAATGCTCGACCATGTAGCAACCCCCGCTCCTGTCGAATCCCCGAAAGTGGCAAGCGCGCCTCCCGCCCAGCAGACGGCGCCGCCGCTTCCTTCGGTGTCGCCATCGCCGCCGCAACAGATCCCGCCGCAGCCTCAGCCTGTACCTTCGTCCAGTCCCGCCGCAAAGGATGCCGCGGCGCTGCCGCAGCCCAAGCCTGCGATTGCTCCGGCAGCGCAATCCGCTCCGTCGGTGCGGGAACCTGAAATGGTTGCGCTGCGAGGCGGCAATTTTGCCATGGGCAGCAACGACGATCTTTCGGAACGGCCGGCCCATCAGGTGGCCATCAAGCCCTTCTCCATCAGCAAATTTCCGGTCACCGTCCAGGAATGGAATGCATGTTTTGCCGCCAAGGCGTGTGGCTTCGAGGCGACGGGAAAAGACGATGCGCCGGTCACGAATGTAAGTTGGAGCGATGCCAGGCAATTTGTCACCTGGCTTTCGGAAGCGACGCGAAAGGCCTACCGGCTTCCGAGCGAAGCCGAGTGGGAGTTTGCCGCGCGCGGGGGAACGCAAACGAAATACTGGTGGGGCGATCAGTTGCAGCCCGGGATGGCCAATTGCAAGGACTGCGGCAGCGCCGCCGTCGGCCAGCCCGAAAAGGTCGGAAGTTTCAGGGCCAATCCATTTGGCCTCTATGACATGGGCGGCAACGTCGATCAGTGGGTCGAGGACTGCTGGCACAAGAACTACCAGGGCGCGCCGGCCGACGGTTCAGCCTGGACCGGCAACGACTGCACCTCGCACGTCATCAGGTCCGGATCGTGGAAGAATGATGCCCGCTACATCCGGCCGGCGAACCGCGACAGCTACGATACCAACGTGCGCTATCCAACCCACGGCTTCCGGGTGGCTCTCTCCCCTTAA
>NZ_DATMLW010000019.1:0-2142 GCF_035570375.1 Bradyrhizobium sp. | reverse complement strand
CATGTGTTCGATACAGTCGGCGATCCAGTCCGCGTGCTGCTCGATCGCCACCGGCATGTTGCACAGCACAGAGGGGCTGCCGGGGCCCGTGATCGTGAACAGGTTCGGGAACCCCGCGACCTGCAGACCGAGGTAATTGCGCGGACCCGCCTCCCACGCATCCTTTAACACCACCCCGCCGCGACCGCGAATATCCATCCGCAGCATCGGACCGGTCATCGCATCAAAGCCGGTGGCGAAGACGATGATGTCCAACGGGTATTCGGCTTGGGTGGTACAAACCCCCGACGGAGTGATCCGCTCGATCGGCGCTGCCCTCAAGTCCACCAGCGTGACATTGGGGCGGTTGTAAGTCTCAAAGTAGTCGGTATCGATCGGCGGGCGCTTCGCCGCGTAGGGATGATCGATGTCCGACAGGATCGCCGCCGTCGTCGGATCCTTCACGGTCGAGCGGATCTTGCGCTTGATAAAGTCCGCCGCCGTGTCGTTCGCTGCCTTGTCGATCATCATGTCCTGGAACACTGCGCGGAATTGCAGGCCACCACGCTCCCAGGCCGCCTCGTAGATCTTCTCGCGCTCCTCGGGCGAGGTTTCGACAGCCAGCCGTTGCTCGATCCGGAACGCCATGCCGTTGAGCGTCTCACGCGTGGCCGCCCGAATTTCGCCGGGGTGTTCCTTGATGTACTGCCGGAACTCCGGCGTCAGTGGCGCGTTGCGCGCGGGCACCGAGTAGTTCGCGGTGCGCTGGAACACGGTTAGATGGGCTGCCGCCGCCGCGATCACTGGTGCGGCCTGAATACCGGTGGAGCCGGTGCCGATCATGCCTACCCGCTTGCCGGTGAAATCCACGCCCTCATGCGGCCATTGACCAGTGTGGTACCAATCCCCTTTGAAATCCTTCAGACCGGGGAAGTTCGGCACGTTCGCCGTGGATAGGCAGCCGACGGCGGTGATCAAGAATTTTACGACATAGGTCTCGCCACGTTCGGTGCGCACCCGCCAACGGTTTGCGACCTCGTCGTAATGCGCGGCAACGACCCGGGTATTAAAATGGATGTCCCGCTTCAGGTCGAACCGTTCGGCGACAAAATTCAGGTAGCGCATGATCTCCGGCTGGCCGGGATAGCGTTCGGACCATTCCCATTCGCGCATCAGCTCGGGAGAAAACGTGTACCAATAGACATGGCTTTCGGAATCGCATCGCGCCCCTGGATAACGGTTCCAATACCAGGTGCCGCCCACGCCGCCGCCCGCCTCCAGCGCCCGCACGGACAGGCCGAGGCGGTCGCGTAGGCAGAGCAGTTGGTAAAGGCCCGCGAAGCCCGCCCCGATCACCAGCCCGTCGAGTTCGGTGGTCTGAAGGGATCTGTTGCTCGGGATATCCGTCATCACATCTGCCATTCTGCCCAATTCCTTCTTTTGCCCCGGCGAGCGCGCCTGCCAGCCCCTGTCTGCCTGTCTACCCCCGCCATGTCAGGGGAACATTTCCTCTTCTTTCTGGCGCAAGAACCATCTAGAGCCCGTCGCGTACGTCTTGCATAGAAGACGAATGATTTGTATTGCGATTAGACAGGCGACCGCATATCATTTCCAATCTGTATAGGTCAATGCGTCTGATGAGAGGCGATATCGGAGTGTCTCCGCCCCCGGTTGTGGTCGGGAGCGGCGCGTCATGGAGGGCGCGGTGCTGAAAGCAAACCTATGGAGCGAGAGCGTGCCGCGGGTCGAGCTCGATCGGCGGGCACGCGAGGCCCGGCTCCGGCTCGAGCGGATCGAACGACTGCTTATGCCGCGCGCTGCCATGACCTTTGTCTTTTTAGCTTCGGCACATACGGCGAGGCCTGGCAAGGTAATCGAGGCAGAGGGCCGTTGATCAATCGGCAGCCGTCCCGCATGGGTCAATGGGTTTGATAAGGCGAGAGATGGACCGGCCGCAATCAACGGGTTCAACAGCCAGCCCCCTCCAGACAAAGGGCCATGAATCGGAGTCGACCGGGGCGGCTCGTGCGCGGCTTGTTTCCAGTGATCTCGGCCGGGGCAAGCCGGTGGGCGCGGTTGTCGCAGCAGCCAAAGTCTTGCGCACGTTACACGCGTCGGAGCGGCCGTTGAACGCGAGCGAGGTCGCCCGCGCCGCGGGCCTCC
>NZ_DATMLW010000018.1:0-89269 GCF_035570375.1 Bradyrhizobium sp. | reverse complement strand
TATCACCATGTCGAAGCTTTGCTCTGTCACCTCTTCGAACGGCAGGAACTCGCTGTAACCTGCATTTACGAACAGGCCGTCCAGGTGCCCGAACTCCCGCTTGATCGTGGCGAACATCGTATCGAGGTCGGCGAGTTTGCTGACGTCCGCGCGAAGGGCGAGACTTCCGGCTCCCAGCGTCCCTTTAGCTGCCTGCAGCGTCCCCTCATTCAAGCCGCAGATGGCGACGCGCGCGCCCTCTCGGTCGAATTCCTGCGCTGCGGCCAGCCCGATCCCGCTGTTACCGCCGGTGATGAGGATATTCTTGTCCGTTAGCTTACCCATTGTCGTCACTCCTTCAGATTAAACATATCCGTGTCAGTTACAATTTCAGGCAAATTTAGCCGACGCCGCGTACCAGCTCCGCCAGACTCGTTTTGCTGAGAGCCTGCTCGACGGCGTCGTTCGCAGCGTTGAAGATTGGGCCGAGCCTTCGTTTCATCGCGCCGGCCACCGCGCATCCTTCATGCACCTGGCTGCGCAGGGCAAAAATGCCGGTCTCGCTTTCAACCGCCTTGTAGACCTGACCGAGTGTTATGCGAGACGCCGGGCGCCGGAGACCGACGCCGCCGTGACGGCCTTGGTGAAGAGCGACCAGTCCCTCCCGCTCGAGGAGCTTGAGGATCTTCCGCACCACGACCGGGTTGGTCTGGAGGCTTTTCGCGATTGCCTCCGAAGTCGTCCCCTCGTCGCCGGCGTAAGCGACGAAACTCATGATGTGGACGGCACTCGCCATACGACTGTTCGCGGTCATAACCGTAACCATACAAGTTACATTTAAGGCTGTCAAGCTCGAGCGTCGCGTCCGATCGCCACGATCCCTGCCAGCACGGGGCCGGGGTCAGGTTGACGCCCCTTCTGCTGTGCGACAACGTGATGTTCGAGGACAAGGAGCGGGCCGTTGAGCCCCGATGCGCGCCCGACGTGCTCCCGGTCGCGGCAGAAAATCCGTGGAATGCGCCGCGCGCGGAAGAAAGCGTGGTGATTTCAATGATGGGTTTCACCCTCACACGGGAGAGGTCATAGGTTCAATCCCTATTGCGCCCACCATTCGCTAAGCAAAATCAGTGCCCATGCTCATGCCGATAGCTCCTCACAGGAGTAAGTGGCCTTAAAAGCACAACGGCAGAAATAATAAAGTTTCCATTGTGAGCCAGTTGCCCACTTCGCATTTGCAACCCTAAATAGGCTCCCGCGCGAAGGGAGGTCGTAATGAGAAGGCCGTCCAAGAAACAAGCTGCGAAAGCGGCGAAAAAGGCCGCCAAAGCGAAAGGGGCTAATCAGACGAAACCGCCGTCCAAGGCGAAGAAAGCCGTCACGAAAAAGGCCGCTACAAAAAAGAAGTCAACGTCCGGGGTGCTCGGTTGTTGCACCTTGGTAGGAAGCGGGCCCGACATTCAACGCGAGGGTGTTACAAAGAGCTATTGCGAAAAGCTTGCAGCTGAATTGGGTAAAAATCCTATTTGGACGCCGGGAAAATGCGCTCAGCCAGATCGATCACGGACATAGCCAGGATCATCCTAACTTCCTTGGCGGGGTGTTTGGTCTGTAGCGGATGTGCAGTCCCCGCGTATGACGTTCCGCTAGACGAATACGGTCAACCAACCGCCAAAACAATCGTTGAGCGTATTCAATGCGAAATACGCGATATGGTTCGAGATGACCGTCCAAGTGACCCCGCATCTTTTCATCGCCTTTTCCTTTTGAATGAGGACTACGATGTAACGGTTGCTCTATCACTTGAGGTCAACGATAGCGGTGGCCTGTCGCCGAGTGTCTCCTACGTTAATCCGCTGGGCCCGGGAAAGACCTTTACGTTTGCAGCGAACGCCACGCTTAGCGAAGCTCGCGACCACACCTTTAGCGAAAATATCGAGCTTTCAACCCGGAAAATCTATTCTGATTGGAAAGCCGGAAAATCCTACCTATGTCCGCCGGCGAACACCCCTCTCGCCGGCAGTTTAGGACTGAAAGATCTGGTATCGATGGCCGTCTCAAGTCCCAATCTGGATGAAAATCTAAAGAGCGGCCAAAAAAGCGTTTTCGGTGGGACCGTGCAGTTTGTGATCACAAAATCGATCTCTGCTACAGGGCCGAGTTGGCAGCTTATACGCATTAAGAACGTGGCCGCTCTAACGAGCTTTTCCGAAATCTACACGGACAAAATTACGCTGGCATTTGCCCCGGGAAGCAACAGGGGCAAGCGACTTGCTCGCGTTCAGGGCCTCAATCCCGCAGGCTATCAATTTATTCAACAGCAACTCATTAACTCCATTAGCTCGCAGCTGGTGATCAATGGCATTCAACACTGATTGCGCTTGGATGATCTTCTCCGAACGTTTGGGATGAAATCTCGAATGCCGTCGGAGTATCGGATCACAGGCGGGCTTGGTTCACGCGAACGCGTAGCCAGGCGGAAGCGATGAAAGCTTATGGTGTCTTTGGAATGCCGCCCTCCGGTAACTGGTCCAAACATGACCAGTTGAATTGCAGCTTTTTCGCTGTTCAAAATCGTCGCGTCCTGAAATGCAAAAAGGCGACGCGGAATTGGCGCGGCCTGGTTAGCTGAACCCATAGTCGTTTGAGCAATGGCACGTGGGCGCGATGCATGGCGCCGACGTGGCGTGGGCGCGATGTGGAAGTCTTTCCATCGGAGGGAGCGGGATCATTCTTGATCTCGTGGCTCACAGGCTCGGCGGAACGATCCTCGATATCCTTCGCACCGATGACGCCATGAACAGCTGGTTCGTTGTCGTGAATGTCCTGCTCGGGGCTGGCCCGCTGACCTTGCGCGGCTACGACGTGCAGCGCGTCCTGATCCCGATCGCGTTCGGCTGGTTCGCGCTGGGCGCGCTCCTGCTCGGTTACAGGGGCGGCCACCGGTGACTTCGCAGCCAGGCTTGCAGTCTGTACATTAGAGCCATGCAGACAACGACGCGCCGTTTCGATTTCGGCATCGCCGGCGCCATGACCTCGTGCCCACTTTTCTGCGGCTGCTTCCGAGTATTTGGCGACATAGAAACGGACAACGGCGCAAGAGACATGGCCAAACAACGGCACGCCCGCCGTGGCCGTTTGGCTGAGTGCCATCAATGTTGCAAAGGCTACGATTGCTCGTCTCATCATCACGATCCATCGTGAAGGAGCTAACGCAGCAATTTCGAAGCCTCTGTTCTGCCTGCGCTCGCTGTCGGTTTTGCGATGAAGGTGCGTGGGTTTCACTGGCCAGCATATCTGGCACCCATCCAGCTCCACCGTCCAGTCATTGATGGGGGGAGCAGCGACAAATCCCGTCCAAACGTTTACAAGTTATCTATAACATCGCGCAAATGATGTATTGATTTGCGCAGATTATTCCCGCGAAGAAGAACCAGCAGCATCCGGCGATGAGCCGGGTGATGCAGGCGTTCGGCTAACCGGAAGCAAAAGGCTTATGCCGCTTCCTGGTTGAACGGCGGGTGCACGATCCATCGATTATTTGCGGGCCAAGGCCCAGCATTCCAGCTCGACTTCGGCATCCAGGGCCAATCCGCTGGCACCAAACGCGGATCGCGCCGGCAAACGCTCCGGCTTGAAATAAGTCGCGTAAATCTTGTTGAATGCACCCCAATTGAACATGTGCGCAAGCATGACAGTGCATTTGAAAACGTCGTCGAAAGTCAAACCATTTGCTTTCAAGACCTCGCCGATATTGTCCATCACCTGCTTGGTCTCAGGTTCAATCCCGCCCGGAGCCAATTCCCTTTTGCCCGGCAAGATGCCGATGGCACCTGACATGTACAGCACGTCTCCGACTCGTACCGCCTGGCTGAATGGCAGCTTTGCAGCAGCGGCGGCAGGAGAATTGTAGAATTGAACTTGCTCGCTCTCGGCTGCCACAGGCGTCGCGCACCAAAGAGTAAGACTGACGAAACCAACCAGAAACCATGCAGCTTTAAGAATTGCGTCCATTAGATCCTCCTGTCAGGTGCGTCGGACCAAAGTCACGAGACCGGACTCGGCGGCTATCGGCTCCAGCCGGAGCGACAAGATTGCCCAAATTCATTTGTCCTCGAGATAGCTGCAGGTTGCCCGTATCTCCCCGAGCGGACGCTGACCGGTCGACAAGGTCTCGGTGTAGGTGATTTGCCGGCTGATTCATGTTTCGGGATTTCTGCGCCTAACGACCAGCTCAGCCAGCCCTGGTCGATATTTGGTCAGTGTGAGCGTGCTCAGCACCCGTGCTTACGATGAAGCTCTCGAAAAGCCTGGCGCCGGTTTCCTGCATCAGCGCTCTTGCACGCTCCAGCTCCTGCTTTCCTTCGGCTTCCTGATCGCCCGTTTTGGACCGAAGCAACAAATCCGCACGAACGATGCGGGCAAGGTATTCAGGAATACGAGCATGACGCTCTGTCGCAACCTTGATCGCTTCGTCAACCGTAGCGAGGGCAGTCGCATCATCGCCATTCAGTTTGTAGGCATTTGCCAAGTCAGCAAGAATGCGAGGTTCATTTTCCAAACCGGCTTTACGCGATCGAGCGAAGCTGAGAGCATCGGACAAATCCTGAATTGCCGAGGTGAGTCTTCTTGCGACGATATGACAAAGACCCCGACAGGCTTGACCATAGACTCGCAAATAGGGGTTGCCGCTTTTTACGGCCAGGGAGAACGCCCGGTCGGCATGCTCTTGAGCCAGTCCGATGTTTCCCTCTACCCACGCCAAATCGACATAGGCCCAACTCGGTATAACGTGATGGAGGACATCAATCTGGCTACTCTCCAGTTGAATGATCCGATCGAGGAATGGGCGGGCTTCATCTGCCCGACCGAGCATGACCAGCGTTTGGCCGCGCATCACGGTCAGCCAGATCTCGACATCGAAACCTAGCGTTTGTCTGTCGAATTTTACGATTTTGTGCGCCTCTTCCGTTGCCTCAATATTCACTTGAAGCGCCTCGGCCATGAAGCCCGACATTCTCAGCGCGTGACACAGCACAGCCTTAAGCGTGATTTGGACGCTGGCATCGTTACCCTGATCGGCGATCGCCTTGGCTTCGCGAATCTTTTCGACATACTCATCCGCCGAGCCGCCGTTTGCTATAATTCTTCCATACGCTGCGTGAATCAGCGCATTGGCCCTCATGTCTCCTAAGGCTATTGCTAGCTGCTTGGCTTCCTCGAAATAGATGAGAGCGTCCTGCGCCGAGATCCCCTCCCGCCAACCAAAGTTTACGATTTGGCCTGAAGCCATCATCTTTAAATAATTTATCGGTTGCGACGGCGGCAGATTTGCCAGTAGTTCGCGGACCTTCTTCCAGCTTCTCAGTGCTTGACTGGGGTCGTTCGCGCCAATCCAAATGGCAGCGCGCATATTCTGCTGTGCCGCTTTGAGGTTTTCACCAGCCTGCTCCAAATGATATGCCAAGAGAGAAGCCCGCTCTTCGGCGCGATCCTTGAAGAGACTCTCAATTGCTTGCGCCACTTTCGAATGAAGCTCGCGGCGACGCTCGTGCAGTAGTGATCGATAGGCAACTTCCTGGATGAGCGGATGACGAAATGCGAGAAGTCGCTGTTCGAAGGGCGGCACATCATAAAGCAGTTCAGCTTGCCTCAAATGCTGGGCCGCTTCCGATAGCTCAGCCGGGGCAAAACCGGCGACCGCGTCGAGAATTGATGTCGAAATCTCCCGGCCAACCACTGAAGCGATCTCGAGGACCTCTTTTGCGTTCTCCTCAAGACGGTCGATCCGAGCCGCTACTACGGCTTGCACCGTTGAAGGTAACGGAATTAGATCGATGCCTCCTTTCAATCGGTATGCACCCTTATCGCCTTCAAAGTCTCCGCGTTCCACGAGGGCATTGATAAGCTCTTCCAGGAAGAACGGATTTCCTTGAGCGCGCTCAATGATGTTCCTGCTGAGCAATGCGAGTGAAGGGTCGTTGCCAAAGTGATCTTGCAACAGAATGGCAGCCTCTGCCGGCGGGAGGGGCGGCATGTTGATTTGTCGATAGTGTGATCGCTGTATCAAAGGTGCGACAAACCCTGGCCTGAAATTGACAACCAGAAGCGTCGTGGTGCCAACAACTGCATCAGCCAGGGCCTCAACGAACTCTTCGCTGGCCGCGTCGATCCAATGCAGATCCTCGATGATAACAACCGCGGTGGGTACCCGAGGTGACCGCGGCAGGGTTCTAACAAAATCGAGCAACAGAGTTTTTCGTGTTTTTGGGTCGAGCTTGACTGCTGTCTGCATAGGGTCGGCAAGGCCTAACAATTCCAACAATACGGGCGATAACTGCTCGGAGACGGGGAGGGCTGCCAACTGGTCAAGGACGCGACGGCGAGAAATGTCGGCTGCTTCTTTGACGCGAAGGCCGAAGTAATCGCGCAACAGCCCCAACACTGGTTGAAATGGAGTTGCCCTGCCATGCGCCAAGACACGCGCCTCATAGACACGGATATCCTTTTGACGGCAACTTTCGGCAAACTCGAAGCAGAGACGGCTCTTGCCAATGCCCGCCTCACCGACGACACCCACAACACGACCATCTCCCTTCATCGTGTTTTCGAGTTCGAGTGAGAGAGCGGACAATTGATCGGCTCGGCCGGTGAGAGGACTCAACCGTCGGCCGCTTCGAAACACTCCACTTGAAGGAGCGTGCTGAAGTCCTCTGAGTTTGAAAATCTCGATGGGTGCAGCGATCCCCCGAATGGCTTGGGGGCCTAACGGTTCAACTTCGACGAATTGCTTGGCAGCCGTGTAAGTCTCTTTCGAAATGAAAATACTGCCCGCGTCAGCCAGCTGCTCCATGCGATTTGCGAGGTGCACATTTGCGCCGGCGGCATCATAGGTTTGGTAAATTCCGTGCTCTATTGCCTGAACAACAACTTCGCCCGTGTGAATGCCGACTCGGATTTGCAAATCAGAATCGCCGAAGCGTCTTACTCCCTCCTGCATTGCCAGCGCCGCGAGGCAGCCACGCACGGCGTGATCTTCATGGGGTTGCGGCGCACCGAACAGAGCCATGACGCCATCGCCCTGTGATTTGTTGACGACACCTTCGTAACGCACAACGGCTTCATTCATGAGGTCGAGAACGGGTTGCAAACGTCGCATACCCAGTTCGGGATCGCCCAAAGTATCGATGAGGCCGGTTGAGTTGCAGATGTCCGCAAATAGAATTGTGAGCCGCTTACGCTCTCCGCCTTTGGCGTTCAGCGATTTCAGCACATGCTGCCACGACTGACTGGATGCCTCGGCAGCTATCGGCTTCAGGGCAGCGCTGCATTGCCCACAAAAGCGAGCTGTCGGCCCGTTAAGGTGACCACAGGCGCTGCACTCAATCCCGAGGGTAGCCCCGCATCCTTCGCAATAATCATTGGACGCCTTATTCTGGCGACCGCAACGCAAACATTGCATCAATGGCCCCTGCACCGGGAGCGGACCGTAAATTCTCGTGAAACTATAAACTTATTTGCAGATCAATTCCATGCCGCTCTCCAACAGCCAAATGTTCTGGCGCATCATTGCGTGGGCGGTCTTAAGGCGGCCCGCTTCGATCATCAATTTTCCAACAAGGCACAAGCGTGCCGCCGGAAGGTGGTCCGCCCTCCGACCTTAAATGGACTGTGTAAATCATAGACCTCGCGGTTGAGTGTGAGCTATGTTACATTTGGACAATTTCTTATGGAAATGCGCAAAGTGAGGCTACATGAGCTTCTTGGACTGGCCCACGGAAGAAGTGCTTCCGAGCCTGCGGTCTCAGCAGCATCGTCGCCGCGTGTTGTTGGTCCTGTTCAAGAAATTCCGTCGCGCATTTCCCGAAGTGACCTATGAATTGCTTTGGGAGTCTCCAACGATCAATGCCCAGGCCTGGCGACTTGGGTCGGCGCGGTTCGTGCGGGTTTATGGAGGTTTGGTCCGACACCCGGCCATCACAAAATATGGACTGGCGTTGATGCTGGCGCACGAGACGGGTCACCATTTGGGAGGATCACCACGCGATCCCGCCATGCCGTGGATGACTTGGCAAGGTCAGGCAGACTATTGGGCCGCCAGCGTTGCAATGCCGAGAATTTGGGGACCGCGCGCATGTGCAGCGACGCTGAGAGCGGCTCGGGAGATCTTGAAACTACATAGGATGCTGGAAAGCCAATTTGAGGATGACGAACCGGATCTGTCTCCGGATTGCCGGTATTCTATTTTGCGTTCAGGAGCAGTCGGCCTGGACATGCCAAGCTGCGCGCTCGAGGCTTTCGCATCAATTTCGCATGACGGTCGTATATCGGAAGAATAGGGTTTCAGGATTCGAAGAATAAGATTTCCTAATCAACCGGTTTGATGGGAGGCGAGAATGGGCGGACTGATTCAGACCAAGGGGACTCAGCGGCTCGCGAGACTATTTAACAATCGTTTTGATGCCGGGGGCCCCCTGACGGCGGCTCTAACCGTGAAGAGTTCTGGTAATACACCTCATCCTGGTGCTGTCCTTCTCCCTGCTGCCTTCGCAAATGCAAACCTTGATTTGTTGGATATATCGGACTTGTTCATAGCTCAGAATGCTCTCTCAGGATGGCCCAATGACTGGAATGATTTTCTGTACCCCAGCGCGACGATGGCCGCCACTAACACGTCTAATTCCACTGCAACACTGAATTTTACGGTTGCTCCCGGTGCTCCTCTTGCTGCCGGAAGTCCCGCTTCGGTGCCAACTTTTATTGCGCAGAACGCTGCCGTCAGCAATCTTACTGCGGCAGGTAAAATCCCGCACGGAACTACTGTTAATTCCGTGGTCGTAAACGTTCCTCCATCTGGCAACTTTAGTGTCAATCTCTCCGCAAACGTGAAGGTCGATGCCGGAGATTTAATTAGTTTCGCGAAAGGCAAGCATGAACAGTTGGTTCGACGCTGGCGTTGGTATCTTGGAAAAGACCTGTTACAGGAGAATCATGGGGCTATAAGAACCGCAATTTCCAACGCTTTCAGCGATCCATCTTACATAAAAATAACCTTTCAGACGGTCGAAGATAAGCAACATGTCATCGTCACTCCTTTTTCGAAGCTGGACAACTCTGATGAGCTCAGCAACGATATGATTATGCACATCTTGCTGCTCACGCAGTCGACCACTGCACCTGATAAGCTAGATCCTCAGTAGCCAAATTCGCTTTTATTTCTGTGGACTCTCCTCGGCGGTCGTGGTTCGAGAAACAGGAGGGTTGATCCGTTGGCGGACCTCCATTCGTGGACCGCCGGCAGCGACTGGACCAGTGGGGAGTAGGTCTAGGGCATACGGTCACTACCTATCACCGGTTCTAGCCTTGGCCATTTGCTGGATTCTGGAGACTCGCTGTGAGGCCAAACGGGCAAGCAGGGGAAGGTAGCATCGACGAGCAAAACGAATCCGCGACTCTCCCTGAGTCATCCAGGGGCTATCTAGACTCCAAGTGACCTCGAATTCATCCGCCTAGCAGTCTTGGCAGCGGCACAGTCAAGGCCTCGGCAATTCTTGCGAGAACCATAAAGCTGACGTCATTGATCGAAGACAACTATCGGCCGCGCCACTCACTCTACTTCGGGTCTCCGAGGGTTCTCGGGGGAGATGTTCCGTTCGATTTAGACAGTAATAGGAACAGACCGCTAACCACGACTAGTCACCCCCGAGATCCCCTTATCAATACGCTCTTGACCCCTACCCATTACTGGTAGGATTTCTCTCCGGTCGCTCTACCCTGTTCGGTCGTCGTCAATAGAGGTCATCCGGCTAAAGGCACTGGATAGAGAGTCTCTGCGCGGAAGAAACGGAGGCAACGGGGAACTGCTCCGAGAGGTTTAGTATCAAAGGCCTCTCCATGACTCAGGGAGAGTCACTAGTGGGTTTTGCAGGATGACGGCACCCTTCTTGCCTTCCGCTATCAAACGCATGGGTGAGTATCTAATCGGGTCTGCGGGGGGCTGCCTCGGCGACTTTCTGGTCCCAATCCGGTCCCACTTGCGCCGACTACAGGGCGCATTGCTCTTCTCGCGACAGAATCGCAGGTTGCACAAAGCAGCTATTCTTCTGCGATTTTTCGGTCGAGCCGTAGGCGACGCCGGGAGAGCGTTCCCTTCACCCGGGAGAGGTCATAGGTTCAATCCCTATTGCGCCGCCATTAAAATGATCCCCCTTTCGTGGCACTCCTTGCAGCATCCGGCGGCCCCAGCGGAGGCGGCGATATGAACGGAAATCGCTTTTACGGAATTCGAGTCGAGGGAGCAAAATACGGCGTGGGCTTTGGTTCGGCCCTTGCCATGGCGATATCCTACACCACCAACCACTCGATACTCTGGGCAATCATCCACGGCATCCTGGGTTGGCTGTATGTGATTTATTTTGCGCTGTTTCGCTCGTAGCGAAACGTCGGCTGGTCCAGGCACTCGGCGGCGTCGGAAGATGGCGTCAATCATCCCAGATGCATTCGCCGCATTGGCATCGGTAGAGGCGTACGGTTTTGCCGCTGCGGACGTCGAGAAATTTTAGGATCAGGCGCGGAGCAACTGCAGCGCCTTCCGGGCAACGGCATTGCACGGCTTTGGCTTCACGCTCCAGCGCATCTTCCCTTATATTCGTCGTCATCGCGAAATCAGCCTTGCGAGCGAATCAAAATGCGATTCGAATCAAGCTTGAGCGCGAAAGCACAATTTGGCGTTAGCTTATGTTATGACGGCAGGCATTCTTACGAACTAACCCCATCGATTCATGGTGGAAGCTGTGCCGGCGATGCGCCGTGCCCGTCTTTCCCCTGTCAAAGTGCGCGTTTTCATCGTTAAGATAGGCGCTTGCGAGGTCGGGAGATCGGGGTATGTGGCGCCGCGATTTCATCACGCTTCTCGGCAGCACGGCTGCAGTGGCCGCCTTGCCACGTGCAGTGCGGGCCCAGCGGCCGGCCATGCCGGTGATCGGGTATCTGAGCAGCGAGTCTCTGAAAGCCGACGCGATGCGTACCGTCGGTTTTCGCAAAGGCCTGAGCGAAGCCGGCTTCATCGAAGGCCAGAATGTGACGGTTGAATACCGGTGGGCGGACGGAGACTATAAGCGCCTGCCGGAGCTCGCGGCCGATCTCGTTCGTCGTCAGGTAACCGTTATCGCGGCGATCGGCGGTACCGCGCCGGCAGTGGCAGCCAAGGGTGCAACCTCCACCATCCCGGTTGTTTTCAACATCGGCGCCGATCCGATCCAGTTGGGACTGGTCAACAGTCTCAACCACCCCGGTACCAACATGACCGGGGTCGTGGTCCTAAGCAGCGAACTTGCAGGCAAGCGACTTCAGCTGTTGAAGGAACTGTTGCCATCAGCCACTGCCTTCGCTCTTCTCACCAACCCAAGCAATCCGGCTCATGAGTCCGAAGCCAGGGTTGCGCAGGAGGCGGCTCAGTTTCTCGGGGTGCATCTCGATGTGTTGCGGGCCAGCACCGCAATCGAAGTCGAAGCCGCCTTCGATGCGCTTGCCGGGCTGAAAGCAAGCGGTCTCGTCGTCGCGGTCGATGCGTTCTTTACCGGCCAGGATAAGGAAATCGTCAGGCGCGCCGCTGAACACGCCATGCCGACGGTTTACGGATGGCGCTCCTTCACGGACTCCGGCGGTCTCATGAGCTACGCGCCCAATATTGGTGAAGGGTATCGCAGCGTCGGTATTCTTGTCGGAAGAATCCTCAGGGGTGACAAGCCGGCCGACCTTCCGGTCGAACAGGTGACCAAGGTCGAGTTCATCATCAATCTGAAGACCGCAAGGTCCCTCGGTGTTGATTTCTCGTTGCCGCTGGTCGGCCGGGCCAACGAGGTGATCGAGTGATTACTTTTCTCCTTGCCCGAGCAGCTTGCCGGTTTTCCGGTTGATGAAATGCAATCCGGTGCAGGCCGGGCAGACGACCGATTCGTAGGTGTGGTCAGGCGCGTCGTCACCGTCCAGCCAATGCTGGACGTTGTTTAGGGTTTTCGGGCATTCGAAGATCAAGGGACGGCCGATCGCCGAACGATACGCGGGTTTCGAACCTGGCTGCATGATCCGCCCAAAGCTGAAGGAGCCTCATTGTTCTTCCTGCGCACCAGGCACTTCCGCCTTCAGCCTGGGCGGAAGCTCTCCGGCCTGTTCCTTGAGATCAGCGGCGACCCGCACGAGATTAGCCGCCAGGTCCGGATCGGAAGTTGTCTTCGCCATCTTTAACAGCGCCACAGCTGCCTGACGCGCATGGAAGCGGTTCGCGGACACGGTTACGCAATGTCCTTTTTCACGAGTGTTTTTGCACAATTGCCGAACACGAATTCCGTTCCGCAACATACGTACAAAAGTGGACAATGTGTGAAAATCGGAGACGGTGGGGTTAACTTAGGAGGCTAAGGGTCCCGTTTATCCACCCGGCGAGCCCTTGGCTGCCGGGTGGAGCGGGTCGAGGCCGGCGCTGCCGATCCTGGATTCCAGGCGCGCCCGAACCCTTTTTGAAGGTACCCCAATACTTCTGACCAATAGGCACTTGCCTCCCGCTCGCGTCGCCTGCGGCTATGCGGGAGGCTCCCCGCCCCCGCCGACCGCCGTCTTTGACTGGGCCAGATTCAGGCAATTGGACAAACCCGTTTTTGGGCGCGGCCGGTTTGCGGCAGACACGCCGCGAAACACCTTCGCACTGCCTTAAAAAAAATGGCCCCCGATCGAGGGGGCCATTTCCGTCATCGGTCTTGTTAGTCGTCCCAGTAATGGTGACGCCGGATGATCACCTCACGGTCGCCGTCGCGATGATACCATCCGCGATGCCAGCCGTTGTCATGCCGATAAACCTCAACACGGGGGCCGTAATAATCGCGGTCGCGATAGTAGTCCCGGTCGCTGCCGATGCGGAAGCCGAACCCTTCAGCGCTTGCGATTGTCGGCGCCGCAACCGCAAGGGTCGCCAACGCGGCGAAAACGTAAGCAAGCTTCTTCATGTTCCTTCTCCAATCGTCAGTTACCCCGCGCCAACAAACGGCGCGGTCGAGGCGTTCCGGAACTTCGCAGGAACTTTCTTGAACGGATGTTCAACATGATTGCAGTTGCTTCATCCGGTGTCCGGCAGCGGGCATACCGAACATCCGGTAAAATACTGGAATACTGCCGTTCACATACCTAAATTGGCGGAATAAGCCATTGCTACGCTGCAAATACCGCCGGCCGCGGCCAGGTCCGCCGTGCCACATTCAGGCATATTTCGTCACAGGCAGCATGGAGATGAATCCGTGCCACTCGGACGGTCCATTTATTCATGCAAATTCAGCGCAAAACGGCTGATGGCGCGTCTTGTGGTTCCCCCGGCTTCGATGGTTCAATCCGCCTATCGGGAAATGCAATGCGCTGGCTGATAAACTACCTGCCTGTCTACAGGCGGCCGTTCTGGCGAGGACAGCTTATCGCCCTGATCACCGTGTGCGTGTCGCTCCTGATCCGCGCGGCAGTCGATCCTTTGATCGAGCGCGGATTGTATTTCAATTTCCTGTTTCCCAGCATTCTGATCGCCGGCCTTTTCGGAGGGATCTGGTCGGGAGTTACCACCGCGCTTCTCGGCGGACTGCTCTCTGCCTACATCTGGATCCCGCCGAAGTTGGAAATCGCGTTCACCGGCGAGGGCATTTTTCGACTGATCACGTTCTGGGCGCTGGCGGCGATGATGATTGTCGTGACGTCCTTCGTGCATATCGTTATGGATCGACTGGCGACCGCAGAAGCGCGCGCCAAAACCGTGGCTTCCGAGATGAAGCACCGTGTCCAGAACAATTTGACGCTGGTGCAGGCGATCGTTCGACAGACGTTTCAAAATTCGGACAATCTGGCGCAGGCGCAAAAGCTCCTGACCGCGCGGCTCGCTGCACTGACGCGCGCTCACGAGCTGATCGAACTTGCGGACAAGGACATCAGCGTGGAAAAACTGGTCGGAAGGGCGCTGGAGCCGTTCGACGCCTCGCAGTTCACGCTTTCCGGTCCGTCTTCGGTGATCGTGCCGCAAGACTTCGCATTGTCGCTGATGCTGTTGATCCACGAACTGGCGACCAATGCCGCCAAATATGGGGCGCTGTCCCTCCCGGCTGGCCGGGTCGAGATCAACTGGTCCGAGGAGCCGACGAGCGGGAGGGTGGCTCTGAACTGGAAGGAGCGATCGGGACCACCGGTCGTTCAACCTTCGCGGGTCGGCTTCGGCTCGCGACTTCTGCGCGCCGCATTTGCTTCGGAAGGCGCCGATGCGAGCATCACCTATGAACCAGACGGCGTTCGATGCACGGTTGCCTTCTCAACCGGCGGCCAGACCGGCAACGACAAACCGGCGGCAGAGTCGGCCAAACAAGCCACCGCTCCCGCATCGGCAACGGTCTGAAGCTTCGCGTTTGCGCCAGTGGACTCGCTGCAGTAATGATGCGGACTTCTGAACCACCGCACTCAGCCTGATATTTCCGCGCGTCCGGCCTCGGTAATCTCGTAGACCACCGCGCCATCGGGCAGCGATTCAGTTTGCACCAGACCCGCCTCAACGAGCCGAACGACCAAATTGTGATCGAAAAGCGGCGGGCTGGGCCAGGGTTGCGAAGATACCTGCTCCAGGAATTCACGCTCCAGGCTGGTCAGCATCATCCACTTCGCCTCGGCCTAATGGTCTGATTCCAACATTCGCTTCCCGTTGCAGCGACCGCCTTTGCGAATGTTAGAATCAAAGGACCACTGGCAAATATAAGATTCTAGTGGAGTTTAGGATTTGACATTCGCTTTGCGGGCTTGTGGCCAGGTGGGTAGCGAATGTCAAATCCACTCCACTAGTCGCGGATCATTGCGGCCCCGTGTTCAAGAGCTGCGAGATGGCGGTCACGAGCTGTGCCGGCGCAAACGGCTTTTCGAGCAGGATGCTGTTGGGGACGCCATGCGAGGGCCATTGATCGGCAGCCGCCCCCGTCACATAGACGACGGGAAAAGCCGCGTCTATTTCCCTGACCTGCCTTGCCAGTTCCCAACCGTTCAATTCGCCATCGATGTTGATGTCGGTCACGAGCGCTCGATATCTGACCACTCCGCTCCTGAGCATCGAGAGCGCTTCGTCAGCCGATGCCGACACGGTGAGATCGAAGCCCGCATCGCTCAAGGCATGCCTGACCAGGTTTTGCAGGACCTGCTCGTCTTCGACGAGAAGAATGATCGGCAGTTCGTTCAAAAGCGCAACCCCCGCCCCGAAATACGCGATACAGCTTCAGTCTTGGCGCCGACGCGGCGCAATCTGGCGGCATTCAATCGCACTGGCGAAGCGGATTCGACCTTCGCAACCGAACTCGCTGGCCGCGAGTTCGCAAAGCGAATGTCAAATCCAAGACTCCCCCCGGAATCCCGCAGTTCTGCAGTTGCAAACGTAGGAACGTGTTTTGAGTTCCTCGGCAATGTTCAAAAAGTAACCCAAGGAGGAACCGCGCAGGTCGCTCCCCCGTTACCTCCTCAAGCGACAATGGAGCGCTCCGATGAGCGATATGGGCCTTGAGCCGAAGCACAATCTGGTTATTCGCCAGGAGATGGGAGAACGGCTGCGAATTCTGCTGCCCATACAGCAGACGGAGATGCCCGCGCGCCTGCGCGAGCTTGTTCGTCGTTTCGAGCGCGGCGATGGTTCGCGCGACAAGGTGCTGCGGCGAAATTTCCGCCAGCGATGGCGATTTTCCCGAAATTGAGGAACCCCGGGGCGGGTTCGCAAATTTAATAGATCGGGCAGCGTCATTGGAGAGCGAGAGATGCCAAGCTGGACGCCGGGGATCGTGCCGTACGGAGCCGATCAGACCATTTACATCGTGGTGGACAGCGTCGACGCGAAAGGCAGCGTCCGCCGCGAAACCGAGATCGAGCGCGCCGATCCGGAAACCGTCATCTGCGATCTGATCTCAGGCCATTTCAACGATCCGCTTCGCGTCGTCGCCTTCAATACCCTCGAACACTGGGCAGAGGACGTCTCCGAAGATATCGCCGCGGAAATCCAGGCCCGGTTCGATATCGACGGCAACGAATTGCCCGAACACATCCGCGACTTCGTCGAGAGTCACTGGACGGCTGCGCGTCAGCTAAACCCGGCCTGACGCAGCGATCACGAAGACGCATCGGCAGACCCGATTTTTCCGCCTCGCGCAAGCCGGGAATTTGCGACGTCTTGAGTCCGCAAAGTGCCGGCGGTCAGGGTACATTGACCGGCGGCATTGGTGAGGTCGGATGCAGTCCCAGGTGAGCCTCATGCGGCCGCACCATTACCGACAGCGTCACCAGGGCAGCAATGAGAATTGCGATTCCGCGCATGTTTCCACCTTGAGGAAGGTTGACGTCAGGAATGTGAAGCAATTATCGGACCACCTCCTGCATTACCGTTGCTCATTTCTACGCCATGAGGATAGCGGAACCGTCTGAGCCATCGTTTCGTTTTCCTCGAGATGCGCGCGCAGCTCAATCGCTTCCTGACCAGAGCCGGGATATGGCTGTCCCGGCCATGGTCGGTCGCGGCGGTGGCCGTCTACACGACGCTGTGGGTGATCTTCGACCGGGAATCCTTCAACTGGCAGGGAGCTGCGAGCATCGCGACGCTGTTGATGACGCTCTTCATCCAGCGGTCGGAACATCGCGACACGCAAGCCATTCACGCCAAGCTCGACGAATTGCTGCGGTCTCAACGCGGGGCGGAAGAAGGTCTGGCGACGCTGGACGACAAGGAGCCCGAACAGATCGAGGCATTCCGCAAGAAGGCGCGCGCGAAACGCTAAAGCGGGATGATTATTTGGTCGCATCGATTTGTCAGTGGCACTTTTCACCTCTCCCCGCCGGGGAGAGGTGAAATGCGTTATCAGACGCGATCCGGGTGAGGTCATTGCCCTGACGAGAGACCGCAACCCCCTCGCCGCCCTTGGGGTCCTTCACGCCAACTTCGCCGCGATGGCATCGATCTCGTTGAGTATCGGCGTCAACTCCTGCGCCAGCGCGGCCGCGCGCGCCTTCGACAAATGCTGGCGCGCCTGGGTGGGCGCGTTTTCCCTCAGGCAAACCCTTGCAAAGTCCATTTCGATCCGCGCCCGCGTCGTGCTCTCCGGGTGGATCTGGGCATTGAGCGAGAGCTGTTCAAGCAAGATCCTGACCTGCCGCAGGCCGAAAAGCCGGACCTTCAGAATCGGGAGCAGATTGAGCAGAATCAGCCTGATCGGCGGACGGCTCGTGGTCGACAGCATGCCGAGATAAAGCTCGGCGAGCGCCAGGCGATTCCATGAAGCCACCGCGAGGCTTCCCGCCGCATCGCAGACCGCGATTCCTCTCTTCAGCGTTCGAATGCCCTCGCCGATCCGCCCGGTCATGGCGAGCGCAGGTCCAGCGGCGAAATCTAACCCGCTTGCCGTATAGGCCCAGCGATGCGCCAGCGCCCATTTCTTCAGGTTCAACAATTGCGCGAGCCCCTCCTCCACGCGTCCTTCCAGCAACAGGGCGGTGGCGTTCGCCATGATACCGGCGTTGCGGTCGAATGGCGTGATCGCCGTGCGCTGGCTTCGCTGCGCATTGGCGATGCCGTCCCTGAAGCGGTAGGCCTGGATGTCGATCCAGGCCAGCGTCCAGAACGCCATGCCGAGCGCCCGGTTATCCTGGCGCTGCCTTCCCGCTTCCATCAACCGCACGGTCCAGTGCCGCGCCTTTTTTGTCAGCCCGCGACAGACGTAATCCCAGGCGATCGACCAATACGCCCAGTTGAGAATGTAGTTGTCGCCGGATTGCGTACAGACTTCGAGCACGCGCTTGCCTTCGCGTTCGGCCTCCTCGAGCGTGTGCCGGCCCAGGATGATCGAACAGAACAAAAGCGCCGATCTCGCATAGGCCTGGGCGCGGATGTCGTTGAGGTGTGCGGCAATGTGCACCGCCGATTTGGCGCGAGCCTCGGCGGCGCGAAACTCGCAGAAGTGATTCAGGAGCATGCAGTGGAAATAGAGCGCGAACACCAGTTGCGGCGTGTCGCCCAGAACTTCGAGCCGCGGAATATAGGATTCCGCGATCTCGGAAAGGCCGATCAGGTCGCCCTTCAGATACAGGACTTCCAGCAGGAAGGCGACGACTGTTGCCATCGCGGCATCGTCGGCGCATTGCGGCGCCTGTCCGAGCAGGCTCAGCGACTTGCGAAAATACCCCTCCGCCTCCTCGAGCGAATAGATTTCAAGGCACTTGGTTCCCGAAAGCGAACAGTAGCGGAACGCCTTGTTGTGACGGCCCGAAAGCGAAAAATGATGCGCCAGCGTCTCGACGACCTCGCTCAGGCGCGTGGCGGCACGGCGCTCGATCGCGCTGCCGACCTTGAAATGCAATTCGGCGCGCAGCGCGCTCAGGAGATTGTCGTAGAGCGCATCGCGCATCAGCACGTGCTTGAATTCGAAATCGCCCGATTGCGGGTCTCGTTGCACGAAGTCGAGTTCCTGCAAGACACGAAGCTTGCCTGCGACATCGCCAAATCCGCTCTCGACCGCGGACAGAAGGCTTGGATCGAAGCGGCGCCCGATCACGGCTGCCATCTGCAAGAGCTTGCGATCCTCCGCCGAGAGGCGATCGGCGCGCGCCGTCAGCAGCAGTTGCACGCTTGCCGGCAACGCCGCCCCGATCCGCTTGGGGTCAAAACCCAATCCCAGCGGCGTCACGCGCACCGTGCCGCGTTCGATCAAAAAGCTTGCGATCTCCTCGGCGAACAGCGCGTTGCCTTCCGCTTTCTCCACGATCAGGTCCGCAAGCGGCTCCGGCAGATCGTCGACGCCAAAGCGAAACTGCGCAATCCGCAGCGTCTCCGATGAGGACAACGGCGCCATCGGCAACTCCACGACGCCCGGACGCCCCGCCCAGGCCGGCGCATATTCCGGGCGCCGTGTATGCAGGATCACCAGCGGTGAAGCTGGTTCGTGGTCGACGATCCGCAGCAGCAGATCACCGGAAGCGCTGTCGATCCAGTGCAGGTCTTCGAACAGCAGGACCACCGTCGAGCGCCGGCTCTGCTCCTCGATCAACCGCAGCAACAGATCCCGCGTTCGCGCGCCGATCAGCGTGCCATCGAGTTCGGCCAGCGCATTGCCGGGCGCCTTCAATCCCAACAGGTTGAGCAGCAGCGCGAGATTTTGCTGCGACCAGCAGTTGAGGCGCCTCAGGCCTTCCTCGAGCTTGCCAAGAATGGCGGTCTCCGGTTCGCCGGGGCTCAGCGAGAACCAGTTGCGCAGTACCTCGATGAAGGGCAGGAACGGCGTTTCCTGCCCGTCGGCCGAACAGTTTCCCCGCAACATCATGACCGACGCTTGGCGCAGCGCGAACTCGTAGAGCAACCGCGACTTGCCGATGCCGGGGTCGCCGACGATGTCGACGACGCGCACCGAATTGAGGTGCTTGAGCTGATCTTCAAGCACGGCCATCTCTCTGGTGCGGCCGATATAGGAGGTCAGCCCGCGCGCGATCGCGGCGTCGAACCGCGTGGCGTGATCCTTGATGGCGATCAGGCGATGAACCGTCTGCTGCTCGCTCTTTCCCTTGAAGTGAAAGACGCCGGCAGGTTCGGCATCGACCATCCCCTCGACCTGCCGCAGCATGGCATCGCTCATGACGACCGTGCCAGGCACGGCCTCGGCCTGAAGCCGTGCGGCAAGATTGACGATGTCGCCATGCGCGGTGACGCCGGTGCTTTCACCGCTGTCCACCGCTCCGAGCACGACGGGCCCGGTGGTGAGGCTGATGCGCAGAAGCGGGCGATGGCCGAGTTCGGCCTCGATCCGGTCGCCGGCAGCCCCAAGGCGTTGCTGTATCTCCAGCGCCGCGCGGCAGGCGCGCAGCGGCCCGTCTTCGAGCGCGGTCGGCGTGCCGAACAGTGCCAAAATGCCGTCGCCGGTGAAATTCTTCACCGTGCCGCGATGCCGGTGGATCGCAGCGGTGGTGAGGCCCGAGACCTGCGTCACCAGCGCAAAGGCTGCTTCCTCGCCCGTCCGCTCGACAAAGGCGGTGAAGCCGACGAGGTCGGTCATCAAGACGGTAATCTGGCGATGCTCGCTTTGGCCGAGCGGCCGACCCTTCTGCGACGAAGCGTCCTCCGTGGGATCGAGCATCTCACCGGCTCCGGCCGTGGAAATCTGCCACAAATCCTAACCGTGCGCAGCGCGTAGTGCGACGAACGCTCGGTTGCCTGCACAAGGTCCGTCAATCGAAGGTAAAGGCCTTTTCGGCGCTGAAAAAGCATGTAACATGGGGAGTGAAATAGCCTTGCGACAAACGGCCGCGACACCTCGTGCAGCAACAGCGAAATGGGGAAGCGTCAGTGGGAAACCGAAAGCCCATAGAGGTCGCAATCATAGGCGGCGGCTGCGCGTCGATTGCGGCGGCTTTTGAACTGACCAGGCCCAGGCACAAGGGCGCTTATCACGTCACCATCTATCAGATCGGCTGGAGGTTGGGCGGCAAGGGCGCGTCCGGCCGCGGCCCTGCGGGACGTATCGAGGAGCACGGGCTGCACGTCTGGCTCGGATGCTACGACAATGCGTTCCGGTTGCTGCGCCAATGCTACGAGGAGTTGAACGCAAAGACGAAGGCAAAAAACCGAAGTGCGAAGGCGCGAGACACAAGAAAACGCCGGCGGCGAGACTGGCGTGAGTTCTTCCTCCCGGACTCGCATATAGCGGCCGCCGGCACGTCAGCGCATGGCGGCTGGATCAACTGGGCGGCGCATTTTCCTCCGGCGCCGGGGCTGCCCGGCGACGCTTTCCACGAACAGAATCCCTTCGCCCTGAGCCACTATCTGGCGCGCGCCGTTTCGCTGTTGCGGACCCTGCTGCTTGGCCTCGAAACGTTCCGCGCATCCAGCACGGCGAACGCGGATGTGGATCGGGACTCGGAGCCAAGTGCCGGCCAAGGCGACCCGGTCGACATCGCCGCAAGAATCGCAGGCCTTTTGCGCGTCGGCGCGCTGGCTTCGGCTGCGATTGCGGTCGAAGCACTGGCGCTGATAGAGGCCGCGCTCAAATCGATGCCGAAAGTGCCTGAAAGTTTGCTGCTTCCGGCGCTGGAAGCAATCGCATCGGCGCTTCGCAAGCAATTCGAAGCGATCGTCGCAAGCGATGACCACACGCGATATCAGTGGGAGATCATCGACCTGGTCCTGGCCAATCTCGTTGGTGCCGTTCGCTACAAGCTGCTCACCGACCCGCGGGGTTTAGATGCCATCGATCATCTCGATCACCGGGAGTGGCTGCGCGAGAACGGCGCCTCCGAGCGCGCGCTCAACTCCCCGTTCACGCGCGTTCTCTACGATACGGCGATGGCTTACGAGGGTGGGGATGAGGGCCGACCCGCCATTGCCGCCGGCGCCGCCTTGCGCGGAACGCTGCGGTTTTTCTTCACCTATCGCGGCGCGCTGTTATGGAAAATGCGCGCCGGGATGGGCGACGTGGTGTTCGCGCCCTTTTACGAAGTCCTGCGGGCCCGCGGCGCGACTTTCAAGTTCTTTCACCGGCTACGCAACGTCAGACTGGCGGATGCGAATGAGCTTGAACCCGGTGAAAAGCCGCATGTCGAAGCGCTCGAATTCGATATCCAGGCCGAGACGCTTGGAGCGCGCGAATATCAGCCGCTGGTCGACGTCAAGGACATGCCATGCTGGCCCGCCGGACCGGATCTTTCCCAATTGAAGGCCGGCGCGCGGATGCGGCGCGAGGGCCGGGATTTCGAGTCCCACTGGGATCGCCGAAAGGCAAGGACATGCGAACTGAAGGTGACGCGCGATTTCGACTTCGTGGTGCTCGGCATCGGTATCGGCGCGCTGCCTTCTGTCTGCGGCGAGATCATCGCCACGAACGCCCGCTGGCGCGCCATGGTCGAGCGTGTCAAGACCGTCGCCACACAGGCTTTCCAGATCTGGCTTGCCGCCGACCTTCAGGAGCTCGGCTGGGAAATCCCGCCGGTCACGCTGACGAGCTTCGTCAAACCGTTCGACACCTGGTCCGACATGGGTCACGTGGTGCCGGCCGAGAACTGGCACCGTCCACTGCCGCGCACATCTGCCTATTTCTGCAACGTGCTGGCCGACCCGCGGCGCGAGCCGGATGCAGACGACATCGACTATCCGAAACGTCGCCGCGACGAAGTGCGAAACAACGCGATCGAGTTTCTCAACCGCGACATCGAGAATCTGTGGCCGAACGCGAAGGGACGCGGAGGCGAATTTCGCTGGGAATTGCTGGTCGATCCAGATGCGAAGACGAAGGGTGGGAAGCGCGCAACACGCGGTCGCTTCGGCACGCAATACTGGACGGCGAACGTCAACCCTTCCGACCGCTACGTGCTTTCGGTGCCCGGCAGCGCCAGCCATCGCATTTCGCCGCTCGACAATACTTACGACAATTTGACCATAGCCGGCGACTGGACGGATTGCAGCCTCAATCTCGGATGCGTCGAGGCCGCCGTGATGTCCGGCCGACTCGCGTCGCACGCGATTTCCGGCTTTCCCGCACTTGAAGACATTATCGGTTTTGATCACCCATGATTAGTTGATCCATAGCCCCAAGGGGATGCGACATGGCAAAAAAATCCACTACCAGGCGTACAAGCGAGCGGCTGCGGCGCAACGATCCCGATCGGGAAGCTCCGCTCCGACGCGCAACCCGCATCATGCTCAGCGCGAACAACCAGAACGACAAGAAGACCAGCGACGGTCCGGCGCCGCGAATTTCGGAAAGCCTGCAGCGGGCGATCAGCAGCATGGTCCAGCAAAGCTCCTCTTTCATCGAGGAACAAATCGAAGCCGGACGCGGCGCCGCGGAGCGCATGCGCCACGGCATGACGAACACCGGGCAACTGAATGCCAACATCAACACGCTGGCCGAGAGCCTCGTCGCCGTTACCAGGGATATCGGCGTCACCTGGCTCGAACTGATATCGATGATTGTCCGTTCGATCGACGCGCAAGCCCCGCTTTCAGGCGGCCCCGGTGGCGGCGGCATTTCGCGCCCCCCGGCCAGGCGCGCCGGCACAGTGACGCGAACCGCAAAATCCGGCAGCGCCAGGACGCTCAGCAGTTTTACGCCTGCCGATGCTGAAATCCCTGGCGCGCCGCCTCATATCGTCGTGAAGGGGGCGAAGGCGAAACACGTGGCGCTCGATCTTCGCCCGTCTTCGGCGCGCTTCGTTCCCCTCGTGCGGCACCTCGTCCACAAGGACCCAGGGCATTCGCTCGACGCGAAATTCACCCGCAGTTCCGACCCGCTCCGCCTCGTGCTCGTCATAGACGTTCCCGACGACCAGAAGCCAGGCACCTACACTGGCGTCGTCGTCGACAGCAGCACCAACGAAGCGGGAGGAACGATCAGTGTCACGGTCGCGGACTAGGGCGCGAAAGTCGCCAAAGCCGCAACGTCATGCGGCGACGAAACGAGGTGGCATGTCCTCGCTCGTCGCCGACACGCTTGAGGAATACGGCTCGAGCACGCGCCAGGCGATGGCGGACTATTTGCCCAACGGTTACCCGGCGCGGCATCTGTACGAGCCGCTTGCCGACTATCCCCGGCGCGCCGGCAAGATGATGCGGCCAAGCATCTGCATCGCAACCGCGCGGGCGTTCGGCGCCAGTCAGGCCGACGCTATCCGTTCGGCTGCGGCGATCGAATTGTTGCACAATGCGATGCTGATCCACGACGACATCCAGGACGGCAGTGAATTGCGCCGCGGCCGACCTACGTTGCACGTGCTGCACGGCGTACCACTGGCGATCAACGCCGGCGATGCGCTGTTCCTTCTCAGTCTCCGGCCGCTGTTCGACAATGTCGGCGTTTTCGGAAGTCTCTTGGGCCTGCGTATCCTGCGCGAGATGGAACAGGTCGCCTGGCACTCGCTCGAAGGGCAAGCGATCGAGCTCGGCTGGATCCGTGAAAACGTCCTCGATCTGGAGGATGACGATTATCTCAACATGGTTCTGAGAAAGACCTGCTGGCTCGCGACCATTCATCCTTCCCGCGTCGGCGCGCTGATCGGGAGCCGCGGCGCCCTCGATCTCGAACCGTTCATCCGTTTCGGCTTTTATCTCGGTGCCGCCTTCCAGATTCAGGACGATCTGCTCAATCTGGCGCCCGATCCGCGTTACGGCAAGGAAATGAATGGCGACCTGCTGGAAGGCAAGCGCAGTCTGCTTCTCATTCACGCCTATCGTCACGCTTCGCGCGCCGAGCGCGACAGGCTGAGCCGGTTGTTCCGCCGCCCGCGCGAGCAGCGCAATGAGGAGGATGTCGCCTTCGTGTTGTCGCTGATCGCGGAGCGCGGGTCGATCGATTATGTGCGCCAGTTTGCCCACGCGCTCGCCGGCGCCGCCTTGCATCAATCCGATTCGATTTACGGCGGCCTTCCACCCTCCAGAGACAGGGAGTTCATCCACGGTCTGGCGACCTGGATCTTCAATCGCTGAAGCCGAAAATCCGGGAAGATCGGCCGTCGAAACCGATAGACCTGAATCCAGGTGCGACGCTTGCGGGAGGAATGATTGCGCGGTCGCGTATTGATCTACGGGGCGACGGGCTACACCGGCCGGTTGATTGCCGAACGGCTGCGGAATTCGCGCCGCCACCTTGTCGTCGCCGGTCGAACGCCGGATCGGGTGCAGGCGCTGGCCGCCGAGCTTGGCGTCGCGGGGGAGGTGATGGCGATCGACGACGCGGAAGCGCTCGATTCCGCGCTCGAAGATGTCGATGTCCTGATCAATGCCGCCAGCCCGTTCGCATTGACGGCGCCCGCGTTGATCGAATCCTGCCTGCGCACGAACACCCACTATCTCGACATTGCCGGTGAGCTGCCGGTATTTTTGAATGCCTTTCTCCATGACGAGGCGGCCCGCGGGCGCGGCATCATGATCATGCCAGGCGCCGGATTTGGCGTCGTGGCCTCCGATTGCCTGGCGGTGCACGTGGCAGCGCTGGTCCCCAACGCGAAATATCTGCGCGTCGCGGTGCGGCCCGGTTCGATCTCGCGGGGGAGTTTTCGATCGGCGCTTGAGGTTGCCAATTCGCCGCTCAGCATCCGAAGAAACGGAAAATTGACGCTGCTGCCCGTCGGGAGATTGCAGCGCGCCTTCGATTTTGGTGACGGCGAGACGGAAAGCGTTGCCGTGAGCTGGGCCGATGTCTTCACCGCCTATCACTCGACCGGCATCCGCAACATCGAGGCCTATTTCGAAGCTGGCTTTGCCGCGCGCGCCCTCTATCAGCTTGGCGCGGGTGTCGCTGGCGCCATGCAGCTCAGGCCCGTCAGGGCGCTGATCGATGCCGTCGCCGGCGCGTGGCCCGAAGGCCCCTCCGAGGTCCGGCGCCAATCGGAAAGGTGCGTCGTCGTGGCCGAAGCCGAAGACTCGTGGAGGCAAGTCAGAGGCGCGCGCCTCGAAACTCCGGACGGCTACAGTTTCACGGCTGAGGCGGCCGCCACAATCGCAAAGCGCATCATCGGCGGGGACTTTGTCTCCGGCTTTCAGACTCCGGCAAGGGTCTACGGCGCCGATCTGGCGCTTCAGTTCAAGGGAACGAGTCGCAACGAACTGAGGCGGTCATTTTCCGCACAAGAAAGGACAATGCCATGATTCAATTCATTCAGCGGCCCGATAATCCGGAGATTCCCCCGCCATACAAATTTCCCGGCATCACGATCATGAGCTTTCAGCTGCCGGCGAAGCTGGCAAACCTTCAACATCTCTGCAACGAGATGCTCAACATCGGCTCGCTGGCGGATCGCGGCTTCGAATACCGGGCATTCACCGACTTCGTCGACATGGAGATCGTGACCTATCCGAAGATGATGTTCGATGAGGAGCCATTTTCCGGCTGGGGATATGCCAGCCAGCAGGAAATCTATTTTCGTTTCTATGTCTGGAAATTCAACCTGTTCGGCGGCCTGCTGTTTCCGGAGCTGTTTCCAGAATTTTTCTTCCCGTTCATGTTTGTGGACAATCCCTGGTCGATGACAAGCGGCCGCAACGTCATCGGATTTCCAAAAGTGATGGCAAAGTTCGATCCCACGCCCGCGCTGGGTCTCGATCCCCTTCGGTTCACGGTTTCGGCGATGGTGATGAAAGCGCATTCACCGCAGACCATGCTCGATTGGGCACCGATTGTCGAAATAGAGCCCGGCGCGACCGCTCAAGCGAAAACCCCTCAGGGCGGCTGGCCGTGGGCCGGACTGGGCGCCGAGGCAGAAGCTGCGCTCGCCAAGGAGTTCTCCGATCCCTATCTCGTCGCAAACCTGCAGACGCTGCTCGACGACCTTCCAAGCCTTTACACGACCGTTCAGCTCAAGCAATTCCGCGACCTGCCGACCAACGCCTGCTTCCAGGCTGTGGTGAACACGCCGTTCATGCCCGAAAACGTCCAGATACCGAAGCTCCTGCCGCCTGTGACGATCACCGTCCACAAATATGCGAGCCTCGATATACCGGGAAGCCTGGGATTCGCGGCCGGCCAGCCACTGCACCCCTCGCTGCAGTATCAGGTTTCCCTGGATATGAGCATGAGCCACGGCGAAAATATTTTCATCAACGGCTGATGCGAGCGGCTGGAGGTGACTGCAGCAATCGGTTCGCTGCTCGAACTTGCGCCGGCGCCAAACGCTCACCTTGTCCAGCGGTGAGGCGCGTTCGTGCCAGATCATGATACGATTAAATGGAATCGCATCATGATCTCATCCTTTTTGAGCATGATCTCCGCGCAAACGCTTTCCGCGTTTGTCGCGAGGGAAAACCGGTTTCCACTTTTCCGGATCATGCTCTATTTTTCCCGACGCACGGCGAGTGCCGGCCTGGTCGCGCCGTCGAGCCCGGTGAGCACCAGGGCCGTCAGGAGCGCGCTTTGCGGACCCAGATAGGCATCGACCGGCTTGTACCATTCATTGCGCGAATGCCAGTTTCCGCCTTCCCCGCCGCCGCCGATGGTGACCGCAGGAATTCCCATAGACATCGCGAGATTGGAATCCGTGCTCGATCCGGCAAAGGTCACGCGCGGTTCTCGCGTGAGCACGGTTACGGCGCGTTGCGTGGCCTGCAGGATCGGCGAATCCATCGCGACGATCCCGGCCGGACGATCGCCGATCAGTTTGATGTCGACGGAGAGCTTGTCGGAATTCCAGCGCGCATTTTCCTCGACCACGGCCTCTCGGACGAGATCGAGCAGGCGGCCCTCGAGCTTGAGCAATTCCTCCGTCGAATTCGAGCGCATGTCGACCGCCATTTTCGCTTCCGCCGCGATGGCGTTGACCGAAGTGCCGCCGCTCACGGTGCCGACGGTAAAGGTGGTTTTGGGATCGGAAGGCGTCTGCAACTCCGAGATCTTCGCAATGGCGCGTCCCATGGCATGGATCGCGCTCGGCAATCCGAACTCCTGAAAACTGTGACCGCCGGGCCCCTTGAAGGTCATTTCGTAGCGGTGGCTTCCGGTCGCCTGATTGACGACCCTGGTGACGCCGAGACCGTCGATCGAAATGAATCCGTCGATGTCGGCGTGATCGCGAAACAGGGCTCGCACTCCCCTGAGATTACCGAGTTCTTCCTCGCCGACGGTGCCGACGAACACCAAATCGCCGACGGTTGCGATGGCGTTTGCGTTGAGCGACTTGATCATCGAGAGCAGCGCGGCCAGACCGCGGGAATCATCGCCGATCCCGGGCGCAAGAATGACGCCGTCCTTTTCCTTCACCGTCACGTCGGTCCCTTCCTGGAAGACGGTGTCGAGATGGGCCGAGACCACGAGCTTCGGCCTGCCGGTGCCGCTGCCTTTGCGTAACGCAATCACATTGCCCTCGGTATCGATTGCGGCGTCGTTGAAGCCGAGTTCCACAAAACGCTTGAGAAAATATTCGGCCCGCTGCCTCTCCTTGTATGGCGGAGCCGGAATTTCCGTGATGCGTTTCTGTTCGGCAAAGGCGTGAACGTCATCGGCCTTGATGTCCTCGAGCGCCTTGATCACCTTCGGGTTGGCGAGAATGGCTTGAGAGGCGGCATCGATCGCCGAGCCCGCACCCGGCGCCTGCGCGGCGACCGGCACCGAACCCGAAAGCCACAGCGCGGTGATCAAGATCGAACGTCTGAAAACTTTCATTCGCGAGTCCTGCCTTCCGCCACGGCCCCTCACCCCGTGCCCAGGCCCGCACCCTTCAGCCGACGGGAGAACCAGAGCGACAATTCGGGGTCGGGGTAGCCCGCTACATACACTTCCGACCTGCTAACCCTGTTTTTTTCCAGAGTCAAAATCATGCCGATCCAGTAGGCGAACCACAGATGCGGATCGGTGAGCGCACGCAGCTTCTGCTGGTCGTGTTCCAGCGGCTGGTGGTTGCCGGCCTTCCTGACCTCGATGGCGAGCAGGTTGTTGGGGACATCGCGCTGGTGCACGACGATGTCGGGATAGATCGATTTGCCGAGATGATCGTCGGTTGAAACGATGGTGCCGCGCGGAAGCCGCAGCGTGCGCGCGCCCAGCCGGTCGTAGTCGCAATCGACGTTGAAACCGGCAAACTGTCTTTCCAGGTGCACCGCCAGCCGATGGGTCAGCGTGCGCTCGCCGAGATCGTGTTCGAACAGGAAGGTTTCTTGCGCGTAAAATTCGCGCAAGGCGGCGACGACCTTGTCCAGCTCGGCTTGCATAGGGTCCCCGGAGACTTCGCAACCTTTCCGGTCTCTCTAGGCCAAATGTTAGCCGTCATGGCCGGGCTTGTCCCAGCTATCCCTGTCTTTCTTTCTTCGGATACTTAAGACGTGGATGCCCGGGACAAGCCCGGGCATGACGAGCGGTCGGGTCTTCCTCACATCTGCACTTCGATCAGCCGCGGTCCGCGCTCGGGGATGGCTTCGGCAAGCGCGACGACCAATTCGTCCGCGGTCGCAACCGCGCGCGCCGCAACCCCCATGCCTTTGGCGAGCGCGACAAAGTCGAGCGTGGGGCGGTCGATCCTGAGCATGTCGAGCGCGCGCTGTCCGGGCTCGCCGGCGCCGACGCCGTCGAACTCGCCGCGCAGGATCTGGTAGATACGATTGGCAAACACGATGGTGGTAACGTTGAGGCCCTCGCGCGCCTGCGTCCACAGCGATTGCAGCGTGTACATGGCGCTGCCGTCGCCGACCATGCAGATCACCTTGCGGTCGGGACACGCCACCGCGGCGCCGGTGGCAATGGGCGTGGAAAATCCGATCGAGCCGCCCATGTTCTGCAGCCAGTCGTGGGGTGCGGCGGCGGCCGTCGGCGGAAAGAAGCCGCGCCCGGTGGTGATGGATTCATCGACCAGAATCGCATTTTCCGGGATCGCCATCGCGATCGCCATCGCGATCGAGGGATAGGTCAGCGCGCCGGTCGGCTTCTTGAGCTCGACCATCGGTTGCGGTCTGGCGTCGGAGGGTTTTGCGCCAAGCGCAGAGGCCAGCGCCTCGAGCGCGGCGACCGAATTCTCCCCGCTAGAAGTCATGCGGTGGACCTCGCAACCTTCAGGCTTCAACTGGCTCGGCTTGTTCGGGTAGGCGAAAAACGCCACCGGGTCGGCGGATTCGACCAGGATGATGTGTTTGAAGTCTTTGAGGATCGGCAGCGCCTGTTCGATCACATAGGGAATGCGGTCGATCGAAAACCGCCCGCGCCCGCGCGCCATGCGCGGATTATAGGTCTGACCCATCACCTTGCAGCCGCTCTTGCCGGCGATCTGTGCCGCAAGTGCCAACCCGTTTTCGGTGAGCACCCCGCCGGTCAGGAGCAGAAGCGTCGGCTCGCCCTTGCGCAGCACTTTGGCCGCGCTCTCCACCGCCTGCGGCGAGAAAGTCGGACGCTGTGATTGTTGTGGCACCTGTGCGACGCCGTCGGCTTCGTTCCACGCGGTGTCGGCCGGCAGGATCAGGGTCGCGATCTGGGGCGGATTGCTCCGGGCCGCGGCAATTGCGGCTGCGCCGTCCGCCGCCACGGATTTGGCATCCGGCGAAGTCCGCACCCAGGCCGACATCGGCCGCGCCAGGCCTTCGATATCGGAGGTCAAGGGCGCGTTGTAGCCGATGTGGTAGACGGCGTGCTGGCCGACGATATTGACGATGCCGGAATTGGCCTTCTTGGCGTTGTGCAAATTGGCAAGCCCGTTGGCAAGGCCTGGACCGAGATGCAACAGCGTCGAGGCCGGCTTGCCCTTCATGCGGAAATAGCCGTCGGCCGCGCCCGTCACCACGCCCTCGAACAGGCCGAGCACGCAGCGCATGCCTTCGACGCGGTCAAGCGCGGCGACGAAATGCATCTCGGAAGTGCCCGGATTGGTGAAGCAGACGTCAACTCCGCCCGCGACCAGGGTCCGCACCAGACTTTCCGCACCATTCATCGTTCTACTCCCGTCCCCGCGCTCTTGATCGCACCTCATCGAGATACCTAGATCATGATGCGATCAATCGCATCATGATCTCATCTCTTTGTTTGAGCATGATCTTTTCGGAAAACCGGTTTCCACTTTTCCGGATCATGCTCTAAAGGGATCAACCACTCCTTTGGGGTTTCGTCAAAGGGTTCCGGACGCATTGCTGGCAATCGCCCACAAGGGCGTTTTGGTTAACCGCTGCATTCAAAACTCGCATGGCTGGCCGCCTCACTGCTTGCGAAATTGCGCCGATTATGGCCTGACTCGATGCCCAAGATCGCTCTTTGCTTGCGAGGAACGAAATGACACGGGCTTTTGCATCACGCTCTTTTGCTTTCTTGTTTGCTTTCCTGACTTTGGCGGTGATTGTACTGGTGGATACCTCTCCGGCGCGCGCCCAGGGCAGCGACTTTTTTGATTTCTTCGGGCGGGGCAACTCGCGGGGCGGCCCCACTTACACCTACAGGAGCAGCCCGGGTTATAGCCCTGGTTATTATGGCGGAAATTCCGGCTATTACGGCGGCGGCGGCCCCTCGATTTTTGGCCGTGGCGGCGGCTCGTATTACGGCGGGTCTCCGATTCAGCGCGAGTTGGTGAGCGCCCCCGGCTCCTTTGCCCCCGGCACGATTTACATCAATACCGCCGAGCGGCGGCTTTACCTGATGCTCGGCAATGGCCAGGCGCTGCGTTATGGGATCGGCGTCGGCCGCGAGGGTTTTGGCTGGGCCGGCACCCACCGCGTCACCGCGAAAAAGGAATGGCCGAGCTGGACGCCGCCAAGGGAAATGCTGGCGCGGCGGCCGGACCTGCCGCACTACATGCCAGGCGGCATCGAAAATCCGCTGGGCGCGCGCGCATTGTATCTCGGCTCGACGCTCTATCGCATCCACGGCTCCAACGAGCCGGAGACGATCGGGCAAGCGGTGTCATCCGGCTGCATCCGCATGACCAACGAAGACGTCGTCGATCTCTACAATCGCGTCAGGATCGGCACGGTCGTGGTCGTGCGGAATTAGGATCGTTTGCGGTTCTCTCGCCCCGCCATGGCCGGGCAAAAGCGCCAACGGGTCCGCGCGAAGCGCGGCCCGATGACAGGCTCCGCGCGTCTTCGCGTTAGATGACCCGGCCATCCACGTCTTCCGCCGCGAGAGAAAAAGTAAGACGTGGATCACCGCGACAGGCGCGGTGATGACAACTTCCTTGCGGAACTATTAGCTCTTGGCAACGCCCTACGCCGATTTCTCGAACAATTCCCGTCCGATCAGCATGCGGCGGATTTCGGAGGTGCCGGCGCCGATTTCATAAAGCTTGGCGTCGCGCAAGAGCCGCCCGGTCGGATAGTCGTTGATGTAACCATTGCCGCCGAGCAATTGGATCGCATCGAGCGCGCATTGGGTGGCCTTCTCCGAGGCATAGAGAATGGCGCCGGCAGCGTCTTCGCGCGTGGTCTCGCCGCGGTCGCAGGCCTTAGCCACCGCATAGACATAGGCGCGCGAGGCATTCATGGTCGTGTACATGTCGGCAATCTTGCCCTGGACGAGCTGGAAGCTGCCGATCGGCTGGCCGAACTGCTTGCGCTCGTGCACGTAAGGCATGACCACGTCGAAGCAGGCCTGCATGATGCCCAAGGGACCCGCCGCCAGCACCGCGCGCTCATAGTCGAGGCCGGACATCAGCACATTGGCACCACGGCCGACGTCGCCGAGCACGTTTTCATCCGGCACTTCGCAATCCTCGAACACCAGCTCGCCCGTATCCGAGCCGCGCATGCCAAGCTTGTCGAGCTTCTGCGCGGTGGAAAAACCCTTCATGCCCTTTTCGATGATGAAGGCGGTGATGCCGCGCGGCCCGGCCGAAGGATCGGTCTTGGCATAGACCACCAGCGTTTCCGCCAGCGGGCCGTTGGTGATCCACATCTTGGCGCCGTTGACGATGTAGCGATCGCCTTTCTTCTCGGCACGCGTCGTCATCGACACCACGTCGGAACCGGCGCCGGGTTCGGACATCGCCAGCGCTCCGACATGATCGCCGGAGATCAGCTTGGGCAGATATTTCTTCTTCTGCGCGTCGCTGCCGTTGCGCCTGATCTGGTTGACGCAGAGATTCGAGTGGGCGCCATAGGACAGGCCGACCGCGGCGGATGCGCGCGAAATCTCCTCCATCGCCACGCAATGCTCGAGATAGCCGAGCCCGGAGCCGCCATACTCTTCCTCGACCGTAATTCCGTGCAGGCCGAGCGCGCCGAGCTTCGGCCACAGGTCCCTGGGAAACTGGTTGGTCTTGTCGATTTCATCGGCGCGCGGCGCAATCTCATGGCTGGAGAAATCGTGGACGGTTTCGCGCAGCGCATCCGCGGTTTCACCGAGATCGAAATTGAACATCCGATACGCGTTGGGGATCATGGCGGAAGGCCTTTCGGAAACAAGATTCTCACTCATCAGCTTGTCACGGGCGCCGGCGGCTGAGAAGGGGCTTTCCGGATTACCGGCAGCTTGAGCCGAAGGAGCGAAAATGCCTCAAAACTCTCTCTTGCCCTGATGCGCGCAAGGGGATGTAATTCGTGCCCACAAACACCCTCCGGACGAGAACCACGGAGGGACATTCAAGGGAACAGCCGGCCCATGCGCGCAACCTTCGAGGGTGAGCCAATCCTGCAAACGTGTGTGCGTGAGCGCGAAAGAGCGCATCGCCGGCTGAGCGTGTTCGGGATTGATCGATCATGAATATCCAGACATCTGCCAGTGTAAAGAAAGAGGCGCTGCAGCGCGCCGCGCGCGAAGCCGCCTATTCGATGCCGCTGAAGGATTTCCACCCCGGCGCGCCGCAGCTGTTCCGCGACGATACGCTGTGGCCGTTTTTCGAGCGGCTGCGCAAGGAAGAGCCGGTGCATTACTGCACCAACTCGCCGATCGAACCCTATTGGTCGGTGACCAGATACAACGACATCATGCATGTCGACACTAGCCACGGCGTCTTCTCTTCTGATGTCTCGCTCGGCGGTATCTCGATCCGCGACGTTCCCCCCGGCTATGACTGGCCGAGTTTTATTGCGATGGACCAGCCGCGGCATTCGGCACAGCGCAAGACCGTGCAGCCGATGTTCACTCCCGGACATCTGGACGAACTGGCAATCCTGATCCGCAAACGAACCTGCAAGGTGCTCGATTCACTGCCGCGCAACGAGACCTTCAACTTCGTCGATCTGGTCTCGATCGAATTGACCACCCAGATGCTGGCCACGCTGTTCGACTTTCCGTTCGAGGAACGCCGCAAGCTGACCCGCTGGTCCGACGTCTCCACGGCGCTACCGAAAGGCGGCGTGGTCGAATCCGCCGAACAGCGCCGCGCCGAGATGGACGAGTGCGCGGCCTATTTCACAAAACTCTGGAACGAACGCGTCAACGCCGAGCCGAGAAATGACCTGATCTCGATGATGGCGCATAGCGAGGCCACGCGCTACATGGAGCCCGACAATCTCATGGGCAACATCGTGCTCTTGATCGTCGGCGGCAACGACACCACGCGCAACACCATGAGCGGCTCGGTGCTGGCGCTCAACGAACATCCCGACCAATATCGGAAGCTGCGCGAAAACCCCGCTTTGATCGATTCCATGGTTCCGGAAGTCATTCGCTGGCAGACTCCGCTGGCGCATATGCGGCGCACCGCGCTGGTCGACACCGAGGTTGGCGGCAAGACAATCCGCAAGGGCGACCGCGTGGTGATGTGGTACGTCTCGGGAAACCGCGACGAAGAGGTCATCGAGAGGCCCAACGAGTTCATCATCGACCGCGCCCGACCGCGCATCCATCTGTCGTTCGGCTTCGGCATCCACCGCTGCGTCGGCATGAGGCTCGCCGAACTGCAGCTGCGGATCGTATGGGAGGAGATCCTCAGGCGGTTTGAGCGGATCGAGGTGGTCGGCGAGCCGAAACGGGTCTATTCGAGTTTTGTCCGAGGTATCGAGCAGTTACCCGTGCGCATCCCGGCATGAGCCAGGGCCTCAACCCGCCTAGCCTCGCCGAGGCGATCAACGCCAAGGGATTTTCGGGCGCGGCGGGATTTCGCGTCGCAGCGCTAGAGCCGGGATATGCGGAGCTCGCACTGTCGCGCCGCGACGATCTCCTGCAGTTCTTCGGCCATTTTCACGGCGGCGTGATCACGGCCCTGGCCGACCAGGCGGCGGGAATGGCCGTGACGTCCAGCCTGCCCAAGGGGCGGATCGGAGTCACGGTCGAGCTGAAGATCAATTTCCTCGAGCCGGCCAGCGGCACCGAGTTGTTGGCGCGGGCGAAAACCCTGAAAATGTCAGGCTCGATCGGGGTTGCCACGGTCGAAATCTTCAGCAAAGACGGAGGCGCAGAAACCCTCTGCGCATTCTGCACCGCCACGATGCGCGCCCTCGATCTTCCAGCCGAGTTCCGATGACAGCCGTGGATCACGACGACGAATACGCCGACATCCGCGATGCGGTGGCAAAACTCTGCGGCCAATTCCCCGGCGAATACTGGCGCAAGCTCGACCGCGAAATGGCCTATCCGAAAGCGTTTGTCGATGCGCTGACGGAAGCAGGTTACCTCTCCGTGCTAATCCCCGAGGAATATGGCGGCGCCGGGCTAAAACTGTCGGCCGGAACCGCGATCCTGGAAGAGATCCACCGCGCCGGCTGCAACGCCGGCGCCTGCCATGCCCAGATGTACACCATGGGCACGCTGTTGCGGCATGGCAGCGAGGAGCAGAAGGCGAAATGGCTGCCGAAGGTCGCAAGCGGTGAGTTGCGGCTGCAGGCGTTCGGCGTCACCGAGCCGACCAGCGGCACCGATACCTCGTCGCTGAAGACGTTTGCGCGGCGCGAAGGCAACGACAGCTACGTCGTCAACGGCCAGAAGATCTGGACCAGCCGCGCCGAATATTCCGACCTGATGATCCTTTTGGCGCGCACCACGCCGAAGGAGAAGGCGAAGAAACGCACCGAGGGCCTGTCGGTCCTCATCGTCGACATGAAGGCGGCCAAGGATCATGGGCTTTCGATCAGCCCGATCCGCACCATGATGAACCATTCGACCACGGAAGTCTTCTTCACCGATCTCAAGGTGCCGGCGGAAAACCTGATCGGCGAGGAAGGCAAGGGCTTTCGCTACATCCTCTCCGGCATGAATGCCGAGCGCATCCTGATCGCGGCCGAATGCGTTGGCGATGCCAAATGGTTCATCGACAAGGCCTCGAACTATGCGAGGGAACGCGCGGTGTTCGGCCGCCCGATCGGGCAAAATCAGGGCATTCAGTTCCCGATCGCGAAGGCCTATGCCGCCATGCGCGCGGCCGAGCTGATGGTCAAGGAAGCGACCCGCAAATACGAAGCGGGGCTCGATTGCGGCGCCGAGGCCAACATGGCCAAGATGCTCGCGGCCGACGCCTCGTGGGAAGCGGCGAATGCCTGCGTGCAGACCCATGGCGGTTTTGGATTTGCGGAGGAATACGATGTCGAGCGCAAGTTCCGCGAAACGCGCCTCTACCAGGTTGCGCCGATCTCGACCAATCTCGTTCTGTCCTTCATCGCCGAGCATGTGCTAGGCATGCCCCGCTCCTACTAGTGATCCGATTCCAACATTCGCTTCCCGTTGCGGCGGACGCCTTTGCGAATGTTGGAATCAAAGGATCGCTGGCAAATTTGGGTTTCCAGTGTCCTGGTTCCGAAGTTCGCATCGTTTTGCGGCGATCTCGTTTGCGAACTTCGGAATCGAAAGGACACTGGCAAGCCATTGTTTCTAGTGTGGCTTTGGTTCAGAAGTCCGCATGACGAACTCGCGGGCTGCAATGATACGGACTTTTGAACCGCCACACTGGTGGAGTTTAGGATTTGACATTCGCTTTACGAGTCTGCAGCTAGGTGGCTGGCGAATGTCAAATCCACTCCATTAGAGCTAGATTATGCTGCCACTTGAGGGAATAACCGTCATCGCCGTCGAACAGGCCGTCGCCGCACCCTTCTGCTCTTCGCGTTTGGCGGACGCCGGCGCCCATGTGATCAAGGTGGAGCGCCCGGAGGGCGACTTCGCCCGCGGCTATGACGCCGCGGCGCGGGGCCAGAGCAGCTATTTCGTCTGGCTCAACCGCGGCAAGGATTCGCAAGTCATCGATCTCGCCACAAAGGAGGGCCGCGGCCAGCTCGAAAGGCTGATCGCGGGCGCCGACGTGCTGTTGCAGAATCTCAAACCGGGCTCGATGGACAAGCTCGGCTTTTCGATTGAGCGGCTGAAGAAGGATTACCCGGCGCTCATCTTGTGCACCATTTCCGGCTATGGCGATGAGGGCCCTTACGCGCATCGCAAGGCCTATGATCTTCTGATCCAGGCCGAAAGCGGGCTTGCCTCGATCACCGGCGGGCCGGACGGCCCCTCGCGCGTCGGCCTGTCGATCGTCGATATCGCGACCGGCGCGACCGCGCACGCCGCCATTCTCGAAGCGCTGATCAAACGCTCAAAGAGCGGCAAGGGAGCCGATATTCGCATTTCGATGTTCGACGTGATGGCCGACTGGCTCACCGTGCCGCTGCTCAATTTCGAAGCTGGCCAACCGCCGCAGCGGATGGGGCTCGCCCACCCCTCGATTTCGCCCTACGGCGTGTTCCGTTCCAAAGACGGCAAGGACATCCTGATTTCGATCCAGAGCGAACGCGAATGGAAGAAATTGTGCGCCGACGTCCTCGGCCGGCCCGAATTGCCCAACGATGCCCGTTTCGCCAGCATGGTGGAGCGTGTGCGCAACCGTCACCTCACCGACGGCATGGTCGGCGAAATCTTTGCGACCATGACGCGCGATGAGCTTTTGCAGCGCCTGGCCGATGCCGACATCGCGTTTGCCGAGGTCAACACCATGGCCGGTCTTGCCACCCATCCGCATCTGCGTCGCATCGAGGTCGGCACGCCGAACGGCCCGGTGACCTATCCCGCGCCTGCCGCGATCGTCGTCGACGAGCCTCGCCACTACGGCGCAGTACCCGGAATCGGCGAACGCCCGGGTGCTGCGAAATCCGAAAAGGCTGTTCCGACAGGGATCAAATCGTCATGACCGAGAAGCCCGACCTGGAACATTTGCGCAGATGGATCGGCCGCAGCACACAGGTTTCCGACATCGTCACCGCGCAACAAGTGAAAGGCCTGCGCGCCACGCTTTTTCTCGACATCGGCGAACCAAAAAAGGGCGATGCCGCTCCCTTCACCATGCATTGGTGCCTGGCACCGCCGGTTTTCCCGATGTCCGAGCTTGGAGCGGACGGGCACCCGGCGCGCGGCGGCTTCCTGCCGCCGGTGCCGCTGCCGCGACGGATGTGGGCCGGTGGCGAGCTCGAATTCTTCGATACCTTGTGTGTCGGCGATGAAGTGACACGGACCTCGCGCATTGCCGAGGTGACGATGAAGACCGGCTCAACCGGCCAGCTGTGCTTCGTCTCGGTCGATCACCTGGTCACCACGCCGCGCGGCACGGCGATCCGTGAACGTCAGGACATCGTCTATCGCGATGTCTCGACGACGCCACCGGCAAAGGCAGCGCCGCCGCCCGTGCCCCAGCACCGCGAAACCCATATGGCCGATACCGTGCTGTTGTTCCGCTATTCGGCGCTCACCTTCAACGGCCACCGTATCCATTACGACCGCGACTATGTCACCAAGGTCGAAGGCTATCCGGGGCTGATCTTCCACGGCCCGATGCAGGCAGCGCTGTTGGTGGAATTTGCTGCGAAACTGCATGGCGGCGCTGCGCCGAAAAAATTCAGCTATCGCGGCGTGCAGCCTTTGTTCGAAGGCTCGGAGTTTTCCGTCAACGCCAGCACGAGCGACAACGGCATGGAATTGTGGACGGCGAATTCGCAAGGTCAGCCGACCATGAAGGGCACCGCGACGTGGTGATGACTGGCCCGTCATTCCGGGGCGATGCGAAGCAACCCGGAATCTCGAGATTCCGGGTCTGGTGCTTGCGCACCATCCCGGAATGACGGAGTAGGTTTTTGCCCCGCAAGCCAAGCGAAATCTCCAGCGCGCAAGTCACCGTCAAACACGCCACCCTGGACCTGCTGCGCGCGTTCGGCATCCGCAAGGTGTTCGGCAATCCCGGCTCGACCGAATTGCCGTTTCTGAGCGACTGGCCCGACGATATCGATTATGTGCTGGGCTTGCAGGAGGCCTCGGTGGTCGGCATGGCCGACGGTTACGCGCAGGCGACGCGCAACGCGGGCTTCGTCAATCTGCATTCGGCGGCTGGCCTTGGCAACGCACTCGGCAATATCTTCACCGCGCATCGCAACCAGACGCCGCTCGTCATCACCGCGGGCCAGCAGGCGCGCTCGATTCTCCCCCTGCAGCCCTTTCTCTATGCCGAGCGCGCGTCGGAATTTCCGCGACCATACGTCAAATTCTCGATCGAGCCGGCGCGCGCGGAGGATGTTCCGGCAGCGATCGCACGCGCCTATTACGTCGCGATGCAGCCGCCGTGCGGGCCGACCTTCGTTTCGGTGCCGATCGACGACTGGACGCGTCCAACCCAAGCGGTGAAAGCGCGCAGCGTGAGGAGCGAAATCAACCCCGACAGCGATGCCATGAAAGATCTCGCCTCGGCACTCTCGGCAAGCAAACGGCCGGCACTTGTCGTCGGCCCTGCCATCGATCGCGCGCGAGCGGTCGAGCTGATGGTGCGCCTTGCCGAGAAGACGCGCGCCGCCGTCTGGGTCAGCCCGTTTTCGGCGCGCTGCAGTTTTCCGGAAAGGCACCCGCAATTTGCAGGCTTTCTCCAAGCCTCGCCGGGGCAATTGTCGGATGCCCTGCGGGGTCATGATCTCGTCGTGGTGATCGGCGCGCCGGTTTTCACCTTTCATGTCGAAGGCCACGCCTCGATCTTCGATGGCGCCACCAGCCTGTTCCAGATCACCGACGATGGCGACGCGGCATCGATGACGCCGGTCGGCACCAGCATCATCGCCGGCATCAGGAGCGCGCTTTCGATGCTGCTCGAGATGCTGGGCGAGACCAGGCGCGCGGTGCCGAGGGGGCGCACCCTGCCGCCTGCCCCGCGCGCTACCGATCCGATTTCCGCCGAATATGCACTGCACGCGCTCTCCTCCGCCATGCGTGAGGACGCCGTGCTGATCGAGGAAGCCCCCTCGCATCGCCCGGCGATGCAACAATTTTTGCCGATGCGCGGGCAAGACAGTTTTTACACCATGGCGAGCGGCGGCCTCGGCTACGCCCTTCCCGCCGCGACCGGCATTTCGCTCGGCCGGCCGGATGTGAGGACCGTGTGCCTGATCGGCGACGGCTCGGCGATGTATTCGATCCAGGCCTTGTGGACGGCGGCGCAACGCAAGCTGCCGCTGACGATTCTCGTGCTCAACAATTCCGGCTACGGCGCGATGCGCTCGTTCAGCCAGGTGATGCAGGTCCGCCGCGTGCCCGGCCTTGACTTGCCGGACATCGATTTTGTGAAAATCGCGCAAGGCATGGGCTGCGACGCGGTTCGTGTCGCAAGATCGTCCGAGCTGGCGCCGGCGCTGACGCGCGCGCTCATCCACGAGGGTACGAGCCTGGTCGAGGTGATCGTGGATTCAGCGGTGCCACTGCTTTACGAGCGGAAGGATTGAAGAGCACTGTCATTCCGGGATGGTGCGTCAGCACCAGACCTCAGATGCGCAATTGCGCATCGGGGAATCTCGAGATTCCGGGTTCGCGCTGGCGCATCGCCCCGGAATGACCTTCGGTCACTTCCCGTGCTCTTCCCGCATCCTGGCCTGGATCTTCGCCATGCCCGAGATCCAGCGGTCGTAATTCTCGGTCTTTTTGCGCATGTAGCCGAGCACCTGCGGGTGCGGCAAAATCAGAAACGTCTCCTGCTCGATGCCGGCGAGCGCATCCTGCGCCACCTGCTCCGGCGAAAGGTCGCCATCGCCGGATTGCGGCCCCTTCGGGATAGAGCGCAGCATGTTGGTGTCGACCCCTTGCGGACACAGGATCGAGACCTTGATGCCGTGCGCCTTGTGCGAGATCGCGAGATTCTCCGCAAAACCGACCGCGGCGTGTTTGGTGGTCGAATAAGCGGGGCTGCCGACCTGCGAGAGCAGGCCTGCCGCGGAAATCGTGTTGAGGAAATAGCCGCCGCCGCGCGCCTTGAAGCGCGGGACCAGATGCCGCGCGGCATAGACATGCGCCATCACGTGAATGGCAAAGCTTCGCGCGAACGGTTCGTCGGAATCGCCGCCGGCATTTTCGGAACAGGGATCGAAGCCGCCGCCGATGCCGGCATTGGAACAGAACAAGGCGATCGGGCCGAACATCCGCTCGGTTGCCTCGATCACATGGAGAACGTCCTTCTCCTGCGCAACATCGCATTTGAAGGCTGCGCCGCCGATCAGGCCGGCAACGGCCCTGGCACCGGCGGATTCCTTGTCGGCGACCACCACCTTGGCGGCGCCCGCGCGATGAAAGGCTTCGCAGAGTGCGCGGCCAATGCCATTGGCGCCGCCGGTGACGACCACGACCTTGCCACTCACCTGCATGGCGGCACCTGTGATTTTGAAAGCGGTATCAGGCCAGCACGAGATTGAGCACGGCGGTGTAGTGGCACGCCGCGCCCAGCAGCACGAAAGAATGCCAGATCACGTTCTGAAAGCGAAGCCGCTGCCATGCGTGGAAGATTACCCCGAAACTGTAGAGCAGGCCACCGGCGATAAGAAACCAGAACGCCAGTTGCGGCAGCGAGGACAGGCAGGCGTCGTAGGCGATCGCCCCGCTCCACCCCATTGCGAGGTAGAGACCAACCGACACGCGATCGAAACGTCCCGGGAAAAACAGCTTCAGCAGGATGCCGACCGCCGCCACGCCCCAGACGCCGGCCAACAACGACATCGCAAAGGCCCGATCCGGCATCTTGGCAAAAACCGGCGTATAGGTTGCGGCGATCAGGATGTAGATCGCGGCGTGGTCGAACCGGCGCAGCAGCCATTTGCGCCGCGATACCGGCCACAGATTATAGGCAGCGGAAAACCCGAGCATCGTGAGCAGCCCGGCCGCATAGACCGATACCAGCGCGACCTGGTAGGCGGAAGCGAACACGCCGGCGAGCACGATCAGGACGGTTGCGGCAATCAGTCCGCTGAACACGCCGATCCCGTGCACGATACCGTCGGCGATCAGTTCGGCCCGGTCGTAGTTCCAGCGGATGGCGCCGGCCGCCGCATGCGCCGAATTGGAGGCGATCTGCTTCAGTCTGAACACACTCATGACTCCCGACGAACTTCAACAACGCGGCAAATAGTACGGTCCCGGAGGTCAAGGAACCCCTAAAACGCTTCGGACAACTCTTCGGACAAGATCATGCCTGAAATATGAAAAACTTGATTTCGATCAATCAATTCGCCACCTTCCATTTGGTTCTCCTGCAATTTGCTTCCGGTAAAATAGAGTTTTTTCAGGCCCGCATGGCTCTGCAGTTTTCCGATATCGTGGAGGAAGCGCGCCTGTCGGCGCGGGCGTTGATGGATTTTGGCGAAAGCCTGTTCTCCCCGACGGTGCGGCTCGGCGTCACAGGGCTGTCGCGCGCTGGCAAGACGGTCTTCATCACGGCGCTGGTTCACGGCCTCACCCGCGGCGGCCGCTTTCCGGTGTTCGAGCCGTTCGCTTCGGGGCGCATCGCCCGCGCCCGGCTCGAACCGCAGCCGGACGACGCGGTGCCGCGCTTTGACTATGAGAACCACGTCCGCACCCTGATCGAGCAGCGGCAATGGCCGCACTCCACCGTCGATATCAGCGAGCTGCGGCTCGTGATCGACTATCAGCGGCAGAACGGCGCCGATCGCAATCTCACCCTCGACATCGTCGATTACCCCGGTGAATGGCTGCTCGATTTGCCGCTGCTGCACAAGAGCTACGAGCAATGGTCGAATGAAAGCCTTGCGTTGTCGCGCGGCAGCGCCCGCGCACCGCTGGCAAAAACCTGGCACGCGCATCTGGCAGGCTTGAGCGCCGAAGCGCCGGCCGACGAACAGGCAGCGCTTGCCGCCGCGCGGCTCTTCACCGATTATTTGCGGGCCTGCCGCGACGAGCGCTTCGCCATGAGCCTGCTGCCGCCCGGCCGCTTCCTGATGCCGGGCAATCTTGCCGGCTCGCCGGCGCTGACCTTTGCGCCACTCGATTTGCCAAAGCATGGCGCAGCGGTTGAAGGATCGCTGTGGGCGATGATGCGCCGGCGATACGAAGCCTACAAGGACGTGGTGGTGCGCCCGTTCTTCAGGGATCACTTTGCGCGACTGGATCGCCAGGTGGTTCTGGTCGACGCGCTCTCGGCGTTCAACTCGGGACCGGAAGCCCTTGTCGATCTCGAGGCGGCGCTCGGTGGCATCCTCGATTGCTTCAGGGTCGGTCGCGGAACGCTGTTCAGCGCCCTGTTCCGGCCGAGGATCGACCGCGTCCTGTTCGCCGCGACCAAGGCCGATCACCTGCATCATTCCAGCCATGACCGGCTTGAGGCGGTGCTGCGGCGCTCTGTTGCAAGGGCGGTGGCGAAAGCCGATACGAGCGGCGCCGAAATCGACGTCGTTGCGCTCTCCGCGGTCCGGGCCACGCGGGAGGCGCAGGTGGCGCGCGGCCGCGAAAGGCTGCCCTCGATCCTGGGAACGCCCACCTCGGGCGAGCAAGCGGGCAGTGAGACCTTCGACGGCAACACTGAAGTTGCGACCTTTCCGGGCGACCTGCCCGACGATCCCGAGGCACTTTTCAATGGCGCCTTTCGCGGGCTCTCGAGCGCCAGCGCCGAGAAGGCCGATTATCGCTTTCTTCGTTTTCGCCCGCCCCGCCTCGAAAATGACGGCCCGGAGGGCGCGGCGCTGCCTCATATTCGCCTTGACCGGGCGCTGCAGTTTTTGATCGGAGACAGGCTGCAATGAGCGAGCGCACCCATCACCGGCGGCCTGCGACCTTCAAACTCGACGAGGCCAGCGTGGTCGTGGTGGATCCGGACCATATGGGGCGCCCGGCGCGCGGCACCGTTCAGGTCACGCCGGAAAGCGAACCTTCGATGCTGCCGGTCACGGTCGAGGCGCCGCTCGTTCCGGTGACAAGAGGATTTCGCTGGGGAACGCTGTTCGCCATCGCAATCGCAGGCCTCGCCGCGCTCGGCCTTGGACTGGCGGTAACGCATCTGATCGAGGATCTCTTTGCACGCAGCGAAGGCCTCGGCTTTGTCGGATTGGCATTCACCTTTGCGGCGGCGGTTGCGTTTGTCGTGGTGGTTGCGCGCGAAGCCTTTGGCCTCATTCGTCTGGCCACGATCGAAAAGCTGCACCTGCGCGCAGCTCGCGTGCTCGCAAGCGACGACCGCAGCGAAAGCCGCGCCGTGGTGCGCGATCTCCTGAAGATTGCGCACCAGAATCCCCATTTGGCGCGCGCCCGCGCCGCGTTGCAGGGCCATGCCGACGACATCATCGACGGTGCCGACATGATCCGCCTTGCCGAGCGCGAATTGATGACGCCGCTCGATGCCGAAGCGCGGCGCCTGGTCTCGCTCGCCGCGCAACGCGTCTCGATCGTCACCGCGGTCAGCCCGCGCGCCTTGATCGATGTGGCCTTCGTGTTCGCGGCATCGCTTCGGCTGATCCGGCAGCTGGCGCGGCTCTACGGCGGGCGGCCCGGCGCGCTCGGCATGATCCGGCTGATGCGCCATGTCGTCTCGCATGTCGCAATCACCGGCGGCATGGCGGCCAGCGATAGCCTGGTCCAGCAGATGCTCGGCCATGGGCTGGCGGCGAAACTGTCGCAGCGGCTCGGCGAAGGCGTTCTCAACGGCCTGCTCACGGCCCGGCTTGGGCTCGCCGCCATCGACGTCACCCGCCCGCTGCCGTTCACCGCGCTGCCGCGGCCCTCGCTCACCGATCTTGCAAAGGACCTGTTGCGCAAGCGGGAGAGTGAAGAGGAGTGAGTTCGCTTCACGTCATGCGCGGGCTTGACCCGCGCATCCACGTCTTACTTCTTTTGCGGGAGCACAAAGACGTGGATGGCCGGGTCAAGCCCGGCCATGACAAATTGCAGACTTCGCTACGCCGATAACGAATCACCACGAATCTCCCGCGCCAGCTCGCGCCAGCGATAGAGCGGCGAACCCGGCGGCGGTGAAAGCTCCGGCGTCCAGCCGGTGAATTTTTGCAGCGCGTAAGTATCCATCACGATCCCGCGCCAGACCCGGTCGACCCGCTCGAGCGTCTCGCGCTTCGCCGGCACTGACGCCCACAACTGAAAACCAGGACTGTCGTACGGCTCGAGCGCCACGTAGAGGCCGGTATGGTTTCGGATCAGGTTCATGTCGGGCTCGCGAAAGCCGAGATAACGTCCGCGCTCGTTGATCTGGATCACCGGCAGGCGGTCGCCGAGATACCAGCGCAGCATCGAATAGGTGCGATAGTCGGTGGTGGCGATCCAGCTCGCACCGGTCTTTTGCAGCTGCGCCTCGACCCGCTCGATCACCGGGAGATAACCGGCCTCGCCGCCGACCGGATCGGTCCTGCCGATGAAATTCCAGGGTGCGGCGACATAATAGAGAAACACGGCGACCACGAACGCAATGCCTGAGCCGATCGCCACCCTCGCCCACCAGAACGACGCGCGGACCAGCGCTTGCGGCCAGTGCTCCTTGCGCATCATCGAAAGATTGATCGCGGCGGCGGCAAATCCGAACGGCCAGATGAAGGCCGGCCAGGTGTCGCCGACCCGCAAGGCCAGCGATTTCCAGAGGAAATAAAGGAAGGGAAAAATCACCGCGGTCGACAGCAGAATGGCCACCGCGTCCAGCTGCCGATATCCCCGCCATGCCGTCAACGCGACTCCGAGCAGGACCACGGGCAAAAGCACGAATCCGACCAGTCCAAACTGAAGGCCGATGAATTCGCCGAGCGTGCGCAGCGACCATTCATGGGTCGCCGCCGCCCGCACAAACTGGAAGCGAAACGAGGCCCAGTCGTGCTGCATGTTCCAGATCAAGACCGGCAGGAACAGAACCAAGGCGATCAGCGCCGAAAGATAAGGATAGGGGCTCTTCAGCCAGTGGCCGCGCCATCGCGGTACGAGCGTGAAAGCAAGTATGGCCGGCAACAGCAGTGCAACGGTGAATTTCGACAACAGCGAAAGCCCTGCGAAAACCCCCGCCACCAGCCACCAGCGCCCGTCATTGCTCTCGGCAAGCCGCACCAGCGCCCACACCATGGCGGTCGCAAACGGGATCAGCGCGATGTCGGGCGAGACCTTGGCCATCAGCAGGCCGTAATAGAGCGCGGCCTCCATCATCAGCACCACGATGACCATCGCTCGCCAGTCATGGGTCACGCGGCGCACGATATCGGCAAGCAGCAATTGGGTCACCGGCATCGCCAAGAGGCCAGCAAACCGCACCCCGAAATTGGTATCGCCGAAGATCAGGGTCCCAAGCCGAATGAACCACGCGATCATCGGCGGATGATCGAGGAAGCAAAGCACGCTCTCCTTCGACCATGTCCAGTAGTAGGCCTCGTCCGTCCGCAGGTCGGTCAGGCCTGCATAGGCAAGGCGCAATGCGGTCATTGCCGCGATCAGCGCGAAGACGGCAAGCAACTGCCGAAACTCAGGATTTTCCGGCTTGTAGGCGCTATCGGGAGGTGCAATCGTCACGGTGCTTTCTCCCCGACTCCCCTAGTGTCCCGGTTCTGACATTCGTATCACATCGCGGCGGGTTCGTTTACGAATGTCAGAACCAGGGGGACACCAGCAAATATAGGATTCCAGTGTGGTTTTGGATTTGACATTCGCCTCGAGGACTCGCTGCGATACTGAAGCGAATGTCAAATCCACCACACTAGAGCTCCGATTCCGAAGTTCGCAAGCTATCGCGGCGACCTCTGATGCGAACTTCGGAATCAAAGGAGCTCTAGCAACTAGTTGATTCTAGTGCGGCTTTGAATTTGAAGTTCCTATGATGAGATTGCAGCAGCACTGATAGGAACTTCAAATTCACCGCACTAGCCCGTGTCAACGTGTTGACACCACTTCGCCGGGCTGGAGGGAATTAAACACCGCCTTGGCGGGGTCTATATCTCGAAATGAAAAACGCATGACCGAACGCAGCCGGGCCAGCTTCGTCAAATTCATCCGCGGCATCAGCGTCCGCCAGGTCCGCTTTGCCTGCGGGCTGGTGCTCTATGCCTACCTGGTCAGCCATTTTCTCAACCACGCGCTGGGCAATATCTCGCTCGATGCGCTCGCCGTCGGCGTCCACTACCACATCCTGTTCTGGCAGTTCCTGCCCGTCGCGATCCTGTTCTACACAGCCGCGCTGGTTCATTCGGGCCTTGGAATCTGGGCGCTTTACGAGCGGCGCGAATTTCGCTGGAAGGCGATGGAACCGCTGCAACTCGTGCTAGGCCTGAGCATCCCGGCGCTGATCGTCGCCCACGTGGTCGGCGTCCGGCTCGGCCATACGCTGTTCGGACAGACAAAACTCTATCCGCAAGTGCTTCATGGATATTTGGTCGTGTGGCCCCACCGAATGGGGATGACACTTTTGGTTCTGATCATCTCCTGGATCCATGGCAGCATCGGCCTTTATTTCTGGCTGCGGATGAAGTCGTTTTTCAAACGCGCAGCGCCGTTTCTGCTTGCCACAGCTGTATTGGTGCCGACGCTGGCTATGCTTGGCCTCTACCAGGCCGGTCGGACCATTATTGCCGAAAGCGCCAGCGCCGAATGGCGAGCTGCCAATCTGTCGCAAACCATCGTGGGCACGCCGGCCCAACAGGCCACGCTGGAGAAGTTCACGGATTATTTCCTGATCTTCTATCTTGGCCTGATCGCGTTCGTTCTCCTGGCAAGGGGAGCGCGTGCGCTCCACGAGCGCCGCGGCGGCATGATCAGCCTGTCCTACGGCAATGGCCGCACCATACGGGTCCCAAAGGGCCTGTCCGTACTCGAGGCGAGCCTTCGCCATCAGGTCCCGCATGCGAGCGTGTGCGGCGGCCGTGCCCGCTGCTCGACCTGCCGGATTCGCGTGATCGGCGACCACAGTTCGCTTCCCGCGCCCTCCAATCGCGAAACCTTCGTGCTCAACCGCGTTGGCGCGGGTTCGGACCCCGCCATCCGGCTCGCCTGCCAGCTCAGGCCCGAGACTGACCTTTCCTTCTTCCAGATCTTCACGCCGCATACTGCGCCAACGAGCGCGTCCGGCCCTTCGCATATCGGCGAGGAACGCTACCTCGTCAGCATGTTCGTGGATATGCGCGGCTCGACCAGACTGGCGGAGAACCGGCTTCCATTCGACACGGTCTTTGTCGTCAACCGTTTCCTCGGTGCGGTTTCGCAGGCCGTGATCGAATGCGGCGGCCAGCCCAACCAGTTTCTGGGCGACGGGCAGTTGGCGCTGTTCGGACTTGCCGCCAGCCGGCAAGTCGCCTGCCGTCAGGCGCTCAAGGCGACCGCCATGATCGGCGCCAATATCGAGGAACTGAACCGCTTTCTGAAGCACGATCTGCGCGAGCCGATCCGTTTCGGCATCGGCGTCCACTCGGGCGAGGTGATCGTCGGCGACATCGGCTATCGTGATCACATGGTGTTCACCGCGCTCGGCGACGCCGTCAATGTCGCAGCGCGCCTGCAGGACATGACCAAGAGTCTCAGTTGCGAGGCTGTCGTATCGGAAGACGTCCTGGTCACCGCCGGTCTTGCGGCCGATGCCCTGCCGCGGCAGCAGGTGGAGATCCGCGGCCGCAACGAGCCGATGACGGTCCGTGTGGTCGCGAGCGCAAAGACGTTGTCGGAGCTGATCGAGACACCGACCAAAGCGGCAGCGGAACTCGCTTAAGCCCGCGACATCATGACCCGCGGCGGAGTGCGCTTTTCGTCCGCAATCGCCCATCTGTATGATCGAAAACCACGGCAAGTTCCGCAATTCGCCCCGTGGGAAACGGTCTTGCCAAGAAAACTTGGAAGGAAATGCCATGCTCGACAGACGCGAGATCGTCAAACGCGCCTGCCTGGCGGCGCTTGGTGCCGCTCTTCCCTGGTCGCGAGCCGTGGCACTCGACGAAAACTCCGTGACTTTGCCCTTCGACAATGGCGAGCGGCGGCTCGTGAAATACCCGCAGAAAAGGCCGATGATCGGCCTGACCAGCCGGCCGCCGCAATTGGAAACGCCATTCTCCGTCCTCAACGACGGCGCGATCACGCCGAACAGCGCGTTCTTCGTCCGCTATCACCTGGCCGATATCCCCTACCAGCTCGATCGCGATCGATTCACCCTCAAGGTCAAGGGCAAGGTCGAGCGTCCGCTGCAATTGTCGCTGAAGGAAATCAGGAAACTGCCGGCGGTGGAGCTCGTCGCGATCAACCAATGTTCGGGCAACAGCCGCGGATTCTTCGAGCCGCGCGTCGCCGGCGGCCAACTCGGCAATGGCGCGATGGGCAATGCGCGATGGCGCGGCGTGCCGCTGAAAACCATGCTCGACATGGCCGGCGTGCGAGCCGGCGCCAGGCAGATCACGCTGGACGGCATGGACAAGCCGGTGATGGACGCGACGCCCGATTTCGTCAAGTCGCTCGACATCGACCACGCCCGTGACGGCGAGGTGATGCTGGCCTACGGCATGAACGGCGAGGATCTCCCGTTCCTCAACGGCTTTCCGCTGCGCCTGGTCGTGCCCGGCTATTACGGGACCTACTGGGTCAAGCATCTTGACGAGATCACCGTGATCGACAACGAGTTCGACGGCTTCTGGATGAAGACTGCCTACCGGATTCCCGACAGTCCATGCGGATGCGTCGAGCCGGGCACCGCGCCAAAGGCCACGATTCCGATCAATCGTTTCACTGTCCGCTCGTTCATCACCAGTGTGACCAATGATGCAAGATTGGAGGCAGGTAAGACGACGAAACTGAAGGGAATAGCCTTTGACGGCGGCAGAGGCATCAAGGAGGTCGCAGTCTCGACCGATGACGGCAGGAACTGGACGCCGGCAAAGCTCGGCGAGGATCTCGGCAAATATTCGTTCCGCCAATGGACGCTGCCGGTGAAATTGGGCGCTGGCACCCATGATTTGAGGGTTCGCGCCACCAACAATTCGGGCGAAACGCAGCCGATGCAACCGACGTGGAATCCGGCAGGCTATTTGCGCAATGTCGTCGAAACCGTTCGCGTCACGGCTGCCTGAGGCGAGTAGATGCCACGTACAAATCCACTTCATCTTGCGAATTTGCTCGCGCTTGCGGCCATCGCGTTTATTGGTCCTGCCGCGCTCAGCGCCCCCCCGATCAATTACGAAGTCCCGCCGGAAACTGCCGCCTTCAAACCGGGGCCGAATCTCGACGTGGTCGTGAACAATTGCACCGCCTGTCATTCGGCGGACTACATCGCCACTCAGCCGCGCGGACCGAAATTCAAGCAAGAATTCTGGAGGGCCGAAGTCGACAAGATGATCAAGGTATACGGGGCGCCGATCGTGGAAGCCGACGTGCCCAAAATCGTCGAATATCTCGCGACGACTTATTGAGCGCGCGCACTCGATGACTGCCTTCGAATCGTGGGCATCCCCTGCAAATGGCCCAGAACGAACGTCGAGGGGGGCGCGACCTGCGATCCTCCGTATGCTAGTTTAGGTGCCTTGATGCAGGGAATCGGAAGCAGCAATGCGGCGGCGCGAATTCATAAGCATTCTTGCCAGCGCGGCGGCCGCATTGCCGCGCACAGCACGCGCGCAGCAGGGCGCGCTGCCGCGGCGGGTCGGGATATTGCTTCCATATTTTGACGGCGACGCCGAAGGGAAGGCTGTCGTCGCAGCGTTTCAGCGCGGACTGCAGGATTTGGGTTGGACGGAGGGGCGCAATATCCGATTCGAGGTTCGGTGGGCCGGCGGCGATCCCGACAAGGCGCGGACATTCGCCAAAGAGCTGGTCGCCATGAAACCAGACGTGATCGTGCCGAGCTCAAACCTGGTAACGACGATCATGCAACAGGAAACGCGCAGCATACCGATTGTCTTCATACTTGTCGGCGATCCGGTCGGTAGCGGCTATGTCGCAAGTATGGCGCAGCCCGGCAGCAACCTCACTGGTTTCGCCGTTCTGGAGAACGCCATCGGCGGCAAATGGGTGGAGCTTTTGCTAGAGGTCGCTCCTGCAATCGGCCGCGTCGGCTTCATGCTGCACCCGGAAACATCCGCCAATACTGGTTTGCTGCGGGGCGCCGAAACTGCGGCAACGTCAGCAATCAAGTTGATTGCGCTTGGCGTGCACAACACCGCCGAGATCGAGCGCGCGGTAACAGAGTTCGCCGCGCAACCCAATGGGGGTTTGATAGTTGCGCCGCATGCCATCACCTTTGCCAACCGCAACGTGATCGTCGATCTGGCGGCACGCTTTCGCCTTCCGGCTGTCTATGCGTTTCGCAACTTCGCTGCGAGCGGCGGCCTGCTCTCCTACGGGACCAATACGCTTTTGGTGTGGCGGGATGGGGCGTCGTATGTGGACCGCGTTCTCAAAGGTGCAAAGCCCGCCGAGTTGCCGGCGCAATTTCCGACAAAATATGAACTGGTCGTCAATCTAAGGACGGCAAAGGCGTTGGGTCTTACCGTGCCACCGCAGTTGCTTGGGCGCGCTGACGATGTGATCGAATAAAGGTACACGCATTCAACCGGAGGTGCCGCATGTCCTGCGCTGCCCTGACAGTGAGAAGCATCACCGCGCGGCCCGTCGTGCTTCGCCTGAAGCGGCCGGTCGTGGCCAGAATCGCCACCATCACAGAATGGCCGCTTATCCTGATCGATATCCTGACCGAAGAGGGTATCGTCGGACGAAGCTACCTGGAGCCATACATCGTTAAATCCATGAGATATCTCGTGCCGGCGCTCAATGATCTCGATGCGTTGTTCAGGGGGCGGAAAGTCGCACCGATCGAGCTTTTCGACGCGGCCAGGAAGTCGCTTCACTTCGTCGGCTATGAAGGCCTTTCAATGATTGCTGCCTCCGGCCTCGACATGGCGGCCTGGGATGCACTCGCCAAGGCCGCGAACCTCCCTCTCTGCGTGATGCTCGGCGGCTCGATCGGGAAGGTCAAATGTTACAACAGCAACGGGCTCTGGCTGAAGAACCCCGGGGCGCTTGCGGAGGAATCGCTGGAATTGAGGGATGAGGGCGGCTTCGCCGGGCTCAAGCTTCGTCTCGGCCGCGAGCGAGCAGCCGATGATCTTGCGGCGCTCGATTGCGTCCGCAAGGCTGTGGGCGAGGACATGCACCTGATGGTCGATTTCAACCAGGGCCTTGATCTCGCCGAAGCGCTGCAGCGATGCCACATGATCGACGATCATGGACTGGCCTGGATCGAAGAGCCGATCGTCTATGACAACCTCGATGGCTACGCGCGCCTTGCGGCGGAGCTGAAAACCCCTCTGCAAATCGGCGAGAATTTTTACGGACCACGCGAGATGCACAAGGCGCTGCAGAAGCAGGCGTGCGACCTCGTCATGCCCGACTTCATGCGAATCGGCGGCGTGACGGGCTGGATGCGCGCCGCCGCCATCGCCGGTGCCGCCGGAATACCCGTATCAACTCATCTCTACCCCGAAGTCGCCGCCCACATGATGCGGGTTACCGAGACGGCGCATTGGCTGGAGTGGCAGGATTGGGCCGATCCGATCCTGAAGACACCCTACCAGCTCAAGGACGGCTTCCTGCACATACCGGACGTGCCGGGGATCGGGTTGGAGTGGAACGAAAAGGCCGTGCAAGCCCGTCTCGTCTAGATCATGATGCGATTAAGCGGAATCGCATCGTGATGATCTCATCTCTTTGTTTGAGATGTTTGAGCCTGCTCGTGCGCTCAGCACTCACGATTGCGTCAACGCGGGCCAGCGCCACTCACGACAGCGTGCAACCGACTTGATCCCGGAGACGGTCCGTTCACATAAAGTCTACCGGCGAAACGATTGGGGAGCGAGCACCGTACCCTATATGAGCGGCTCCTTCCGGAATCGCTGATTCGGCCGATTCAAAATTCAAAAAGACTTCGATGAATACCAAACTTCTCGCGCAAACTGCGCGCGATACGAGGCTCGATCTGTTTCTCGGAATGGCGAACTGGTTCCTGTTTCTGGACCACATTCCAAACAATGTCGCGAGCTGGATCACGCTTCGAAACTACGGTTTCAGCGGCGCGGTGGACGTGTTCATCTTCATCTCGGGCTACATGGCCGCGGCCACTTACGCCACGATCATGCTGGAACGCGGCGTGACCGTCGGCGCAACCAGGGTGCTTCGGCGTACCTGGCAGCTCTACGCCGCCTTTGTGGTCTTGTTTGCGATCTATGTCGTGACCATCGCAGACGTCGCCAGCCGCTATGCCGCGCCCGACATCATCTATGACTTCAACGTAGCGGGCCTTCTCGACGATCCGGTCCGGACCGTCACTCATGGGCTCATTCTGCAATCGAGGGCGCTGAACCTCGATGTGCTGCAACTCTATGTGTTGCTGATGGCGTGCTTTCCCGTGGTGCTGTGGGCGATGCTGCGAACGCCCGCCCTCACGCTCGCCGGCTCGCTTGTGCTCTATCTTGCCGCACGTCAGTTCGACTGGAATCTGCCCTCGTTCCCGGACGGGAGCTGGTATTTCAACCCGCTGTGCTGGCAGTTGCTGTTTGTGCTTGGCGCGGCTTGCGCGCTCGGCGGAGCGAGGGTTCGGCTCCCCACCTTCGTATCGAGGACGTTGGCTTGTTTCGCAGTCGCCTATCTGGTTTTTGCGCTCGCCATGACCATGGCCGGCCGCTTCCCTGAACTGGGCCGGGCACTGCCCATCTGGCTGCACGATGCGTTCATTCCCAATGAAAAGACCAATCTCGCGCCTTATCGCCTGATCCATTTCATCGTGGTGGCGATGTTCGTGACCCGGCTCGTTCCGAAAGACTGGCGTGGGCTAAACTGGCCGGTCTTCAGGCCACTGATCATCTGCGGCCAGCAATCGCTTGCCGTGTTCTGCGCCGGCGTGTTTCTCTCCTTTGCCGGCCGTCTGGTCCTGATCACCAATTCCGGCTCGCTCATCGAGCAGATCCTGGTGAGCATCTCGGGCATTGCGATCATGACATTTGTTGCCACTTACGTCTCATGGTCCAAGCGGCAAGACGGTGCGCTGTCGAGGCGCATGGTGCGCTCGCCCTCGCTCGAGGCCGGCTGAACGATCCGGCAGCTTGGGTCAGGCTCCCCCCGCGGCAACGGGACCATTTCATTTTTGTGAGTGTCCGGTCGCGGCTCGAAACGGCTGATTCCTTTGCGTTCGGCTTGGCGGTATGCTCCGCCGAATCGGGACACCAGAGCGTGATTTTCGGTTGAATCGCTTTTGTCAGCCGAGCAGTTCACCTCTCCCCGACGGGGAGAGGTCGGATCGCGATAGCGATCCGGGTGAGGGGCAATCTTACGAGAGACCGTAACCCCTCACTCCAACCCTCTCCCAAAGGGAGAGGGAGCATGCTTCGTTGCGGCTATAATCGAACCTAACTTCACTATAGGACCTGCGATGACCGTCGACGCCGCCAGAGTTCCGCGCTTCACGGCGGCTTTTGCGCCGGATGACGGCGCCCTCGCAGAAGGGCTGCTCAAGCAGCCCCGCCTGAGCGCGGCACAGGACGCGCGGATCAACGTTGCCGCTACTCGCCTGATTGAGGCCATCCGTTCCAGCGACGACCGGCTCGGCGGGGTCGAGGACATGCTACGCGAATTCGCGCTTTCCACCAGGGAAGGCCTCGCGCTGATGGTGCTGGCGGAAGCTCTGCTGCGCGTGCCCGACGCGCGCACCGCCGACAACTTCATCGAGGACAAGCTCGGCGAAGGCGACTTCGTGCATCACGAAACCAAGTCGAGCGCATTCCTTGTCAATGCCTCGGCGTGGGCGCTCGGGATGTCGGCGCGGGTCATTCAGGTAGGCGAAACCCCGCAAGGCACGATCGGACGGCTGGTCAAACGCCTGGGCGTTCCGACCGTGCGCGCCGCCACGCGGCAGGCCATGCGTCTGATGGGAAGCCATTTTGTTCTCGGCGAGACCATCGAGGCGGCGCTGGCGCGGGCGCGTTCGACAGGCGCGATGCGCTATTCGTTCGACATGCTCGGCGAAGGCGCCCGCACCGCCGCCGATGCGAAGCGTTATTTCGACGCTTACGCCAGCGCGATTGTTGCCATCAGCGGCACCACCGATGACCGCCCTTTGCCGGACCGGCCCGGCATCTCGGTAAAACTCTCGGCATTGCATCCGCGCTTCGAAGCCTTGAGCAGGACGCGGGTGATGCAGGAACTGGCGCCGCGGCTGATCGAGCTTGCAAGGCGCGCCAGGGATCACGATCTGAATTTTACCGTTGACGCCGAGGAAGCCGACCGGCTCGAGCTTTCCCTTGAAGTGATTGCAGCTGCGTTCACAGACACTTCGCTCGCGGGCTGGGACGGTTTTGGGCTTGCGATTCAGGCCTACCAAAAGCGCGCCAGCGCGGTGATCGACTACGCGGACGAACTCGCCAAAGGCCTGAACCGGCGCATGATGGTGCGGCTGGTCAAGGGCGCCTATTGGGACACGGAAATCAAGCGCGCGCAGGAACGCGGGCTATCCGACTATCCGGTGTTCACGCGCAAGGCGATGACCGACCTCAATTACGTCGCCTGCGCACGCAAACTGTTGGGCCTGCGCCCGCGGCTGTTCCCGCAATTTGCCACCCACAACGCGCTGACGGTCGCAACGCTGCTCGAATTGGCCAACGGCGACAGCGGGTTCGAATTCCAGCGCCTGCACGGCATGGGTGAGGCGCTCTACGCGCGATTGAGCGAGGACCATCCTCGCCTCGCCTGCCGCACCTACGCCCCGGTCGGCAGTCACCGTGATCTTTTGGCCTATCTGGTGCGGCGATTATTGGAGAACGGCGCCAATTCGTCCTTCGTGGCGCTCGCCGCCGACGACAGCGTGCCCCTCGCCACGCTGTTGCGGCGCCCGGCCGACATCATCGGCAGGAGCGAGAACGCGCGCCGCCGCGATATTTCCTTGCCCTGCGACCTCTATCTGCCAGGCCGGAAGAACTCGCGCGGCATCGAATTCGGCGACCGCGCCGCCGTGGAACAACTGCTCGCCGCCATTGCTGCCGAAGCGAGCGCCGTTGCGGCAACCAGCCTCATCAACGGCCTCGCTGTCGCCGGCACGCCGCGGCCGCTCGTCAGCCCGATCGACCAGAGGACAGCGCTCGGCAGCGTGATCGAGCCGGTGCCCGAGGATGCCTACGCCGCGATCGAAGCCGCGCGCGAGGGTTTTGCCGGCTGGAACAGAACCCCGGCTGAGACCCGCGCCAGCATTCTCGAAAGGGCCGCCGATCTCCTTGAGGCGCGGCGCGCGCGCTTCATCGCACTGCTGCAACGTGAGGGCGGCAAGACGCTCGATGATGCGGTCAGCGAAGTGCGCGAGACAAGCGATTTCTGCCGCTACTACGCTGCCCAGGGGCGCGAGCTGTTCGGCGCTCCTCAAGTCATGCCCGGCCCGACCGGCGAGAGCAATGTGTTGGGCCTGCGCGGCCGCGGGGTCTTTGCCGCGATCTCGCCGTGGAATTTTCCGCTGGCGATCTTCTCGGGCCAGGTGACGGCGGCGCTGATGGCCGGCAATGCGGTGGTGGCCAAGCCCGCCGAGCAGACGCCGGGAACCGCGTTTGAAGCCGTCCGCCTGCTGCACGAGGCGGGCGTGCCTGCTTCCGCGCTGCATCTGGTGCCGGGCGACGGCAAGATCGGCGCGGCGCTCACGGCCCATCCCAAACTGGCAGGCGTCGTCTTCACCGGCTCGAGCGAAGTCGCGCGCCTGATCAATCGAACGCTCGCCGCCAAGGAAGGCCCGATCGTGCCGCTGATCGCGGAGACCGGCGGCATCAACGCGATGATCGTGGACGCCACCGCCCTGCCCGAACAGGTCGCCGACGACGTCGTGACGTCGGCCTTTCGCTCGGCGGGACAGCGCTGCTCGGCGCTGCGGCTCCTGTTCGTGCAGGACGACGTCGCCGAGCGCATGATCGAGATGATTTCGGGCGCGGCGCGCGAACTGAAGATCGGGGACCCCCGCGACCCCTCGGTGCAGATCGGACCCGTGATCGACGACGATGCGAAAACGCGGCTCGAGGCGCATATTGCGAAAATGCGAAGCCAGGCGCGCTTGCATTTTGAAGGGCACGCGCCCGCCGGCCGATATGTCGCGCCGCATATTTTCGAGCTTTCAAGCGCCGCGCATCTGACCGAAGAAGTGTTCGGACCGGTCCTGCACGTGGTGCGTTACGGCGCGGAGAGGCTCGAAGACGTGCTGCGCGCCATTGAAAGCACGGGCTACGGTCTTACGCTCGGCGTGCACTCGCGGATCGACGACCGGATCGAAGCCATCGTCGAGCGGCTTGCCGTCGGCAATATCTATGTCAACCGCAACATGATCGGCGCCGTGGTCGGCGTGCAGCCGTTCGGCGGCGTCGGACTGTCGGGCACCGGCCCCAAGGCCGGCGGCCCGCACTATCTGCCGCGCTTTGCCGCCGAGCAGACCGTGACCGTTAACACGGCGGCTGCCGGGGGCAATGCGGCGCTGATGTCGGATACGGAATGACCGTCATTGCGAGGAGCGCGAGCGAGGACCCGCCGTCGCTCGGCTTGCGCGAGCTATGGCGCGGCTGGAGTCCGCCGAAGCGCCCTTGCGCGTAGGCGGAAGCAATCCAGGCTGCACGATTGCGACCCAAACTTTTTTGCACATGGATTGCTTCGCTTTCGCTCGCAATGACGCTAAACCAGAGCAATTCAATCGCTCTAAAACGAGCACGACCGGAGCAACCTCGCCATGGACGGCATTTTCGAAGGCCTAAAAGTTCTGGATTGCGCGAGCTTTATCGCCGCGCCCGCGGCCGCGACCGTGCTTTCGGATTTCGGCGCGCAGGTGATCAAGATCGAGCCGCCGGGGCTCGGCGATCCCTACCGCAACCTGCCGAACCTGCCGGGTTATCCGGTCAGCGCGCACAATTTCGCCTGGCTCCTGGACGGCCGCAACAAGCGCAGCCTTGCGCTCGACCTCTCCGGAGGCGAAGACAAGGCGGTGCTGTATCGGCTGGTGGCGCAAGCCGATGTGTTCATCACGAACTTTCCGCCTGCGGTGCGCCGACGGCTCGGGATCACGTTTGAGGAGCTTCAACCGCTCAACGCCCGTCTCGTCTATGCGTCGTTCACCGGCTATGGCGAGAAAGGGGACGAGGCCGACAAGCCCGGCTTCGACAGCAATGCCTATTGGGCGCGCTCCGGACTGATGGATCTGGTGCGCGCGGACGAGAACACGACGCCCGCGCGCTCGGTCGCCGGCATGGGCGACCATCCTTGCGCGATGGCGCTTTACGGCGCCATCGTCACCGCGCTCTACAAGCGCGAGCGCAGCGGCAAGGGTTCGCATGTCAGCTCGAATCTGATGGCAAACGGCGTCTGGGCGGCCGGCGTGCTGGCGCAGGCGAAACTTTGCGGTGCGAAATTCCAGGAACGGCGCCCGCGCGAGCGCGCGCTCAACGCCGTCACCAATCACTACCGGTGCAAGGACGGACGCTGGCTCATCCTGTCCCTGCTCAACGAGGAGCGGCAATGGCCGACGCTCGCGCGCTGTCTCGACCGCGAAGATCTGATTGCGGACGAGAGGTTCATCACCAAGGCCGATCGCCATGCGAGGTCGGTCGAACTGATCAGGATTTTCGACGAGGTCTTTGCCATGAAAAGTCTCGCCGAATGGCGCGCCATCCTCGACGGCAACGGCCTGGTATTCGGCGTGGTCGGGATTCTCGACGACATGCCGCGCGACAGGCAGATGATCGAGAACGAGGTGCTGGTGCCGTTCGACAACGATACCATGCTCACGGTCAACAGCCCGATCTGGATCGACGGCAGCGACAAGATCAAACCGCGGCGCGCACCCGACATCGGCGAGCACACCGACGAGGTCCTGCGCGAAGCCGGTTATGACGACGCCTCGATCCTCAAATTGCGCGAGTCCGGCGCGGTGGCGTGACGTTATGGGGTACGCATGACGAAAAGAGGCAGATGGCGGAAATCGTCGCCAGGCGATTCCGTATCACCGGCGCCATAGAGCGGACGGGAAATCAGGATGCCAGCGTACCGATTGCATTACTTCCCGGAATCGGGAAACAGCTACAAGCTCGCACTGATGCTCACTCTTTGCGGCCAGACGTTTGAGCCGGTCTGGACCGATTTCGGCGGCGGCATCACGCGAACGACGGAATGGCGGCGGAGCGTCAACGAGCTGGGGGAAATTCCGGTTCTCGAAGTCGATGGCGAACGTCTGACTCAGACGGCACCGATCCTGCTTATGCTCGCGCGGCAGTATGGCCGCTTCGGGGGCGAAACCGAAGCAGAGCAATTTGAGCTGCTGCGTTGGCTGTTCTGGGACAATCACAAGCTCACCGGCACCATGGCAACCTATCGATTCTTGCGGACATTCACGCCATCTCCGGACCCGCAGGTCCTCACCTTTTTACGCAAGCGCCTCGACGATTACCTTGGGATTTTGGAGCAGCATTTGCAGCGACAGGCCTTCGCCATCGGCGAGCGGGCGACCATCGCCGATATTTCGATGATGGCGTATCTGCACTTTCCTGCGGATGAGACCGGATATGATTTCGCCACAAGCCATCCGGCCGTGGCTGCCTGGCTTCTGCGCATCGCCGCTTTGCCTGGCTGGCGATCCGCCTACGATCTGTTGCCCGGCCAGCGATTGAAGCACTATGCACAAGCGCAGGGGATCAGCGGTTAAGCCAGGCCCATAGGATGGCCGCGGCGATCACCACGATGATCCCCGCAGTGGCGATCGCCCACACGCTGACGCGGATGTCACCGGTAATTTGTCGATCTGCCTCGTTGCGGGCAATCTCGCGATTGCGCTCCTGGTTTTCTCCGCTCGTTTCGCTCACGGCCTCGCTCCCGGGTTGAACCGGGCCCTAGTATATCTGATCTACGCCCGCCCGGTCGCCGAGGATTCCAAGGCCGGCTCGAACGGTTCCTGCGGGCTGGATCGCGTCCTCGCCATTTGTGGCTTCGGTTCAGAAGTCCGCATGACGGATCTGCGGCGGTAATGATACGGACTTCTGAACCGCCACACTAGCCAGCCGGCTCAACGAGAATGCCGCCAGCGCCGCGCACAGGGCTGCGGCGGCGGCCATCAAAAACACCTCGCCCGCGCTCCATTTCATGTCCAGAAGTGCACCACCGATGAGGGGCCCGACGATCGCGCCGACCCGACCGATTCCGAGCGCCCAGCCGACGCCGGTCGCCCTCACCGAGGTCGGATAGTATCCCGCGGCCAGCGCATTGGCGGCGATCTGTCCGCCGACGATGCAAAAGCCCGCCGCGAAAATCGCCACCGTGACGAAGACGGCCGAATGTCCGAGCTGGCCGGTTGCGCCGACCGCGAACACGGCGGCGAAATACACCAGCGCCAGCGCACGAAACGAGAAGCGATCGATGACGCTGCGCGACGGTTCCGACCACGCCGCCGATTTGCAGCATCGAACCGATAACAGCAGCCTGCGACAATGACGCGCCGAAATCGTTGAGCACCGTGGGTAACCAGTTCGACAGGAAATAGAGATCGAGCAGGCTCATGAAGAATACCACCCACAAAAGCAGCGTGGGAACCGTTCTTCCGGACGTGAAAAGATGCTTTACGGGAATTCCCGAAAGCTTTGGCTCGTCGACGATGAAGCCGGTTGCGGGCGCAAACACCGCGCCCGGATTGACGAGCAGGAGCAATTGCGCGACGCGCGCATCGAACCCGCGCGTGAGCGCAAGAAAGCGTACCGACTCCGGCAATTTCACTGCCAGGATCGGCGCCAGCAGTAGCGGTGCCACGCCGCCGACGACAAACACGCTTCGCCAGCCGAATTGCGGAATCAAGGCCGCCGCCAACAGCCCGCCGAGCGCCGCGCCGACCGAAAATCCGCAGAACATGATCATCACCATGGTGGCGCGGCGGCGGCGCGGATTGAATTCGGAGGTCAGCGCGATCGCGTTCGGCATCGCGCCGCCGAGCCCTAGGCCGGTGAGGAAGCGGATGACGATCAGACTGGAGACATCCTGGACCAAGGTGGTGACCAGCGCACCGAGGCCGAAGGCGACGGTGGACACGATGATGATCTTCTTGCGCCCGACGCGGTCGGCGAGCGGTCCGAGCAGGAGCGCGCCGATCATCAGTCCGAACAGGCCCGCGCTGAACACCGGCCCCAACGCAACCTTGGTCACGCCCCACTCCCTCGCGAGCGCTGGCGCGACGAACCCGATCGCCTGGGTGTCGAAGCCGTCGAGAAACAGCACCGCCGCACAGGTTGCGAGCAGCCTGATCTGAAAGCCGCCAACAGGTTGCGCATCGATGAACTCGGCGACCTCGATTATTGCGGTGTCATTCTGCTGAACTGCGGACATGTATTCCGTCTTTCTCCTTCTTCCTTATGTCATCGCGAGAAGCAAAGCGACGAAGCGATCCAGTATTTCGTCTTTCGTCATTCCGGGGCGCGAGTGAACCGAGCGAACCCGCAATCCATAACCACCATCGCAAGTATGGATTCCGGATCTGGTCCTTCGGAGCATCCCGGAATGACGGCCGCAGGACGGAAATGACCACTCACGCGCGCAAGGCTTCCTTCGAATAGCCGGCGATCTGCTTGTAGCTCTCGGACAAGGCGACCAGCTCCGCGCGGCTGATGACGTCGTCGATCGACGTAAACGGGGAGTCGTTGGTGCGCTGATATACCTCACGCAGGATCGCGTCCGGCGGATTGGTGCGATTGGTCAGCACCACACGCGTGGTCGCCTCCAGTCGCTGTTGCTCGTAAGCGGCGAACGCGGCCACGACATCGCTGTGCTCGACCAGCGCCGCGGTCAGCGCCCGCGTATCGAGGATCGCCTGTCCGGCGCCATTGGAGCCGCGCGGCACCATCGGGTGCGCGGCGTCGCCGAGCAACGTCACGCGGCCAAAGCTCCAGCGCGGCAACGGATCCTGATCGACCATCGGAAATTCGAGTACATGATCGGCGGCGCGGATGAAGGCGGGAACATCGAGCCAGCCGAAATGCCAGTCGGCGAATGCGCCGATGAAGTCGTCGAGCGACCCTTCCCGGTTCCAGTCGCGCTTGCGATAGACGGGCGTTTCGATTTCGGCTACCCAGTTGACGAGTTGCAACCCGTCATCACCCGCGGCGCGGATCGGATAGATCACCATCTTGCCGTGCGACAGCCATCCTGCGCGGGCCAGGCTCGCGCCCGACAGGATGGGCCTCCATCGCGTCACGCCGCGCCACATGTTGACGCCGGAGTAGCGCGGCTCGCCCTCGTCCGGAAACAACTGCTTGCGGACGACGGAATTGATGCCGTCGCAGGCAATCGCCGCGCGGCCGCGCACGGTGCCGCATCTCGCGCCGCCAGGACCCGCCGAGAAATGCACTCTCACTCCGGAATCGTCTTGCTCGAGCCCGATGCAATGATGGTTGGTAAAAAGCCGCTCCGCGCCGGCGCGGGAGCGGAAGGTTTCCAGCAACACCATTTGCAGATCGCCGCGGTGGATCGAGAACTGCGGATGGTCGTAGCCGGCGGCGCGGCCGAGCGGTTCCTGATAGATCAACTGGCCGAAGCGGTTGAAGAAGGTCGCATCCTGCGTGGCGATTGCGACCCGCGCCAGATCGGCCTCTAGCCCGAGCGCAGCCAATTCCCTGGTGGCGTGCGGCAAAAGATTGATGCCGACGCCGACGGCGCGGATTTCGGGAGCGGATTCGAATATCCTGCAGGGAATTCCCACTGCATGCAGCGCAAGCCCAAGCGTCAGACCACCGATGCCGCCGCCGACGATGATGATGTCGTCCATGTTTCCTCCCGGCATGTTCCAGCGGCCTGATTCCAACATTCGCTGGACACTGCCCGTTGAAGCCAGATGAAACACGAACAGTGAGCCTACTGTCAATCTGACGTTGTACGTCGATCGGGCGCGGCGGGCCTGTTGTGGGCAAAAACGGAGGCGGCAGAGGATTGCCGTAAAGCGCGTGACTGCCCTATACTTGAACCAAACAAAAAAGCAGCCGTTCGGCTGATCAAGGGGCAAACATGAAATCACTGACGTCGTCCTCCCGCAACGCCTTCGGCGCCTGCGGAGCTCTCGTTCTTGGCACGATCATCACCTGCAATCTGGCGCTGGCGCAGACCTCTCCATCTTCCCCTGCGTCTGCTGCGCCCGCCGCCTCCCCGCCATTCCCGCCAACCGCAACCATCACCACGCCCGGTTACCCCGGCGTCGGACCAGCCGACTTCAACCTCCGCGTCACCAACCAGCCGAACGGCAAGAAGATCCACTTGCTGCCCGCGACCCTCGAGACCACGCAATGGGGCTGGTACGACAGCGCGCAACCGCCCGTCCTTCGCGTTCATTCCGGCGACACCATCGCGCTCGAAACCATGATGCACAGCCACAATCAGGTGGTGCCGGGCACGACCATCGAACAGATCAAGAAGACGCGCACGGATTTCCCCGGCCGCGGGCCGCATACGCTGACCGGGCCGATCTATATCGAGGAAGCGCAACCGGGCGACGTGCTGAAGGTGACGCTCAACAAGATCGTGCCACGCGCTTACGCGACGAACTTCAACGTGCCCGGCATGTTCGGCGAGTTTCCTTCGGTTTATTCGGATGGCCAGGTCAAATATCTCTATCTCGACCTCGGCAAGATGACGACCGAGTTCCTGCCGGGCGTCGTGATCCCGCTCAAGCCGTTTCCGGGCACGATTGGCGTGGCGCGCAAGGAGCCGGGACGGTTCGGCAGCGTGCCGCCCGGGGAATACGCAGGGAATATGGACATCCGCGATTTCGTGGCCGGTTCCTCACTCTACGTGCCGGTGTTCATGCCGGGCGCGTTGCTGTGGACCGGCGATTCCCATGCCGGCCAGGGCAACGGCGAGATCAATCTCACCGCGCTTGAAACCGCCTACAAGGAACTCAACATCACGGTCGAAGTCATCAAGGGCAAGCCGCTCGACTTCCCGCGCATCGAAACAAGGAAATCCTGGATCAGCATGGGCTTTGACCAGGATATGAACAAGGCCTGGACGCAGGCCAAGGCGCAGACGGTGAAAGTGATCTCTGAGCTGCGCGGCGTCTCGGCCGAACAGGCCGAGAAGCTGATGCCCACTGTCTCCGATTGCCGGGTCTCCCAGGTGGTCAATGTCAAGAAGGGCATCCATTGCCTCACGCCGAAAAACCCGCGCGAGACGGAAGACATGGAGCGACCGACCAAGGAGACGGCGAAATATCTCGTCTCCTACGCCAAGGATGCGGATCTCAACAAGGCGATGGACACGGCCTCGATGGGCATGATCAAGATGCTCGAAAACGACAGGAAGATCGCGCGCCTCGATGCCTATGGGTTGGCCAGCGTCGCGATGGACTGCCGGATCGGCGCGATCTCGGATGCCGAGAAAAACGTTCATTGCCTCATGCCGAAGAGCATCTGGGTCAAGCAGTAGGCTGAATGTCGGATCGCAGCCAAGGAGACTGTCATTGCGAGGAGCGGAAGCGACGAAGCAATCCATGTTGCCTCTCGACAGGCTCTGGATTGCTTCGCTCGCGCTTGCAATGACGTCTCCTGCGTTCGCCAGCTCATCGTAATGCGCAAATTTGTTGTCGCACTATGCCTGGCCTTTGGTCTGATCTTTGGGCCGATGCCGGGATGGGCACAGGATCGCATTCGCGTCGTCACCACGACCACCGATCTGCGCAGCCTGACGGAAGCCGTGGGTGGCGAGTTCGTCGAAGCCGTGAGCCTTGTGCCGGCCAATTTCGATGCGGAGGAGTATCAGCCAAAGCCGCAGGATGTGCTGCGTTTGAAGGAAGCGCGCCTTGTCGTGCGTGTCGGGCTCGATTACGACCTGTGGTTCGATCGCCTGCTGGAGGCGGCGCGTCAGCGCGACCTGAGACGCGGTGGCGAGGGTTATGTCGACGCCTCGTTCGCGATTGCACCGCTCGAGGTGCGTGGCGTTGCGGTCGGACCGGGCGACGGCCACGCCCATGGCAGCGGCAATCCGCATTACTGGCTCGATCCCAAAAATGCTGAGTTCATCACCGCCAATATTCTGGAGGGCCTCGCGCGCATCGACCCTCTTCACGCGAAGGCGTATGAATCGAACCGAAGTGCGTTTCTCGCTCGCCTTTCCGCCAAATTGACCGAATGGGAAGCGAAACTCACGCAGCTGCGAACCACGCCGGTCGTCGCCTATCACAACAGCTGGCCGTATTTCGCGCGCAGGTTTCGGCTGGATTTCATCGATTTTCTCGAAATCAAGCCAGGCGTGCCGTCGACGCCGTCGCACCTTGCCGGCATCATCGAAAAAATGCAGGCCCGCAACGTGCGTCTTGTCGTACGCGAGCCGCACGAGCCGGAACGGGACGTCGCTTTCGTGGCGGCAAAAACCGGAGCGTCGGTGGTGGTGCTCGCCACTTCCGTCGGCGCGCTGCCGGGAACGGGCGATTACCTCGCCTTGTTCGACACCGATGTCGCCGCGCTCGTCAACGCGGCAGGATCAAGATGATCGAAGCGATCGGATTTATCTGGCCGTCCTTCCTGGTGGCGGTGTGCCTCGTCGGCATCCACGCCTATTTCGGGATTCAGGTGCTCGCGCGCAACGTCATCTTCGTCGACCTCGCGCTGGCGCAGATCGCGGCGCTGGGCGCAACGGTGGCCTTCATGCTCGGCCATGGCGCGCAAAGCCTTGCGACTTACGGCTATTCGTTGGGCTTTACAATGCTCGCGGCCGTGCTGCTGGCGTTCACCCGCGCCTGGGCCGTACGCGTGCCGCAGGAAGCGCTGATCGGGGTCATCTATGTCGTGGCGGCGGCTGCATCGATCCTCTTGATCGACCGCGCCCCGCAAGGCGCCGAGCATCTCAAGCAGATCCTGACCGGGAATATCCTGACCAGCGGGCTTTCCGAAATCGCCGTGATCGTTCCGCTCTACCTCGCGATTGGGCTGTTGCATTTTCTTCTTCGCCACAGGCTCGCAAAGTCCGGCTCGCTGTTCTGGGAGTTCGTGTTCTACGCCACCTTCGGCATGGTCGTGACGAGCTCGGTCGCGCTCGCCGGCGTGCTGCTGGTTTTTTCCTTCCTGATCATCCCGGCCGCGATCGGCGTGATGTTTGCCTCGACGTTGACACGGCAGCTTGCGATCGGATGGGTCGCGGGCATCCTGACCAGCGCCGCTGGCTTCGCCGCCTCCTTCGCCTTCGACCTGCCGACGGGTGCGGCCATTGTATGCGCGTTCGGCGCGGCACTGGCGCTTGCCGGGCTCGCTTATCCGTTCATCCGCGGCGACCGCGTCGCTGCGGTCAGGACCACGCTCAGTGCCGCGCGCTGGGTGGTTGCCGCCGTGGTTGCGGGCTCGGCGATTGAGCTTTTGATCGCGCCGCGTGCCGACCAGCCGCTGCTGGACATGCTTGAACAAGCCGCGCCCTCCTTGCGCCACCTCTATTTCACCAGAGCCGAGGCTGCCGCCTATCAGGACGCGGTCGAGACCGCCGAGCGCCATCGTCTGGCGGCGGAGCAATTGATCGAACAGGAAAGACGCAGCCGCACCCAGGGCGAGGCGATGGATGAGACGACGGTGCAGCGGATTTCCTCGTTTTTGAAATCCTATGCCGAAATGCGCAAGGGCGAGCAGTTTGTGATGGGCGAAGTCCGCGCACGCGCGAGGGAGCGGATCAGGTGGGCCGCGAGCCCTGCGCTCCTTGTGATCGCCTTGCTGCTTGCCCCGCTACCGTGGCGGCGGTTATTTGCGAGCGTTACCCGCTAGTCGAAAGCTCACCGGTTCAACTCGTTGGGATCCACATGCGTCATGCGAGGAGCGCTAGCGACGAAGCAATCCCGCTTGCCTCTACATACTAGCTGTCATCACCGCGCTTGTCGCGGTGATCCATGTCCTGGTTCTTCCTTCGCGAGACCAAGACGTGGATGGCCGGGTCAAGCCCGGCCATGACGACGAGAACTGGATGGCTTCGCAGAGCCTGTCATCGGGCGCGCATTCGCGCGACCCGTTGGCTCGCAATGACGGCGTGGGGGACTTGTCACCGATTTCCCACAAAACACATTCCCATCCGCGAGACGTCGCTCATGACCTGGCAGGCGAGACCTTTGGAGCAGGTCCACGATTTGAAGCTGCGGTCGCTCTCGGCGGCGTTGACACCCGGGCTGTAACAGGGCGCGCCCCAGCCGTCCTCGTATTCGGTGCCGGCGAGTTCACGGCTGCCGCGCAATTGCGGCCGGCTGGAAAATCCGCGCGAATAGTCCACCGGCCCGTCATCGCGGATCGAAGCCAGAATGCTGCGGCGGCGGACCTGATCGCCGAAGAAATGCGGTGAGCCCGGCACCACGGTCGAGTTGGAGGGATTGGCCGCCATCCAGTCGACGCCCGGGAAATGGAAACCGCCGATGCCGCGGCTCTGATGGCATCCCGCGCAAGTGATGTCGTTGAGACGGCGCTCGAAGCCCGCGACTGAGCGAATGTTCTGCAAGTTCACGCCACGCGCCGCTGCCTTTTCCAGTGCTGTGACGACGTCGCCGGCGGCAAATACGGCAGCCGCGCTCCCCTCGCCCTCCACCAGACCGAAGGCCGGTTGCAGGGTGGAGGGTGAAAAGCCGACCGGGGTCGGCGCGATCGCGCGCCTTGCCAAAAAATCTTTCGGAATAACGATCGTGCCGCGGTCAAGCTCGGCAAAATGCGTTGGCTCGAGCACCCACGCCTTGAATTCGCGCTTCAGCTTCTCGTCGGCAAGGATCTTCTCGCGGTCGATCTGATTTTCGAGCGTCGCCTCCTCGAAGGCGCGTGTCCCTTCGTTATAATCAAAAACCTTCAGGAGATAGTCGGCGCGGAAATCACCCTTCGCCGAACTCGACGGGTGCGCGATCTGAAGATTGGTCTCCAGGCGGTCGATGTTGGCAGGCGCGATCAGTTCCAGCGGGCCACCGTTTGCGGTCAGTCTTTCCGCGAGCGCAGCGCCGGTCAGTGTCGCCTCGCCTGCGGCCAACCAGCGACGCGCGATCTCGGCGCAGCTGAGCGCTGCTCCCTTGCCATCCACAGCATGGTCGGGTCTTGCCTTGAGCACGATATTGAGCGTCATCGGAAGTCGCGGCGAGATCAAATGATCGCCGACCGGAGCCGCATCGACCTCGACCAGGCGATAGATCAGCCGGATCTCTCCGCAATTTTCCTTCGACAGGTACGCGCGGTCCATCCGGTTGACGATTCCCGCCAAAACGAAACGCGTCGAAGCGGAATAGAGTTTTTCGCGATCGAACAACTGAACATCGAACTTCTCTCCGACGCCGATGGTCTTTTCGGGAGAGGCGACCTTGTGCTCTTCAACGTATCGCTCGAACTCCTCGTCGAGCGCCTTGCGGAGGGGACGAAGCGCAGGCAGAGCGAACAGCCCGCTGTCGTTCAGCGCCTCGTCTGCCGACCGGTCCGGGACCAGCATGCGCCCAAGGCCAAACCGGTCGCGATCAAGTTCGCGCAGCGCGAGGGGATCGGTGATCGCCGCGCCGCGTTCGAGCGCAGGCGCGCTCTGGGCCTCTGACAGCGCAAGGCAAAGCAGAACCAATATGACGGCAGGAACTCGCAACAGTCGGACCATATCGTGACAAACACCGTGGCAAAAATCTCATTCCACGATAGCGGTCTGACCATGCGAAGTCATGGCCCGGCTTTTGACCGGGCCAGAGGGAAGCTCGAAGTTCAACCAAACGAACCTCGTACGCGCGGCCATGCTATGTCAGGAAAACAGTCCAACCGAACCGTTGGTTCGCACGAAGATCAACATCATCGGCTGCGCTTCACATTGCGGTGAAGCGCGGTGATGTTATCGCGCGACGATCAGGCCCCGGCTGGTCACGACCACCCAGCGGCCGTCCTGGCGGCGGATGGCATCGACCCGGCCCAGGCCGGGAACCGGATCGCCGGCATATACCTCGTAGATGCCGCGCCGGCCTTCGATCAGCGCACCCCCGTAGGCGACATCGCGCAGCACCCAGCCTTCAACCGTCGGCAACCGGCCCACTTCGGTCTTGGGTAGGGCTGGCGTTGGCGTGATCGAGCCGGTCACATCCTTGACGGCGGTGGTCGTGGCCGGGGCGGCAATCGGCGGCGGTGCGGGCAAAGGCACGGGCGCCGCGCGGAGTTTTTCCACCGCTTCGCTCAGTCTTGTAAGCCTGGCCGTCGGCTCGGCTTGCGCCTTTTCGATCCTGTCGAGGCGATCGCCGGCCTTGTGGAACTGGTTGGCGGCGAGTTTGGAATTGTTTTCAAGGCTCACCTTCAGCGCGAGGATTTCGGCATCGATCCGCGCCACGGACGCTTCAAGCGCGTGATTGCCGTTTGTGATTTGGCCACCGGTGCGCATCAGCGCAGCGGTTGCCATCGCGCCGCCAACCGCGCCGGCCACCGTCGCCACCACCACGACCGCCGCAACGGCCGCGATGCGGCGCTCGTCGAACGTCCGCTCGCGCTTTTGGGATTGCGAACGGGCGCCATCATGCGTCCCGTCACGATTCCGGGGTGCCAGCACGAGGAACTTGCCGGCGGCGCGAGGTGCTTCCGCTTCCGCTTCCGCGGCGGCAGGGGCATCGGTGGCGGCATCGGCGGGGGACATTTCGGCAACTTCTGCGCCAGCGCCTGCCGCATCTTCGTTTACGACCTGTGCCGCCTCGCAGGCGACCGCCTCCGCGATCTCCACCTCCACGACCGGCTCGTCGACCAGAGGTGATTCAAGATCGGCCGGCTGCAGCGATACCGGTGCCTCGACCAACCCTTTCGCCGGTTCTTGCGTCATTTCCCCGACGCTGTCAGCTGCCACCTCATGGTTCGGTTCCGACAAGCCGCAGGGGGCCGGCTGGATGCTGAGTGAACCACTGGTCTGTTTGGCCTTTTCTTCATCCATGATCACAATCTCCAGAATTGATTGACCATTTGGTAACCTGATTTCTTGCCAAATCGTTAATGGTCGACCCTCTTACGGAACTTTAAGGAAACCTCGGGGGATGCGGCTTTCAACTTAAGCCGTATCCGCCCGGTCGTTTGCAGCGCCGCCTTTCCCGACTAACATGCTTTCGCGGAAGTATGCTTGCGGGTCGAAGTTCCCGCGTGGCGTGCGTTTCGAAAACGGAACATGGCCGCAAGGGGCGCGGGGTCACCATGGCCATCGAAAAATGCATCGACGAATTTGAGGTCGACGAGATCATTTTCGAGGAAGGCTCGACCGGGCGCGAACTGTTCGTCGTGCTCGACGGCAGGGTCGACATCGCCAAGGTCAACGGCGCCGGCAAGACCGTGATCGTTACGCTCGGCAAGGGCGAGTTTTTCGGCGAGATGGCGGTGATCGACGGATCGTCCCGCTCGGCGACCGCGATTGCGGCCGCGCCCGGGACCCGCGTGATGCGGATCAACCATGCCCGCTTCGTCTATCTGGTCAGCCAGCAACCCGCGTTCGCGCTGATGGTCATGGATGCGCTGAGCAAGCGGCTGCGCGCGTCCAACGCTGTCAATTTCGGGACCGGCAATCCATGAGCGACCGCAAGCCGAGTCCGTTTCCGATCCTCCTGAACAACGACATCTGCTCGCTGATCCAGGCGGCCGAGAACGTCTACCAGGTCCGCTTCAAGAACCGCGGCGCCAACGCTTATCTGGTGAGGGGAAAATCCAGAACCATCATGATCGACGTCGGACTGTCCTCGGACTATCCCTCGCTTCTGGAATGTCTGCATCACCTCGACTGCCCACCGGAAAAAATCGATATCGTGGTGCTGAGCCATGAGCATATCGATCACATCGGCGCGGCCTGGCATTTCGGCGGCCGCACCCTGATCGCCGCGCATCGCCTTGCCTCCAACAAGATCATGCTGCGCGATGATTTCTCGATGCTGCGCAAGATGTTCAACGAGCCGAACGTGCCGATCAATGTCGATATCTGGCTGGAGGAAGGCAATTTGCTCGACATCGGCGATTTCCGCCTCGACGTGATGCACACGCCGGGCCACACTTCCGCGTGCATTAGCCTGTTCGATCAGGGTAGCGGGTTGCTTTTCGCCGCCGACACGCTGATGCCCGGCGGCGTGATGGGCGGGGTGTTCGGATCGGGCAGCATCAGCGACTACATCCACTCGCTTGAGCGGCTCAAGGGCCTGAATTCGAACATCCTGCTGTCTGGCCACGGCCGGCTTTCCGACACGCCACAGAAAGACGTCAGGATCGCGATCCAGCGGTCGCATGCGCTGCTGTCTGACACCGGGCAGTTGTTCGACGCGCTCGACGCGCGGTCGAATTTCGAGCCGATCATGCAGTCGGTGCGCGACCTCAACAAGCTCGACGACAACTAGATCATGATGCGATCAAATGCAATCGCATCGTGATCCCATCTCTTTGTTTGAGCATGATCTCCGCGCAAACGCGTTTTCGCGTTTGTTAGCCAAGGGAAAGCCGGTTTCCACTTTGCGCCAGCGCGGCCCTTCGGGTCCGGATCATGCTCTAAAGCCTGGCCGTGAGGTTTGACAAGGGCGCCTGCGGTCTGCTCAAAGCAGAACGGCCGACACAAATGGGGGATCAGTTCATGAAGCTCTACGATTCGATCGGGCCAAACCCGCGCATTGTCCGCATGTTCATGGCGGAGAAGGGCATCGAAATGCCGAAACAGGCCGTCGACCTGCGCGGCGGCGAGAACCGGCAAGCCGACCATCTCAAGCGCAATCCGCACGGCCAGATGCCTGCTCTCGAGCTCGACGACGGCAGCTATCTTTCCGAGATCACCGCCATCTGCGAATATCTCGAAGAGAAGAAGCCGGAGCCGGCGATGATCGGACGCAACGCCGAAGAGCGCGCCGAGTGCCGGATGTGGACGCGCCGCGTCGACCTCAATATCTGCGAGCACCTTGCCAACGGCTACCGCTTCGGCGAGGCGCTGGCATTTTTCGAAAAGCGGATTCCGGTGGCACCTGACGCCTCGCCGGGGCTGAAGATGATCGCGGCCAACCGCCTGCAATGGCTCGACGGCCAGATGGCGGACGGCAGGGAATATCTCTGCGGCAAGCGCTTCACGCTGGCCGACATCCTGCTCTATTGCTGGCTCGATTTCGGCAGTAAGGTCGGCCAGCCGCTCGATCCCGCCAATAGCAATCTCGCGGCGTGGTTTGAGCGTGTCGGCAAGCGCGCGTCGGCGAAGGCGTAGCTGAGCATCCTTTAGCTCGCCGTCAAAGCGAGTCTCTCCTTTCCGTCATGGCCGGGCTTGACCCGGCCATCCACGTCTTTGTCTCACGAATAGGAAGCAAGACGTGGATCACCGGGACAGGCCCGGTGATGACGACTTCCTTGAAGACGCTCCCTGGATTGCTTCGCGGAGCCGGTCTTTGGGCGCGGATTCGCGCGGCCCATTGGTTCGCAATGTCAGCACTATCTAAAATCTCAAAGCACCACCGGCGCGTCCGGAAGTTCGTTCGGACCCCTGCCGTGTTTCGGGAAATGCGCGGCAAGCTCACGCGAGACCGCCTGAATGCCCCGGATCACGCCGCCTGAGAAGTTGCCGGCCTTGAAGTCGTCTTCCATCGCCGTGCATATCTTCTGCCAGCCGGCAGCGCCGACCTTGGCATCAATGCCGCGATCGGCGATGATCTCGACGTCGTGGTCGGCGAGCAGAAGATAGATCAGCACGCCATTGTTGTGAGCGGTGTCCCATATCCGCAAGTGCGAAAAAATATCGAGCGCTCTTTCCCGCGCCGATTGGTTCCTGAACAGCGGCTTGCCGTCGAGCGCGCCTTCGACCACAAAGCGGACCTGGCCGGAATGCGTCGCCTCGCCCGTCTTGATCGCCTGCTCGATCAGCGAAAGCGCCTGCGGCGGAAAAATCCGCCTGGCCCGCCAGTGATGCTCGACGAGATGCTTGCCGATGCGCTTCATGCTCATGGTTGCCTACCAGCTTCCCGACGCGCCGCCGCCGCCGAAACCACCACCCCCGCCGGAAAATCCCCCGCCTCCACCCGAACTGCCCCCGGACCACGAACCGCCGCCGGAGACCCATCCGCCCCTGCCGCCGCCCGGCGAGGCCATGGTTTCGCCGAACATCGTCAGGAGGAAGGCAATGACACTGACAATGAGCGACGCCGCCAGCGATCCGGCGATGAACCAGGCCAACACGCCGACGACGCCACCCATGGTGAGCGCTCCCAGCAGCCTGCCCAGCACCGAGCGCAGGATACCGCCGAAGATCAGCAGGGCGAACAGCCAAAACGGATTGAGCAGATCGAAATTGTTCACCCAATCCGCATTTTGCCGCTGCGACACCGGCGCCGGCAGTTTCTCGCCGTCGATCACCGCGATCATCTTGTCGACGCCGGCCGAAATGCCGCCGGCGAAATCGCCGCTTCGGAATTTCGGCACGACGATTTCGTTGATGATGCGGCTGGCCGTGGCGTCGGTGAGCGAACCCTCGAGCCCATAGCCGACCTCGATGCGAAGCTTGCGGTCGTTCTTGGCAACGACCAGCAAGGCGCCATCGTCGATTCTTCTTCGGCCGATTTTCCAGGCTTCCGCCGCGCGAATCGAAAATTGCTCGATGGTCTCGGGCTCGGTGGTCGGCACGATCAGCACCGCGACCTGGCTGCCCTTGCGCGTTTCAAGATCCTTGAGCTTTTGCGTTAGCGACGAGATGTCGCCAGCCGACAACGTACCGGTCTGGTCGACCACGCGTCCCGACAGCGGCGGCACGGCGACATCGGCCAGCGCCACGAAGGCCCAGCACACCAGAAGCGCGAGAAGGGATGCTCTTGCAGAGACCATCATCGCGAGCCAGCTCCGCTCGCTGGAGTTACTTCGCTGGTGCCGGCGAGGGGTTGAAATCCACTTTCGGCGCGGTCGAGATTTCCTTTTCGTTGTCGACCGTGAAATTCGCCTTCTCCTTGTATCCGAACATCATCGCGGTCAGGTTGTTCGGGAAGGTTCGGATGCCGACGTTGTAATCCTGCACCGACTTGATGTAGCGATTGCGCGCCACCGTGATGCGGTTCTCGGTGCCTTCGAGCTGCGACATCAGATCGCGAAACAGCGCATCCGATTTGAGCTGCGGATAATTCTCGGTCACCACCAGAAGCCGCGACAGCGCGCTCGAAAGCTCGCCCTGGGCCTGCTGGAATTTGGCGAATGCGCCGGGATCGTTGATGGTTTCCGGCGTCGCCTGGACGCTGCCGACCTTGGCGCGCGCGTTGGTCACGCCCAAGAGCACGTCCTTCTCCTGCTGCGCAAAACCCTTCACCGAGTTGACCAGGTTGGGCACGAGATCGGCGCGCCGCTGATATTGGTTCAAAACCTCGGACCAGGCCGATTTGACCTGCTCGTCATTGGACTGAATCGTGTTGTAGCCGCAATTGGTGAGGCTCAGCATCGCCAGCGCCGCCAGCATCGTCCATAATTTGCGCATCGCATCCCTCCTGCTTGACTGCAGTGCAGGGTATCAGAACGATGTGACAGCGAACACCGTCATTCAACGGTGCCTGACAACCAATTGGAAATGGTAGTGCAATCGTCATGGCCGGGCTTGACCCGGCCATCCACGACTTTCATCGCGCATGAGACCAAGACGTGGATGCCCGGGCATAGGCGAGCGGAAGCGACGCCGTTCTTCGAACGGCTATGCCCGGGCATGACGGGGGACCCGCTATTTGCGCGTCAACCACCCGCCGCCCTTGCGTCCCGTATCGCCTGCCAGACCTTCATGGGCGACAAGGGCGTGGTGATCGATTTGATGCCGAGATCGCTCAGCGCATCCATCACGCCATTGGTGATGCAGGGCGGTCCGCCGATCGCACCCGATTCGCCGCAACCCTTGGCACCCAACGGGTTGGTGCGGCAGGGCGCGGAATCGTCGAGCGTGACGGCGATAGGCGGGATGTCGCCGGCGCGGGGCAGGCAGTAATCCTGATAGCTCGCGGTCAGCAACTGGCCTTCCGCGTCGTAGGCCACGGCCTCATACAGCGCCTGCCCGATACCCTGCGCGACGCCGCCGTGAACCTGTCCCGTCACCAGCATCGGATTGACGGCGACGCCGACGTCGTCGACCGTCGTGTAGCGCACCACGCGCGTGATGCCGGTCTCGGGATCGATCTCGACCTCGCAGATATGCGTGCCATTCGGCCAGCTTGGCCCGTCGACTTCGCCTTCGCTGTCGACGCTCAGCTTGCCGCCTTTTTCCTTTTCTGCGATCTCGAACAGGCCGACGCGCTTGTCGGTGCCGACCACGGTGAGAAAGCCGTCGCGATATTCGATATCGCCAATGGCGGCCTCGAGCAGATGCGAGGCTTTGTCGCGCGCGCTTGCGATCAGATCATTCGCCGAGACCGCCACGGCCGTGCCGCCAACGAAAAGCGAGCGCGAACCGACGCTGCCGAATCCAACTGCGAGATCGGTGTCGCCCTGCACCACGTCGATCCGCTCCAGCGGAATGCCGAGCGATGCCGCGATCATTTGCGAATAGGCGGTTTGCAGCCCCTGCCCCATCGCCTGCGTGCCCGAATGCAGGACGATGCGCCCTTCGGCGGTCGCATGCAGGCTGACTTTCTCGGTGTGGGCACGCCCGCCGGTCCATTCGATATAACTTGTCAGGCCGCGGCCATAGAGCAGGCCCTTTTTCTTCGCCGCCCGCTTGCGCGCGGCAAAACCATCCCAATCGGCGAGCTTGGCGGAGCGGTCGAGCATGTGCGCGAACGCGCCGGAATCGTACACCTGGCCAACGGGATTGGTGTAAGGCATTTGCGTCGGCTTGATGAAATTGACTTTACGAATAGCGCGTGGATCGATCCCGATCTGGCGCGCGGCGGCATCCATCAACCGCTCCACGACGAACACGCCCTCGGGCCGTCCCGCGCCGCGATAGGCGCCCACCGGCGCCGTGTGTGTCATCACCGCCTTGACCTCGTAGTGCACCAGCGGCAGGTCGTACACGCCCGACTGCACGAACGGCCCAAGCACCAGCGGAATGATGGCGCCGGCGCCCGACAGATAGGCGCCGGTGCCGCCGATCGAGCGCACCCGATAGGCCAGCACGCGGCCTTTGGCGTCGAGCGCCATCTCGGCGGTTGACGTCAGGTCGCGGCCGTGGGTGCCGCCGACGAACTCGTCGGTGCGGTCGCCGCGCCAGCGCACCTTGCGATTCAGCTTGGTTGCGGCATAAGCCACCAGCGCGTCTTCCGGATAAAGCCCGGTCTTCTGACCGAAGCCGCCGCCGATATCGCCGACCAGCACGCGCACGCTTTCCTTCGGCCGCTTCAGCACGGCATCCGCAAGCAGATCGCGCGTCGAACCCGGCGTCTGCGATTGCACATGCAACAGAAGGCGGCCGCTCTTCTTCTCGACTTCGGCAATGGATGAGCGCGGCTCCATGGCGGAAGGGACCAGGCGCTGGCTGACGACTTCGAGCGAGACGACATGGGCGGCCTTGGCGAACGCCGCTTCCACCGCGGCCGCGTCACCATAGCTCATCGCCGCCGCGACATTGTCGGGCGCGCCCTCCCACACCACCGGCGCACCTTCTTGGGTGGCGGCGACGGGATCGACCGCCGCCGGCAGCACTTCATATTCGACCGCGATCGCTTCGGTTGCTTCCTGCGCCGCGACACGCGATTTTGCCACCACGGCCGCCACCGCTTCGCCAGCAAAGCGCACCACCCCATGGGCCAGCAAGCGGCGCGGCGGCACATTCATCGGCGAACCGTCGGGCCGCTGAAAAACCATCAAGGTCGGAAGCGTGCCGACATCGTCGGCGACGAGATCTGCGCCGGTATAGACGGCAACCACGTCGGCCATGCCGGCGGCCGGCCGGGTGTCAACCGACACGATCTTCGCATGGGCATGCGGCGAGCGCAGCACATGCAGCCACAGCGCGCCATCTTCCGGCTTGTCGTCGAGAAACTGGCCCTTTCCGGTGAGCAGCCTTTGATCCTCAAGGCGCTTGACGGGCTGGCCCGCACCGAAACGCATATTGCCGGGAAGAATGTTCATCCGCTGTATCCTTCGAGTCCGTTCTTGTTAGGGTTCTCTTAGCGGATCGAGACGGAGGAGGCCAAGCCCTGCAGCACGAATCGTCATGCCCGGCCTTGTGCCGGGCATCCACGTCTTGGTGTTCTGTCACGCCAAAAAAGTCGTGGATGGCCGGGTCACAGGCGAGCGGAAGCGACGCCGTTCTTCGAGCGGCTATGCCCGGCCATGACGAGAGTCCCCTCACCCCACCTCCCGCAACACCGCCTCGACCACCTTGCGCTCCTCCGCCGACAGCGCCGCCTGCGGCGGCACTGGATCGCCGACCTCATAGCCCTGGATGGCGAGGGCGGCCTTGATGCAGGCGGCGAGGTTGTAGCGCGCGAAAGCTTCGTTGACGCGCCATAGTCTGCGTTGCAGCGCCATCGCGTCGTCCCAGCGCTTCCCCTTGCAGAGATTATAGAGCTCGACGCTTTGCCGTGGAATGATGCAGGCCGGTCCCGCCATCCCACGCCGCCGATCAGCATCACCGCGGCCGGGATGTGGGCGGAAGCCGAGAACACGCCGATTGCATCGCCACAGCGATTGATGATCGACAGCAACCGCCCGGTATTGGTGGATGCGTCCTTGATGTATTGAATGCGCGGATGGGCCGAAAGCCGCGCGATGCAGTCAAGCGAAAGGTCGGAGCGCTGGAATTGCGGATTGGTGTAGATCACGACGGGAATGTCGACCGCATCCGCGACGCTGCGAAAATAGGATTCGACCTGCGCATCGGTCAGCGGAAAATATGCTTCCAGAATCGCCAAAATGCCATCGGCGCCGAGCTTTTGGTACGATTTCGCCTGCGCCACCGCATCCCAAGTCGAGGTCGAGGCGACGCCGGCGACCACGGGAACGCGGCCGCGTGCCGCCTCGATCGTCGCCTGCACGATGTCGGAGCGCTGCGCATTGTTCAGGTAGGCAAATTCGCCGGTCGAGCCGAGTGGCGTCAATCCGTGCACGCCGGAGGCGATGAGATCCTCGCACAGACGGCCGAGCACGCGGTCGCGGACCCGCCCGTCGGCGTCGACGGGCGAAACCAGATAGGGAAAGACGCCGTGGAAATCAGGCATGGTGAGATTGTTCCAAATCCGAGGTTAGCCGATGCCGACATTTCGCTTGGACAGGAAGGCGGGCTGAATTCTCTCAATGGTCATGTTGCTTTCCCTGAGGCCGCTGAACAGGCTATCCGCCGATAGAGAACGACACAAGACGGTCCAACTCAGCCGATAAACCGGTTACGCATCCACCACTGTCGTGATCCATGCTGAACTACGTGACTTCATCCTTTGTCACGCTAGTGGTCCGATTCTAACATTCGCCTCCCATTGCTGCAGGCACTCTTGCGAATGTTAGAATCAGAGGACCACTAGCAAATATAGGATTCCAGTGGAGTTTAGGATTTGACATTCGCGTTGCGAGCTTGCGGCTAGGTGGGTCGCGAATGTCAAATCCACTCCACTGGTGCTCGTGATCGATCCGATCGGGCTCGCGCCCGCTTTCATCGCGCTCACGCAGGGGCTTGAAGTTACGCAAAAGCGCGCGCTCGCGTTGCGCTCCTCCGTCATTGCCGCAGCGATCCTGATCGTGACCGCGCTGCTCGGCAACTGGTTCCTGGCGCAGCTTCGCATTGGACTTGCGGCCTTCCAGATTTCCGGCGGCATCCTGCTGTTCGGCGTGGCGACGCGGATGATCTTTGGCGAACACATGCGCCAGGAGAGCCGCGAAGCCGAGAGCGCCGCGCGCGAGAAAATCGCCGATCTTGCCGCCTTCCCGCTCGCGATCCCCTTGATCGCGGGTCCCGGCGCCATTACCGCCACGCTGCTGCTGGCGAGCCGCACCGGTGGCGATCCCTCGCTCCTCCTCGCGCTGGTCCTGATCATTGCCGCGGTTGCGCTCGCCTCGGCCCTGTCGTTTCTGCTCGCGGGGCAATTGGCACGCGTGCTGGGACGGACTGGCAATATCGTGCTGGCGCGGCTGCTCGGCATCGTGCTCGCCGCGTTCGCCACGCAGTTCGTCGTGGACGGGATCAAAAGCGCGTTTCGCTGGGAGTGAGGCGCGCCTTCCATGAACATGGTGAGACTAAATTGAACGATCGCGGCAACGGAAGGTGCGCCCCCTCTCCCGTTGGGAGAGGAGTTGGGGTGAGGGGTTACGATCTCTCGTGAGAGCAATGGCCCCTCACCCGATTTGCTACGCAAATTCACCTCTCCCCGGCGGGGAGAGGTGAAACAAGATCATCCGGATCTAGTTCCCGTACACTGCGTGCGGCAGCCACAGCGTGAGCGCGGGTACGTAGGTGATGATCATCAGGACGATCAGCAGCAGAATGAGGAACGGCAGAACGCCGCGCACGACCTCGCCGATCGGCGCATGCGAAATCGTGGATAACACGAACAGGTTCAATCCGACCGGCGGATGCACCAGCGCGATCTCCATGTTGTGGGTGAAAATGATCGAGAAATGCACCGGATCGACGCCGAGCGCGGGCAGCACCGGCGCCAGGATCGGCAGCACCAGGAGCAACGTCGCGATGACCTCGAGGAAGCAGCCGAGCACGAGCAGCAGCACATTGATCGCGAGCAGGAACTGCCACGGCGCCATGTTGCGCGCCAAAACCCACTTGACGAGTTCCGCCGGGATGCCGGAGGCCGTCATCCAGTGACCGAAGGCCAATGCGGTGGCGACGATCAGCATGATCGCGCCGGCGCTTTTCAGCGCATCGGCCACCACCCACAACGTTTCCGACCAGTGGAAGCCCCGGTAATAGGCGAGACTTACCGTGAGCGATACCACCGCGGCAATGGCGGCTGCTTCGGTCACGGTGACGACCCCGCCATAAATGCCGACGAGCACGATCGCCGGCACGATCAGGGCGGGAATCGCCCTCGCCGTCACCCGAACGCGTTCGGCGAACGGCAGCGTCGGCTCGACCGGGAATTTGCGCCGCCGCGCGTCGTACCAGACCCAGCCGAAGAATACCGCGGCCTGCAACAGGCCCGGCAACACGCCGGCCAGAAACAGGCGCGGCACCGATTGTTCGGCGACGATGCCGTACAGGATCAGCGCCAGCGAAGGCGGGATGACGATGCCGATGGTGCCGGAGGCGCCGACCACGCCGAGCGCGAAACTGCGCGGATAGCCTTTCTCGATCATGGCCGGGAGCAGAATCGTTCCCATCGCGAGCGCGGTCGCCACCGAAGAGCCGGAGATCGCCGCAAACAGCGTGCAGGCGACGACTGTCACAAGCCCGAGCGAACCGCGGATACCGCCGAGCCAGGCGGCGGAAAAGTCCACCAGCGCCTTAGCGACGCCGCCATGACGCATGAAGGTCGCCGCCATCACGAACAAGGGCAGCGACATCAGCGTCGGCGAATTGAGATGATCGATGATGACCTGCGCGACGCCGATCAGTGGCTCACCGGAGGCAAAGTAGAGAACCGCAGCGCACAGTCCGAGCACGAGGAAGATCGGCATTCCAACGGCGAGAAGGCCGAAGAACAGCACCAGAAACAAAATCAACAGCATGACCGGTCGCGCCCGCCCCCCACTAGACTTGCGGCGGAGAAGGGCTCGATCCGCCGGCTTGTTCGTGCGCGGGGATATGACCGACCGTCATGGTTTGCGGATCAAAAGCAAAAAGATAGCGGTAGAGCCTGATCAGATAACGCCCCGTCATGAGCACGGCCCCGGTCGGGACCGCTGCCGAGTAAATCCACATCGGAAACTGCAGGTCCGATGAACTGCGTTCGTCCAGCTCCCACGAGGTCTCAACGATGCTCCAGCCGTACCAGGCTAGACCAGCGCAAAACAAAAGCGCAGCGATGCAATTGGTCACCTCCATCCAGCGCTGGGCGCGCGGCGGCACGGCCCTGAGCAGAAGATCGGGCCGGACGTGACCATCGGTGCGCACAAGCTGGGACGCGGCGAGCATGATGCCCCAGACGACCAGGTAGACGATCACTTCTTCCGCCCAGGAAATGGCATAGCGCGGGGCGACATAACGCCCGACGACCTGCACCAACCCGACCAGCATCGCGAGCGCGCCCAGCAGGCCGATCAGAACCCGCTCGGCCCTGTCCCACCACGGATCGCGCAAAGGCAAATTCCCTTCGGGTTATTTCTGTCGGTATCAGCTGTGACTGGCGACGGTATCGTTCACGAGCTTGACGATGTCGGGTGAAAGCTTGGCGTCGCGAATGAGATCGGCTTGCGCCGCAATCATGCGCTTGCGATCGGTGGCCAGTTGCTCGGCTGAGGGATCGACAAACGTGACGCCGTGCGACTTCATGGTTTCGCGGGCGTCGGCTTGCGATTTTGCCGACATTGCCCGGTAGCGCGCGATGTTGGCCGCCCAGACATCGCGCATCAATTTCCGCTCGGCGTCACCAAGCTTCGACCAGAAGCCATCGCTGACCATCGGCACGTAATTGCCGAAGAACTGGTGATCGGCGTAGGAATATCTGACGCCGGCTTCCCAGAGCTTGGCCGACGTACAGCTCTCGTCGGTGCTGACAAAACCGTCGAAGGTGCCTTGCGACAAAGCGAGCGGCACGTTCGGCCAGGGCGTGACGTTCGGGATTGCGCGCACCAACGCGATGCGCCAGGAGATCCCCGCGCCTCCGGGGCTGCGGATCTTCAATCCGCTGAAATCATCGAGGGTCTGAATCGGCTTCCTGGTCGTGTACCAGTTCTCGAAGCCGAGTTCGAGCCAGTGCCCGAGGATGTGCGAGCGCAGCTTGGCCTCGATCTGCTTTCCGACAAGTTCGCCCGGCGCGCCGTCGCTGCAACGGCGAAACACGTCGATCGAGGGACTGTAGAGGGCCGGCAACTGGCAGAAGTCGCTGTCGGGCACGAGCCCCGTCATGGTCCAGGTGCCGGGAGCGGCCATGTCGATCTGGCCCTGGATCAAGGCTTTGGTGACATTGAGATCGGCGAACAGCTGGCCGGAGTGGAACAGTTCGGACTTGATCTTGCCGTTGCTCGCTTGGTCGAGCTTGTCGAGATAGTCTGTTATCGCCTGGTTGCGCGGGTGTGAAGGCGCCGTATCGAGCGAGCAGCGCAGCTTGATCACGTCCTGCGCGAACACTTTGCGGGAAAGACAGGGCGTCGCCAATATGCCCGCCGCACCTTTGACGAAGGCGCGCCGACTGGTTTCCAAAGCCATCGTTTCCTCCCGACCTGTTTTTCCCGCCTATTGCGGGTCAAGGATTGCGCCTGTCTTGCAGGTTTGCAACTGGAATCCAGGCGATCTCGATCGATACCTTCGGATGGGACGGTCGGGCGTCCCGTCCCTTCCGCAAGGCGTCATAGCCAGTTGGCGCTGAAAGAGCCGAGCCTCCACAGCGAGCACAAAAGTGCTACAAATAATTGGCAAGCTGGTCCAGGAGGAACAGATGAACCCAACCAAGTTCAGGTCATGGCTTCTTTCGATCCCCCTCGCGATGACGTTGGGCCTCTTCATCAACCTGCCGAGCCAGGCCCATGCACAGGCGCGGATAGAAATTCGCCCGATAGAGACGATCACGCTCAGCACGCCGCAATTCCTGACCGGTGACAGCAGCGGCAACTCCACCGTGCTGGGCGGAGAACTGCGTATTCCGAGGCCCGGGACCGACAGGCTTCCGGCCGTCATCCTGGTCCACGGATCGGGAGGACTTGGGTCGACCCATGAACGATGGATTCAGGAACTCAACGGCGCTGGTGTGGCCACTTTTGTTGTCGACAGCTTCTCCGGACGCGGCATCAACAACACGATCGACGATCAGTCGCAGCTCGCTACGCTTGCGATGATGGTCGATGCTTATCGGGCGTTAGCAACGCTGGCCCAACATCCTCGGATCGATACGAACCGCATCGCCGTGATGGGCTTTTCAAAGGGCGCGGTGGCGGCCGTTTATTCCAGCAACGAGCGATTCCGGAAAATGTACGGTCCGCCAAACCTGCAATTCGCCGCGCATATCGGCCTCTATACACCGTGCAACGTCACCCTGAAGGATGACGACAAGGTCACCGGAAAGCCGATACGTCTTTTCCATGGCATCGCCGATGATTGGGTCTCCATCGAGCCGTGCCGCGACTACGTTGCCCGTCTGAAAAAGTCCGGTGCAGACGTGGTTCTGACCGAATTTCCGGGTGCGTATCACGCTTTCGACGCCTTCATGCTGAAGCAGCCGCTGAAACTTCAGCGGGCACAGACCACGCGCAACTGCCGGCTTGTTGAAGGTGAGAACGGGGAGATTTTGAACAGCAGGACGGGCAAGCATTTCGATCTGAACGATCCATGCGTCGAGCGGGGAACGACGGTGGCCTATGACGAAGCGGCCACCATCGCCACGACGCAAGCGGTGAAGGAGCTTCTTGCCGGCACCACCGTCGGCGCGCTGAACCGGAATTGAGGGTCAGGTCCGTTCTGTTGTTATCGCTTTCCATGCAGCGCGTGCCGCGGCCACAGCGCGGCGGCGATACGCCGGGCAGCACCGCTTCATGGGAAGTAAATGCGCGCCCAGAGCGCCTCCTGATCAACCGGCACTTGAATCCGGCTGGAAAACGCCGAACGTGTTTCCTTCCGTATCGAGAAAATAGCCCTGCCAGCAGACGCCGGGCACCGCGAACTTCGGAAGCGCAATACTGCCGCCATGTTTGATGATCGCATCGGCCACCTGGTCGAAGCTGGTCGCCTCAAACGAACAAACATAGGCGTTCGTTCCACTATGGGCAGGTGGCGCGGGTGCGGGACGTCTGAGAAGACCGCCGCGGCCCTCGCCGGTTTCGATGCGCCAGTACTCAACCGGCGTGCCTTGCGCCTTCGTGAACTTCCAGGCGAAGACATCCGTATAGAAACGCTTGGCGCGGTCGGTCTGGTCTGCCTGGATTTCGAAGTAGATGCCCATGGTCGCCACACTCCTTGTTCTCTCGCCTCAATCGGGTCGGTAGCGAGGTCACAGCAGTTCGAAACCAGCGCGATATCCGTCCCGCTCCTCGATAGAGCGCGAAAGCGTGGAGTGAGGACGGCATCACCCGCGACGTTTCGTCCCATCGCTGAACTTTGAGTCTGCCTTGGCGCATAAACATCGTGGGCGAATATTTGACAGCTCCAGCAAAAATCACTGCGATAGCGAATGCGTCTGTTTGGTCAGGGAAAGCTCGCGAAAAGCGAGCTGACGACACGCTTTAACCTCCAATGAAAAAACTCCAGCGGTCAATTCTGAGATCACGCAGATGGAATTGTTCCGTTCTCAGAGGAGGGAAGCTCATGAAAATCACGCAAATCAAACTCGCTGTTCTGGCGCTCGCGTGCGTCGCTGCGCTTGCGCTTCTGCCGCGGAGTGGCCTGGCTCAGGACGAAAGGGTGAGGTCCGCAATGCAGCTCCTGGAATCCATGGCGACCCAACTTGGTCCGGCCAAAGTCGAGGGTACCGATACTGTCGCGGGCAAGGAGGTGCCCGCAATCTATTTCGGCTCCACCAGGATGAACAACAATTTCGAACTGGTTGATGAGGTGGCGAAGAAGACACGCGGCACGGCCACGATCTTCGTCAAGCAGGGCAACGAGTATGTGCGCGTCGCGACCAACGTTAAAAAGGATGATGGCTCCCGCGCCATCGGCACCGTCCTGGACCCCGCGGGCAAGGCCATCGAGTCCATCAGGAAGGACGAGCCGTTCTATGGCGAGGCTGACATTCTCGGCAAACCCTACATCACCGGATACAAGCCGATCCTCGACGCTTCGAAAAAGACGATCGGCATCTACTACGTCGGTTACCTGAAGTAACGCGCGCCCCCTGATTCATCGCTTGCGCGCTCAAGGCGCCGTGCGGAGAGTTTTCGCGCGGCGCTTCGTGACGAGGTCGTTAGCTTTCATAACGAAAGCTGCTCCACCAGATCCGTTAGCAGGACAACAAAGAGGCGCGCGTCAGCGGCGAGCGCCGAAATAAAGCGGTGTAGCGCCGGGCGGCAGCGAGGAATTGATGTCGCTGTCGATGCGGCCGCCCTGCTGGGCGAAACCGACCGCGAGCGACAGGCTGAGATTTGAGGTGGGGCGGAATTCGACGCCGGCATGCGCGCCGTAGCCGGGCGCCGAGCTCGACGACAAGGAGTCGAAACCGGCCAAAGGACTGCCGATGCCGGTGTTGTATTTCAACGTGTCGAAACCGGCATAGACCGTGACGGGCGCGCTTTTGAAATTGTAACCGAACTGCACGCCTTCGTATGCGAATGATGTGCTTCCCCATGCTCCGCCCGGGCTGAAACTGTTGATGGCAAGACCCAACCCGCCGCGCTCGCCGCCGACAAACCAGCCGTTCGGCAGGTTGTAGCGCGACGAGAAGCTGTCTGTGGCCTCGCTGCCGCCAAATCCGGCCGAGTTGAGGCTTGGTGGCCAGGTCGAGGTCCAATATGGCAGAGCCTGGGCGTGGACCGCACGCACGTCGAGACAAAGCACTGCCAAGGCGAGCGCTAGACCCAAGCTGCGGAAGACCATCGACATCTGCGCCACCGCCAAGTGTTTAGATGCAAAAGGGTTCAGACATCGAGACATGGCGCTCCCAAGGGGAATCGAACCCCTGTTTCAGCCTTGAGAGAGTTGTAACCCGGACGTTGGCGGACGTCCATGGACGTCCACAAACTAAATAGTATCAATTGCTTAAGTCGCCTGCGTCCGCTAGAGTCCATTGCGATTTTCTCCCGTCTGTTGGAGAAAAGTTGAAGAAATGGAACAAAGCCGGATGGCGCGCACGGCCCGCAATTCCTTCCTCGAAAGCCGAACCGCGCGCGCGCGATTGCGGATTCGCCGCACGCCGTATTTCGCAAAAATCGCGAAGGGTCTGCGGCTCGGTTATTACCGTGGCGCTGTCGCCGGCTCATGGATCGCCCGCTGCTATCGCGGCGCCGGCGTCTACGCCACCGAGGCGCTTGGTGTCGCCGACGACACGGTTGATGCCGATGGCATCAAGGTGCTCGACTACTGGCAGGCCCAGGAACAGGCACGGCGCTGGGGCGAGCGGCAGCGGCTGATTGCCGAAGGCATGGTCCGCGAAGGCACCTACTCCGTCGCCGACACCGTGAAGGACTATCTCGCCGAAATCACTGCCGAGAAAAGCCCGACTGCCGTGCGCGGGGCGAAGTATGTGTTCGATGCCTGGATCCTGCCGGAGCTTGGCGCCATCCAGATCGAAAAACTGACCACCGAGCGCATCAACCGATGGCGCAACAAGCTGGCGACCCAGCCCAAGCGGGTTCGCAGCAAGCGGACCGCGACCGAGCCGGCCACTCGCGCGACTGCCGACGACGAGGATGCCCGCCGGGCGCGCAAGGCCACCACCAACCGCATCCTCACGATGCTGAAGGCCGCGCTCAACCGCGCCTTCCAGGCCGACCGCGTCTCCTCCGACGGCGCCTGGCGTAAGGTAAAACCCTTTGGAAAGGTCGACGAAGCCGTGGTGCGCTATCTCAGCGCGGCCGAGGCGCGCCGGCTGGTCGACGCCTGCCCCGGGGAATTCCGCAAGCTGGTGCAGGCCGCAATGCTGACCGGCTGCCGCTATTCCGAACTCGCCCGCCTGAAATGCGCAAATTTCAACAGCGACAGTGGCACGTTGGCGATCCGCCTCAGCAAGGGAAAAATCCGTCACGTCGTGCTGACCGACGAAGCCAAGGGGTCGTTTGCCGGCTGGACCAAGAACAAGAGCCCATCCGATCATGTGTTCCTGCGCGACGACGGCGGCGTCTGGGGCACCTCGCACCAGAAGCGGCCGCTCGACGAGGCCAGCGAGCGGGCCGCAATCTCGCCGCCGGTGAATTTCCACATCCTGCGCCATACCCATGGATCGCTTCTTGCCATGAGCGGCGTCCCGATGGGCGTCGTCGCCGCGCAGCTCGGCCATGCCGACACCCGCATGACCGAAAAACACTATGCCCACCTGGCACCGAGCTATGTCGCACAAACCATCCGAGCGAATTTTCCGGTGCTTGGCATTGGCGACGGCGCCGAGGTGATCCCGCTGCGCCGCGCCAACAAGGCGTGACATGAAAGCCGGCGTTGCTCGGGTGGACGTCGGGTTTCCGAACAGTAGAGAAACCACCGGACTTGCCTGGGTTGCCAACTCGACGATCGATACTGACCCGGCGGGATCATCCTGGCCGAAGCGAAGCCATTCCCTGCCCCGAAACGTCCGGATTTCTATCGTGGCACTCGACGCTGCCATCGTTCCGAAACACAACTATGATACGACCCGCGGTTGCGAGCGGGTGTTCTACGGAGGCGCCAACACCCTGCATGACCGAAAAGCATTACGCCCACTTGGCACCGTCCTACGTCGCGCAGACTATTCGGGCGAATTTCCCCGTGCTCAGGTTGTCCGACGGCGCTGACGTGATCCCGACGCGCCGCGCCAATAAAGCGTGAGCCCATGCGCAGTCGACGAGACCACACTATGGCTTCCGCCTAATGCCCGGGCTACTCGGATTAAGGCCGTTCCAGACTGCTCGCCTAACCGCCGCTGGCCCGGCGACATTGACGGTCACCGCCGCCGCCCCCGCCGCCACCGCGACATTGCCGGCCGCGTCAGTCGCGCCGCCCGCCACCAGACTCAGCGCCACGGCCCCGGACGCCAGCCTCGGCTCGGATTGACCACGATGGTGTAGTGGCTGGAATCCACCGGCGATACGCTCGCCACCGTGCCGTCGGTCGCGGTGAGGCTGCTGGCCGAGACTCCCGTCACCGCCTCGGTGAAGGTCGCGGTGAAACTGATCGGGCCATTGGTCACCACTGCCTTTCGCTGGTGACCTTTGGCGTGTAACATATGTTCTGTTAAGTGGTGATTCGCGGGCCGTTTCCGTGATCTTGGACCGAGCGCTTCGGTCGTCGCACTTAATCCACCCTCCTGTTTCTCGAGCCGAGAATCGGTGGAGCAACCAACAGCGGTTATTGACCGGTGCGCGGCTTGCTTTGCCTTTTTTGCCGATCAGCCTCGAACCAGCGTCGATATCCGCCTCGCACACGGAGGTGGTTTTTGTTCGAGATCCAGACAAGTTCAAAGCAGCCAAATAAGCCCGAGAAGGTCCCCCAACCGGAACCGCAGTGCCATGCTCCGCAGAGGGCGATGAGCGTCGAAGCCTTCTGCGGGCGATATGCTGTTGGGAGGACATTGACCTACAGAGAAATCAAAGAAGGCCGCCTGCGGGCTCGGAAAATCGGCAGGCGGACGATCATCGCCGAGGACGACGCCGAAAACTGGTTAAAAAGCCTTCCACTTCTGAGGGCGAATTCATGAGCGCCTTCGCCTCGAATGTAAATCTGGGCGTTTTGCAAATCATGCTCCGGCATGTCCATCGCTTGGCCGGTTTCAGCGCCCATCTCGATCGCCGCGTTCCGATGGCTGCGCTTGACCGAAAACTTGAGCAAGTAAGTGCGAAGTAAGCAAGATTCGGTCACGCCGTACTCGACGTCCGAAGAGGCGGACGACTACCACTCTGTTGTCGTCGATCTGAACGACAATTGGCGGGTCATCTTGTGCGCAGCAGGCATCCAGTGGGTTTTGCAGCGCCGTACCGGAGAAAGGCACGGGAGAGCGCGCTGGGAGGGTCGGAGCTATTGCAGGACCGGCCAGGCTTTAAATCGGCTCTCCCGTAGGCACGCTGGCGCCATTGACCCCACCGCGGCCGCCCTCCTGGCCTCACTGCCAGAGCGGATCGAACGGAGGGCGCGGTCATGACCTGTCGCACGATTTCCGCACCGGCCGCGACCACCATCTACATCGATACTTCCTGACTGATCCATGGTGAGGATGAACGGCGCATGTGTGCCGTGTCCCCCGTGAAAGCAGCCGGGGCCGAACCATGGGATCATCGACCGTGGGGGGAGAAGCCGGGGAAAACCCGGTGTACGCCGAAAGAGCAAAGCGTGCAGAGCGAGGCACGCCGCGCCAGAGACCCGGCCCAGAAGGAGCCGGACGCAACGCATCGCCGGTCGATCAGTGATGCGTTGCCGCCGCCATTAAGCAATTACGAGGACACGATTAGGACCGACAGGATGACCCCGGCCCGCGCTCAACAAGTAATTGAGCAGATCGTAGATCGACGCGCGCCCGAAAGGGCCGGTGACGGTCTGTCTCAAGTGACAGAAACCAACGCAAACCCCGCCTTCTTCTTGTGGGAAGGCGAGGTGCGTCCACGGATCAGGTCGAACTCAGTGACAGGGGCGCCTTCACCGGAAGCGCGAAGCGAAACCTAAACACTCAATCAACTGGAGATGCAGAGATGCCCATTAGCGAACAAGAACTGAAGAACAGTGCCAAGAAGAATAGCTCCAAATCGCTGCCCGAGCGCGCACGCGAAGCTGAGGAGCAATGGCGTGCCGATCGTGGCCTGAGCCAGGGGTTGCATCGCAAGGGCAATGCGATAGCGCAGGAGCGTCGGCGGAGCGCTGAATGTCCGAAAGAGCCGAGGGCAAATGTCCGATATCGTCGCTATTGCAAAAAGCGGCTTGGCAAATTGGGCGCGGCATCCAAGGTGCGGGTCATTGATCCTGTTGGTGCGGTGATCTGACGAATTAGCTAATGCCTGCACTTAGAAACCAGCGCCAAGAACTATTCGCTCACGCCCTCGCTCAAGGCAAAACCGCGGATAAAGCATATGAAAACGCTGGTTATAGGCGCAACAGACACAATGCTTCCCGCTTGAAAACAAACGAAA
>NZ_DATMLW010000017.1:0-69529 GCF_035570375.1 Bradyrhizobium sp. | reverse complement strand
CTTCGGCGCCGGCAACAACGTCGCGCAGACTGGCGCCGGTGACGGTCTTCGCATCGAGGTCGATCAGATCGCCGAGCTGCGCCATCAGTTTCGGCACGCCACCGGCATGATGGAAATGCTCCATGTAGTGCGCGCCCGAGGGCTTGAGGTCGATCAGCACCGGCACCTCGCGGCCCAGCCTGTCGAAGTCTTCGAGATCGATGCGATGTTCGGTGCGGTTGGCGATCGCCGTCAAATGAATGAGACCGTTGGTCGACCCGCCGATCGCCTGCAACACCACCTGCGCATTTCGAAATGCGGACTTCGTCAAGAGCTCGCTGGGCTTGGGACCTTTTGCCTTGGCCATCTCGGCGGCGACCCTGCCACTGGCTTCCGCCAGGCGAAAGCGCTCGGCATGTGGTGCTGGAATGGTCGCGCTCATCGGCAGCGACAGGCCCAGCGCCTCGGTAATGCAGGCCATGGTGCTGGCGGTGCCCATCACCATGCAGGTGCCCACGGACGGCGCGAGCCGGCCGTTGACGGCTTCGATCTCGACATCGTCGATTTCGCCGGCGCGATATTTGCCCCACAGCCGGCGGCAATCGGTGCAGGCGCCGAGGACCTCACCCTTGTGATGCCCGACCACCATCGGTCCGACCGGGATCACGACGGTCGGCAAATCGGCACTGACCGCAGCCATGATCTGCGCCGGCAGGGTCTTGTCGCAGCCGCCGATCACGATCACCGAATCCATCGGCTGGGCGCGGATCATCTCCTCGGTGTCCATCGCCATCAGATTGCGCAGATACATCGAGGTTGGATGCGAAAAACTCTCCGCGATCGAGATGGTCGGGAACACCATCGGCATCGCCCCGGATAGCATCACACCGCGCTTCACCGCCTCGATGATCTGCGGCACGTTGCCATGACAGGGATTGTAGTCGCTGTAGGTATTGGTGATGCCGACAATGGGCCGGTTCAGCGCATCGTCCGAATAGCCCATAGCCTTGATGAAAACCTTGCGCAGGAACAGCGAGAACCCAGCGTCGCCATAACTCGTCAGTCCCTTGCGCAGTCCGTCAGCCATTTTCTTGTTTCCTTTGTGTGCTTTCACCTTACGTTGGCACACGCCTAACATAAAGTCGTCATTCCGGGGCGTGCGAAGCACGAACTACGATGTGCAATTGCACATCGGAGAACCTCAAGATTCCCCGATGTGCAACCGCACATCTGAGGTTCGCTCGCTCCGCTCTCGCCCCGGAATGACGATCATCTAATTAGTCCGTCGGGATACCGCCAGCGGCTATTTTCAGTCGATGATCTTGCTGGTGTCGCCGTCGAACTCCATGCCGCAGAACGTGCCGCCCTGGTAGAAATCCCCGACGGGATCGGGTTTGAGCTTGGCCTGCTCGGTAAAGGCGTGCTCACGGAAATCCTCGGCACGGCCGGTCGGGCGATAGCCGAGGTCGTAGGCGCGGTGGTTGTCCCACCAGGAACGCTCATTATAGGACGCGCCGTAGAAAATCTCGAAATGGATATCGGGATGATCGAGCCCGATCCGGCATAGCTGCACCAAGTCCTCCGGCTTCAGCCAGATCGCGAGCCGGCGATGATCCAGCGGCTTGTCACCGAAATTGCCGATGCGTACGCAGGTGACCTTAAGGCCATGCTTGTCGGCATAGAGCGCGCCTACTGCCTCGCCGAACACTTTGCTGACGCCGTAGCGGCTGTCCGGCCGCGGCGTTACGTCGGTGCCGATCCGATGATGCCGCGGATAGAACCCGACCGCGTGGTTCGACGACGCGAACACGATGCGCTTGACGCCCTTCTTGCGCGCCGCCTCGAACAGATTGTAGCAGCCGATGATATTGGACTGCAGGATATTGTCCCAGGGGCCCTCGACCGAATAGCCGCCAAAATGAAGGATGCCGTCAACTCCCTCGCAGATCGCCTCGACCTGGGCGAGATCGGACAGTTCAGCCGCCTTGAATTTTTCGCCTCTGCCGAGGTCTGCGGGCGGTTTTAAGTCGCTCAGCAGCAAATCCGGATAGATCGGCGGCAATAATTTTCGTAAAGCAGTGCCAATTCCCCCCGACGCACCGGTCATCAATATGCGTGGCATTTCATCCCTCATTGTCACGGATTTGAAGTCAGTATGGCGCGGGGCGCGCGAGGCGGCAAGGCATGAAGATGCGGGTGCGCTTGCCGCCGCGAGAGGGCGATGGTAGCAGAACGTCCGGCGAGGAATTCCCACACAGCAACGAGAACTTTGAATGTCCGACCAACCCGTTCGCGCCGGCTGGCAGCCGGCGACGCAATATCCCGATCCCGCCATCCACGCGCTTGATCCGCGCTTTGAAAAATACTGGCTAAAACTGTCGGCCGTCGAAAGACTGGCCACGGGCCTGCGCTGGGCCGAAGGCCCGGTTTGGGTCGGCGATGGGCGATATCTTTTGTGCAGTGACATTCCCAACCAGCGCATTATCAAATGGGAAGAGGAAACCGGCGCGGTCAGCATCTTTCGCAAGCCTTCGAATTTCGCCAACGGCAATACCCGCGACCGGCAGGGCCGCCTGATTACCTGCGAGCATGGCGGGCGCCGCCTCATCAGGACCGAGTATGACGGCTCGACAGCGGTGCTGATCGACTCCTTCAACGGCAAGCGGCTGAATTCGCCCAATGACGTCGTGGTGAAATCCGACGGCTCGATCTGGTTCACCGATCCGGTCTTTGGGCTACTCGGCAATTACGAAGGATATGTCGCCGAATCCGAGATCGAACCCAATGTCTACCGCATCGACGGCAGGACCGGCAAAGCCACGATCGTTGCCGAAGGCGTGCTCGGGCCGAACGGCTTGTGTTTTTCGCCGGATGAAAAAATCCTTTACGTGGTGGAATCGCGTGGCGTGCCAAACCGCAAGATCCTCGCCTATGACGTGACGGCCGATGGCGAGAAGATCACCGGCAAGCGCGTGCACATCGATGCCGGCCCCGGCACGCCCGATGGCATGCGTTGCGACATCGACGGCAATCTCTGGTGCGGCTGGGGCATGGGCAGTGCCGAGCTCGATGGCGTCATGGTCTTTGCGCCCGACGGCAAGCCGATCGGCCGCATCGCCTTGCCCGAGCGCTGCGCCAATGTCTGCTTCGGCGGGCTCAAGCGCAATCGCCTGTTCATGGCCGCGAGCCAGTCGATCTACGCGCTTTATGTCAACACGCAAGGCGCGCTGGGGGGATAGCCGTCATTGCGAGGAGCTCAAGCGACGAAGCAATCCGGCGCTCCGCTCCGTCATCACCGGGCTTGTCCCGGTGATCTACGTCTTACTCTCTCTTTCGAACACAAAGACGTGGATGGCCGGGTCAAGCCCGGCCATGACGAAAGTGAATTGGCCGAAAGCAAGAGCGCCGGGGCCGCAAAGCCACCCCGGCGCTTCGATAAAACCGCGATGCCCTACGCCGCGTTGAAGCCCGCGACTGCCTTCACCTCGAGATATTCCTCGAGGCCGAACTTGCCCCACTCGCGGCCGTTGCCGGACTGCTTGTAGCCGCCGAACGGCGCGGTGCGATCGTTCGGCACGCCCTGCAGGTTGATATTGCCGGCGCGAATACGGCGGGCGACCTTGCGCGCATTGTCGACCGTGTCGGCGGTGACGTAGCCGGCGAGCCCGTAGGGCGTGTCGTTGGCGATCCGCACGGCATCGTCTTCGTCCTGGGCGCCGAGGATGACCAGCACGGGGCCAAAAATTTCCTCCCGCGCGATCGTCATCTCGTTGGTGACGTCGGAGAAGATGGTCGGGCGGACATAGAAGCCCTTGTTGACGCCTTCGGGAAGGCCGGGACCGCCGGCCACCAGCGTTGCGCCTTCCTCGATGCCCTTGTTGATCAAGGCCTGGATCTTGTCCCACTGAATGCGCGAGACGACCGGGCCGATATTGGTGCCTTCGGCGCGGGGATCGCCCGCCCTGGTCTTCTCAGCCACGCCCCTGGCGATCGCGGCGACTTCCTTCATCTTCGACAGCGGCACGATCATCCGGCTCGGCGCATTGCATGACTGGCCGGAATTGTTGAACATATGCATCACGCCACCGGCGACCGCCTTGGTGAGGTCGGCGCCTTCGAGAATGACGTTCGGCGACTTGCCACCGAGTTCCTGGCTGACGCGCTTGACGGTAGGCGCGGCGCGCTTGGCAACGTCGATGCCGGCACGGGTCGAGCCGGTGAACGAGATCATGTCGATGTGGGGGTGCTCGCTCATCGCGGCGCCGACCTCGGGGCCGAGCCCATTGATCAGGTTGAACACGCCTTTCGGCACCCCGGCCTCGTGCAGGATTTCGGCAAAGATCAAGGCCGACGAGGGCGTAAATTCCGAAGGTTTGAGGATCATGGTGCAGCCGGCGGCAAGCGCCGGCGCGACCTTGCAGGCGATCTGATTGAGCGGCCAGTTCCACGGCGTGATCATGCCGACAACGCCGACGGGTTCGCGCACCACCACCGCCGAGCCGGCCGGCTCTTCGAAATGATAGTTCTTCAAAACCTCGAGCGTGGAGAGGATGTGGCCGAGGCCGGCGCCGGCCTGCAGTTTTTCGGCCATCGACAGCGGCGCCCCCATCTCGTCAGACACCGCAGCGCCGATCTCTTTCATCCGGCTCTTGTAGACTTCGGCGATCTTGGCCAGCAGCGCGACGCGCTCCTCACGGCTGGTCTGCGAATAGGTCTCGAACGCGCGCCGTGCGGCGGCGACCGCCTTGTCGACGTCGGCCTTGGAACCGAGCGCAACCTCGTACATCGCCTCTTCGGTCGCAGGATTGACAACTGGCGTGGATTTCCTGACGACCGGATCGACCCAGGCGCCGTCGATGTAGAATTGCATACGGTTGACCATCTTAGACCTCTTTATTTCACGGGCAATGGAAGGGAGAACGGTGCGTTCACCGCCATCCTTGCACGAATGCAGGCAAAAATGAACCCGCCACAAGCAGAAGGCCGCATTGCACCCATGGCCGGACATAGCGAGGGAACGGCGAAACCAGCAGGATTCACCCGGACGTCCATCCGGGGCGCGCCACTGTGATGACCGGCATGCGGCTCGCTCGTCAAAGCGCCGTGGCCGGGTTCAAGCCGGACAAGCATCCAGCCCATGTCGGGCGACAATCAGGCCAGGCGCTGCCGGAGTCGCCGATTGAGCCGGCTGAAGGGTTTTTGCGCGGTGCGCTCGGCTACAAGCGCGCGTGCAAGATTGGCCTTCCTGGCGCGCAGTGCCGCCTCCACGAATGTCAATTGGAGGAGATCGCATTGAGCGTGACTGCCCCCACATTCATGCATCATGTGACGCACGACCTCAAGCCGTCGCACGCAACCGGCATAGTCGCCAACGGCGAAGGCGATCAAGGCCTCGCAGAACGGCACAACAAGGGACTGCTCGGGGTGCGATGGCAGGCCACCGCTCGCCTCCGCGTGCCGCAACTGATCGAAGATGCGCCGTGCGGGCGCAGTGCGACCCGCCGCCGCGAACGCCATCATCGCGTGAGCGATATAAAACGGCCGTGCTGCGGCGAGCCCTTGCCTCTCCCAGAGGTCAGCCAACCGCGACCATCGCGCGCCGATGTCGACATTGCGGAGCTGCAAGCGCCAAAGCAACGCCGAAGCATCGGCGAGTTCCGACATCGCTCGGGACCAAGCGATCTGCGTGTCGTACACGGCGAGCGCGGATGGCGCATCGTCGGCATCGAGGAAAAACAAGGCGCGATGCCAGGCCAGATGGACGGCAAAGCTCGTGTCGATCCATGCGGATTCGTTCGCTGCAAGAAATTCGATCCCCTCTCTTCCGCGTCCCTGCATTTCCATGACATGCACGATGGCATGCATGGCTCCGGGATGCCGCGGGTCGACCTCCAATGCGCGTCGCGCCATTTTCTCAGCGCGGCGATATTGACCGTTCTCCTCGAGGCCGAAAGCATACATTGCCAGAACGCTGGCATAACCGGGCATCGCCGCATGCCATTCAGGCAAGACCTGAGCAACGCGATCTCGCAGCATGCGCCGTAAACCGAGACGGAAGTCGAGCGCATGCGCAACAACGAGCGCGAGAATGTCGCGTGGGAAGTCGACAACGATCGCCCCGTAACGTTCGACCGCAAGGGCGTGATCGCCGTCAAGCCAGGCGCGCGCTGCAAAGGCGTGACGGCGCGCTTGCCCGTCGACTTCGCGGCAAATCGTCTCAATCGCGGTGATGCTTTCCGCAAGCTCGGACTGGTGCGCGGCATCGTCGCCACGCACGATGACAGCCATCCGAAGACAATGTCCGACGATCGATTCAGGGTGATCGGCAAGCGCCAGATCCGTGTCGTGCAAGGGATTGCCGCGGCTGACGAGGAAAGCCTCGAGAATCTTCTCGAAGCGTCCCGGCAAATCATCAACCAGCTCGGCATGCAAAAACTCAGCCGGCAGAGGTCTTATCGTCATGACTGTTCTCGCTAACGACAACGAGCTGCGACACATTGCCGTAGGCGATGTATCGAGGTGCACATTGCGTGCATTCCCGGCGTGATCACTATGTCAATTGCAGACGATACTGAATGACCGGGATGCTGAACCTTTTGCTCAAACATCCTGTTTCATGATCATCATTGCCGGTCGTCCGGCGGATTTGCTCTTGCGTCCGGGACAGGCGAACACGCGATCTTTCATCGAAGGAACACGCCGGTGAGTGCGGACACGTTGTCGGATGTTCTCGCAGCGGTACATCTCTCCGGATCGGTCTTTTTCGAGGTGACGGCAAAATCGCCGTGGGTCGCGGAAGCACCGCCCGCAGCGCAGATCGCTCCCCAGGTTGCGCCCGGCGCCCAGCACGCGATCGAGTATCACGTCGTCACCGCAGGCTCGTGCTGGATTTCACTCGTCGGAAATAACGCATCCGAGCCCGTCAAGCTAACCGAGGGCGACATCGTGGTGGTCCCGCATGGTGATCCGCATGTCGTTTCGAGTGCGCCGGGCATGCGCGCCGAGCCTAACTTTGATGTTTACGGCAAGCCGGGAGAAGACGTTGCCGTGCCTTTCCGGCTTCAGACCGGCGGCGATGGTCCGAGCGAGTCGCGGCTGATATGCGGCTTCTTCAGTTGCGACGTGCGTCCGTTCAATCCGCTGCTGGATTCCCTGCCGCGCTTCATGCGGGTTGGGCGTGACTCGTTGGCTTCCCACAGTCTGCTCGATGAATTCATCCGCTTTGCCACCACTGAGATGCGCAATAAACGAGCCGGGAGCCAGAGTGTCCTCAATCGTCTTTCCGAACTGATGTTTGTCGAGGTCATTCGGCTCTACATGGACCAACTTGAAGGCGGCAATACCGGCTGGCTCGCGGGGTTACGCGATCCTCTGGTCGGGCGCGCGCTGACGCTGCTGCACGCGCGGCCATCGCGCGCCTGGACGCTGGAGCAGCTCGCCTCGGAGGCCGCCGCCTCAAGGTCGGTCTTGGCCGATCGATTCAATGATCTGGTCGGATACCCGCCGATTCAATATCTCACCCGATGGCGGATGCAGATCGCTGCCAGGCGTCTGATGGATCCGACTGCCCGCATTGCCAGTGTGGCTCATGAAGTCGGCTACGAGTCCGAAGCTGCATTCAGCCGGGCCTTCAAAAAATTCGTCGGCCAATCACCAGGCCAATGGCGAACCCGTTCGAGCTAGGGCGCGACCCACACAACGCAACGGGCAATCGCGGTTCTCGATCTGTCAGTTTATCCAGCAAATCCGGAAGCGCAGATCAGCGTCAATAAGCGGAAGTGATCGCTTATTGGCCCTTCGTCATTTGTGGCGCGGCTGACAATCAGAGTTGCCAGCGAAGATGCCGCAAATAACAAAAAATTGGCGGTCATTCGCAAGATGGAACCGCGGTGGATCGACTAAACGCCGGCACATGATCTTTGTGTTCATCGGCTTGCGACCATCACGACCATCGTCGCGCTCGCTGCTGCCGTAGCGCAGTAGCGGGGATGAAAAAAAGGCGCGCGCTCCAGCACGCCGACGAAGCCGACCAAAATCAATCAAAGGAGTGATAATGGTGTTTCGCTTGAACGCCACAATTTGCGGCGCCGTAATGACACTTGCATTTTCATCTGTTGCCATGGCTCAAAATGATATCGATGCAGTGCATTCAAATGCTGTCGTTATCGCCGTTTCTGGGGCCGCGATCACTGGCGCAGCATCCATGTATAATCCTTACCGGTCCGGATATCGGGAGGGCGGCGTGCATACCGCTTCAGGGGAGCGCTATGATTCCTCTGCGTGGGCGGCTGCCATCAAAACCAATTTGCGAAAGGAATTTGGCGGGGTCCGTTATGGCGCGAGGCCGAAATATGCCCTCGTTGAGGGTGCAGGCAAGAAGGCCATCATCAAAATAAATGATGTGGGGCCTTTGACGCCTGGTCGCATCATTGATTTCAATGAGCGGACGATGCGCTATTTCGATCCAAGCCTGCGACGGGGAGTAATTGATGACGTAAGGGTTACACCACTTTCCGGCGACGATTGGACGCCCGGACCAGTCGCATAAAACGATTGCAGTGAGAACGGTGCCGCATCACTGCCTCAAGGGCATTGGGAGTCGCCTCGCAAGCTTCCTCCTCCTGGAATATCGGAGGGCCGGGCAAGCTTGCCGCACAATCGGCAGGCACGATGACGAATACGGACGTTCGAGCAAAACGTCCAGCATCCTGGTCATTCAGCGTCAGCGGCGATTTGCATAGTGATTGGATCAAGGATGCACACCGAGTGCACCTCGATGAATCGCCTGGAGCAAAGCATCGCAACCCCCGAATTCCCAGAGAGAGCCATCATGACTACGATCATTGAATGCATCCCGCCCGCGGCCGGGAAGCCAAATCCGGACCTGAAGGCCCTGAAGTCAAGGCAGCAGGCAGCCTGGTCGTCCGGCGACTATGCCGTGATCGGTACGACGTTGCAGATTGTCGGTGAACGCTTGGCGGAGAGCATGGATTTGCGCGCCGGCCAGACCGTGCTTGATGTCGCCGACGGCAACGGCAACGCTACGCTCGCGGCCGCCCGGCGCGGGTGCGAGGTCACAAGCACCGACTATGTCGAGTCGCTCTTGGCGCGCGCACACAGGCGCGCCGAGGCGGAAGGGCTTCAAGTCCAGTTCAAGGTTGCCGACGCCGAGAACCTGCCGTTTGCGAGTGCGTCCTTCGACGCCGTGGTTTCGACCTTCGGCGCAATGTTCAGTCCCGACCAGGACCGCACTGCCGCCGAAATGGTGCGTGTGACCAGGCCCGGCGGTCGGATCGGCTTGGCGAACTGGACACCCGAGGGCTTCATTGGCCAGCTGTTCAAGACGATCGGCAAGCACCTGCCACCGCCGACCACAGTCAAGCCGCCTTCCGTCTGGGGCACGCAGAATTGGCTGTCGTCTACCTTCGGTGCTGCGGCATCGGCAATCGTGGCGGAGCCACGTCATTTCGTTTTCCGCTATCGATCGGCGCAGCACTTTCTCGAAATATTCCAAACCTACTACGGGCCAGTGCTCAAGGCGTTTGGGGCGCTGGGGGAGAAGGGCAGCAAGGCTCTTTACAGCGATATCATCGGACTTGTGGAACGTTTCAATGCATCGGGCGATGCCACGATGGTGGTTCCGAGCGAATACCTCGAGGTCGTCATCACCAGGCGATGACCTCGCCCGAACGCTGTTGCCATTATGCGCACGCGAGCAAGAGCAAAGCGATTTTTAGAGCTGCGGAACGAGGCCATCTCTGCTCTTTGCGGGGATGGCCGCTCTCCGCTAATGCTGCCATGGCCATTTGTTCAGCTCCCGCTGCACCTCGTGGACCCCCAAATCCCGCCGTTCAAGAGAAGAAAGTTCGGATAGCTTCCATCGCTCAGCTGCGCGCCGGAGCATGTCGCAAATATTTCTGGCTATCGCACCCGTAAGGCGCGCCATTTTTGTGAAAGCATGACCGGGCATGGCTGCGCACCCATCGGATCGAAACCAACCGAAAGCATGCTCCCTGGAGGTAAGCCACCCGATTTGCGGAAATCGCGTAGCAGCGCATTCACACCGCCATTTTCCGGTGCCGCACCGGTGCGCCGGCGGTCAGGCTTTCCGCCGCGTCGATGATGGCGTTGGCGTCGATGCCGTGGTGTCGGTAGAGGTCGTCGATTGTGCCGGTCTGGCCGAAATGCTCGACCCCGAGCGCTTCAGCACGCTGTCCGCGCACACTGCCGAGCCAGGCCAGTGTTGCGGGATGACCGTCGAGCACGGTCACGATACCGCATTCGCGCGGCAGAGGGGCGAGCAGCTTTTCGATATGACTCAAATGCTGCACGCCGCGGCGATCTCGGCGCAGCTTTCGCGCCGCGGTCCACCCCGCATGCAGCCGGTCGGCGGAGGTGATCGCCAATAGACCAATGTCGCGGCGGCTCTCGCCCAACAGCCCGACGGCTTCGATCGCCTCCGGCGCCACCGCGCCGGTGTAGGCGATCACGACTTCCGCGTTCGGACCGGGCTTGCGCAGCCAATAGGCCCCTTCCGTGATGGCGCTCTGCAGATCAGGCGTCATCATGCGTTGCACCTGGTCGATCGAGCGGGTGGAGAGCCTTAAGTAGATCGATCCACCCTCACCCTCTTCGCGCTGCATGTAGCGGAAACCGAAAGCCATGATCACTGCGAGTTCATCAACGAAGGCTGGCTCGAACGAGGCGAGCCCGTCCTGCGCCATGCCGATCAAGGGCGTTGCGATCGACTGATGCGCGCCGCCTTCCGGCGCGAGCGTTACGCCCGACGGCGTCGCCGCCACCATGAAACGCGCATCCTGGTAGCAGGCATAGTTCAGGGCATCCAGGCCACGCTCGATGAAGGGATCGTAGAGGGTCGCCACCGGCAACAGTCGCTCGCCGTTGATCGTGTGCGACAGCCCGAGCGCCGACATCAGGATGAACAGGTTCATCTCGGCGATACCGAGTTCGATGTGCTGTCCCCTTGGCGAGGCATCCCAGTTGAAGGTCGAGGGGATTTTTTCGCTGCGGAACAGGTCGGCCTTTTCGGCGCGCGCGAACAGGCCGCGGCGGTTAACCCAGGCACCGAGATTGGTCGATACCGTGACATCAGGCGAAGCCGTCACGATTCGGGCGGCGAGTTCGCTGTCGCCGCGCGCGATTTCGTTCAGCAACAGGCCAAACCCCTGCTGCGTCGACATCTGGGGCGACGGCGTGAAGGACAACCGCTCGGGAACGTCGATATAAGGCGCGGTCAGGCGGCGCCTGCCTTCGCGGTTGAACGGCGCAGCGGCGAGAAACGCTTCCAGGGCCGTCGGGTCCTGCGGCAGCCCCTCGAATTTTTCCCATTCGTGACCGGGCCGGATATTCTGTGCGGAGCGATATTTCTCCATCTGCGCGACCGTCATCAGTCCCGCATGGTTGTCCTTGTGGCCCTGAAACGGCAGCCCGATGCCCTTGATGGTGTAGGCGATGAAGCAGACGGGCCGATCGTGAGCGATGGCTTCGAACGCCTCGCACATGCTCGCCATGTCGTGTCCGCCGAGATTGGACATCAGTTCCAGCAGCTCAGCGTCGCTGCGACGGTCGATCAGCTGCGACACCGCACCCTGGTCGCCGATCTGGTCGCGCAAATGTCTGCGGAACGCGGCCCCGCCCTGAAAGCACAGGGCCGAGTAGAGCTGGTTGGGACATTCATCGATCCACTTCTTCAGCGCCCCGCCGCCGGGCTCGGCGAACGCCTTTCGCATCAGGTTGCCGTATTTCACGATCACCACGTCCCAGCCGAAATTGCGGAACATGGTTTCGAATTTCTCCCACAGGCCTTCGCGCACCACCGCGTCGAGACTCTGGCGGTTGTAATCGACCACCCACCAGGTGTTGCGCAGGCCGTGCTTCCAGCCTTCCAGCAACGCCTCGAAAATATTGCCCTCGTCCATCTCGGCGTCGCCGACAAGCGCAATCATGCGCCCCTCAACGCGATCCCTGGCCCAGCCATGTGCCTTGACGTAGTCCTGCACGAGCGAGGCAAACAAGGTCTGCGCGACGCCAAGCCCGACCGAGCCGGTGGAGAAGTCGACATCATCGACATCCTTGGTGCGCGAGGGATAGGACTGCGCGCCCTTGAAGCCGCGAAAATTCTGAAGCTTCTCGCGAGTCTGGTGTCCGAACAGGTACTGGATCGCGTGGAAAACCGGGCTCGCGTGCGGCTTCACCGCGACGCGGTCCTGCGGCCGCAGCACCGAGAAGTAGAGCGCCGACATGATGGTGGCGAGCGAAGCCGAGGAAGCCTGGTGGCCGCCGACCTTCAGGCCGTCGACATTGGGCCGGATGTGATTGGCGTGATGAATGGTCCACGAGGACAGCCACAGCACCTTGCGGGCGAGCGCAGACAGCAGTTCCAAGCGTGCCGGGTCGGTCGTCATGGCGGTTTCCTCCACCGTGATTACGACTGCGATGTTACCGCGCCCGCTTCCGGTAAAAATCTCAAATTTTGGCGACATACCCGGGAAAATTGGGATATTTTACCAGCTGTAAGCCCTCCAAAGAGAGTCCATTCCAATGCCGACGCTGGATGCCATCGACCGCAAGATTCTCAGCCTGCTGCAGGCCGACAGCCGCACCACCATGGCCGAACTCGCCGAGAAAGTCGGCCTGTCGGTCTCCCCGTGCCATCGCCGGGTGAAATTGCTCGAGCAGCGCGGCGTCATCACGCGCTATATCGCAACCGTCGACCAGAAATCGTTGGGTCTGCATGTCAGCGTATTCATCTCGATCAAGCTGGCGCGGCAAAAGGAGGAAGACCTCAACCGTTTTGCGCGGGCAATCTCGAAATGGGACGAGGTTCTCGAGTGCTACCTGATGACGGGAAACCGCGATTACCTGCTGCGCGTCGTCGCCGCCGACCTCTCGTCGTATGAAGCATTTTTGAAGAACAAGCTGACGCGGCTCGACGGCATCGCCTCGATCGAATCGAGCTTTGCGCTCAGCCAGGTAAAATATTCACCGGCGCTGCCGGTGTGAGCGGTCAGGCGTTCGGCGAAGGCTCGGCTTGCACCGAAATCTGCAAGCGCCTGACGCGCTCGCGATGGGCGGTATAGAGACCGCTGGCGACGATGAAGACGGCGCCGACCACGGTCCAGACGTCAGGCACCTCGCCGAAAATCAGAAAGCCGAGGATAGAGACCCAGAGCAGCTGGGTATACGAAAACGGCGCGAGCACGGAGGCATCGGCGTAGCGGAAAGCGAGCACGACGATCCATTGACCGGCCGTGGAAGCAACCCCGATGAAAACCCCGAACAGTACGTCGTTCCAGCTTGGCGCGATCCAGACGAACGGAACCAGCGCCGACAAGATGCACACGCCCGTGATCGAGGACCAGGTCATGATGGTGACGGCGCGCTCCCGCCCGCTCATCATGCGCGTCATGATCAGCGTGCCGGCCCAGGCCAGCGCCGACACCAGCGGGAAGAACGCGGCGGGATGAAACGCGCTGGTGCCCGGCCGCAGGATGATCAGCACGCCGATCAATCCGACCGCGGTCGCCAACCAGCGGCGCAGGCCCACGCTCTCGCCGAGAAGAATGATCGAGAGGGCGGTGACAAACAGGGGCGAAACGAAGCCGGTGGCGGAAGCCTCCGCAATGGGCAGGAAACGCAAGCCGGAAATGAAAAACAGCGATGAGCCCAAAAGTGCGGCGCCGCGCGCAAGTTGCAGGCCCGGGCGCGGCGTTCGCAAGGCAAAGATCGGCGAGCCTGGCACCATTGCCGGCGCCATAATCAAGGCGAACACCAAAAACCTGATCCAGGCGATCTCGATCGAGGGCAGCGTGCCTGAGAGATATTTGGCGGTGACATCGGAGGCGCCCAGAAACACCGTCGAAGCGAGGATCAGCGCGATGCCGCGAAACGGCCGGTCCGCGCGCGCGGGTGCAGCGCGATGAACCTTTTTCTTTTCGCTCACGGGCAATGGAGCGCTGTCGAGCCTTGCGGCTGCGGCGGGCGGTGGAGTCAAGGCTGGAACTCGAACGTGGGAATCGATCGAATCGGGTGAGCATTTAAAAAACGCCAATCGTCTGATCCCGACAAGGCCGGAAAACAGGAAGCGGATATGCGTGAATGCCAGCGGTACTTTCGCGGACCAACTAAATCATTGGCAGGCTTCGCGGTTTCGCTCCGCGCGGGAACGCCTTGTCGAGCGAGGCGAATTCGTCCTTGCTCAGCGTGAGTTGGCCCGCGGCCGCATTGTCGGAAGCGTGTTCGGAACTCGCGGCTTTTGGAATTGCAAAGACCTGCGGCTCCCGGGTCAGGAAGCTCAAGGCGACCTGTCGAGGCGAGGCGCCGTGGCGTTTGGCGACGGTCTCGAGCGCTTCGCCTCCCTTGCTGTGGGGCGACGGGAAATCGTCATGACCGAACGGCGAATACGCCACCACCGCGACGCCATGATTGGCGCACCACGGGATCACCGCGTGCTCAATCGCGCGTTCCTGCAAATGATAAAGCACCTGGTTGCAGGCGATCTTGCCTGCTCCCGCCATTTCCAGCATCTCGTCGAGGTCGTCGGCGTCGAAATTGCTGACGCCCCATGAGCGGATTTTCCCGTCGGCGACCAGCTGTTCGAACGCAGCGACCGTCTCGGCAAGCGGATGCGAACCGCGCCAGTGCAGGAGATAACAATCGAGCCGATCGGTCTTCAGCCGCGTGAGCGAACGTTCGCAAGCCGCAACGGTGCCGCGGTGCGAGGCGTTGCTCGGCAGGACCTTGGAGACGAGGAAGACCTCATCGCGCCGGCCCGCGATCGCCTCGGCAACGACGAGTTCAGCATCGCCATACATTTCGGCGGTGTCGATGTGGGTCATGCCGAGATCGATGCCACGCCGGAGTGCCGCGACCGGCGTCCTGCGATTGCCCTGGTCGATGTACCAGGTGCCCTGCCCGATCACGGATACGTCCCGGCCGGTGTTGCCAAACTGCTGAAATTTCATGATTGCCTCGCAAGAACAGTGACACGCTACGACAGCATTTGTTCCCGCCATCGCGTGCAATAGCAAGTTTTACCGGTCATTCTTCGATGAACCAGCGCTCTTGGTGAACTCGACCCTCTTATGAGGTTCGTCATGGCCGGGCTTGACCCGGCCATCCACGTCTTTCTTGCTGGTGCCGACAAAGACGTGGATGCCCGGCACAAGGCCGGGCATGACGATAAGCAAAGCTGCTCACTCATGACGCGTCGTTCGTAGTTCACGCTCCGTCAAAGATTTTTGTAGGCGTTCAGTTTGCCGCCGCCAAACTTCTTTGTCCGGAACCGGCGCCGATTTGCGAGATCAGCCCCTTCAGCTCGGGAATGCACGAGCCGCAATTGGTGCCGGCTTTGAGCCGCGTCCCGATCTCGGCGGCGGAGCCAGCGCCGGATGCAACGGCATCGCAGATCGCGTCGCGGCCGACACCGAAGCAGGCGCAGACGACGGGCCCTGCATTCGCAATCCCGTCCATCGATTTGCCCGACAGCAACGTTTTTCGCTGATCCTCGCCCAGCACGCCTGCCGCAAACATTTCCGTCACAACGTTCCAGTCTCCCGCATCTCCCGCGGGACCGAGGAAAAGACAGACCTCGATCCGCCCCGCGGCAAACGACGCTGCGCGGTAAACGCCGCCACCGAAATCGCTGTATTCGGCAAGCTGCGACTTGACGGCCGACCGCAGCCACGCAGACCACCCTGCAAGGTCTGCCTTGTCGGCAATGAGATAACCAATGCCGCCGGTAATGGCGACGCGCGCCCACCAGGCGTGGTCGGGTAATCGTAGCCTCGTGCGGGATAGCGCGAAGCCGCGAAAAACATAGTCATACGGCGCAATCGACGCCGGCGTAGCCTTGTTCTCCGGCTGTCCGGAAAACGGATCGGTCAGCGGCGCCACCAGCGCGCCGACGCGCGCTGCGGATGCCGTCGCCTCGCTCCAGTGAATGGGCGCAAACAGCATCCCGCGCTGCTGGCGCGGCGTGACCACGACCTTGAGCGTGCACTGGCCGTAATCGGTGGTAATGCGGGCAAAATCGCCATCGACCAGGCCGTGTCTTGCCGCATCGTCCGGATGCACCTCGACGAACGGCTCCGGGTGATGTTGACCGAGCCGCGGGCTCGCGCCAGTGCGGGTCATGGTGTGCCATTGGTCGCGGATGCGGCCGGTGTTGAGCCGAAGCGGCCTTGCCGCATTGGTTTCGGTACGCAGCGCCGGCACTTCGGGCGCGACAAAACGTGCCTTTCCGTCGTTGCCGAAAAATCCGCCTTCCGCGAAAAAACGCTGCTGCGGCTCGGCTTCGCTGAGCCGATGCGGCCACTGCACCGGCGCCAGAGAATCGAACGCGTCGTCGGAGAGAGTTTGCAACCCGCCGATATCGAAATCGCGGCTGCCATTATTCTCGAACGCCGACAGCGCCGCATGCTCGCAAAATATTTCCGCCGGCGAATGAAAATCAAACGCGGCGGAAAAGCCGAGGCGCCTCGCGACTTCGCTGATGATCCACCAATCGGGGCGGGTTTCGCCCGGGGGGTTGAGGAATGCGCGTTGCCGCGAAATGCGCCGCTCCGAATTGGTCACCGTGCCCGATTTTTCACCCCACGCCTGCGCCGGCAGCAGCACATGCACGCCCGCATCGACGGTGTCGTTGCCAAGTACGTTCTCGGAAACCACGAACAGTTCGAGCTTGTTCAGCGCCGCGCGCGCAGAATCGGCGTCGGGCAACGACACCGCGGGGTTGGTGCCCATCACCCACAGCGCCTTGATCTCGCCGCGCCCGATCGCCTCGAACATCTGCACGGCCTTGAGCCCCTCGTGGGTCGCAATCCGCGGCGCTTTCCAGAATCGCCGCACACGGTCGATGTCCGCTGGCGTGAAGCCCATATGCGCGGCGAGCTGATTGGCGAGCCCACCGACCTCGCGGCCGCCCATCGCATTCGGCTGCCCGGTGAGCGAGAAGGGCGAAGCCCCCTTCTTGCCGATTCGCCCGGTGGCGAGGTGACAGTTGAGGATAGCGTTGACCTTGTCGGTGCCTTGCGCCGACTGGTTGACGCCCTGCGAATAGAGCGTGACGGCGCGCGGGGTTGCCGTAAACAGCTGAAAAAATGCCGCCACCTCCGCCTCCGAAAGGCCCGTCGCCAATGCGGTCGCAGCAGCGCTGCCCGCAATGCTTCGACCGCGCGTCAAGGCCTCGTCAAACCCGACCGTGTGATGGTCGATGTAGTCGCGGTCGAGCGCGTCGGTAGCGGCAAGGTGGACCAGCAATCCGGAGAACAGCGCGGCGTCGGTGCCGGGCCTTAACCCCAGGAACAGGTCGGCCTCCTCAGCCGTATCGGTGCGGCGCGGATCGATCACGACAATGCGCGCGCTGCGCCGCTCTTTGTTGGCGATCATGCGCTGAAACAGAACCGGATGGCACCATGCCGCGTTGGAGCCGACCAGAATCATGAGGTCGGCCTCGTCGAGATCCTCGTAGCAGCCGGGCACGGTGTCGGCGCCGAACGCGCGGCGATGGCCCGCGACCGAGGAGGCCATGCAGAGGCGCGAATTGGTATCGACATTGGCGCTGCCGACAAAGCCCTTCATCAGCTTGTTGGCGACGTAATAATCCTCGGTCAACAATTGGCCGGAGAGATAGAACGCCACGGCACCGGGGCCGTCGCGCGCAATGATATGCCGCAGTCGATGGGCGACATGGTCGAGCGCGTCGCTCCAGGCGATCCGCTCCATCGAACCCTTGCTGCAGCGGATCATCGGATAGAGCAGCCGATTTTCGAGGCCCAGCGTTTCGCCGAGAGCGGAACCTTTCGAACACAGACGTCCGAAATTCGCCGGATGGGCGGGATCGCCCGCGATCGCTGCCCCCCCATTTCCGTCCGGCGTCGCGAGCACGCCGCATCCGACGCCGCAATAGGGACAGGTTGTTTTGGTTGCGCGTAGCGTTTGATCGACGGCGGTCATCGCAACGATCCGCTCATGCTGCCTCTTTGAGGATCGCGGCCGGGCGCCCGAACATCATGTCCTTGCGAATCCTCGCAACCTCTTCGCGGCCGCGGATCAATTCGAGATACCAGAGCGCATCGGCGACATCGCCGACCAGAACGGCGCCGGCGAGCCTTCCTTCCGAAATCACGAGCTTTTTGTAGGTGCCGCGCCCGACATCGCTCAGCACGATCGATTCGGTGCTATCACCGCTGAGGTAGTCGCCGGCAGAAAACACGCTGACGCCGGAGACCTTCAGATTGGTTGCGACCACGCTTCCACAATAGACAGCGGTGCGGCCGGCCAGATGCTGCGCCAGCACCCGTGCCTGCTCGTAGGCCGGCTCGACCAGGCCGTAGCAGACGCCGCGATGCTCGGCACATTCGCCGAGCGCGAAAATTCCGCGCGCGCCGGTTTGCAATTGGTCGTCGACGATGATGCCACGACCCGCGGGGATCCCGGCGGCGCTTGCGAGTGCGATATTCGGCCGGATGCCTGCGGCAAAGATCACCGCATCGGCGTCGATCCGCCTTCCGTCCGCCAGTTGGACACCGTCGACGCGCCTCTCGCCCAGAATACGCGCGGTATTGGCGTTGAGCAGGACGGTGATGCCCCTGGGTTCGACCAGCGATTTCAGGAGTGCTGCCGCAGGCGCATCCAGCTGACGCTCCATCAAGCGGTCCATCAAATGAACGAGCGTCACCGGCGCGCCTGCTTTGGCAAGGCCGTAAGCCGCTTCCAGTCCGAGCAATCCGCCGCCGACCACGACCACGCGCTTTTTCGCAGCCGCCAGCGTCAGCAGGAGATCGACATCGCGGCTGTCGCGAAACGTATGCACGCCTGCCAATTCGGCGCCCGGCACATTGAGCCGCAGCGGCGTCGAGCCGGTCGCCAGCACCAGCTTCGAGAACTCGACGCTCTCGTCGTTGGCGATCCTGAGTTCGCGGCGGCCGACATCAATCTCGGTGACGGCGCATCCGTATTTCAGCGTCACGCCACGGTCGCGCCACCAATCGGCGGGCTTGAGCTCGATTTCATGAGAGGCGGTTTCGCCCGCGAGCACCGAGGACAGCAGCACGCGATTGTAGGCGAGCCTCGGTTCTTCGCCGATCACGGCGATGGCGTAGCGCCCGAGCGCGGTCTTTGCCAGTTCGTCGACCAGGCGGGCGGCGGCCATCCCATTGCCGACGATCACCAGCGGTTCGCTCACGGCGTCTCCCCCTACTCGGCCGCTTGAGGACTGCCATAGGCCTCGGAGATCATGAAGCCGGACAGGGTTGCGTAAGCCGCCTTCCATGCATCCGCGACATCGGGTGTCCAGCCCTCTCCAAGTCCCTTCTCCAGCGTCCACAGCAACGCGGCACCGACGACCGGATAATGCTCCGCCCTGGCGCCGTAGCTGACATGGCGTCTGGCGAGCGCACTCGCCGCGGGCAGGATCAAGGGAAGATTGGTAAGACCGCCGATCACGGCGGTCAGCGTCGCCATCAGCTTGCCCCGCTGCTCCTCCATGTCGGATGGAAACAACGATCTGACCTGCGGCGCGATCTCGAACAGGCGGTCGTAGAAGATCACCGCCGCCTTGTCCGCAATCGGCACGATCCTGGAAAAGCTCTGCTGCACGAGTTTGACCTGCTCCGGTGTCATGTCTTTCTCCTGCTTTGAGGCACCCTCGGCCCGCGAGAAGCGCGACGAGGGCGAGGCAGCCTTGCTCAGACGCGCGCTTCGGCGAGACCCGGCACGCCAGCTTCCGCCGGGCTCTTGCGCAGGTAGAACCACCAGGTCATCGCCAGGCAGATCGCGTAAAAGACGAGATAAATGACCAGCGCCAGTTGCGGGCCGCCGGTGATCGCGATCGACTTGCCGAAGCCGCTCGGGATCAAATAGCCGCCGCAGGCGCCGACCGCGCCGATGAAGCCGAGTGCGGCGCCACTCTCGATGCCGGCAGCCTTCAAGGCGGCCGCGCGGGCAACCTCGCCCTTGCCGCGAGATTTGCGAAGATTCTCCTCGCGGAAAATCGATGGGATCATGCGGTAGGTTGATCCGTTGCCGATGCCGGTGGTGACGAAAAGCACGAGGAACATCGCGAGGAATCCGGTGAAGTCCTTGATGCCCACGAAGTAAAGAACGCCGATGGTGGCCGCGGCCATCGCGATGAAATTCCAGAACGTCACGATCGCGCCGCCAACCTTGTCGGCCAACAGGCCGCCAAAGGGCCGCGACAGCGAGCCGACCAGGGGTCCGAGGAACGCAATCGCAATGGTGACCGCGGGAAATTGCGTCTTGATCAGTAGCGGAAATGCCGCCGAATAGCCGATGAAGGAGCCGAAGGTCCCGATATAGATGAAGGACATGATCCAGGTGTGCTTGCGCTTGACGATCGCGAGTTGATCCTTGAACGAGGATTTTGCCGAGGTGAGATTGTTCATGAAGTAGACCGAACCGATCACCGAAACGATCAGCGGCACGGTCCACATCAGCCCGGCATTCTGCAGGTAGACGCCCGCGACCGGCGTGGCCTGATAGAGATTGATGAGACCGACGCCCATCAGGATCGGCGTCAACAGCTGAACGCTGCTGACGCCGATATTGCCACCCGCCGCATTGAGACCGAGCGCCCAGCCTTTCATGCGGTCGGGATAGAAGAAGGAAATGTTGGCCATGCTGGACGCGAAGTTGCCACCGCCGAGTCCGGCCGTGGAAGCCACCAGCAGCATCAGCCAGAACGGCGTGTCGGGCTGGCTGACGAAATAGGCCAGCCCAATGGTCGGGATGAAGAGCACCGAAGCCGAGAAGATGGTCCAATTGCGTCCGCCGAACGCGGTCACGGCGAAAGTGTAGGGAAACCGCATCAGCGAGCCGATCAGTCCGGGAATAGCGACGAGCTGAAACAGCTCATCGGTGGAGTAGTGAAATCCGGCCGCGGGCAGTTTGGTTGCGACAATGCTCCAGATCAGCCAGACGGAAAATCCGATGTGCTCCGCAACGATCGACCAGATCAGGTTGCGCCGCGCGATGAACCTGCCGCTGGAATTCCAGAACGTCTCGTTTTCGGGATTCCAGTCCGAAATCCAGGTCGGGTCTTTGGAGCTCATTGCAAGATTTCCTGTTTTTGAACGGCGCGTGAGCCGTCACGGTTGCGCTTTCGCCGGGCAAGGGACCGCGTTCTGGGAACGCCGCTGTCCGGGCGCTCCCAGTCGGGACGGATGAACTGTTTTCGACGGACGGCTTCGATGGCGTCGCGAACAACTATTCAAGCTTCGTGCCAAGCCCGTTCCGCGCAAAAATCACTTCGAGAACAATGGCCTATGCGTAAAGCGCGTGGCTTCCGTCACGCCCATCGCGCAACGAAAATTTGCATTCGCTCAATTGTTGTGCGCCGCACAATAATTGAGCAGACCTGCCTAAAAATGCTCAGCCGACTGCACAGGGTTGGTTGCCGTTCGACGGCCATGCTGAACGTGCCGCCTCAGACAGTGTTGCCGCGGCCGAAGCCGCGAGAGGCGACCTCGTGGCTAGGCGTCCTCAGTTGCCGCCATCATCGGCTTCGGTGCAACGCCGTGACCCGGCTTCAGACGAAAATCATAGCTCATCAAATACCACGGCGCCGGCGCGGGCTTGCCATCGGGCATCACCGGATCGTTGCGCTTTTCGACTTTCGAAATCAGCTCGTTCTTCACCCCGAACACGACGTCTGAATCGATATACTTGTCGCCTTCGATGAAGACGTGAGTGACCAAAGGCTCGTGGCCGGGTGCATTGACCAGGAAATGCACATGCGCCGGCCGCATCGGATGGCGCCGCAGCGCCAGGATCATTTGCCCGACCGGACCATCGGTCGGAATCGGATAGCTGCACGGCAGGATGGTGCGGAAGAAGAACCGGCCGTCGGCGCCGGTGATGAAGCGTCCCCGCGATGATGGTCCTTGCGTTTCGTAATCCGGCTTTTGCGAATCGTACCAGCCGTCGTCATCGGCGTGCCAGACGTCCACCGGAACATTCGCCAGCGGCTTGCCGGAAAGATCAGTGACGCGTCCCTGCACGAACATCCGCTCTCCCGCCAGATTGGGGGAGATGTCGGTGCCGTGCGGCATCGCCTTGTGCTCGCCGACATAGAACGGGCCGAGCACCGTGGTCTCGGTCGCGCCTTCACGTTCCCTGTGGTTGACCGCATCGACCAGCATCGAAACCCCGAGCACGTCCGACAAGAGGATGAATTCCTGCCGGCTCGGCGTGCATTTCTGGCCCACGCGGGTCAGAAAATCGATCGCGTATTCCCACTCGCCGAAGGTGAGATTGGTCCTGCCGACGTAATCGTGCAGCGACTTCACCAATTCTTCCATGAGATACTTGACTCGCGGATCTTCCACCTCCTCAAAACTCTTGATGACGGCGGTGGTGAGTTCGGTCTCGTTGAATTGAGGCATTTGTGCTGTCCTGAACAAGTTCCGCGGGTGACAGCTACAAGCTTATACCAGTGCACCGGCCAGGGTAAGCGGCCTTCTCGATTGGAAGGTTGAGGCCTTTTCGGCTATCAAACTGCCAAACGCCTGTTTTCCGGAGAACTGCATGTCAGCCCTCACCCTCGCCTCACCCGAATCCGCCGGCATGTCGAGAGCCGCCTTCGATCGCATCGAGGATCATTTGAAGAGCCGCTATATCGATGCCGGCCGCTTTCCGGGAACCCAGCTTGTCGTCTATCGCCGCGGCAAGCTCGTGCACAGCGCGGTGCAGGGCTTTGCCGACCTCGAGCGCAAGGCGGCGATGAAGGACGACACGATTTTCCGAATCTATTCGATGACCAAGCCGATCACCAGCATCGCATTCATGATGCTGGTCGAGGAGGGTCGTGTCGCGCTCGACGAGCCTGTCCATAGATATATTCCGGAGTGGAAGAATCTCGGCGTCTTCCAGGCCGGCATCGCGCCCGCATTCCTGACCAGGCCGCCGTCGCGCCCGATGCTGATCGTGGATCTTCTGCGCCACACCTCGGGCCTCACTTACGGCTTTCAGCAGCGCTCGAACGTGGATGCGGCCTATCGTGAAATGAAGATCGGCGAGGTCGAAAAGGCGGGAACGCTGCAATCGATGATCGAGGAGTTGGCAAAAATTCCGCTGGAATTTTCGCCCGGCGAGGCCTGGAACTATTCCGTCTCGACGGATGTGATCGGCTATCTCATCGGCATGATCAGCGGCAAGCCGTTCGAGCAATTCCTCAAAGAACGCATCTTCGAACCGCTGGAAATGAAGGACACCGACTTCTTCGTGCCCGCCGGCAAGGCCCATCGCTTCGCCGCCTGCTATTCGGCAAGCCCGCAAGGCGCCATGACGTTTCACGCCAGCGAACGCAAGGGCGGCCTTACGCTTCAGGATGACCCGGCCACGAGCCCTTTCCTCTCCCCACCGTCGTTCATCTCCGGCGGCGGTGGCCTTTGCTCGACCGCAGCCGACTATCTCACTTTCTGCCGCGCGCTCCTCAACGGCGGCGAACTTTCAGCCGTCAGGCTGGTCGGCCCGAAGACGCTCGCCCTGATGACATCCAACCATCTGCCTGGCGGACGAACTTTGCCGGAAATGTCGCGGTCACTGTTCTCGGAGGCAACCTATCACGGCATCGGCTTCGGGCTTGGATTTTCGGTGACGCTGGATCCCGCGCTAACGCTCATTCCCGGCAGCGCCGGCGAATATGCGTGGGGAGGCGCGGCGACGACGTCGTTCTGGATCGATGCCGCGGAAGAGTTGGTCGCGATCTTCATGACCCAGGTACTGCCATCCACCGCCTATCCGATCCGCCGCGAACTGCGCACCATGATCTACGCCGCCATTACCGACAGCAATCTCTAGTGCGGCGGATTTGACGTTCCTGGCAGTCTCGCCGCGAGTGCGTTACAGGAATGTCAAATCCTAAGCCACACTCGCGGTGCGAGGCGGCGCATCAGCCGAAGTTCTGCAGGCCTGGGAACGTCTCGAGCAGCCAGATGCTGACGGCCGAGACGCTGCCGGTGAGAAAGCCGATTCCCGTGATCACGAGCAGCACGCCCATCGCATGCTCGACCCGGGCAAGGTGTCCTTTCATTCGCGCAAACAGCGACGAGAACTGCTCCACCATCAACGCTGCGATCAGAAAGGGAATGCCGAGCCCGGCGGAATAGACCGCCAGCAGTCCTGCGCCTTTTTCGACCGTGGCCTCGGCCGCCGCGACCGAGAGGATCGCGGCCAGGATCGGGCCGATACAGGGCGTCCAGCCGAAAGCAAAGGCGAGCCCCATCACATAGGCTCCCCACAGTCCGACGGGCCTAGGAATCGGCAGTCGTCCTTCGCGCATCAACAACCCTATCCGCGTCAGCCCGAGGAAATGCAGTCCCATCACGATGATGACGATGCCGGCGATGATCGAGAGCTCGGCCGACCACGCGCGGATCAGGCTTCCGACCAACGAGGCGCTGGCGCCGAGCGCCACGAACACGGTGGAAAAGCCGAGCACGAACATCACCGCCGAGGTCATCACGGCGCGCCGAGAGGACGACACGGTCTCGTCGTTGGCGACGTGCTCGATGGTCGCCCCGGTCAGGTAGACCAGATAGGGCGGTACCAATGGCAGCACGCAGGGCGAGAGAAAGCTGACAACGCCGGCGATCAGTGCGGCGGGAATCGAGACGTCGTGAATCATGCAATCATGGCTTCAAGGTTTGCCGGGCTGTCCGGCCTCCGGCGGCGCGGCATGCCCTCATGTAGCGGATGCAGGAGAATGCGCAATGAGAATGACCGCGGTGCCGGCGGAACTCTAAGGAGAACGGCAAAGGCAGAACGACAGGTGAAAGCGTGGCAAAACCCTTCGGCCGGCGTTCGGCGTCCCATCACGATCACGCGGCACCGACGTTGCTACTTGACGAGCTTCAACGTGACCGGAGAACGCCCGCGCGGAGCCTCATGCGATTTCTGAAGAGCCGGCTGTTCGGCGCGCTCCGCTTCGCGCAGCATGGCATCGCAGAGCGCCTTCAACTCGGAATCGTCAATTTGATTGAGCTTGATCCGAAGCTCGAGAATGGCCACCGACAGCAATTGGGCCGTATCCCGGTCACCGCCGACGACAAGGGCTGCCTGGCATTTTTCAAGGGTTGCCAAAACCGCGTGCAGTCTTTCTTCTGAATTGGCCACCAGCGCGTTTCCCGAGCTTGCCGGACGAAATGAAAGCGATCCAACCGACCGCCATCATAAACCCCTCTGATCCTCAAAAAATCCGAAAGTTTCGCGACAGAGGCGCTACACAGATTCGTGACTCACGAATCCGGCCTGCATCAACACGCTGGTTGCGGCATCACCACGCGGCCGAAGCCCGCGACATGCCGATTTCGGATTGCGACTCGTCGGGGACGCTAAAAAGGCGCCGGTCCGGCGGCGATGACCTTGCGAAAATGCCCTCGATCAGGCGGCCCTGCGCTCGGGCGGCTCGAGGCGGGCCCAGCAGCCCGGCGAGGGCGTTGCTAACCCCTTTTTCTTGACCCGCGACCCAACGCGTCAAAAAGTCCCTGCCTGACCGCGGTGGTTGTAGTATGATTAATAACCTGCCAAAGCTGATGGGCGAGTCGGCTGCGCGGGGGGTTTTCAGGACGAAGATTTTAAGTTGCTTTCGGTTGCTCACGGTGACATGGAATGCCGGAATATCTTACCTTTAGGTCGAATTGCGGCCGTTATTCATTCACGCGATGGCGGCCGGTACAGGTGGTTCACCGGCCGCTTGCGAAAAGCAGCAATACCCGTAAATTGTTGGAGTTTAAGAACGAATTCATCGATCAAAAATCAATCTCGAGCCGTTTATAGGGGTTGAATTGCTAACCCCGTATATTCGGCCGTTTCTAGCCAAGGACGGTAAAAGCAGTATGAACAAATCGATAGCAAAGAAGATGAAGCAGCGGAGTGCCGGCAAGTCGGACATCGAGCTCGGCAAGCGAATCCGGCTGCGGCGTGTCGAGCAGAAGATCTCGCAGGCAGAGCTGGGCGAGCAACTCGGCGTCAGTTTTCAGCAGGTCCAGAAATACGAGAAGGGCGTCAACCGCGTTGGTGCCGCCCGGCTTCAGCAAATTGCAACCGCGCTCAATGTGCCCGTCACGTTCTTTTACGACGGCGACGGCAAGGCCCGCGAGGTGGAAAGCCTGCTGTTTCTCGACAGCGCATTCAGCCTGAGATTGCTACGCGCCTACAGCAAGATCAAGGATCAGACCGTTCAACGTCAGCTGGTGTCCTTGATGGAATCGATCGCGGCGAACGAAGGCTGAAGTCGGCACCCGAAGAGGTCGGTTCTGCCTGATTGGGACCGACGCTTCGGCTTTGAGCTTGATCAGCGACAGGCGCCGCGAACGCGGTCGATCAACGCGAGCGGATCGGCCGGCAATCGGTCGCCGCGCCAGGCCACGTGCTGGTCCGGCCGCGAGAGAAGCAGTGCATCCCGGAAACAGGCCGCTTCCGGACGCTCGAGGTCGAGCACCTTGAGCGGCACGCCGCGCTCGCGGGCTGCAAGCTCGAGCGCGGCCACCTGCGTCGTGGAATCGAAACGGAGCAGCGTGAATTCCGGTCCCATCGCATCGTAGAGCGATCGGCCATCGGCGCACCACAGATGCGGCACCCGGCAACCCGGGACGGTCGAGGGTGTATAGTTGCTCATCGTATAGGAGGGATGGTTCCCGCCGTCATGGGCAATGATCGGCGAACGATCATAATAGGTGCCGAAATTAAGACCCGCGCAGGCATATTGCTGGACGTTGATCTCGTAGGTCAGACGCCCGGTCGTTTGCCGCGCATGTTCGCCTCTCACGCTTTCCTCCTCGATCTCCTCGGGCACGGCGCCACGGCGGCGAATCTCGGCTTCCGCGTGCGACATCGCAAACCGCGACACCTGATCGGTGATCGGCCCTCGCTCGGCCTCGTAGGCATCGAGAATCGAAGCCGGCGCCCAGCCGTTGAGATGGGCGGCAAGCAGCCACGACAGGTTGGTCGCATCCGCGATCCCGGCATTCATGCCGTAGCCGGCGTACGGCACCCAGATATGCGCGGCGTCGCCCGCGAGGAAAGCACAGCGGTCGCGAAAGCGGCTTGCGATCAGCCGGCGCCCGTACCAGTCCTCTTTAGATGATGTCGTATTCGAAATCGGCGCCGACGCCGAGGATGGTCCGAATACAGGCGTCGCGATCGACTTTCTCGAAGTCGATCTCGCCCGGGCTCATATAATTGTGGATCAGCCATCGTTCGCGTCCGTCGATGGCGTAGACCATCCCGGCACGGCGCGGGTTGATAACGCCGGTGCCCCAGGCGCGCTCGCAGTTCTGGCGGCGAATGAGGTCGGGCGCGCGGATATAGGTCGACTGCACGCGCTGCACGATCGCGTCTCCGACAAGCTCGGCGCCAATCGCCTTGCGGACGACGGATCGCGCGCCGTCGCAACCGATGAGATAACGGTAGCTTGCCCGCCTGGCCGAGCCTGTTTCAAGGTCCCGCACAACGACACTTACCGAATCGTCGTCAATGCTGACGTCTTCGACGAGCGCGCGGTTGACGATGTGGATGCGCGCCTGTGCCGCGGCATGCTCGAACAGGATGGGCTCGAGGAAAATCTGGTTGATGCGATGCGGCGGCTCCGGCGTCGGCCAGTTGCAATCCGGACCGTGCTTGCTCGTGAAACGGTCGCGGCGGCAGGGAATGGGAATGCGCGTCAATTCGCACCCGGTGAACGTGGTGCGGTAACTGATGTCGTGCGGATAATCCGCAGGCAGTCCAGCGTTGCGGACCTTCTCCGCCAGCCCGAGCCGCCGGAAGATTTCCATGCTTCGCGCCGCGACATGGTTGCATTTCGGCTCGGGAGGTTCTGCCGCAGCCCGCTTCTCGATCACCGTGACGTTAATTCCCCGCCACGCCAGATCGATCGCCAGCGTGAGCCCGACGGGCCCGGCGCCAACGATCAGCACTTCGCCATGATCCATCTCAGCCATGACGAGAACCGGAATCGGGTCTTGGTCGGCGCGCCATGTATCGCTCATTCGGGTTCGGCGCCCGAATCCCGCAAACGACAGCGATCGCCTCCCGCCAGTCCAACAGCATGGGTCCCCTTAGGCCTTTTTGCTCTTTATCGATCCCGGCCCTTGTCGTTTGCAAACCACATTAGTGCCCGCGGCGACATATCCAAGGCCAAGAACGCAAGGCTGGAGTATTGCGGCCATGCAAGGGCCGCATTTTCGATTTGACTGTCGCTTTGCAAGGCTTGCAGCGGGAAAAGTAGCTGATGTCAAATCCGCTCCGCCAGGTTAATTTCAAAAGTCGGTTTCTTGAACCAAGTCCTCTCCTGTCCTTCAGTTTTCACCACTGAGTCAAACCTCTGATTTAACTTCCGCACCTCGCGCATCCCCGGGGATTTTACTTATGCGAACAACGACTATCCTTGTCGCTACCCTCCTGCTCGCGACCGCCCCCGCCTTCGCCCAGAACGCAGGCCACCCCGGCGCGGCCGACCCGGCGCGAGCGACGCCCGGCAAGTCGGCCATCGCCGCATCCACGCCGGAATCGCGCTCGGCTGCCGCGCTGGCGCTGTCGCGCGAACCGACCTTCGACGAAGGCACGGCACAACGGATCAGGGAGGCGGCGCTGAGCTATTCCGACATCGCGGTCCGTGGCGGCTGGCCGCTGATCGCCGCCGACGCCAAATTCGCGATCGGCGTGGCCGGCCCGCATGATGATCTTTTGCGCCAGCGTCTGATCTCAAGCGACGATCTGGCGGCCGACAGGACATTTGGACCGTTCGACGAGGTGGTCGCCGAGGCCGTCAGGCGCTTTCAGGTCCGCCATGGCCTGGCCGCCACGGCCACGGTGACCCCGCGGACATTGGCCGCGCTCAATGTTACCGTCCATAAGCGGATCAGGCAGTTGGAGGCCTCGCTCGAACGCATCCAGAACATGAATTTCCAGTTCGGGCCGCGTTACGTGGTGGTGAACATTCCGGCCGCTTTCGCAGAGGCGGTCGAGAACGATGTCGTCGCGCGGCGCTACCGCGTGATCGTCGGCAAAACCGAGAAGCCATCGCCGACGCTGACCGCTGAAATCACCAGCGTTAATCTCAACCCGACCTGGACTGTGCCCTCGTCGATCGCCAGAAGCGAAATATCGGCGCATATGCGCAAGGACGCGAGCTACCTCTCGCGCATGCACATGGAAGTGCTCGATGCGCACGACAATCCAATCGACCCCGGCGCGGTCGATTGGTCCGGCATGCGCACGCCGAACTTTACCGTGCGTCAGCAGAACGGCACCTGGAACGCGCTCGGCGCGCTGAAGATCGACATGCCCAATCCGTACTCGGTCTACATGCACGACACCAATCAGCGGAATTTGTTCAGCGACGACTACCGTTTCGACTCCCATGGCTGCACCCGCGTCGACAACGTCCGCGATCTTGCGGCCTGGTTGTTGCAACCCGAGTTGCCGAAATGGAACCGTGCCGCGATCGATGCCACAATCGCCACCGGCGAGCGCCAGGATATCGTCTTGCCGAAAAAGGTTCCGGTGGCCTGGATCTACCTGACCGCATGGATGACCAGGGACCAGACCGTTCAGTTTCGCAACGATATCTACGATCAAGACGAGCAGCTTCTTGAGGCGACCGCCGAGGAAGCGGCCTTTTTCGGTCAGGCGGCCAATCACCCGCTGACCGCACATATGGCCCAGTAATACCGGTTCATTTTCCGGAACTTTCGCGCTTTGTGGGCGTTTTGAGGGGTTAACCCGGCTTCAAGGCCAACACCCGAGGGGAAGTGCGTGGAGCGTAAGGAGCGTTTCGAGGCCGCTGCGACGAGTGATGGCCGCTATCGCATGCTGGTCGATGCGGTGACCGATTACGCCATTTACATGCTCGATCCGAACGGCATCATCACCAGCTGGAATCCGGGGGCGAGGCGGTTCAAGGGGTACGAAGAGGCCGAGATCCTCGGCGAATCCTTCTCTAAATTCTATACCGACGAAGACCGGAAAGCGGGCCTGCCGCAGCGCGCGCTTCAAACCGCCGAGCGCGAGGGAAAGTTCGAGAACGAGGGATGGCGGGTCCGCAGGGACGGAACCAGGTTCTGGGCCTACGTCGTCATCGATCCGATCCGGGACAATTCAGGCAACCTGATCGGCTTCGCCAAGGTCACGCGCGATCTCACCGAACGCATGCTGGCCGAGACCGCGTTGCGCGCCAGTCAGGAACAATTCCGGCTGCTTGTGCAGGGCGTCACCGATTACGCGATCTTCCAGCTCAGTCCCGAAGGCCACGTCTCGAGCTGGAATACGGGCGCACAGCGGATCAAGGGGTACGCGCCGGGGGAGATCATCGGCAAGCATTTCTCGACCTTTTATACCGAGGAGGACCGCAAAGCCGGCCTGCCGCAACGGGCGCTTGAAACAGCGACACGGGAAGGCCGCTATGAAAAGGAGGGCTGGCGCCTCCGCAAGGACGGAACAAAATTCTTTGCTCACGTCGTCATCGACACCCTTCGCAATGACGACGGTTCGCTTTACGGCTTTGCCAAGATCACCCGCGACATCACCGAGCGCAGGGCCGCCCAGCGCGCGCTGGAAGAGACGCGCGAGGCGCTGGTCCAGGCGCAGAAGATGGAAGCGATCGGACATCTCACCGGCGGGATCGCGCACGATTTCAACAATCTCCTGATGGCCATTCAGGGCAGCCTTGAGCTTTTGCAAAGGAGACTTCCCAAGAACGACCCCAAGATCGCGCAGCTTCTTGAGAACGCGGTGCAGGGTGCGCAGCGCGGCGCCGCCCTGACGCAGCGAATGCTGGCGTTTGCGCGGCGCCAGGAGCTCAAGCTCGTGGCACTCGACGTGCCGGAACTCGTGCAGGGGATGACCGAGCTCCTGCAAAGCTCGCTTGGTCCATCGATACAAATCGACACGCATTTCCCCGAACAGCTTCCGAAGGCTTTAGCCGACCCGCACCAGCTCGAACTCGCGCTGCTCAACCTCGCGATGAATGCGCGGGACGCCATGGCGAAGGGAGGCGCCATCGTCCTGGGCGCAACGGAGCGGAAGGTGACCAACGAGCCGGGATTGAGGCCAGGGCATTACATCTGCGTGACGGTGACCGATACCGGCACTGGGATGGATCAAGCCACGCTCAAGCGCGCGCTCGAGCCGTTCTTTACCACCAAGGGGATCGGCAAAGGCACGGGCCTCGGGCTTCCGATGGTTCACGGCACGGTGCAGCAATCGGGCGGGAAACTCGTCCTCAAGAGCAAGCCGGGTGTCGGCACGACCGCTGAACTCTATTTGCGCGTCGCGCAGGGCGATACGTCCCCGGCCCAGAAAGAGATCGCGCCGCAGGCGTCAATCTCGCTGGGCAGGACGCTCACGATCCTCACCGTGGATGACGATCCGCTTGTCGCGCTCAATACGTCCTCGCTTCTGGAGGAGCTCGGCCACAGCGTCTACAGCGCATCGTCCGGATCGCGCGCACTTGAAATCTTGCGTCGCGAAGGACACATCGATCTCGTCATCACCGACCAGGCGATGCCGGGCATGACCGGCTCCGAGCTTGTCTCGAAAATCCGTGCGGAGAGGCCGGATTTGCCGGTCATACTGGTCACCGGCTACGCTGAATTGCAGCCAGGAGAAGGCCAGGGGATTCCCCGGCTGGCCAAGCCCTTCCGACAGGGGGATCTCGCCGACGCCATCGCCCGGACCATGGCGCGAAGGCAAATTCAAATGTCTGCGTAAGCGCCCCCACCAACCGAGCCGCTCTCCCGGCCAGTGCCGGGATTTGAGCGTCATGGCGGGCGTGAACGCCTCGCGCGAAAATCGTGGACCGGTTTCGTCATCGCCCGATGACGATGCCCGCCTTTGGTCCCGCCCCTGGCCCTTCGCTTCGCCCCTTCCTTGGCCCTTTCCATGGCCATTGCTGAAAAACCCGGGCAATGCTTCATTGCTGACCCCATCAGGGTTCCGCGCTCGAAAGCCTTTGAAGCCATGCTCGACATCCCCAGAGACAATGAGAAGTCTTTCGCCGAAGGCAAAATCCTCAAAAGCATGACCGAAGGGGTCGGCGTCGTCACCTTCAACAACCCCGAAAAGCGCAACGCAATGTCGCTCGACATGTGGGAAGGGCTTGGACAGGCGTTGACCGAGTTGCGCGATAACCCCGAGGTGCGTGTCGTGATCCTGACCGGGGCCGGCGACAAGGCGTTCATGTCGGGCGCCGATATCAGCCAGTTCGAGAAGAATCGCCACAACGCGCAAGCCTCGGAAGAATATTCGAGACGCAGCGATGCCCAACGTGCGCTGCTCGCAAATTACCCGAAGCCGACGATTGCCTGCATTCGCGGCTTTTGCCTTGGCGGCGGCATGCAGGTCGCGATGCTGACCGATATCCGCATCGCGGCGGCCAACAGCCAGTTCGGCATTCCCGCGGCAAAACTCGGCATCGCCTACAGCTATGACGGCCTCAAGCATCTGGTGTCGCTGGTCGGGCCGTCATGGGCAAGGCTGCTTTTGTACACGGGCATGCGGATCGACTCCGCGGAAGCGGAAAGGATTGGCCTCGTCGATCGGGTGGTGGCGGATGGGCAGGTGTGGAACGCAACCTTCGAGATCGCCCGCACCATCTCCGGCAATGCACCACTTGCCATACAAGCCGCCAAGATCACGATCGCGCAGGCGTTGAAGGACCCTGACCAGCGCGACATGAAGGCGATCAAGGCCATCGGCACGGCTTGCATGGATTCGGAGGATTTTCGTGAAGGCAGGCGCGCTTTCATGGAAAAGCGCAAGCCGCACTTCAAGGGCAGATGATCTTCGCTTCGAGTTCGGGTCGTCTGCCGATCAATTGCCGGCACCGACGAAGGCATTCCTACTTTAGTTCCGATCAGGGCAACCGGTCGCGATGTCCATGGATCATTCGACTGATGTGAGCCAATTCACATCGAATGCCTGCGAATTAGCATACAAAGGACCAGGTTTCTTTGGTAGCTTCAAGATGGCCAACGCCGGCAGTCGGTCAAGGAGCACCCTATGACCAAGCCGTTTCACTTGCCGCTCGGCTGCAGCCGGTCCTACCTTCGAGCTGCAATGCGAACCTCGGTTTTAATTGTTGGTTCGCTATCTTCCTTTGCGGCCTGCGCGCAAACTTATCCGGTCAGCGGTGTCTGGGTCGCGATGGATCATCAATTTCCTCAGTCCAGAGCAGGAGCGTGTTCGACACTCAAAACAATCGGGGTTGACGCACTTTTTGGCGGGTCTTTTCCGACGGTGATGATTTTCTCGGACGGCCAGAGATTTGTGGTGCGAGGAGGTCGTCCGGCGGAGCTGGCAATCAGATCTGTCAATAGCGTAAAGGATGGTGGTTTTCGGATCACGGAATCGCTTGGCAAGCGTGGCAGTTGGTTACCCTGGTTCAAGAACCGGCAGTTCCATTTAAAGATCGTTGACCCGATGCTTATCGAAATCGCAGAAGGACCCGTTAGCACTCGCTTCTTCAAATGTTCGTCTGATCGCACGCCACTTTGAGAACTGGCTCTGTCACTCAAGGAAGGGCCAAAGCCGGAGGTCCATTCCCGGCCGACTCGATGTTCGTTCACCCCCGATAGCGCATCGCTTCAGAAGTAACGAAGGTCGGCTTCACGCCAACAAGTTCTCGGCTCACTCAGGCCTCAAATCTTCTGGTGGGCGAGCCCACGCATCCGTGCTTCGAGGGCGTAAGTTTTCGGGCTCCCACCCGACCGGCCTTCAGCCGGCCACCCTCCCGACGCTTCGCGGGGATCGCCAGCCGCGGTTCCTCAATCCCTCTGGCTGGCTGCCTTGGCTCCGGACTACAGTGTCGTCAGCACGGCGTTGCCGATGTCGGAAGTGCCGTTGCGGCCGCCGAACTCCATCGGCTTGATGCCGCCGGCATAGGCCTTGTCGACCGCGCGCTCGATGCGCTCGCCTGCTTCAGCCGCCGACTGAAGGCCGTGCTTGTCGGCGAGCCAGTCCAGCATCATCGCAGCCGAGAGAATCATTCCGGTCGGGTTGGCCTTGCCCTGCCCCATGATGTCAGGCGCGGTGCCGTGACACGGTTGAAACACCGCGTAGCGGTCGCCGACATCTGCCGAGGGCGCCATCCCCATGCCGCCGATCAGGCCGGCCGTCATGTCGGAGAGGATATCGCCGAACATGTTCTCCATCACCATGACGTCGAAATCCCAGGGCCGCTTGACCAGCATCGCCGAACAGGCGTCGACATAGAGGCGGTCGGCCTTCACTTGCGGATGGCGTTTGGCCGCCTCATCGAACATCTCGCGAAAGAAGGCGAAGGCCTTGAACACGTTGGCCTTGTCGACGCAGGTCAGGCCGCCCGGCCGGCCGCGCGCCTTGCGCCGTTCGGCAAGCCGGAAGGAAAACTCGAACAGGCGTTCCGAAGTCTTTCTTGTGATCACCAGTGTCTCGCGCGCGTCCTCATCGGTGACAACGCCCTTGCCCATCGAGGCGAAAAGGCCTTCGGTGGACTCGCGGATCACGACCAGGTCGATGCCGCGCTGGTCGGCGCCGACGATCGGGCTCGGCACGCCGGGGATCAGCCGCGCCGGACGCACGCCGGCATAAAGGTCGAAATGGAAGCGCAGTTCCACCTGCGGCATAATCTCGGTGTTGTCGGGATAGCGCACCGACGGCAGCCCGCAGGCGCCGAGCAGGATGGCGTCGGCCTCCTCGCACAGTCGCACCGTCGAGTCCGGCATTGATTTGCCGGTTTCAAGATAATGGTTGGCGCCGGCCGGCGCCTCGGTGAAGCGGAATTTCAGATCCGTGGTCTGTTCGATCTTGCGCAGGACTTCAAGCGCCGGCGCCATGACCTCGGGGCCGATGCCGTCGCCCGGAAGCACGGCAATGTGGAGCGCGTTGTGGGCTGACATGCGGATTTCCTTTGGGTAGGGCATAGAAGTGACAGCAAAACATCGTCATTGCGAGGAGCGAAGCGACGAAGCAATCCATTGTTCCTTTGTGGCCTTGTGGATTGCTTCGCGGAGCCTGTCATCGGGCGCGCATTCGCGCGACCCGTTGGCTCGCAATGACGGAAAGAGGCGTCCTACGGCGTGAGGACCGCGCGGCCGACCAGTCTGCCTTTCTGCAAATCGACCAGCGCCTCGTTGGCCTTGGTGAGCGGCATCGGCGTCACCGGGATCGGCGGGATTTTCCTGGCGCGCACGAGATCGAGCAGTTCCCGGGTTTCCCGGAGATTGCCGACATAGCTGCCCTGGATCGTGATCGCCTTGATGGGAATGAGCGGCAACGCCCACGGCGCGCCGCCGCCGAACAGGCCGACGATGACGAGCTTGCCGCCCTTGGTCAGGCAATCGAATCCGAGTTGCGTCGTCTTGGCGTTGCCGACCAGATCGATCACGGCGCGGATCGGTCCACCGGCCTTCTTCGCCAATTGTTCAAGCGCGTCGGGCGCGTTGCCATCGACGGACGCCAGCGCCCCCACCTTCTCCGCCGCCTCTCGCTTGCGCGGGTCGATGTCGACGATGATGGCGCCCTTTCCTCCCAGCGCTTTGAGCAACGACAGCGCCATCAGCCCGAGCCCACCGGCGCCGAAAATGACGATCGGCGAGTTGAAGGCGAACTCCACTTTCTTGAGCGCGCTGTAAGTGGTGACGCCCGAGCACGCATACGGCGCGGTGGTCACGGGATCGAGGCCTTTCAGGTCCAAAAGATATTTTGGATGCGGCACGACCATGTGATCGGCATAGCCGCCGTCGCAATAGACGCCGAGCGAAGCCGGCTTGAGGCACATATTTTCGTCGCCCGCAAGACAGGTTTCGCATTTGCCGCAGCCGAGCCAGGGATACACCAGCGCAACGTCGCCGACCTTGAGACCGCCAGTGTCGGCCTTCGCGTCGGGTCCGAACGCAAGGATCTCGCCGACAGTTTCGTGTCCCATCGTTCGCGGCAGCGACACGCCGCGATCCTTCAGAGAAAGCGGCTTTCGTCCGTGACCAAGATCGTAGCCGCCCTCCCAGATGTGAAGATCGCTGTGACAGACGCCCGCCGCCTTCACCTTGATCAGAACCTGCGTTCCCGAAGGCTGTGGCGTCGGCTGCTCCACTTCCTTCAAGGGGGCATTGAAATCGGCGACCTGGAAACTCCTCATCGTTCTCTCCCGTTCTTCATTATTTTACCGATGCTATTGAAATACGCTTTGCGGCTGTGCCGTTCAACAGCGTTCCGCCTGCGGCGATTTTCCGGCCATCGCCGCTATGCGATCCTCGGAGAGACCGCTCTCGCGAAGCAGCGCGAGCGTATGTTCGCCCAGCGCGGCTGCGCGCGTGCCGGCGGCGACCCTGGTTCCGGACATTCTGAACGGAAGGTTCACGACCCTGAATGTGCCGCCCGCATCCTCCACCTCGGCGAGCGCGCCGCGATGAGCGAGCTGCGGATCGCGCAGCGCTTCGGCAACCGTGCGATAGGCCGAGCAGGGAACGCCGTGGGCATTCAATTCGGTGAGACATTTTTCGGTCGTTATCGTGCGCGACCAGGTTTCCACGCCATCCATCAACTCGGTCCAGTGATCGCGGCGGTCGGCATATTTCGCAAAACGCGGATCGTCGATCCATCCGGGACGGCCAGATGCGCGCATCAGGCATTGGAACGTCTTTTCGCTGGCGATAGTCACCATCACATATCCGTCCGCCGTCTGGAGCGGACCGAACATCGGGCGGCTCGGCGGTTTCACCTCAAACTGCGCGCCCTGGACTTCGTTTGGCGTCAGGCTGAGCATCGATTCCAGCATCGACACATCGATGTGCTGGCCTGTTCCGCTGATCTGGCGCTGATACAACGCCGCCGAGATGGCGCCGAACGCGTAGACGCCGGTCAGCACGTCGGCGTGATAGATGCCGCAATAGTCGGGCCGGCTTCGACCGGGCTGGTACGACAGATGAGCCATGTCGTAACCGGAAGCCGCGTGGATGACCGGCGCATAGGCCGGCAACTCCGCCGACGGCCCGGTCTGGCCGTATCCGGAAATCGAGCAATAGATCAATTTCGGATTAAGCGGCTGCAAGCAGGCGTAGTCGAGCTTCAACCTTCGCATCACGCCGGGTCGGAAATTCTCAACGACGATGTCTGTGGTCGTGACAAGCCGGCGGATGACTTCGATCGCCTCCGGCGCTTTCAGGTCGAGGACGAGACTTTTCTTGCCGGCGTTGAGCTGACCGTAGAGGCTGCTGCAGCCATTGCGGACCGGCGGGCGAGCCCGCATGGTTTCTCCTTCGGCGGACTCGATTTTGATGACCTCCGCTCCCATATCGCTTAGCATCCGCGCGCAATGCGGACCGGCAATGGTGGTCGAAAAATCAAGGACACGAAGCCCGTGAAAGCTCCCGGTCGTATTGCCCTCACCCGCAGCCGTTATTGTCATCGTGCTGAACTCCCCATAGCCTGCGTAACCGAACCATGCTCGACAGGATACGAATGTCAGAACCGGGACACTAGGGCGCCGAATTCTGGCATCATCCGCCCGAGGCCAGGGCGGCCGGCTCGAGCGGCATCATGGGCATGCCCTTTATCTGATTGAAGAAAAAACTGGAACCGTTCTTGCATCACTGGAGTTACTTCGGTCGCTTTTGAGAGGGTGCTTTTTTTGAAAGTCCTCTTCGTCACCACGGAAATGGACGACTTCGTCCGGGTGGGCGGACTGGCGGCCGTCTCGGCGGCGCTTCCCCGGGCGCTCCGTCGCTGGGCCGACGTCAGGATCATGCTTCCAGGCTACGGCGACGTCGTCGAACAATTCACCCATCTGGAAATTGTCGGCCATTCTCCGGCGCTTGCGGAGATGCCGGCCTGCTCGCTCGGGCTGGGATCGACCAGGGACGGCTTGCCCGTTTACGTGCTGTTGTGCCCGCAGCTATACGACCGGCCGGGCAATCCCTACGGCGACGAGACGGGCCGCGACTGGCCCGACAATGATATCCGCTTCGGCCGGCTGGCCTCCGCGGCTGCCCAACTCGCGGAAGGCAGGCTGGACAAGAATTGGGCAGCCGATCTGGTTCATGCCAATGACTGGCAGGCGGCGCTGGTGCCAGCCTACCTCGCCTGGCGCGAGGTCAAGATCCCGAGCATCCTGACCATCCATAACCTCGCCTATCAGGGGCTGTTCGCGAAAGAAACGCTGGGCCGGATCGGCGCCCCCGAGGAGTCCTTCCATATCGGCGGCCTCGAATTCTATGACAAACTCTCTTTCCTCAAGGGCGGCCTCATCTACGCTTCCCACCTGACCACCGTCAGCGAGACCTATGCCCGGGAGATCACCACGCCCGAACTCGGCTGCGGGCTCGAAGGTCTGTTGCGGCAGCGCTCAGAGGCGCAGCAACTGACCGGAATTCTCAACGGCATCGACGAAAGCTGGGACCCGCGCGTCTGCGCGCAGCTTGCACAACCCTTTGCCCCCGGCGACTGGGAAGGCAAGCGCGCCAACTCCGAATATGTCCGCCAGCAATTCGGACTGGCGGTCTCGCGTGGTCCGATCTTCGGCCTGGTCGCCCGCCTCGTTCACCAGAAGGGCATCGACCTCGTGCTGTCGGCCGCGGACGAGATCATTGATGCCGGAGGACAGATTGTCGTGATCGGCACCGGTGAGCCCCGCATCGAGCAGGCGCTGGTCGACGCACATCGCCGCAGGCCGGACGCGATCGGCGTCACGATCGGATTCCACGATGGTCATGCCCGGCGGATTTTTGCCGGAAGCGATTTCACGCTGATGCCTTCACGCTTCGAACCGTGCGGACTGAGCCAGATGTATGCGCAGAGGTTCGGATCGCTGCCGATTGGTCATCAAACCGGCGGACTGGCTGAAACCATCACCGACGGAGAAACCGGATTTCTGTTCGCCCGACCATCCACCGAGTCGTTCCTCGGCGGCATCCGTCGAGCGTTCTCGACGTTCACGTTGAAGGACCGCCTGAATGCCATGCGGCGCAGCGCGATGGCGCGATCCTTCAGTTGGGATATCTCCGCCGCCTCGTACGGGGCGCTCTATCGCAAGACCGTGCTGACCTAAAGCGTAATGGCTTTAGGTCGACTCGCCATCGCGTTAGTTTGTTGGTTGCCCATGATCTTTTCGGAAAACCGCTGCACACTTTTCCGGATCATGCGCTAGCTACCGCTTTCGGCCGGCTTCTCCGGTTCCCCTTCGTCATCGGCTATGGCGCGCCACGCCGCGCCTTCGAGATCGTCATACTGTCCGCTCTTCAGCGACCAGAGAAATGCGAGCAGGCCGACAAACCCAAGACCGAGCGCCAGCGGCACCAGGATGACCATCACTTCCATGACGTTCCCCCTTCCACTTGCCGGGCGCGCAGCGCGTTCAACATGACAAGGATCGAGGAGCCGGACATCGCCGCGGCTGCGATCAGCGGCGTCACCACCCCGCTGATGGCAATCGGAACCGCCAGAATATTGTAGAGGACGGCAAGCCAGAGATTTTGTCGCATCAGCTGCAGCGCCTTGCGGGCGAAGTCGATGGCCACAATCACCGGCGCCAATGGCTTGCCAAGAAAGACCAGATCGGCGGTCGCCTGGCTCAGATGCGCCGCGCTGATCGGCGACATCGAAACGTGCGCGGCGGCGAGCGATGGCGCATCGTTCAGTCCGTCGCCGACCATCATCACCTTGTAACCGCTATGCTTGAGTTCCTCGATGCGTGCGATTTTGTCAGCCGGCGTCACCGCCACCCGCCACGTTTCGATCCCAAGCGCGCGCGCGGCGGCCCGGACCGGCCCCTCGCGGTCGCCGGAGAGAATTTCAAGCGCGATGTGCCGCTGCTTCAGGCCGGCAGTGATCGTGTGGGCATCGGGGCGAAGCGCTTGGCGAACGGAAAATACGTACCGCTCCTCGCCGAAGCGAAATGCAACAAACGATGCTTCCGGATCAAGACGCGCGCATTCGGCAACAATTTCTTCTGCCCGGCAGAACGAGGGACGCCCAAGCCGAGCCTCCAGGCCGCCGACCGTCGCCCGCACTCCCTGCCCGGGCTCTTCGACCGCGCCCACGATCGGCGTTTTTGCGTTTGCAGTACGAGCGACTGCCGCCGCGACCGGATGACGGCTCGAAAGCGCCAATTGCCCGGCGAGTCCCAGCACAAACTCAGGGACATCGGCCGCGTTGACAACTTCGAGGTCGGGCAAGGTCAGAGTCCCCGTCTTGTCAAAGATGATACGGTCGACATCGGCCACACGTTCGATGGCGTCGCCGGAATTGAGCAGGACACCGGCCTTGAACATCGCGCCCGAGGCGACCGTCTGCACGGTCGGGATCGCAAGCCCGAGCGCGCAAGGGCATGTAATAATAAGTACGGCTACGCCCGTGACGATGGCGTCGTGCCAACTCGCGCCCACGAGCACCCAGCCGAGCACAGTGAGCAGCGCAGTTGCGTGCACGACCGGCGCATACAGGCGGGACGCGCGGTCCGCGAGGCGGACATAGCGCGAGCGCGCCTGCAGCGCGTTGTCGAGCAGGCGCGTGATCTCTGAAAGCAGCGTGCTTTCCGAAGCAGCGGAGACGCGAATGCGCAAAGTGCCGGAGATGTTGAGCGAGCCGGCGTAGACCGCGGTGCCAGCCTTTGCATTCGCATGGGTCGTCTCGCCCGTAATCAGGCTTTGGTCGATCTCGGAGCGCCCGTCGATCACGACGCCATCGACTGCGCAACGCTCGCCCGGCCGCAAAAGAACGACGTCGCCGGGGTCGATCGCCGCTACCGGCACTTCGGCGATCTCGCTAGAGCCGACAAACTTGGTGGCCGTCTCGGCTTTAAGCGCGGCCAGATTTCCGGCGACCGCCCGGGTTCGCCGCCGCATGCTCTGATCGAGATAGCGGCCGACCAGGAGAAACGTCAGCAGCATGATCGCCGCATCGAAATAGGCGTGCTCGGCATGATTGGCGGTCTCGACCAGCGACATGCCGAGCGCAAGCAAGACTCCGATGCTGATTGGGACGTCCATATTGACGCTGCGCGTGCGCAACGCCCGATACGCCGATCGGAAAAAGGGTTGGCCCGCATAGGCAGCCGCCGGCAACGCGATCAGCGCCGACATCCAGTGAAAGAAGTCGCGCTGTTCCGGCAGCATGTCGCTGACATTGCCTGACCACACCGGAACAGAAAGCATCATCACGTTCATCGTGGCGAACGCCGCGACACCTAGGCAGCGTAACAGAAAACGCGACTGCTCGTTCTCGGCAGCCTCTGCACCGGCAGTCTCAAACGGATAAGCCTTGTAGCCGAGCTCGGCCAGGCGGTCGATAAACCTGGATGGATCGAGCGCGCCCTGCTTCCATTCCAGCGCGACACGGCGGTCGGTGAGATTCACGCGTGCGAGCGTGACGTCAGGAATTGCCGAAAGCCCGCGTTCGATTTTTGACATGCAGCCAGCGCAATGGACGCCTTCGACGGCCAGATCGATGTGCTGGAGGCCTGAGCCGATATCTTTGACGTAATGCGAAAAATCCCGCGTCACCTGCACGATGCGGTCCTTCTAGTTCAGCAACACGCGGTTCTTTGACAGGAACATCCGCTTTCCGGCGGCGTCGCCTTCGATCACCAGATCCCATTGGCCTGCGGCGACGAGTGTTGCGGTGCCGCGATAGATGCCGATCCCGACCTCGGCGAACTCCAGCGGCCGATCGGCCCGTCGGTCGGTTGGCCGCTCGAGCCGCCCCTGAAACCTCAAGCCGGAAATCGGCGCGCCGCGGCTGTCGTGGGCCTCGACCCGCAACGTCGTGTCGCCTTCCGCGCCGCGTTGGATATGCGCGTCAACCCGCCAGTTTCGCGCGTTCTGATCGCGAGCGGCAGCAATCTCCTTGCCAAAGCCAAGGCTCGCGCTGTAGGAGCTGTCAACTTCGGTGCCAGGCAAGGTGTCGATCGCCAGCTTCATCATCACGAAGTTCACGGCAAACACCACGCCGAAAAACGAAAGCAGCGTCAAAAGCACAAAACGTCCGGTCAACGGTCTCGTAGCACGCGGCGCGCTCATGCGGTACTCCTCGAAAATCTCATGGCGAGGCAAGCTGTCGATCCCCGAAGCGACCTCGGTCACTTTCCTCCGCCGAGCGAGTGCACATAAACCGCCAAGGCCTTGATCGTGGAGGGATCGAGCCGGTCGACCCACGCAGGCATCACGCCGGAGCGGCCATTGGTGATCGTTTCGATGATGGTCGCCTCGTCGGAACCATAGAGCCAGATCTTGTCGGAGAGATTCGGCGCGCCGAGCTCCTGATTGCCCTGGCCCTTGTCGCCGTGGCACGATACGCAGTTGTCTGCGAAGATTTTCTTGCCTTGGGCTGCATCGTATCCCGGTGCGGTCGGCAGGCCCGATAGCGAGCGAACGTAATTGGCGACCGTGACGATCTGTTCGGGCTTGAGCACCCCCTCCTTGCCGAAGGCAAGCATGGCGCTCTCGTGAGTCTTCGGATTGCCTGAGCGAATGCCGTACTGAATAGTCTGCATGATCTGGTCGAGCGTACCGCCCCAGAGCCAGTCGTCATCGTTCAGGTTGGGATATCCCTTGGCGCCGGCCGCGCCGCTGCCATGGCAGGGCGCACAATTGTCCCCGAACACCGTCCTGCCGCGGGCCCGCGCCATGGCAAGTAAGGCCGGATCCTTCTCGATATCGGCCAGAGAAGCCGAACCAAGCACGGCCATTTTCTCACCACGTATCTTCTCAAGATTGGCGAGTTCGACTGCAACGGCACCGCGGGAGGACCAGTGCAACACACCGGTGGTGTAGTTCGACAACAGCGGCCAGGCCGGATACACGATCCAGTATCCGATGGACCAGATGATGGTGGCATAGAAAGTCAGGAGCCACCAGCGCGGCAGCGGCGTGTTGAGTTCCTTGATCCCATCCCACTCGTGGCCCGTGGTGGTCTTGCCCGAGACGTGATCGATATCGCCCTGCTCTGCCATGGCTCTGTCACTCCTCGCGCAACGGTATCTTCGACGCCTCGTCGAACGCCGACTGGTTGCGGGGCAAAAGCGCATAAATCAGGATTGCCAGGAATATCCCGACAAAGATCGGGGTCCAGAACACCGTCACAAATTCCGAGACCAAATTCTCAACCGTCAGCATTGCGCGCATCGTTCTGCCTTCTCAGCGAAGATTGGCTTTTTCGTTGTAGAGCTTGAAGTCGACCAGCGTGCCTAGCATCTGCAAATAAGCGACCAGCGCGTCCATTTCGGTAGGAGGGCCGGCCTTGCCGTCGAAATTGCGCACCACCGCCTTCGGATAGCGCTTGGCAAAGGCGTCGACGCCGGCGTCGTCCGGATCGGCTTGCGCCCTCAGATCGGCCTCCGCATTGGCGATCTGATCATCCGTGTACGGCACGCCGACCATCCGGTTGGTCTTCAGGTGAGCCTCGATGGTCGAGGCATCGACTTCAGCTTCGGCCAAAAAGGAATATCCGGGCATCACCGATTGCGGAACGATCGACCGCGGATCCATCAGATGCGTGACGTGCCATTGATCCGAATATTTGGCGCCGACGCGCGCAAGATCCGGCCCCGTTCGCTTGGATCCCCATTGGAAAGGATGGTCGTACATGCTTTCGGCGGCGAGCGAGAAGTGGCCGTAACGTTCCACCTCGTCGCGCAAGGACCGGATCATCTGCGAGTGACACAGATAGCATCCCTCGCGGACGTAGATATTTCGCCCCGCGAGTTCCAGCGGCGTATAGGGCCTGACGCCGTCGACCACCTCGATCGTGCTCTTGAGATAGAACAGCGGGACGATTTCGACGAGGCCGCCGATTGCGACCACTGCAAGAATTCCGACGACAAGGATGATCGAATTCTTTTCGAAAATTTGATGCCGGGCCCAGAATGTCATTTGTCAGCGTCCTCATTCCGCCGGTTGAAGTGCGACCGGCGACGGCACTTCAGCCTCACCTTCGCGCACCGTCATCCAGAGATTGTAGGCCATGACCAGCGAGCCGATCAGGAACAACGCGCCGCCGGCCGCACGGATCATGTAGAAGGGATGCATCGCTTCGACGGTCTCGATGAAGGAGTATTCGAGGAAGCCAAGCGGGGTATAGGCGCGCCACATCAGACCTTGCAGAATTCCGGATACCCACATCGCGGAGATGTAAAGGACGATGCCGATGGTCGAAATCCAGAAGTGCCAGTTCACAAGCTTCAGGCTGTAAAGCCCTTTGCGATTCCACAACCAGGGCACCAGGCAATAGAGGGCGCCGAACGAGACGAAACCGACCCAGCCGAGCGCGCCGGAATGAACGTGACCGATGGTCCAGTCGGTGTAGTGGCTCAGCGAATTCACCACCTTGATCGACATCATCGGGCCTTCGAAGGTCGACATGCCGTAAAACGCGACCGATACCACGAGCATGCGAAGCACCGGATCGGTACGCAGCTTGTCCCAAGCCCCCGACAGCGTCATCAGGCCGTTGATCATGCCACCCCAGGACGGCATCCAGAGCATGATGGAGAAGGTCATGCCCAGCGTCTGCGCCCAATCGGGCAGCGCCGTGTAGTGCAGATGATGCGGGCCCGCCCAGATGTAGAGAAAGATCAGGGACCAGAAGTGAACGATGGACAGGCGATATGAATAGATCGGCCGTTCGACCCGCTTGGGGATGAAGTAGTACATGATGGCGAGGAAACCGGCGGTGAGAAAGAAGCCGACGGCGTTGTGTCCGTACCACCACTGGAACATCGCATCCTGTACGCCGCTCCAGGCGATGTAGGATTTCGAGCCGAACGCCGAAACCGGAAGCGCGGGATTGTTGCCGAGGTGAAGCACGGCGATGGTGATGATGAAGGCGAGAAAGAACCAGTTGGCGACAAAGATATGTGACTCCTTGCGCTTGATGATGGTGGCCAGAAACACCAGCAAATAGACTACCCAGACGATCGTCAGCCAGAGATCCGCATACCACTCCGGCTCCGCGTACTCCTTGCTCTGCGTCACCCCGAGCAAGTAGCCGGTGCCGGCGATCAGGATGAAGAAATTATATCCAAGCACCACGAACCAGGGCGCGAGCTCGCCGGCGATACGAACCCGCGACGTCTTCTGCACGACGTAGAACGAGGACGCGACCAGCACGTTGCCGCCGAAGGCGAAGATCACCGCCGAGGTGTGAAGCGGCCGCAAGCGGCCGAAGCTGATCCACGGCAGGTCGAAATTGAGCGCCGGCCAGGCCAATTGACACGCGATGATCAACCCGACCGCAAAGCCGGCGATACCCCAGAACATCGCCATGACGGCCGCAAACTTGACCGGGCCGAAGTTGTAATTGGGCCGGCCATTGATTTCCTGCGGCGGCAGCAAGGCAGGCCGATCGAAGTACCGGTTGAGGATCACAAACACCGACGCGACGCTCGCAGCGGCCGCCAGAGCGGCATGGAATGCGAATGGCGCGTCGACGGCCTTCGCGGCGCCGATCAGGCAAAGAAAGGCGGTCACCGCAAAGAAGGCTGCCAAGCCACTTTCACCAATGGTCATCGATTTCGAATCAAGGGCCTGGCTCATGAGGAATCTCTCTGAAGGACAAATCGCTAACAACCACAGTCGCGCGCGATGCGATTTGATCGAGATCAACGTCACTCAATTGAACGGAGACGAAGGGTATGCAGTGAAACACACAAACGCAGGTTTTCATCGCCGCCATCAACGAGTTGAGGCCGGTTTCAGTGATAACGGCCGCAAATGCTGTCGGAGCGAGGTTCGACTTGACCGACTTATTTGTCGCTCTCGGCACTGGCCGAAAGCGCCCTTAGAACGTCCCTGCGGGCAATGATGCCTACCAGCCGATGCTCGTTATCGATGACGGGAATGCTCCTGATTCGATGCTCGACCATCAACTGCAATACCCGCGTCAATCTGGTGTCGGCGGCGACGTAGATGAACGCCGATATCATGATGTCGGCGACGGTCCGGTTCATCAGATCATCGTAGTGCGGAACCATCCGGCTCGGCGTGAACGCAAAGCACTTGAGCACGTCGAACTTGGTCACAAGCCCGACAATCTGTGCGTCCTCTTCGACCGGATATGTGTTGAAATCGTCGCGCTCGAACATCTCGTTCAATTCCCGCACCGACAATTCGCGCGTTACCGTCCTGACGTTTGACGTCATATAGCCCGCGACAGTCTGCTGAAGGAACTTGTACAAGGTGCGATCCGATCGATTTGTTGGCGACAGACCTTCTAGTGTGACAACAACGCGCAGCGAGTGGTTTGAGTGATCAGGTACTGGGTCATGCCGCCCAGAACCAGCTCGCGAAACCGCGAATGACCATAGGCGCCCGCGACGACCATCCTCGCGCCAACATTGGCCGCCAATGCGTCAAGCTGAACGGTCGCATCCCGCTCGTGCGGCGCCACGAGTTCTGATGCCGAAACCCCGTGGCGCGACAGCCATCTCACGACGTCGCGAACGCGCTTTACCGCAGCGGCTTGGCCGTCTTCTGCCCCCACGATCTCCGCCACGACGACGTCTTTGGCCTTGCGAAGCATCGGCAAGGCGGCGACGATCGCCCGCCTCGCCTCTGGCGTGTCCTTCCATCCAACGAGCACGCTTCGCGGATCGAGCCAGTCGACGGGATCGGGGACGACAAGGAGCGGCCGGCCGGCCTCCATCACGAGATCTCTTGGGGTGATCGTGGCGAACGGATCGGAAAAGGCGTCGCTGCGACCGCCGCAGACGATGATGTCCGCGCAACGCGCGTGCTGCAGGACATAACGCGCCGGAAAGTCGATCGCGCAGCGCCATTCGACATCCCTGGCACGACCTTTGGCGGCCTCGCGAAATTGGCCTTCCAGTTCCGACATCCGCCGCTTGACCGAAGCCTGCTCCTCGTCGATGAGGGTCTCGGCCTGCTCTCCGTCGGTGAAGTAGGGCGGCGGGCTGACCACCGCCGCGACAATCCCGACCAGTGCGGCGTCAAATCTTTCGGCGATCTGACCCGCGACGGCAAGAGGCGCCTCGTTGGGTCGATCAAGCGCCAAGCTGACCATGACGGTCGCATATGTCATCCAACCCCTCCAGGATTACAGGATGACCCTAGCCTTCAAGACCGGAGGACGGGATGAGATAGATCAAAGTTCGCGGCGTATCGGTGGCCCAACGCCCCTCCTTCCACGGTGGCGGCGCGCCAACCGCCGGCGGAATTCGGCCTACCGAAACTTGCATCCGTATCCCCGTTCGGCGAAATTGTCGGCCTGCGTGAAGGTTTTAGGCCCAAACTGCCGGTCCGGAGTCAAGGCCGGCAGGATGAGGCGGATTCGAAGGCTTGAACGTGCCAGGTACAATTCAACTGTCGCCCGACGACCCGATTCGTAATGAGGCCCTGCGACTGCGAGTCGAGGGATTTGGCGTCGGAACCTGGGATATCGATCTGATCACGCAAAAGCTGGAATGGTCTAATGCCGCCAAAGCCCTGTTCGGCGTTTCGCCCCATCAAGCGGTCACCTACGGGCTTTTTCTTTCCTTGCTTGAACCGGCGGATCGCGAACGCACGGATCTCGCCATCAGGAGGGTTGTCGAAAAAGGCGGCACTCTTGACGTGTCCTTCAGGGTGGGCGCAAGCGCCGGATCCCGCCACTGGATACGCGCCCGCGGCGCCCTGGTCAGGGACGATGCCGGCGTGGCCCGACATCTGAGTGGAATCGTCCTTGATATCGATGAAGAGAAGAGGCTCGAGGACGCGCTGAGGATGCGCGAGAGTCACCTCCGGTCGATTCTCGATACGGTGCCCGATGCCATGATTGTCATCAATGAATACGGCATCATGCAATTTTTCAGCACCGCCGCCGAAAGGATGTTCAGCTATTCCGAACGGGAAGCCATCGGCATGAACGTCAGCGAGTTGATGCCCATGCCGGACCAGGCGCGCCACGACGGATATCTGGCGCATTACCGTTCCACCGGTGAGAGACACATCATCGGAATTGGCCGGATCGTAACCGGCAAGCGCAGGGACGGAACCACGTTCCCGATGCACCTTGCGATCGGCGAAATGCGATCGGGGGGAGAAACCTACTTTACGGGATTCGTTCGCGATCTGACCGAGCATCAGCAGACACAGGCGCGCCTGCAGGAACTTCAATCCGAGCTTGTCCATATCTCCCGCCTGACCGCGATGGGCGAGATGGCATCGGCGCTGGCGCACGAGCTCAACCAGCCGCTGGCCGCGATCAGCAACTATATGAAGGGTTCGCGCAGGCTGCTTGAGGGAAGCGCCGACCCAAATGCGCCGAAAGTGGAAAGCGCGATGGATCGGGCGGCCGAACAGGCGCTTCGCGCCGGCCAGATCATTCGGCGTCTGCGCGACTTCGTTGCACGCGGCGAATCCGAGAAACGGGTCGAAAGCCTTTCAAAATTGATCGAGGAAGCCGGCGCGCTTGGCCTGGCAGGCGCGCGTGACCAGAACATCCAGCTTCGCTTCAACCTGAATCCCGAGTTTGATCTGGTTCTGGTAGACCGGGTTCAAATTCAGCAGGTTCTTGTAAATCTGTTTCGTAACGCGCTGGAGGCGATGGCGCAATCGCCCGTGCGGGAGCTTGCGGTCTCCAACATTGCGGTCGACGACGACATGATCGAAGTTTCGGTTTCCGACACGGGTACCGGTTTCCCTGACGATGTCAGGGCCAATCTGTTTCAAACGTTCTTCACGACGAAGGAGACCGGGATGGGAGTCGGACTCTCCATCAGCCGCTCGATCATTGAAGCCCATGGCGGGCGGATGTGGGCCGAAGGCAAAGCCTCAGAAGGGGCAACTTTTCGTTTCACCCTACCCGTAGCGTCAAGAGAAAGCTGAAGCAGGTCGAGCATGCCAAAGGTCTACGTCATCGACGACGATGCGGCGATGCGGGATTCGCTCAACTTCCTGCTTGATGCCGCCAATTTCGAGGTCACGCTGTTTGAAAGCGCCACAAATTTTCTCGAAATGCTTCCTCGCCTCGCCTTTGGCTGTGTGGTCTCCGACGTACGCATGCCCGGGATCGACGGTATCGAGCTTCTCAAGCGCATGAAATCGCTGGATAGCCCTTTTCCGATCGTGATCATCACCGGGCATGGCGATGTCGCCCTCGCCGTCGAGGCGATGAAGCTCGGAGCCGTCGATTTTCTTGAAAAGCCTTTCGAAGACGACCGCTTGATCGGGATGATCGAAACCGCGATCCGCCACCGAGAACCGGCTGCGAAAGATGAAGCGGTCACGCGCGACATTGCAGGTCGCGTCGACAGTCTCAGTCCCCGCGAACGTCAGGTCATGGAAGGGCTTATCGCGGGACTCTCGAACAAGATGATCGCCCGCAACTACGACATCAGTCCGCGAACCATTGAAGTGTATCGGGCCAACGTGATGACCAAGATGCAGGCGGGCAGCCTTTCGGAGCTGGTGCGGCTTGCGATGCGGGCCGGCTTGTTGAAGGATTTGAGCTAGATCAAGCCGCAACCACACCATACATGTTAGTTTTGTGACAGGTGCGATTTGCTGCAGCTGCAGCATGTACGGGCTCGTGACGATGTCGGCCGCAAAACCTGCCGTTTACGTGGTGGACGACGACCCCGATGTCCTCGGCTCGTTGCGTTTCCTGCTTGAAACGGACGGATTCGATGTGCGCACCTTTCGAACCGGTGCGGCGATGCTGCGCGCCCTCACTCCGGCCGATGTCGACTGCTTTGTCATCGACTACAAGATGCCCGATATGAACGGCGTCGATCTGACCAGCCGGCTTCGAAACCGCGACATTGCCGCACCGGTCATTCTGATCACCGGCTATCCGGACGAGAATATTTCGTCGCGGGCGGAAGCGGTGGGCGTGCACCATGTCCTGCGCAAGCCTCTTCTCGATGACAGCCTCATCACGCATATACGCGGGGCCATCCGGGAAAATCGCGTCAATCACAAGCCGAACTGATCAAGGGATCGACCTCCGGAATTCTACGTAGGTAAACCTCCTTAAGATATTTCGCGAAATTTCAAGCCTGCGCCAGTTCCCGTAGTCATCGACCACCTGCCGCAAAGGAGATGGTCATGCTCAACCAGTCGCAAGCCGTTCCATCCATCATCGTCAACAAGAGCGACCCGGTTGCTCATCCCGTTCCCGATGCATTCGGCTTCGTCACCGGTCACGCCGGCCTCATTGCTACCGAGTTCTCATACCGGAAGGACGAGGAAATCTATGGAGAGGACGAACCGGCGGAATACGTCTACCAGGTGATTTCGGGTGCAGTCCGCAGCTACAAATTGTTGTCCGACGGACGGCGTCAGATCGGTGCATTCCATCTGCCCGGCGACGTGTTCGGGTTGGAATCGGGAGCCGCTCACCGCCTCGCGGCGGAAGCCATCATCGATACCACGGTGCGGCTGGTGAAGCGCCGCAGCCTCGAACAGGCAGCCGCTACCGACGTTCAGGTCGCACGCAGGCTTTGGGCCATGACCGCTGGTGACCTCCGCCACGCGGAAGATCATATGCTGCTTCTCGGGCGCAAGACTGCGATGGAACGCGTGGCCGCTTTCCTTCTTGAAATGGATCGCCGGCTTGCGGTCGCGGGTCTGATGGCGCTGCCGATGTGCCGCCGCGATATCGGCGACTACCTCGGACTTACGCTGGAGACCGTCTCACGGGCGCTTTCGCAGCTTCACACCCAGGGTGTCCTCGGCTTCTCCGGCGCCCGCCAGATCGTGCTGCGGAACCGGCAGCGCCTTCGCAATCTGGACGCCTGATGCTCAGGAACGTTTGCCGGGGGTTGTTTCCGGCATGGCAAAGAAGATCAGCGCAAGGCCAGCCAGTGCAATGGTGGCGAGCCCGGCAAAGGCGACGCTGCTGCCGAGGTGGTCACTGATGTAACCAGCGAGCACGGTGCTCAGGGAAGCGCCGATGCCGGTCGCGGTACCGACGATGCCCTGTGCAAGATTGAAGTGACCGCTGCCGAACGCAATGTCGGCCACGATCAATGGTATCATCACGCTGAACACCGCCGCCGTGATGCCGTCGAGCACCTGGACCACAACCAGCACATAAGGGTCGTGGACGCTGGCAAACATCACGCCGCGAAGCGCCAGCGCGGCAAATCCGATCAGGAGCAGCGGCCGCCTTCCCCATTGCTGAGCCTTGCGTCCGACCGAGGGCGATGTCAGCGCGACGATCGCCTGAGGCACGATGATGCAGGCAGCGATCAACACCGTCGCCCATTTGCTGGAGCGGGTGGTTACCACACCCGCCATCAAGGGAAGCATCGCCCCGTTTGCGAGCTGCAGCAGCATGATGCTGGCGGCAAAAATCAACAGAGGACGCTGGCGCACCAGGGCCAGGACGCTGGTCGATTTAGCCTCCGGTGCGGTCCGCGGCACCTCACCGTGAGCGCGTGCGACATCGACTTCACGCTCACGGATGCGCGACAGCGCAAGCAAGGCGGGGATCACCAGCACGAAGGTGACGAGGAATACCGAACGGCTCGACAACAGGTAGCCAAATGTTCCCATCACGGCCGCTGCGACGCCGTTTCCGAGCGATGCGAAGCGCGCGTTGCGTCCCAGGCGTTCGCCGATCGCCAGCGGCCCGACCAGACCGAGACTGATCGCCGCGATTGCGGGACCGAGCACGCAGCTGGCCGCGGCATGGAGCGTCGCTGCGACCGCAACCACCGCAAAAACCGGCCACGCCGCATAGGCGAGCGCCGCGCAGCCGATTGTGATAACCGCAAGCGCCGCGACCAGCCGTTCGGATTTGGCCGCATCGATGATGGCTCCGCCGGGCATCTGGCCGATCAGCGCGACCACGCCGCCGATCGAGAGCACCGAGCCGATTTCGACCTGGGTCCATTTCTGCGTCGTCAGATAGACCGCGATGAACGGACCGAAGCCGGTTTGCACATCGGCCAGAAAGAAGATGAACCAGTCGAGACCGCGCAGGCTCTCGCGCGAAGGCGCGGGCGGCGGTGGAGCGGACGCCGCTTTAGATGCAGACGATTGGGTGCGATGATCACCGCCGTAGGACCCAGGTCTGGTCAACGGCGTTGCTCCGCTCGAATTCGTATCGGGAAGCGTGCGCAAGCAGCATCTCCCTGCCCGTTACTGGGGATCAAATTGCCAGGGCTGCAGGCTGCCGGAGGCGCCGAGCACGACCATTGGCGTGCCCTCCTTGTATTCAGGCGCGGCCATCACCTGTTCCTTGGTCAATTCCAGCGTGATGCTGTCGCTCTTGTTGGCGATGCGCCCAAAATGCAACGCATTCCAGTCGACGATGATTTTCCGGCTTCCCACTCCCAGAAAGCCGCCGAAATCGATAACGGCCGCCCGCACCGTGTTTTTGCGATCGACGACGACATCGACGATGCGCCCCATGTCCTCGTCGGTCGGACTGCGGACGTCGCGCCCGAGCACTCCATGCGCGTCGCGGGCTCCGATGATGGTGACCGACGGCGGGGGCGCAGGCTCTTTCGGTGGAGGCGCAGACTCTTTCGGCACAGCCGAGGAATCATTTTCCTGCTGTGGCGATGGCTGGGGCGCGCTTGCGTTGTCGTCGGCCCGTGACGGCGGGACGAACCACACTGCGAGACCTGCGATCAGAAGCACTGGCAAAAGTCTGGCGCGCATGTCGTCTCCTCGAATCGAAAGCCGACGCCGGGCGTCGGCGGCAACCGCTTTCCACTCGCGCAAAAGCCACGGAGCTTGCAGTTCAAGGACCGGCTCTCAATGCGCCAGCACGAGCGAAACCTGGACCCGGCCTCGGGTACGCATGACCTCCAGTGACACGTCTTCGCCGTGCCGGCGAATTCGAAGATCGACGCTCGAGGAACCCAATCGCAGTTCGCGAAGGATTACCTCGTTGAGAAAGGCCGGCAGCCGCGGGTTGCGCAGGCGAATTTCGCCGCGCGTAGCATCGAACTCGAGACCAAGCGCTGCCTCCAGCAGCGTGAATGGTGTCGCGCTCGCCCAAGCCTGCGGCGCGCAAGCCACCGGATAGAGCGTCGGTCCGCGTCCCTTTTCCCGACGGAAACCGCAGAACAATTCCGGAAGCCGCCGCAAATCCATGTAGGCAGCGGCGTCGAACAGCGCCTTGAACACGGTTTCGACGGAATGTTTGAGCGCGTAGCGCGCAAGCCCGAGAGCGATCAGCGCGTTGTCGTGCGGCCAGATCGAACCATTGTGGTAGGACATCGGATTGTAGCGCGCCTCGCCGCGCGCCACCGTGCGAATTCCCCAGCCAGTAAAAAAATGCGGTTGCATCAGGTCGGCGGCAACCTTCCGGGCGCGATCCTCGCTCGCAATTCCGGTAAACAGCAATTGCCCGGCATTCGAAGTACGTACCCGGCACGGTTGCTTGGCGCCGTCGAGCGCCAGTGCATAAGTGCCGAGTTTATCGCACCAGAAGGCCTCCTCGAAACGCTCGGCGAGCCGGTGCGCCTCCGACTCGAGCTGCTGCGCCTTTTCCGAAAATCCCATGCGCCTCGCACAAAGCGCTGCCAGCCGCTTGCCGGCAAAAACGTAGCCCTGCACCTCGGCCAACGCGATGTGGCCCTCGGCGAGCTTTCCGTCGGCGTGAAAGATCGCGTCATATGAATCTTTCCAGCCCTGGTTCGCCAGGCCTTGCTCCGAGGCGCGCCGGTATTCGACAAAGCCGTCCCGGTCGAGATCGCCCGGCCCGTCGATCCAGGCCAGGGCCGCCTCGATCGACGGCCAAAGTTCGGCAAGCGTCTCGTCATCGCCGGTACGCTCGGCGTAAAGACCGGCGAGCAGCACGAATAACGGGGTCGCATCAACACTGCCGTAATACAGCGCAAAAGGAACCTCGCGCAGCGCGGCCATCTCGCCGCCCCGCATTTCATGAAGGATCTTCCCCGGCTCTGCATCGGCGAGCGGATCAAACGTCTTGGCCTGATACAAGGCGAGCCGCTTCAACACGCCGCGTGCGACCCGTGGATCGATCCACAGCATCTGCAAGGCGGTAATGATTCCGTCGCGGCCGAACGTCGTCGAATACCAGGGGATGCCCGCATAGGGATATCGCCCCTGTGGGGTATCCGTCATCAAGATGTTGAGGTCGGCCATCGATCGGCACAGCACCTCATTGAAAATGTTGTTCGAGGTTTCGATGCTCGTGGTGTCCCTTGTCGACTCGCGCATCTCGCGGCGATGGGCGAGAAGGCCGCGAAAGAATGGCGTCGGCTTCGAGGTCGCCGGCTTGTTGCACGATGCGACGACAAACAACGAGTAAGTCTGTTGTGGGGCAAGCTCTAGGTGATAGCTCGCCGCGTTTACCGCCAGCCGCGTCGGTCGGGGATCGAACTGAAGCGCCGTGACGCGTATCCTGTCGTCAAGCCCCCTGTACTCGAGCACCGCGTCGGACGGTCCCACCAGCTTTGCGGAGGCGATACCCCGGCGCGGACGGTGCTCGCCCCGCACTTCAAACAGATCGGCGAAGTCGTTGTCGAAGAGCAGCGTGAGATCGAAGCTCGCCAACTCCTCGCTGTGGTTTTGCACGCCGATCCGCTGATATGCCGCGCCGCGCCACAAAAAGATCGTGCGCACGATGTGCAGCATGTCCTTGCGCAATACAATCCGTCCCTGCCGGTAGACATCCGGATTGGTGAGGTCGACCGCGAGGCCAGAATTGTCGTCGCGCAAATTCGAGCCCAGCAGCAGCGGCTGCACTTCGTCCAGCCTGAGCTCGAGCCGCGCCAGAAAGCGGGTATCCGAATTGAAAAGGCCGTCCGGTCCGCCGGCGGAGGCGCCAAGATCGCCATGGCAGTCGAGCACGATAAACGTGTCGTCGTGCTTGAGTGAACGCCGCGGCCGCGCCGCGGGCCCCGTCATCGGAATGTAGAACGGCGATTCGCCGACCGTTTCGGCGGCCCGAACCACGGCAATTTGCGTCACGGCCTCGGCTGACATGTGACCTCGATCCCCCGCCCAGCTTTGAGAATGAACGCAAAGCTACTGTCGCAGATCAGGCCGCGTGCTTCTGAAGGCGGCTCAATTCCTGCGTCACCAATTCACGATAAGGCCCCTGGCCCTGCATCAGCCTATCCGGCGGGCCGTCTTCGATGATCTTGCCCGCCTTGAGCACCACCACACGGTCGAAGCCGCGCAGCGTCGAAAGACGGTGCGCAATCGCGATGACCGTTCGTCCGCGCATCAGGCGCCCAAGCGCTTCGCGTATCGCCTCCTCGGATTCGCCGTCGAGGGAAGCGGTAGCCTCGTCCAGCAGCAGAATCGGCGCGTCTTTCAGGAACGCGCGCGCAATCGCAATGCGCTGGCGCTGGCCACCCGATAGTTTGACGCCGCGGTCTCCGACCATGGTTTCAAATCCTTGCGGCAAGTTTTCGACGAAATCGCACCGCGCAGCGATCGCCGCGCGAAGCACCTCGTCGTCGGTCGCGTTCGGGCGGCCATATCGGATATTTTCCAGCATCGACCGGTGAAACAGGGAAATGTCCTGCGGGACGACGGAAATCGCCTCGCGCAGGCTTTGCTGGGTGACGCGCGCGATATCCTGACCGTCGATCGTGATGCTGCCCAGCTCGACATCGTAAAAGCGCTGCAACAGCACGAACAGGCTGGATTTTCCGCCACCGGACTGCCCCACCAGACCGACCCGCTGTCCCGGCTGAATGCGAAGGCTGAATTTCTCGAACACGCTCGCTCCGCCGGGATAGCGGAACGAAATATTGTTAACGACAATCGACGCCCCGCTCTTGATCAGCGGCTCGGCCTCCGGATGGTCGCGCAGTTCGTGCGGAAGCAGCAGGGTCGCAATCGCCTCTGTCAACCGCGCGACGTGCTGGGTCACGTCGACAAGCGCCACCGCGAGGTCACGCGTCGCACTCAGGATGGATAGCCCGAGCGTGCACACCAGCACCACGTCGCCGGTGGTGGCGCCACCGCGCTGCCACAGCGTGATCGCCCACGCCAACAGGGCGATCGTCAAGATGACGGTCACGGCGGCGTGGGTAAGCCGCAGCTTTTCCAGGTAGCGCAGGCTGCGCCCGCGAGCTGTCATTTCCCGGCTGACTGTGGCGTCAAAACGGTCGTGCTCGAAGCTGAGACCGCAAAATGCCCGCACCAGCGGCATATTGTTGATGACGTCCACCATTTCCCCGTCGACGGCGGCCGCCTTATCCGCAAAGTCGTCGTGCAGCGGCTTTCCCGCGGCGGCAAGATGAAACATGGCGACCACCATCCCACCCGCGATTACCATCAAGCCTGCCGCCATCGACAGGCTCACGGTTCCAATCAGGGCAATGGCCGCGATGGTGGCAATACATGGCGGCAACACATTCCAGACGAACATGTTCTCGACCGAGAAGACGGCATTGGAGGTCGCGGTAATTCGGCTGGTCAGCATTCCCGGCATCCGGTCCGAGAAGTAACTGGGTGCGTGACCGGTCAGATGGCGGAAAATGTCGCGCCGCAGATCGCCGGTCACACCGACAAAGGTGAAGCTCGCTATCCAGCTGGCAATCCGCCACAGAAAATTATCCGCCGCGATCAGCGATATGAGCAAAACGAATGCGAGCCATACGGTTTCGGCTTGGGTCGGCCCGCCCGACAGGCCGTCGACCAGATATTTGACGCCATACTGCGTGCACACCGAGCAGACGACCGCCGTAACTACCGAACCGAAAATGACAATATGCGATCCCAGACGCCGACGCAGATAGCGCAGCACGAAAGGTAGGGGACGATGGGCGTATCCTGAAAGACTGTCCATGTGGCAGCAAAACCTGTTGGAGAAGGGGCGAAGTCCTGCCCTGATGTGAGTACGCCTGATCGAATGCCGGACAGGTCTTTACGGTTCCCGTATAGCTGCCTTCTCCGCATGGCGATCGCTTGCTAGCGCCAGCGGTAAGAACCTGATCCGGCCGAATGTCATCAACAAGACCGTCACAAGACCCTCCCGTGAAAGAAGTGGGCCGTGTCGTGGAACTTCGCAGATGCGGGAACGTTCCCTTCAGGTTACGCCGGCACCGGCGAAAAACGGGGGCTCTCATTAAAAGATCGCAACAGGAGACGGATAGATGCGCATCGCGCAGGTAACTCCGCTGACGGAGGCAGTTCCCCCCAAGCTTTATGGCGGAACTGAGCGGATCGTACATTGGCTGACCGAGGAACTGGTAACGTTAGGAAACGATGTCACGCTGTTCGCAAGCGGCGATTCCCACACTTCGGCGAGACTTGAAGCCGTGTGGCCGAAGGCGCTGCGCCTGGACGGATCGGTCCGCGACCCTAATGCGCTGCACATCGTGATGTTGGAGCGTGTCCGGCAAAAATGTGACGATGAAGAGTTCGATTTCCTGCATTTTCACCTCGACTACTATCCATTCTCGCTGTTTTCCCGGCAACCAACCCCTTTTTTGACGACGTTGCATGGCCGGCTCGATTTGCCCGAGCATCAGCCGGTGTTTACAACGTTCTCTTCGGTGCCGGTGATTTCGATCTCCAATGCGCAGCGGCGCCCGGTGCCGCAGGCCAACTGGATTAGAACGATCCACCATGGTTTGCCGGAAAACCTTCTGACCCCGAGGCCGGTCAAGCCGTCCTATCTCGGCGTGCTGGGCCGGATCGCCCCGGAAAAGGGCGTCGATCGCGCCATCAAGATCGCGATCCGATGTGGCATCCCCCTGAAAATCGCCGCCAAGATCGATCGGGCCGACGAGGAATATTTCGAGCAAATCATTCGTCCAATGATCGACCATCCGCTGGTGGAATATATCGGTGAGATCGGCGATCGTGAAAAATCGGATTTCCTCAGCGGCGCCATGGGACTGCTGGTTCCGATTGACTGGCCGGAGCCGTTCGGCCTCGTCATGATCGAGGCCATGGCCTGCGGCACCCCGGTGATCGCCTACAATCGCGGCTCGGTCCCCGAAATTGTCGAGCAAGACCTGACCGGTTTCATTGTCGAGGACGAAATCAGTGCGGTCGCCGCCGTCGACCGTCTCCATCAACTCGACCGCGGAATGATCCGGAAACAATTCGAGGCGCGCTTCACCGCGCGGCGAATGGCGCTGGATTATCTCGCCGCCTACCGCAGCCTGATGGAAGCGAGCGAGCCGCGCATCAAGCTGGTGAGCAGCGCCGAATGAAAACCAGGCCTGGCCCTATCGCGCGTGCGATGAGTCGGTCTTGCCGAAACGCCGCTCGTAGTCCTTGATGTAGGCCTCCGGAGCAGGCTGCAAATGGCGCCGCGTCAGCGCCTCGAGCTCGCTCCGGCGCGAGCCGCGAAGCGCCGTGATCATGTCCAGATGGTCCTTGCGGGCGCGGTCGAGCGCGTCCGGAAAGGCATTGGCGTAGGAGCGAATTCCGTAGACCTTCTGCGCAAGCAAATCGATGGTCTCGATCAGGCAGGCGTTGCCGCACAGTCCGAACAAGAGCTGATGGAAGCTGAGATTGCTGTAGAAGACCGTCAACAGGTCGCTTGCGGCAATGGCCGAGGCGTGCCGGCGCTGCAGTTCCTCCAGTCGCTCGATCTCTGCCGCCTCGACCGGAAAGGGAATGATGCGGACCGCCATCACCTCCAGCTCTTCACGGACCGCGTAGATTTCCCGCACCTCCCGGGGGGTTAGTCCCCGCACCAGGGCGCCGCGGTTCGGAATGCGTCCGACCAGGCCTTTCTTTTCGAGTTCGAACAGCGCCAGCCTGACGTCCCCGCGATGGGTCTGAAACAGGTCGCAGAGATCCTGCTCCACCAACCGCTCCCGCGGTTGACGTCGTCCCAGTACTATGTCCTCCTCGATGCGCTTGGCGATGATGGCCGCGGCGGGTTCTCGCGGGCGCGATGGCATCGGCAGGCGCGCTTTCGCCGCTCGGACAGCCGGGCGTTTGGCAGGTTTTCCGACCATTCTCTCCTCGATCTGGACGGCATGCCCGAACCCCGGCCCGGCAGCCGCCAGAGCTAAATTGGAGACTGTATTGTAAACAATCTTGAATACGGTTACCATCGCAAAAAAACAGGCGCAAAAAGCAACCACAGGCACGCGGGACACGGGCCCGACCTTACCCACGGAAAAGGGGAGAACGCATGAGGAAAGCGCGCAAGGATTCCGCCGGCACTAAAGCTCGCCCAAATCAGGGGGCTGCGAAGCGACAAAGCCGCCGCGACGTTCTCATCAAGACGGGCGGTCTGCTCGCAGCCGGCGCGTTCGGCGCGGTGCCGTTACGAGGCTGGGCGGCCGATCCCGTCAATATCGGAGCGCTTTATCCGACCACCGGAAGCATGGCCCAGATCGGCGTCGGCTGTGTTGCGGCTGCAAAACTCGCGGTCGACATGGTCAATGAGGCCGGCGGCATCAAGTCTCTCGGCGGCGCCAAGCTCAACCTGATTATTTCGGACGTACAGAGCGACACCACCGTCACGCGCACCGAAACCGACCGGCTCATCACCGGCAACAAGCTTTCGGCGATACACGGATGCTACGCCAGCGCGCTCACCTTGATCGCGAGCGAAGTGGCCGAGCGCGCCAAGGTCCCGCTGATCACGGGATCGAGCTCGGATCAGCTCAACAAGGGCCGCACCTATACGTTCACGCCGTTTGCGCGCGCCTCGCAATTTGCCCGCGCACAGTTGCAGATGTCAAAACTCGTCAGCGATACGCCGAAGGTCGCCGTGATCTTCGAGAACACCGCGTTCGGCACCTCGACATCAAACGGGCTGAAGGAGCTCGCCCCGACCGAAGGCGTCGAAGTCGTGATGTTCGAGCCCTATTCGGCCGGTTTCACCGATGCGAGCCCGCTGATCAACAAGGTGAAATCATCAGGCGCCAATGCACTGTTTTCGGTCTCCTACCTCAACGACCTCATCCTGATCGTTCGCACCGTCAAGCAGTTTGGCCTCAACGTCTCGATCAATGGCGGCTCCGGCGGCTTCGTCATTCCGGATTTCTACAAGAACGTCGGCAAGCTGGCCGAAGGCCTGCAGGGCGTGGCCCACTGGAATCACGACGTCAGCGATGACGCGCAGAAGGTGAACGCCGAATTCAAGAAGCGCACCGGTGAATTCCTGTTCGAATATGCCGGCGGCCTGATCGCCCAGACGTTCATGCTGGCGGATGCGCTCGAACGCGCAGGTTCGGCGGACCCGCAAAAGGTGCGCGAAGCCTTGTCGACGCTCGATGTATCCTCCGGCTTTGCTGCGATGGCGCCGGGCGGAAAAGTCAAGTTCGGGCCCGACGGCAAGAACGTTTACGGTCATCCGGTCGGCGTGCAGTGGCAGAACGGTGATCTCGCCAGCGTCTTTCCGAAAGAAGATGCCCGCGCGCCGTTGATGAAAACCTGAAAGCTGGTCAAGTCAGATGTGGGAGACTGTGGCCCAGGCCGTCATCAACGGCCTGCTCATCGGCGGAATTTACGCGCTCGTCAGTATCGGCGTCACGCTGATCTTCGGCGTCGTCAAGATCGTCAACTTCGCCCAGGGCGAATTCGTGATGATCGGGATGTACATCAGCTTTTTTCTCGCTAGCCAGTTCGGCATCGATCCCCTGCTCTCGCTGTTGGTGTCGATGCCGGTGCTGTTCGCGGCCGGCGTGCTGATCCAGCATTTTCTGATTCGCAGGGTGCTCGGTCCGAACGACATGCCCCAGATCTTCCTGACATTCGCGTTGTCGCTGCTGCTCCTCAATCTCGCCCTGATGCTGTTCACGGCAAATTACCGCACCGTCCACACCTCCTATTCCGACGAAGCGTTCCATATCGGCGGCCTCTATATTCCGGTGGCCAAGCTGATCGCCTTTGTCGTCGCGATGGCGCTGAGCGGCGCGCTCTGGGTGTTCCTGCATACGACCGATCTCGGCAAGGCGATGCGGGCCGCGGCGCAAAACCGCGACGTCGCCATGCTGATGGGCATCAATCCCGATCGCGTCTTCTGCATGGCGCTCGGCATTGCGCTTGCGCTTGCGGGCGCGGCCGGCTCGCTGTTGATGCCGTTCTATTCCGCCTATCCTTTTGTCGGGCAGGTGTTCGTGCTGATGGCCTTTGTCGCGGTGGTGCTCGGCACGCTCGGCAATGTAGTCGGCGCGCTGGTTGCGAGCCTGATGATGGGGGTGGCCGAGTCGCTTGGCATCCAATATGTCGGCGCGGATTCCGGACTGATCGTGGTGTTCGCGATGCTGCTTCTCACCCTCGCGTTCAAGCCGAGCGGGCTGGGCGGAGGCAGAGCCCGATGATGTCGCTGGGATTGAGCGCGCGCACGATTCTGCTCCTCCTGGTCGGGATCGCGATCCTCGTCGCCTTGCCGCTCGTCGTGAAGAGCTCGTTTGCGATCGAAATTTTCATCAGGATTCTCCTGTTCTCGTTCATCGGCACAGCCTGGAACCTGATGGGCGGCTACGCCAAGCAGCTGTCGTTGGGACATGCTGCCTATTTCGGCCTTGGCGCCTACACCTCGACGATTCTGCAGATCGATTTCAACATATCGCCCTGGATCGGGATGATCGCCGGCGGACTGGTCGCGGTGCTCGCGAGCCTGCCGATCGGCTGGCTGTGCTTTCGCCTGCGCGGCCCCTACTTCACCATCGCCACGATTGCGACCGCGCAGGCATTGATGCTGATCTTTCTCAAGTTTCGCGATCTCGCCTGGGGCGCGGAAGGCACGACCATCCCGAATCTCGGATCCGCGCCGTTGATGATGCAGTTCGAGACCAAGGCCGCATACTACTATGTCGTGCTGGGATTGCTCGTCCTTGCCCTTGCCATCACCTGGCTGATCGAGCGCTCCTGGGTCGGAAATTATCTCGTCGCCATCGGCGAGGATGAGGACGCGGCAGAGGCGATCGGCGTCGATGCTCCGCGCATGAAGCGCGACATCTACATGATCAGCGCGTTCCTCACCGCGTTGGCCGGCACGTTCTACACCCAATATATCTACTTCATAGATCCGGCGACGGCGTTTTCCTTCAGCATTTCGATCGAGGCGGCGCTGGTGTCGATCGTCGGCGGGATCGGGACCTTGTGGGGGCCGGTGATCGGCACGGTCCTGCTGGAAACGACATCGACGCTGCTGCAGAGCTGGCTCGGCAGCTCGATCGGCGGCGTGCAGCTGACGGTGTACAGCCTGATCCTGATGGCCGTGATCCTTTGGCGCCCGACCGGGTTGATGGGCATGATCGACGACGCGCGCCATCGTTTCTCAAGCCGCAAACCGGTGCAAGCGTAAGGGCTCACATGGCAGATGCGCTCGTCATCAGCGGCCTTTCCAAGCGGTTCGGTGGACTGCGCGCCGTCCAGGACGTCAGTTTCACGGTCAAGGAAAACGAAACCGTCGCCCTGATCGGACCCAACGGCGCCGGCAAGACCACAAGCTTCAATCTCGTCACCGGCTTTCACCGGCCCGACTCCGGATCGGTCCTGGCCTACGGGCGCGAGATCGTGGGCTTGAAACCCCACGATATCTGCGCACACGGCCTGGCGCGCACTTTCCAGGTGGCAAAGCCGTTCGGCGCCATGACGGTTTTGAGCAACGTGATGACCGGTGCGTATTTGCGCGACAAGAACTCGGCTGTGGCGCGCGAGAAGGCGCGCCAGGCGATCGACTTCGTCGGTCTTTCGGCCAAGGAGCAGACGCGGGCGAAGGACCTGACCACTATCGATCAGCGCCGGCTCGAGATGGCGCGCGCGCTCGCCACCCAACCCCGCCTGCTCCTGCTCGACGAGGTCATGGCCGGGCTCAATCCTGCGGAGATCGATCAGGCGGTTGCCCTCGTCGGAAAACTGTCGCAGCGCGGGCTCACCATCGTCATCGTCGAGCATGTGATGCGCGCCATCATGGCGGTGGCGCGTCATATCGTGGTGCTCGATCACGGACAGAAGATCGCGGAAGGTACGCCAAAGGAGATCGTGGAAAATCCGGAAGTGATTCGCGCCTATCTCGGCTCCTACGTGCACCCACCGGCGGCGGAGGCTTAATGCTCAAGCTGGAACAGGTAAGCGCCAGTTACGGCTCTGTGCCGGCGATCTCGAATGTCAGCATCGAGATCGCCGAAGGCGAAGCAGTGGGCCTGTTAGGGGCCAACGGCGCCGGCAAGAGCACGACGCTGCGCGCGATTTCGGGCCTCGTAAAACTTTCGTTCGGCAACATCACCTTCGCCGGTCACAATCTCGCATCGTTTCCGCCGCACCTGATTCCCCAATTGGGCATCGCGCACGTGCCGGAAGGGCGGCAGGTATTCCCCGAAATGACGGTCAACGAGAATCTCGAGATCGGCGCCTATGTCCCGAAGGCGAAGGCCGAACGCAACCAGTCGATGGAACTGGTATACAGCATTTTTCCAAGGCTCGCGGAGCGAAGGCGGCAGCTCGCCGGCACCATGAGCGGCGGCGAGCAGCAGATGCTTGCGGTCGGTCGCGGCCTGATGCTCAAGCCTCGCCTTCTGATGCTCGACGAGCCGTCGCTGGGACTTGCGCCGGTCATGACCGACGTCACCTTCGAGAAGATCGGCGAAATCCACAAAATGGGCACGGCGATCTTGCTGGTCGAGCAGAACGTCAGCCGCGCGCTGTCGCTGGTTCAGCGCGCCTATGTGCTGGAAAGCGGCAATGTCATCATGCACGGCACCAGCGAAGAGCTCGCCAACAACAAGCAGGTTCAGGCCGCTTATCTCGGGATTTGACGTGGCGTCGACATCGCATCAATGTCGTCGCAGCGACAGTGAGCTCCCTCTCCCCTTGCGGGAGAGGGTTGGGGTGAGGGGTTACGGTCTTTCGAGAGAGCCTAGCCCCTCACCCGGATCGCATCCAGCGATGCGACATAGCCGAAGCTTTGCTTCGGCGTCCTTTAAAGGAACGGCCGCCGTAGGCGGCCTATGCCTCTCCCGCAAGGGGAGAGGTGAAAGCAGTCGCTTCCGCAGCAGCTACCTATTTAATTTTCAAACAGCCACGATAATTTCAGATACACCTCCGCATTCTCGCGGCGTCATCCGCCCGAGTCTTGGTGATCCTTCGCCCATAAGAGGGCGCAGGGAATGCCGGGCGCGTCAGCGCACCCGCAGCCTTGTGTGCGAAGTGAAAGCACACACGCGTAGTCACCACGGGTCGCCGGCGCATCAAACGCGGTCCCATGCAGGCTCGCCGCCAAAGCGGGCGATGAGGAAATCCACGAAACTTCGCACCTTCGCCGAGAGATGCCGGCCAGGTGGATAGAGCGCATGCAGCCCCTGCTCCGGCGGCGGATAATTCGGCAACAAGCGGGTCAGCCGGCCCGCGCGCAAATCATCGCCGACAATGAAGGTCGGGCACAGAATCACCCCGCCGCCCGCAATCGCCGTCGTGCGAAGGACGTCGGCGTTGTTCGCGAGATAGCGGCCCGACACGGGAACGACGATTTCCTTGCCGTTCGGATCAAGCAGGCGCCATTCGCCGCGACTTTCGAAATAGGTGTACTCAAGGCAGTCGTGCTTTGTGAGATCATCCGGCGTCTTCGGCGCGCCGCGCCGCGCGAGATAGTCGGGTGCCGCGCAAACCACGAGCCGGATCGGCGCGATTTTCCGCGCGATCAGGCTGGAGTCACGCAGCCGGCCGATGCGCACGCCGACGTCGAACCCGCCTTCGAGCAGATCGACCACGCGATCGTTCACCAGCATCTCAACGGAGACGTCAGGAAAGCGCTCAAGGAAGTCAGTGATCGCTGGTGCCAGATGAAGCAAGCCAAACGAGACCGGCGCGTTGATCCGCAACCTGCCGCGCGGCACTGTTTGCAGCGCGCCGGCCGCATCCTTGGCCTCTTCCACCGCGTCAAGAATTCGCGCGGCACGCTCATAGAACGCAGTGCCGACCTCGGTAAGACTGAGGCGCCGCGTCGTGCGATTGAGCAGCCGGGCTCCTAACCAGCTCTCCAACTCCTGGATCTGCTTGGTCACCAGCGCTTGCGAGACCTGCATCTCGCGGGCCGCCGCCGAAAAACTGCCGGCCCCAACCACCTTGGTGAAAGCGGCCATGCTCGACATCCGGTCCATGCGCGCCTCCCGCAATTTATCACGCTCCGTCAACAATCATATGCTGAACGGCCGGCTTATGGCAGCGCCTTGAAATCCGCATCACGCGCAAACTTCTACATCCCGAGATACGCCGCAATCACGGCCGGATTGGCATGAAGCTCAGAGCCCGTTCCCTTCAGCGTCACCCTCCCCGCCTCCAGCACATAGCCGCGCGTGGCGAGGTCGAGCGCCAGTTCGACGTTCTGCTCGACCATCAGGATGGAGGTGCCGCGGCTGTGAATGGTCTTGAAGGCCTCGTGCATCTCCTCGACCACCTTTGGCGCGAGTCCGTGGCTCGGCTCATCAAGAAGCAGGAGTTTTGGGCTCAGCATCAATGCCCGCCCGACTGCGACGATCTGCTGCTCCCCGCCTGACAGCGTTCCCGCCGACTGACCGTAGCGTTCGCGCAGGCGCGGAAACAGGCCAAGCACCTCTTCAATTCGTGCCGGCAAATCCCTGGCCTTGCGGGCCGTAAACGCGCCGAGCAGCAGATTTTCCTCAACCGTCATCTCGGGGAAGATCTGGCGCCCTTCGGGGACATGGGCGATGCCAAGTGCGGGGATTTCATGCGCCGCGAGCGCATGAGGTCGACCGCATTGAGCCGCATGATTCCGCTCGACTTCGGAACGAGCCGCGAGATCGCGCGCAGGATCGTGCTCTTGCCCGCCGTGTTCGCGCCGATGATGCACACGAATTCGCCTTTTGAGACCGACAGCTCGATTCCGTGGAGCACCTCGGCTTCGCCGTAGCCGGCCCGCAGCTGCCTGATTTCAAGAAGCGTTTCACTCATCGGCGCAGCGCCTCGGCAGAGCGGCCAAGATAGGCTTCGATCACCTGCGGATCGCGTGCGACCCGATCGGGCGTGCCCTCTGCCAGCAGCCGGCCAAAATTGAGCACGAGAATGCGGTCGCATATATTCATGATCGCGCGCATGTGGTGCTCGACCACGAGCAGCGTGACGCCGTCATCGCGCAGCGAACGGATCAATTGCATGATCTCGGTCATCTCGGCGTGATTAAGCGCCGCCATCACCTCGTCGAGCAGCAATACTTTTGGCGCGGTGCAGAGCGCGCGGGCAAGCTCGACCCGTGCGCGCTCCGGAAATGACAGATCACCTGCGAGCTTGCCCGCCACTTCCCTCAAGCCGACGCGATCAAGACAGTTGAGCGCCTGCTCGCGCGCTCTGTCCACATCGTGGCGAAGAAGCCCTGCGGTCAGCACATTGTCCAGCACCGAACTTTCGGCAAACAAGGCGACATTCTGGAAGGTCTTGGTCATTCCGATCGCGGCCACCTTGTGCGGCTTGAGGCCTGCGAGGTCCCTCCCGTCCAGAGCAACGCTTCCCGTGTCGGGCCGAATGAAGCCGACGAGCGTGGAAAACAAAGTCGTTTTGCCGGCGCCGTTCGGGCCGATCACACCGACGATCTCGCGCGGCCTGACCGAAAACGTCACTTCGGAAAGCGCCTGTAGTCCGCCAAAGCGCCGCGACAGGCTACGGACCTCGAGGATCGTCATCTCGCCTCCCTCCGCGACAGCCGCGCCTTGAGCGAAGCGAACACGGTGACGAAGCCGCGCGGCTGCCACAAAATGACGGCTATCAGAATGATACCGAAGACGAGTTGCGAAAGCCCCGCCGCGCGCGAGGAAAGCAGATCGTTCATGAGCTCTTCAAGCGGGATGATGAAGAATGCGCCGAGAATGGGACCTACCGCGGTTCCGACCCCGCCGATGATCGCGATCAATGCAATCCGGATCGAAATGCCGGCGATGCCAAAGACCGTATCGGGATCGAAGAAGACGGCGAGCTGCGCGTAAAGCGTTCCGAGCATCGCGGTCAACGCGCCCGAAATTACCGCGGCTTGCAGCTTGACCCGCGTCGTATCGATGCCGATGACTTCGGCGGCGGGAAGGTTTTGACGGATCCCGCGCAACCGGTAACCCATCGCGCTACGGCGGATCATCTCGAAAACCGCCGTCACCACCAGAAGCGCAATCAGCGCGATATAGGCGTGCGGGCGCAACAATTTGAACGAATAAGCCGCAAAACCCGGCGGCACGAAGGGCACGGACAGCCCGCCAGGGCCGCCGGTCAACGACGTCCACACATTTTCGATCACGCGCATCACCTCGCCAAAGGCAAGGGTTGCGAGCGCGAAATAGTGGCCCTGCAGACGCATGGTCGGTATTGCGATGACCAAGGCTGCCAATCCGCCGAGCGCGCCGCCGGCCAGCATGCCAAGCCACGGGCTGATGCCAAATTTGAGCAGCAACACGGTGGAAGCATAGGCGCCGATGCCGAAGAAGGCGGCATGCCCCAGCGAGATCTGGTTGGCGAGGCCGCCGACGATGTTCCAGGCCTGCGCCATCGCGGCAAAGAGCAGCGTGATGGTGAGGACTCTGATCCAGTATCCGCGCGGATCGAGCAGGAGCGGCAGCAACGCCAATGCCAGAATAGCGATGCAGGGCGTGAATCGAAACTTCATCGGCTTGCTCCGACCAGGCCCTGGGGACGAATCGCGAGCACGAGGATGAAGACGACGAACAGCACGAGGTTTTGCAATTGAATGGGAAAGAACAGTGCCGAGAGCGCCTGGATAACCCCGACCGCAAGTCCGCCGACGACTGCGCCGGCAACGCTGCCAAGCCCGCCCAGCACGACGACCGTGAACATCAGGACCACGAACTGGCCACCGACGCCCGGAAAGACCGTCACATAGGGCAAGATGACCGTACCGCCGAACGCGGTGAGCCCGACGCCCAGGGCAAACGACACCTTGTACATCAGCGCGGTATCGATGCCCATCAGCCGCGCGGCGGCAGGATTTTGTGCCGTGGCGCGCATCGCTCGCCCGAACCAGCTCGCGCGCATGAACCACCACAGCGCAATGCCACACAACAGCGACATCGCAAATGCGATCAGATAGGGAATGCTTACGAATAGCGGTCCCAGCGAAAGGGAGGCGGTCTGATATGAAGTCGTGACCGATCGGAACTGCGAGCCGAACAGCAACAGTGATCCGTTCTCGATCACGATCAGGATTCCGACCGTGAGGAAAATCTGCGCCACCGAGGGTGCGGTGAGCACTCTCGCGATCAACTGCCCCTGCACGATCCAGCCAATGGCGAATGCGACCGCGAATGACAGCGGCGCGGCAATGACGGGATCGAGCCCGAGAAAGGCCCATGCGAACCAGGCGACGAACATCCCGATCGTCAGGAATTCGGCTTGCGCAAAGTTCACGATCCCCATCACGCCATAGACCAGCGTGAGCCCGATCGAGATCACCGCATAGACGCCGCCGATCAGCAGCCCGTCGAGGATGGCCTGGATAAAGGACATGGGTGTCGCTATTGTTGGGTGGCAGGGTTATCGCATAAGGCCACGGTGAGCACTTTCTTCTCCCTCCCCTTTGTGGGGAGGGTGGATCATCGTGAGCGAAAGCGAGCGATGATCCGGGTGGGGGTTTTCAGAATCGTCATCAATGTCCACCTTTCGCGACGACAACGGCTTCCCCCCACCTTGGCCTCCGCTTCGCTTCGGCCTTCCCTCCCCACACTCGCTGACGCTCGCGGGGGAGGGATGAGAGGCATGCATCCTCATATGCGATAGCCCTAACTCCGGATTGAAAGGGAGCGCACTTTCGTCGCGGTCACAGGTCCGCAAGGGGAGAGGTAAATCGCGTCTGCCGCTCAGCTCCGCCAGACCGGCGTGCTCTTCGCGATCTCCTTCGGCCAGACGGTGACAATATCCTTGCCGCGCCACTGCACCATCAATGGCACCGAGAGCACGTTCAGCCCGGCCTGATCGAATTGGACCGCCCCGCCCGTCATGCCGTTGATCCACCCGCCGCTGAACTTTGCCCCACGCAGCGCCGCGGCGACTTCTTCGGCCTTGGCCGACTTCGCTTTCTTGATGGCCTGCACCAGCACCTCAAGGCAAACGGCATGCTCGAGCGCTTCGTGCACCATGAAATACCCAAAACGCTTTCGGAAACGCTCGGTCAGCTCCGGCGCGAGATCATAATTCGCAGGGGCAATCGAGAGCACGTTCTCGGCGAACTCGCCGAGCCCTTTCTCGAAGTCCGGAATGACGTATCCGGCCGCGCCGCCGATGGCCGGCATCGTGACCTTCTGCTGGCGCATGGTGCGGATGATCAGAAGGCTGTCGTTGAGATAGGAGACCGGGAAAACGGCCTGAGCGCCGGAGGCACGCAGCTTGTTGATCAAGGGCGTGGTGTCGGTGATGCCGAGCGGATAGGCGTCATCCATGACGAGCTCGACATTGGCCGCCTTCGCCCCTGCTCTCAAGCCGTTGGCCTGCGCGGTGCCGTAGGCGGTGTCCTCATACATGATCGCGACCTTGTCGATTTTGGCGCCGGCGGCCTGCGCGATCGCAGCCGTATATTCGAACTGCGCCTTGCCGATCACGGATGCCTTCGCCACCACCTGAAAAATGTTCTTGTAACCGCGCCCCGTGATCTGGTCGGCAAACGACATGGTCAGAAGCGGAATGTCGCGCCGTTCCGTGACTTCCGAAATCGCAAGCGTCAATGAAGAGGCGAA
>NZ_DATMLW010000016.1:0-5506 GCF_035570375.1 Bradyrhizobium sp. | reverse complement strand
TGCGCTCGCGGTTCTACCGCAGCTGATCTGGCATTACGGCGAGCCTTTCGCAGACCCCTCGGCCATTCCCACTTACTACGTCTCCGAGATGGCGCGCCGCAAAGTAACCGTCGCGCTCAACGGCGATGGCGGTGACGAGTGCTTCCTCGGTTACAACCGTTACAAGGCAATGCACCATCTTTCCCGCCTCGACGGCTTGCCGCGGTGGAGCCGGGTCGGCCTGGGGCGATCGCTAGCCCTGGCACCGCCCGCATTGCAACGCCGGTATAAGATTCCTCGGATACGCGCGTTGCTCCAGGCGCCCGACCAGCGGGCGAGCCGGCGCTATGGCTTTACGATTGTCTATTTCACCGATGACGACAAAGCGGCCGGTTATGGCGATGCGATGCAGGAGCATCTCGCAGGCGCCGCGCTCGATCTCCTCGAGCCTTATTTCGCCGAGGCAGACAGCCTAGTTTCGGGTGCCAACTGGGCCGACATCCACACCTATCTGCCCGATGACCTGATGGTGAAGGTCGATGTCGCCACCATGGCGCATGGGCTCGAAGCTCGCTCACCGCTCCTCGACCACGTGTTTATGGAGTGGGCGGCGGAATTACCCGAGCAACTCAAGATGGCGCACGGCGAGACGAAGGCGCTGTTCAAATCCGCTATGGAGCCCTATCTGCCGAATGAACTGCTCTATCGGCCGAAAATGGGGTTCGGCTGTCCCGTCGATCACTGGTTCCGCAGCGAGCTCAAGGAATTCGCTCACGAAACGCTGCTGTCGCAGAGCGCGCGAGAACGAGGCCTTTTCCGCTCTGACTATGTGCGCCACCTGCTCGAGGAACACTGCGCGTTCACACGAGATCATCATACGCGATTGTGGGCACTCCTGATGCTGGAGCTGTGGTTTCAAATGTGGATCGACCCGCCGGCCGAACCTGGTGTCTTTCATCCGCCCGGTCGCGCAGAAACCGGCGCTTCGATGCGATCTCTCGCGCAACTCTGAGCAAGCGGAAGGTCTGTATACTCGACCATTTGGCTTGTCCGCTGCAGCGTTGGGAACCAGCGCGCGAACCGCTCTGTTATTGAACTAGAGGCCGCGCATCTTCGACCGGCCCTCAATGGAGGACGACATGCTCTACTGGGCCTTGGTATTCTTTATCATCGCGATTATTGCCGCTGTCTTCGGATTTGGCGGCGTGGCGGCGACCGCTGCCAGCATCGCGCAAATACTCTTCTTTGTGTTCCTGGTAATCTTCCTGATCGCCCTGCTCATGGGGGTGGCCGGCAGGCGGCGGCCGCCGATCTGACGGCAAGGTGGCTGGTGAAGGTCCCGCGTCGGGACCTTCACCAGGTGCCGATCTAATCGTCGGTGGCGAGAACCCGAGCAAGTTGGCTCAGGGCTTCCTGGTGACGCTCATTGGGGATCTGAGCAAAGTTGCGGGCAAGCTCCAGACACATCCTCTCGCGCGGACTGATTGCGCGGTCGTTTTCCTGATCCAGCCCATCGAAAAAGTAATTGACCGGCACACTCAACACCTGAGCGACCTCGAACAGTCGGCCGGCCGACACGCGATTGATACCGCGTTCGTATTTGTGCGCCTGCTGATAGGTCACCCCGATAAGATCAGCGAGCTGTTGCTGCGTCAAGCCGAGCATGATGCGGCGTTCTCGGATGCGCGCTCCGACATACCGGTCGATGTCCTGGGTCCGGCCGGAAGACCGGCGCGAAGGCGAGGCCGTTGACGGCGGGCCGCCTTCGGCGCTGCGGGTGTCACCCAATCCGTGACGACGGTTTCCGATCTGCTCCTGCTCTCTCATTTTCGTCAACCCAGCCTAGCCGCACGCCGATGGGACCACGACCGGTTCGGCCAAATCGGTTCCCGATAAATCGGGCAGTCCCTGCTCAACCGGGCGGTGCCGATGCAGTGAACGGTTCCCATGTGTCAAAACTTGGGCAGGCTGTGGGGGCGAGCATAGGGTAACGCTGTTCACGTCTGCGTGCCGCGCATGCCCTTCGCGTTGACAGGCCCCACTGCCGATGATACCGACGGGCGCTCATCCGCTGTGAACCGCGAATCGATGCCTCGCATCTCAATCGGCGACTGCTCACTCTATTACGAGCGGCACGGCATGGGCTTCCCGATCCTGTTCGTTTCCGGACTAGGCGGGTTTGCATCCTTTTGGCAGGACCAGATAGCGGCTTTTGCCAAGCGTTACGAGGTCGTGACGTTTGATCATCGCGGCATCGGGCAGAGCGATCAGGCCCGGTTCGGCTACACCGTCGAGCGGATGGCGGCCGACGTTGTCAGCCTGATGGACGCGCTGCGGATTAAGCGCGCCCATGTCGTCGGACACTCGACCGGCGGAGCGATCGCCCAGGTCCTGGCGATCGACCATCCAAGTCGCCTGGCGAGCGTCGTGCTGTCCGCCACCTGGACCAAGGCCGACGCCTACTTCCGCCGGCTTTTTACGTTCCGTAAAGAGGTTCTGCTGGGGCTCGGGCCGAGCGCCTATCTGCAATCGGCCACGCTTTACTGGTACCCGAGCTGGTGGATTGCCCGGAACAACGAACGTCTTCGCCAATTGGAAGCTCAGAACTTGGCGAACTTCGCGCCGGTCGAGATCGTCGCGAGCCGGATTGACGCGATGTTGGCGTTCGACCGGTCGAACGAGCTGGAGCGGATCAAGACACCGACCCTGGTGGTCGGCGCCGAGGACGATATCGTCACGCCGGCCTACTTTTCCGAAGAATTGGCGCGGCTGATTCCGGCAGCGGAGGTCAAACTCTTTCCCCGAGGCGGGCATTTTCTTGTGCACGTCCGCGCACGCGAATTCGGTAACGCCGTGCTACCCTTTCTGGCCTCCCACACTCCGGCTTGACCCACGCTCACTCCTGATTTGGGAGGGCGCGATTAGGACTTCTTCAAGATCTCGACGCCTAGCTTACGCGTGAGGCGCCCTCCCGGGCGTTGACGCGGTGGATCGGGCCGTGCGGGCCGGCACCGGTCGGGCGCGCAATCCCCCGTCATGGACGTTCATAGAGCGCAAGGAAGCCGAGGCGCCGGACAGGTGGAGCAACACCCGGATAGCACGCACACGGGCCGGCAACGGCGCAATTCCGCGATAGTCGGCACGGTAAAAGCCGCGCTGCGCCAGAACCGCTTGCTGTTTGCTTATCAGCCGGTTGTGTGTGCTGCGACGGGAACCGTCGATTATTTCGAGTGCCTGCTGCGGATACGTGACGAGGCGGGGAACGTCCTGCCCGGTGCCGGGTTCATCACGGCCGTCGAGCACTTTGGTCTAATTGGCCTGATCGATCGCTTCGTCCTCGAAAGAGCGGTGCAGGAGCTCTGCACGGATCCCGTGGTGAGGCTCGGTTTCAACGTGTCGGGGCTGACCGCTTGCGATCGGCCGTGGCTGCGTACCCTGAGTTCCCGATTGCACGACCGGCCCGATCTCGCCGGGCGCATGATCGTCGAAATCACCGAGACCGCGGCGCTCGACGACATCGATGAGACCGCGCGGTTCGTCGATACTCTGCGCGACGCGGGCTGCCGTGTCGCGCTCGACGATTTCGGCGCCGGACATACGTCGCTGCGACACCTGCAAAGCTTGGCTGTGGACACGGTCAAGATTGACGGCTCTTTTATCCGAAACCTCGCGGACAGCCCCGAAAATCGGGTCTTTCTGCGTCACCTGCTCGGCCTCACCAAGGGTTTCGGGCTGAGCACGATTGCCGAATGCGTTGAAAACGCCGCGGATGAGGCCCTGCTGCGCGCCGAGGGGATCGGCTACTTGCAAGGCTATCACATCGGCGCGCCGACCACCGAACGCCCGTGGCTCGGAACCCTGGCCGCGGAAACCGGCTGAAAAAGCCGCTATGCGGCCTCGGAGCGAGCGGCATGGTCGGCGAGAACCTGAGCAATCACCAGCGAAACTCGCCGAGCAGTCGGGATGTGCAGGAATTCGTTGGGGCCATGCGCATTGGAATGCGGTCCGAGCACACCGGTCACGACAAACTGCGCCTGCGGGAATTTCTCGCCGAGCATCGCCATGAACGGGATGCTGCCGCCTTCTCCCATGTAAGCGGGCGGTGCTCCGAAGGCGAGCTGGGAGCTGCGCGCGAGAGACTGCTCGAGCCAAGGTGACAAAGAGGGGGCGTTCCAGCCGGGGGCGCTCGACTCGACCTCGAACTTCACTCCCGCTCCGTAAGGCGGGCTTTTCTCGAGCAGTGCGCGAAGCGCTGCGCCGGCCGCCGCCGCATCGAGTGTCGGCGGCAGGCGCAGGCTCAGCTTCGCGGTCGTATAGGGCAGAAGCACGTTGCCCGCATCGGCCGGCTTCGGGAGGCCTTCGATACCGATCACCGCCAATTGCGGGCGCCAAGTGCGATTGAGCACCAGTTCGGTCAAATCCTCAGTGACCGGAGACGTACCGGCCGGGAACGGAAACTTGGTGTAAACCGCACTCCCCAGCGCCGCTGAGGCACGACGAGCTTGCGGCACCCGATCGGGCGGGATCTGAACGTAGAGCTCAGCGGGGCGTATCTCCCCCGTGTCCTCGTCCTCGAGACGCGACAGAAGGAGACGCAACACCCGAAAGCTCGACGGAACGACGCCTGAGGCATCGCCCGAATGGACCCCTTCCTCGAGCACCCTCACCGTCAGGGTTCCGGAGGCCAGACCGCGCAGCGAGGTAGTCAGCCACAGCTGGTCGTAATTGCCACAGCCCGAATCGAGGCAGATCACCAGTGATGGGTTGCCGAGTCTCTCGGCAAGGTGGTCGACATAGTATGGCAGGTCGTAGCTGCCGGACTCCTCGCAGGCCTCGATCAGGACGACGCAACGGGCGTACGGGACCGACTGGTCGCGTAATGCCAGCAGTGCACTCAGCGCCCCGAACATGGCATAGCCGTCGTCCGCGCCGCCGCGTCCATAGAGCTTGTCGCCTTCGAGACGAGGGATCCACGGGCCATACCCGTCGGCCCAACCGGACATCTCCGGCTGCTTGTCGAGATGCCCGTAAAGCAGCACGGTGTCGTTGGCCTGGCCCGGCAGGTCGATCACGATGACCGGCGTCCGCCCGGGCAGCCGGACGACCTCCAGCGTCGCGCCCGGCACGTCGGCGAGCTTGGCTCGCGCCCAGCGCTCGAACAACCGCACGGCCTCGTCCATATAGCCGTGCGCCGCCCAATTCGGGTCGAAGGACGGGGATTTGTTGGGGATGCGGACGTATTCTATCAATGTTGGAACAATCTCGTCCGCCCAGCACTGATCGACGAATTTCCTCGTCTTTTCGATGTCCATCATATCGACACCCACTAGCCTCCAATCCCCGTTTATAGGACCACGCAGGCACTCCAACCAACCAGCTGTTGACCTGCTCGGGCCATCGATCCTACGCTCGGCCAAGCCCTCATTGCCCACAAGCGGGAAGGAGCAACCGGTATGGCTGAGCTCGTCCTCGGGATCGGCACGTCGCATACACCGATGCTAAATGCTCCGGCCGAGGACTGGCCGCG
>NZ_DATMLW010000015.1:0-4250 GCF_035570375.1 Bradyrhizobium sp. | reverse complement strand
CACCTTAGGCGCGCGCCTTGCAGCACGAGACGTCCGCCGGCGTAGCTTTCGCAGGCAATTCCGGTTCGTAGCGGTCGTGGTGACGCACCCATTCCATCTTGTAGAAGGTGTCCCGCTCGTCGCGGCCCTTGGGTGTGAGGTCGAGCAGCCTGTACGTCCCCATCATTACCTCCACGCCACGTCCATAGGTCGAATAGGTGTGAAAGACATCGCCCGCATCGTCCTTCCAGAACACGCTGATTCCGGGCCATTCCTCGAACGCATAAGGCCAGGTGCCGTAATTGTAGGGAAGCTCACCTTTGGCCACTTCTTCCGGTGTGAAGCTCACGCGGAAATCATAATTGAAGCTGCTGCCGTGCGAGGACAGCCACTTGAACTGCCAGCCCATGCGTCGGCGAAAACGCTCGATCTCGGCGAACGGCGCGCGCGAGATGGCCACGAACGTGACGTCGCGATGCGCGAGATGCACGGTGATGCCGTCGGTGTGGTCGGCCATGAAAGAGCAACTCGGGCAACCCTGCTCCGCGCCCGGCGTGAGCATGAAGTGCTGCACCATGAGCTGGCGGCGGCCGTTGAACAGACCGGCAAGCGTCTGCCGGCCGTCGGGCCCGTCGAAGGTGTACGCCTTGTCGACGCGGACCCAGGGAAGCTGCCGGCGCAATTGAGCGACCTGATCGCTGCGCCGCGTCAGGTCCTTCTCGGCGGCAAGCAGATCGCGTCGCGCCTCAAGCCAAGCATCCCATGTCGCAGTTTTGTGGGTTGTCATTTTATGTCTCCTTCGATAGCCGTTGTCTGCCCGCCACTAACCGACGGGAGACGCACCATGATCATCATCGGGCCAAGTCAGGCCGCTTGCCGGAAGTCGCTGAGGTGGGCCTGCAGCGCGCGTTTGAAAGCAGGCCGGGCTGTGCAGCGGTCGATATAGGCGGCGAGGCGTGGATTGCGCTTTGCGACCTCTGAATGGAACCGCAGCACCGTTGCCATCATCAGGTCGCCAGCGGTGAAGCGCTCACCATCGAGGAAAGGCTTGTCGCCAAGTCTTTTCGCCACGGCATCGAGTTTCTTGTTCATGAATTCGACGGCGCCCGGCCGGCGCAGCTTCGCCCATTCCTGGTCCGCGTAAGGAACGTCGATGAGGAATAGATTCACGACGGACGGCTCAACGGAATTGAGCGCTGCGAACAGCCACTGGACAGCGCGGGCGCGCGCTGCCGGGTTTTTCGGCAGGAGCGCCTCGGAACGCTCCCCGATATGAAGAACGATCGCGCCCGATTCGAACAGGACGAGCCCGTCTTCTTCGAAGATCGGAACCTGCCCGAACGGCTGCAATAGATGGTAGTCAGGTTTATCCTGATCTCCCTGTTCGAGCAGGCGGACGTTGTAGGAAAGGCCGGCTTCCTCGAGCGCCCAGCGCACGCGCACGTCGCGCACCAGACCCTTGGCGAAATCCGGAACTTGGCTGAAGGCGGAAATGGTTATCATAGGGATTACTCCTTTTCATTTGATCGAGTGCAAGTATGTTTCTTCTTGAAGGGCGCTGATCCTGCCGGCGTTCATCTGTCACGAGGAATACTTAGGGCACGCCATCGAAAGGTGAGAGTGACAAGTGTGTCGGGATTTTGAATGGACTCCCTGATTACAGCGGCGGCCCGCGCGCTCGCATTGGGCGACGCCCTTGGCGCGCTGAACCACATCGCCTTGCGCAACGATGCGCCGGCGCTGGCGCTGCGCGGCATAGCGATGGCGCAACTCGGCGACCTCGACCGCGCCAAGATGCTGCTGCGGCGAGCGGCCCGCGCCTTCGGCCCGAGAGAGGCTGTGGCTCGCGCGAGATGCGTTGTCGCCGAGGCCGAGATTGCGCTCGTCTCCCGCGATCTCAATTGGCCCGTCAGGGCGCTCGAGGCCGCGCAGGTGGTGCTTGAAAAGCACGGCGACCGCACAAACGCCGCCCACGCGCGCTATCTTGCGATCCGCCGCCTGCTGCTGATCGGTCGGCTCGATGCGGCGGAACGCTTGCTGGCCGGCTTCGATTCCGCGCCGCTGCTGCCCGCGTCGCGAGCGGGCCATGAACTGGTCATCGGCGGGATCGCAATACGGCGCCTGCAGATCAAGGCGGCACGCGCAGCCTTGGCACTGGCCGGACACGCCGCCCATCAGGCCCGCATCCCTTCGCTCACGACTGAAGTCGAAGGCGCGGCGTGCATCCTCGACACGCCGGCGGCGCGGCTCATTGCGCGCGGCAATGAGCGCCTTCTCCGGCTCGATGAAATCGAATCTTTGCTGGCGTCGAAGGCGCTCGTCGTCGATGCCTGCCGGCGCGCGGTCTGCCACGCCGGCGGATTAATTTTGCTCGAAACACGCCCGGTTCTATTCGCATTGGCCCGCGCACTAGCCGAAGCGTGGCCGGATGACGCGCCACGATCCACGCTGCTCGCGCGTGCGTTCCGCGCCAAACATGCCGATGAATCGCATCGCGCGCGACTGCGCGTCGAAATCGGGCGTCTGCGCAAGGCGCTGGTGACAGTTGCCGGGATCGACGCGACCGAGGATGGCTTTGCGCTCGTGCCGGTCCGCGCCCGCGACGTGGTCGTGCTCGCCCCGCCGACAGATGAAGCGCATGCGACGGTGCTCGCTTTGCTTGCGGACGGCGAAGCGTGGTCAAGTTCGGCGCTGGCTTTGGCGCTCGGCGCAAGCACGCGCACCGTGCAACGCGCACTCGACGATCTGACGGCGGACGGCAAGGTACAGGCGGTCGGGCAAGGCCGCGCGCGTCGCTGGATGGCGCCGCCGGTGCCAGGTTTCCCGACAACCTTGTTACTCCCGGCCGGGCTGTCCGGTGGTTAGTTTGAGCGCACCAACCGAACAGCCGAGAGGATCACGTTATGAAACGAACAGCGGCAAACATCGTCCGCGAATACGGCCCCTTTCCGGATGTCACCGACGTGCATGGCGTAAGCTATGACGGTGCCAATGTCTGGATCGCGACCGGCGAAACGCTGAACGCTGTCGACCCGGATAGTGGCAAGATGGTGCGCGCAATCAAAGTTCCGGCGCATGCCGGCACTGCTTTCGACGGCCAACATCTGTTCCAAATCGCCGGCGACCGAATTCAGAAGGTCGATCCGCAAACCGGCGACGTTGTCGCGACCGTCCCGACGCCCGATGGCGGCGCCTCCGGAATGGCCTGGGCGGAAGGAACACTCTGGGTCGCCCAGTACCGCAACCGCAAGATCCATCAGGTCGATCCGCAAACCGGCGCGATTCTTCGCACCATCGAGTCGAACCGCTTCGTCACCGGCGTCACCTGGGTCGGTGACGAACTCTGGCACGGCACCTGGGAAGCCGACCAAAGCGAACTGCGCCACATCGACTCAAAAACAGGCGAAGTTCTGGAGCAGCTCGATATGCCGGCCGGCATCGCCGTGTCGGGTCTCGAGTCGAACGGCAGCGATATGTTCTTCTGCGGCGGCGGCAACAGTGGCAAGCTGAGAGCCGTTCGCCGGCCCAACCGAGAGTCCAGAGTAGCGTGAGGACTATTGATTACTATCGCTGGGGCAACATCATTTTTCGTACGCTGCCCTATCCGGTTTTATTCCACAAGACGCCCCTCACTCCCACTCGATCATTTTGAGCCATGGTAACGCGTCGATCTAACGACGCAAATCTTTCTGCACACGACTAAGAACCGTCCCACCGATCCGTCAGAAGTTTTCGCTGCTGATTTCAAAAGGAAATTTCGGCGATCTAGAATTTTCCCGGTTTCATCTATTGGTACCGATCGGTCGATTTTTGAAAGTCTCCCGCCGGAGCGGCGTCAATGGCCCGTCGGAGGAAGACCGTCATGGGTGCTTCAGAGACGCAGTCGAGACTGACTCAACTGTCGCCGATGGCAGAACACCCAGTTCCATCAGGCGCCACGATCCGCGCCCAAATATCGCGAGAACGATCACCCTCATATCAGAATCCCCGAACAGCCAAACCCAGGAAAAGCCGCGGACGCGGCAGGTGCACCGCCGATTTAATAATAGTAGCGAGGGATAGGACCGTTGTGCGGCGTGGCGCGATCGCTGAGGTCGAACACAATCTCGTCCACGTAACACCATCCCCAGCCTTCGGGTGGGTCATAGCCTTCGATGATCGGATGGCGCGTATTGTGAAAGTGCTTCGTGGCGTGGCGGTTCGGCGAGTCGTCGCAACAGCCAACATGGCCGCAGGTTCGGCATAGGCGTAGATGGACCCACGGCGAACCT
>NZ_DATMLW010000014.1:0-3758 GCF_035570375.1 Bradyrhizobium sp. | reverse complement strand
GATCGCACAGGCGCTGAAAAAGCCGATCCCGAACGGCGGTGCGAAGAGGCCGATCCCCATCGCCAGGATCACGACCATCGCATAATGCACCTCGTTTACCCCGACGGCTCTGGCGACCGGGAACAACAGCGGCCCGAACAGTACGATCGCCGGCAATCCTTCGAGGACGCTGCCGAGGATGATGAAGGCAACGATGGTAATCGCCAAGAAACCCCAGCTTCCACCCGGCACCGCCGCCATAACGGACACGAGCCACAGCGAAAAGCCGGACTGGGTCAGCGCCCACGCCATCGCGGTCGCGGTGCCGATGATCATCATCACCGCACCGGTCAGCGACACGGTCTCGATAAGGATTGGATAGAGCCGCCGCCAGTCGAATTCGCGATAAACAAAGAGGCCCAGCGCCGCGGTATAGACAACGCCGACGGTCGATACCTCGGTCGCGGTCGCGATCCCTTTGATGACGAAGAAGCGGATGACGAACGGCAGGGTCAGGCCGGGAACCGCGATGACGAAGGTGCGCAGCATCAGCGCTAGCGGAGCGCGAGCCCCGGCGCCGATATCAGCGCTACGCGAGCGCCACCAGGCGACGACAACGAGCGCGAGCGCGGCGACAAAGGCAGGCAACAAGCCGCCGGTGAACAGCGCCGCGATCGAAAGCCCCGGCACGACCGAGCCGATCGTGATCAGTACCAGGCTCGGCGGGATGGTCTCCGACATCGCGCTCGACGTCGCCAAGAGCGACGACAGCTCGCCCGGATGCATGCCGCGCTTCTGCATCTCGGGAAAGAGGATCGGCGCTACCGCGGCCATGTCGGCGGCCTTCGAGCCGGAGATGCCCGATACCAGGTACATCGCCCCGAGCAGCACATAGGCAAGCCCGCCGCGCACATGGCCGACGAGGGCCGCGAGGAAGTTGACCATCACCCGCGCGATCCCGGTCACCTCCATCAACAGGCCGAGAAAGACGAACATCGGCACCGCCAACAGCAGCAGATTGGAGATCCCGTCGTCCATCCGGTTGACGACGATCTCGAGCGGCATGGTGGTGGTCAGCGCCAGATAGGAGAAGGTGGCAATGCCGAAGGCGAAAGCGATCGGCGCGCCAATGAAGACGCACGCCGCGACAATGACGACAAAGAACAGGATCAGGCTGGCACGGCCCATCTCCGCCAGCAGCGGCTGCGCCAGCCACAACCCGCCTGCGATCCCGCCGATCAGCGCGAGCGCGAGCAGGAACGGCACCCAGGTCGTCGTCTCCAAGAGGCGCAGCAAGGCGACGGTCGCGATCAGGCCGGCGCCGACCAGGATCGCGACTACCCGATACCCGTCCGAGATGTGCAGGGTGATCAGCTCGGTCGAGCGCTGCACCTCCAGGAATTGCTGGGCGGGCACCAGGATTTCGAGCACAAAGACAATCAAAACGAGCGATGCGATGGTGGCGAGCCAGCCGCCCCATTGCGGCCCGACCCAGTTGGCGAAGGTGGTCAGGCGCATATGCCCGTCGCGCCGCAGCGCGACGACGGCGCCGATCATCGACAGCCACAAGAACAAAAACGTGGCCAGTTCGTCGGTCCAGATGATCGGGCTGTTGAACAGATAGCGCGAGAGGACGCCGGCAAACAGGATGCAGGTTTCGGCCAGCACCAGCATCGCGCCGATCAATTCGACCACTTGGCCTATCAGCATGTCGACCGCGAGGGCAATGCGGCGCACCGCGCCGCCCGCAAGGCCGATTTCGGCGGTTTCCGCTACCTGCTGGCTCACCGCAGATGCCTCCTACCGTCCCTCTGCCGGTGATCAGGCGAGCGGGCCGACATATTTTTCAAGCAAGGCCCAGGCTTGGTCGCCCATCTGCTTCTTCACGTCGGGATAGAAGCCCGATTTGCGCAATGCCTCCTGGAAGGGCTTGGTGTCGGGCGAGTTGAAGGTCAGCCCGCCAGCCTTCATCTTGTCGATCTCGGTCTTGTCCATGACCTGCCAGTCGGCGCGCTCGGCCAGCGCGGCTGCGCTGAAATTCTTGTAGGCGATCGCCTGCAAATCACCGGGCAGCCGTTTCCATGCGGCGGTGTTGAACGAGACGTGCAATCCGACCCAGATGTGGTTCGTCATGCTGCAATATTTCTGCACCTCGTAGAGTTTTGCCGTGTCGATCAGGATCAGCGGATTTTCCTGTCCGTCGACCAGCCCGGTTTGCAGTGCGCTGTACACTTCGCCGAAATTGATCGGGGTCGGCGATGCGCCGAGATGTTGAAACAACGCAATGAACAGGGGTGCAACCGGCAGGCGTATCTTGACGCCTTTGAGGTCGTCGGGCGTGTTAATCGGTTTGGACTTCATCGTGATTTCGCGGAAGCCGTGATCGAACGCCTTATCCATGCAGTAGAGGCCGGCCTTCTCGGCCAGGCCACGGCAATAAGCGCCCAGATCGCCGTCCATCGCCTTCCATGCCATCTCGTAATCGGGGAAGGCGAAGCCGACCCCGAAGATCGCCGCGGAGGGCGCCTTCTGCGCCAGAATGTCTAGCGACATGCCGTAGATTTCGAGCGCACCGGCAATCGCCTGCGACATCATCGCGGTGTCCTGACCGAGCACGCTGCTCGGGTAGAACGTAATGTCGAGGCGCCCGCCACTTTCCTCCTTGATCTTCGCTATTGCTTCGCGCGATCGAATTGCCATCGGGTGGCCGTCCGGTAACGCCGTGCCATATTTGTAAGCGAACTCCGCCGCCCCGGCCGGCCATGAAAGGATACTCGGCGCCGCTATCCCCGCGGCTACCGAGGTGGCCGCGCGGGCGAGCACGGTCCGGCGCGTCGTCATCATCAGAAATCCTCCCCAAGGTCGAACAGCGCTGTTGCCGGCAGAAGCGTCAACCCCAGCGAGGATGTCAAGGTTCGGCCGACAGCCGGACGAATTTGCCTAACCAATACATGTTCTGGCCGAAAGGGCGATGGCTTTCAGTTCGTTATCGGCTCCGATGTCGCGGCCTGGACCAAATCATACGTTGATCTCATTGCGCCTCACCAGCTTTTTGCCGATTGCGGCCGCTTGGCAAGGAGGCTTCGCCGGCCGAACTGACCGATCGGCCTATGAAGCGATGAGCTCCAAGTAAAACTGGGTGATCCCTTTCGTGCGCACGGGTGTGATCACTCTGGCAAGCAGGTCAGACGTTTTTCGATCCATTCAGGCGTGACGCCCGGCAGAGTTTCGAGCTCAGCGCGGGCTTCCGCTTTCGTCTGGGTAATGCAAGATATCACCGCAGGCGTCTCGCCGTCTTCTGGCTGGCAGGCAAATTCGAGGCGAATGCCGTTAGGGTCATAAAAGTAGATGCCTAACAGTCCCCGCAGCTGCGGGATCGGCCCGATATACTCGATGCCACGTGATTTCAGCCCCGCCTCGACTTCCCGGAACCGCTGGGCCGTGACGACGAAGGCACAGTGCTGCATGCCACCAATAGCGTTGCGGTTGCCCGCTGGCTCCTTGCCCTTCGGGATCTCGAAGAACGCGAGAAGGCTATCATTACCCATGTCGAAGAAGTAATGGCGCACCCGCTCATAGGGTGGGTTGCCGCGATTGCCGGGTCCAGTGCCGAGACCGGGCGGTACCTTCATCGCATGGACGAGCGGCATCCCGAGTACTTCGACGTAGAAGTCAATCGTCGCCTTCATGTCGTCGGTGCAGAGCGCGAGGTGGTGGACGCCCCGCGTTGTCGATGACCGGAGCGGACGTCGAGCTTGTTCGTGCATATCGTTTCCTCA
>NZ_DATMLW010000013.1:0-46082 GCF_035570375.1 Bradyrhizobium sp. | reverse complement strand
GAGCAGATTGACCAGGGTCGCAGCGGACGGGCCGCCGACGCCGTCGATAGCGAGGCGAGGGGCGGCCGTGCCGAGAGCGGCCTTCACCAGGTTCAGACCTTCCGGCGTATCCACGGTCACCAGATCGCCGCCCCGCGCTTTCAACTCGTCGATCAATTCCGGTCGACGGACCAGATTGATCGTCTTGAAGCCACGCGCTTTGGCAAAGGCGATGACCGCGCGACCCACGCCCGAATTGGCGGCATTTTGGACGACCCAGTCGCCAGGCGCGAGGTCGACGAACTCACTCAGCAGCAACGCAGCGGTCGGCGGATTGATGGTCAGCATGGCGAGCTGCTGCGGATCGACATCGGCGGGCAGTGCGAACAGCCCTTCCGCCGGTACCACGATCCGCTCGGCCCAGGCAAAGCCATAGAGCGGGGTCAGGACGCGATCGCCGACCGTGACATTCCGGACACCCGGACCGACGGCCAGGATTCGCCCCACTCCCTCGTTGCCGATGACGCTCGGCAGGCTCGGGCGAAGCGGGTAGGTGCCGCGGACCACCAGCAGGTCGTTGAGATTGACCGGGGAGAATTCGACGCCGATCAGGACTTGGCCGGGGCCTGGCGGCGGGGGTTCCTGGATCTGGACGAATTCGAGACACTCGACCGGATTGCCGAAGGCGGTGAGGTGAACGGCACGCATGGGAGGTTCCTTCCTGCTTCGCAAGGACGCCCCATTTTTTACATGATGATCGTAATATTTAAAGTCAAGCCCGGAGCGACAGGGAGACAGTCGGTGAAAGTCACCAAGGAAAAACAGCCGAAGATCGCGCGGCGCTGACTATAGCGTTTTCGAGCGAAGTGGATCCCGGTTCGCGTGAAGAAAACGCGTCAAAACAAAAGATTTAGAGCCTCGGTTCTGATTCAATCAGAACCGAAAAGGCTCTAAGACACCAGCGCGCATTTTTCGGGAGCGAGGGATCGACGGCATGACCGCGGACTTTTACCCCTTCGACATGAAATTTTTGGGCGAAACCGCAACGCGCATCATCAACGAGGTGAAGGGCGTCAACCGCGTGGTCTATAATGTGACGAGCAAACCGCCGGGGACCATTGAGTGGGAGTAGGGGGCCGCGGAACTCGACGCGGGCAGCCCGGCATGCTCGGAGTTGGCGCTGATCCCGCCACGCAGATTTTTTTCAAGACGGCTTGACGCCCCGATGATGTATCTGATATTGATACAGGTAAGGAGAATATCATATGAGTCGAGCGACGCGTTTTTCGGTTGCCGTACACACGCTGGCGCTCCTCGAACGCTTCAGTAAGGACCACCCAACTTCGGAAATGATCGCCGGCAGCGTGGGAACGAATGCCAGCTTTATTCGCCGTGTCTTGTCGCTGCTCGCGAGGGCTGGGCTCGTCCGCTCGTCTGCCGGCATTGCCGGTACTGACCTTGCGCGGCCTCCGCATAAAATCACGCTGCTTGACGTCTATCGTGCGGTCGGTCTCGAAGGCGAGCACCGACCCGGCATCCACCGGGAGCCCAATCCCTCATGTTTTGTTGGTCGCCGCATCCAAGGTGCGCTGGAAACCGTCATCGGTGCTGCAGAGGGCGCGTTCGAGAAGGAACTGCGGGGACGCACGCTTGCGGACGTAATGCGTCTGATCGAAGCACAGGCTGCATAGAACCATGTCCCAAGATGTTACTGTATCGGATACAGATACATGCTTCGTCTGTCCGAGCAGCAAGACCGGCAAACGCGCCAAGGAAACTGAGGAGACTGCCATGAAACTCTACTTCACCCCCGGAGCCTGTTCGCTTGCGACACACATCGTACTGCGCGAGGCGGAATTTACCTTCGATCTCGATCAAGTCGATCTCGCGACCAAAAAGACGAAAAGCGGAGCCGACTTTACCCAACTGAATTTGAAAGCTCAGGTGCCAATGCTCCAACTTGACGACGGACAAAGGCTCACTGAAGTGCCGGTAGTCCTTCAGTATATTGCTGATCGGAAACCCGAAGCCGACCTCGTTCCGCCAGCTGGTACGATGGAGCGCTATCGCGTGCTGGAGTGGCTCAACTTCGTCACATCGGAGCTGCATAAGACCTTTTCTCCAATGGTCCGGCAGAACACGCCCGAGGAATACAAAAAGATCACAAAAGAAAACATCGCAGCGAAATTCGGCTACCTCGACCGCCACCTGGCCGGTCGGCTGTACCTGATGGGTGACAAATTCTCAGTGGCTGATGCCTATTGTTTCACGGTCGTCAATTGGTCGAATTTCCTGAACATCGATCTCACGCCCTGGGCGAACTTGAAGGCCTATATGGGTCGCGTGGCAGCGCGGCCGAAGGTCCATGAGGCGCTCAAGGCTGAGGGCCTCGCGACATAATCAATAGAGACCAAACCACCCGGGCCTTGCGCCGTCGGCCGGCGCTCCAGTGGCGGCCGACGGAACCTCGACAGGAAAATGGCGATGACACAGCCTCTTGACGGTTTTGCCACCGCCTCGCCGTTTCACCGGGGTGAGCAGGCGATCCAGCAACAGCTGGGCGTTCGCGATCGAATCGAGGCCGTCGGCCGGCGCGTCATTCGCGACGTGCTACTCGATCAGCACCGGGAATTCTACGCGCAGCTGCCGTGCCTATTCCTCGGCTCGGTGGATCACGATGGGCAACCCTGGGCATCCATCCTCGCCGGCGCGCCCGGGTTTGCCGTGTCACCCGATCCGAAGGTGTTGCGGATCGTCGCTCGGCCGCTACCTGGCGATCCTCTCGCGCATGCGCTTAAGGTCGACGCCGACATTGGTATCATCGGTCTGGAGTTTGCGACGCGCCGCCGCAATCGCATAAATGGCGTCGTGTCCGCCCTTACCGATGACTTGTTTGACGTCGCCGTCACACAATCCTTCGGAAATTGCCCGAAGTATATACAGGCACGGGACTGGAAAATGACACCAAATGGCGCTCGTCGCGACGCCAAAACGGTCATGAGTACGTCACTCGCGCCCCGCGATCGCACGTTGATAGCCCGGTCTGACACGTTCTTTGTCGCAAGCGCGTTTGGCACGGCGCGGAACGATTCGAGTCACGGTGTGGACGCGTCGCACCGGGGCGGCAAGCCCGGTTTCGTCGACGTGATCGACAATGGCACGCTGCTCGTACCGGATTACGCCGGGAATTCTGCGTTCAACACGCTTGGTAATCTACTCCTCGAGCCGCGTTGCGGGCTGCTTTTCGTCGACTTCGCAACGGGCACGACACTGCAAATCGCCGCGTATGCTGAAATCGTCTGGGATGGGCCGGAGGTATCCGCTTCAATCGGCGCTCAAAGGCTCATCCGCTTTCATATCAGTCGTGTGCTACGAACGGAACGCGCGGTTCCGCTGCGTTGGTCATTCCGCGAGTTTTCACCTTTCTTGCGGGGTGATCTCAACAACACGACACATGTCTTGAAGATGACAAACTCGGGCGGTGTCCAGAGCGTCGTGGTCAACGAAGGACAAGCTCGTAGGGTAGATTAGCCCAACGGGTCCGTGCAAGGCGCGGCCCGATGGCAGGCTCCGGCGTAATCCACCACATCCTTATCTCGAGCCGTACTCGCGGACGCGGGCTACGCTCTCGCTAACCTGCGCTGCGGGCTGCTTCGCCGTCATCCCGGCGGTTTGGGGAGTGCGGCCAGGAAAGCCAGAACATGGTCCCAATTCTCCGCGGCGCCTTTGGGGTCGCGCGCCTCGATCAGCGTTGAGGAGCCGTGCACGCCGAATTTCGGCACGAACTGGGTCTTCGCAGCCGCGGGCGACGCGGCGAGAATTTGGCGCGCCGCGTTGACCTCGCCTGCGTCAGGTGACGACGTGACATAGATCGGCGCGTGGACCTGGGCAGACGCGCGCGCGACCGCCCCGCTTTTCCTGAGATATTCGCCGGGAGAAAAGGCGATGACCGCACTGACCTGGTCTGCATGCTCCGCGGCGACTTCGAAAACAAGCGCCGCCGAGTAACTGCTCCCCCACAGCACAACAGGGAGATGCTGCGGTACCGCCCAATCTAGGGCGGCCACAAGATCGGGCTTGGTTTCCTCGTAGGTCGCGGAAGACCTGCCAAGGCGAGAAACGGTCTCGTTCGGGCCATAGAGGGAGCCGCCGGATCGTTGATCGATGGCAAGCGCCGTGTAGCCGGCAGCCGCCAGGCGTGGGGCGATCGTTGCGTATTCGGCCTTGCTGGAGCCGGCCTGGTGAAACAGCAGGATGACTGCCTTCGCCTGCGCGGCCTCCCAAGCGAGCGCGGATATCGAGACACGGTCACGCGAGCTCAGCGTCACCGCTCTCGCTTTGCCTTGCGCGCTTGCCGTTGTCGACAATGCCAGCGCTACGGCCACGCCGATCAGCCATTTCAGCAACATGTTGCTTCTCCCTTCGGTTCGCGCCGCTTGACGGCCATTCCCCGTTGGTTCGCAACAACAACGCATTTTGTTACCGCTGCGCTTCGCTGGAGCGGGGGGTTTGCGGCGCACCGGTGGAATGGATTTAATCTTGTCCCTCGATGACAGCAGCAGCGTAGCTCGGATGAGCGCAGCGACATCCGGGGTTTCCTTCCGGTCCCGCATATCGCTGGCGCTCATGCGGGCTACGCCCTCGTGATGGCGGGTTACGCTTTCGCTAGCCCGCCCCACGGGCTGGAGGAGTTCGTTTATCTCTGTCTTCCAAAGGAGACATCGCCGTGAGCCAAAATCAAAATCCCATCAAGAACAACAGCGGCCATTGACGCGATCCGGAAATCGGGTGGCCGGCGGTCGTCCAACGCCCCACATTCCCGCGCGTCGATCGCTCCATCCCTGGAGAGGTCCGATCCAATAGAGGAGAGGAACATGTCGAGACAAGACGACAACAAGGCCATCGTCGGTCGCTGGTTTACTGAATTCTGGGGCGAGAGCTGCAATCTCGGAATCGTCGACGAGCTCGCCGCACCGGACATGCTGCTTCAATATTCGCTGCATGAGCCGCGCAGAGGTCGGGAGGATATCAAGGCGTTCATGACTGATTTTCGCAAGGCGTTCCCCGATCTCAATTTCTGGGGCACCGCCGATCTCATCGCGGACGGCGATCATGTGGTCGGCCGATGGGAAGGTGGCGGAACACACACTGGACCAGCATTCACCGACTTCCTGGCGGGATCCCTGCCTGCGAATACCGGGCGCAAAATGCGATTTACCGGCACTACCGTCCTCAAGCTGAAGGACGGGAAAATCGTCGAGGAAATTGGCCTCGACGACGGCGTCACCGCGTTGCAGCAGCTCGGGCTCATCAGGCTTGCGGCCTAGTGTGGCGGTTCAGAAGTCCGCTTTCGCTAACCCGCCCTCGGGCAAATTTTGCCGAAAGTAACTGTGTCATTCCGGGATGCGCTGAAAGCGCAGGCCCGGAATCCATGGGGCCACATCACAAGTGGAGACATGGATTGCGGGTTCGCTCGTTGCACTCGCGCTCCGGAATGACGGCAAAGCTGCAAGCTTGATTTGCCCTCGGGCAAATTTTGCCGAAAGTAACTGTGTCATTCGGGATGCGCTGAAAGCGCAGGCCCGGAATCCATGGGGCCACATCACAAGTGGAGACATGGATTGCGGGTTCGCTCGTTGCACTCGCGCCCCGGAATGACGGCAAAGCTGCAAGCTTGATTTGCCCTGCAAGGCTGCAAGCTGATTTGCCCGACGGGCAAATCACTGCGACGCCTTGCTAAGCGGTTGTCCAGCCCTCCTTCAAAAAATATTTCGCTTCGCCGTTTGGTAGAAACAGCTTTATCGATTCGCCCGTCCCGTCCCACCGAGAGGGGCGGCTCGCGATCGTCACGAACGCGGGGCGGGATGCGGTGGACGCGGATTGTGTCGACAGACGAACGACGCGACGCGTGCGGCGAAGACGCGTGGTCCTGACGCCCCGACGCTGGCGTCAAGCCGGCCGACGATGTTTTTGCATCGTGGCCTGCGACGGTGGCAAGAAAGCCCGGCTCACCGGGGAGAGCGCGTAGGAAACCGATAAAACCATCGCGCGGGGAAAGCCGGATGATCCGGATGAACCTGTGGTGACTTGCTCGTGTGCTTTTTTCATTCGCACGCGAGGCTATGGGTGCATTGGGCACCCGGCTTTCCCTGCGCCCTCTGTCTCGTTGAGGGCCGATGTTCATGCGAAACTCGCGCAAGTCTGCGGCGAGATCGCGAAGCTGCGGCTTGCGTACTCGGTGTGCTCTCTCCCCCGCGCCACCCCGTTTACCGCGGTTGCGCCATTTCATCTTGCGCAAGTCGGGCAGGCCCGACTTGCGGTGGGGGAGAGCTGGAGAGGGGGTGCCAAGAGCACCACCGTTACAGTTACCCCTCCCTAACCCAGCAAGGGGGGAGGGAACTTGAACGTACCGGCCCGCGCATGCTCGGCTGCTTGACAATTGAATATGGAAGCAAGCTCTTCGCCGATCCAGAGGCGCTGGCGGATAGCACCGTAGCCCGGATGAGCGCAGCGACATCCGGACTTCCTTATTCCGGCCCCGCATATCGCTGGCGCTCATGCGGGCTACGTTCCTGCGGCCGCGGACAGGCTTCGTCCGGTTTCACGAATTACTCGCGGGTCGGGGTCCTGCCTGGTCTTCAGAAAGGAAATCGAGCAGAGCTTCGCGGCAACGCGAGGTCTCTTCATGCTGCACCCAGTGCGAGCCTTCTGCGATGAAGAAGACGCGGCCGCGCGCGCACAAGCGCAGGCTTGCCCGAGCCAGTTCGGTGATGCCGAACGGATCTCGCTCACCCCAGATCAGCAGCAACGGATTGCCTATCTTGACCTCCGAGCTCGGCGGTAGTCGCTTGCGCAGAAAGGCGCGATACCAATTCACCATTGCCGTGAGCGCACCCGGAATGCTCCACGCCGCATGATAATGTTCGAGTTCGGTGGCCGTTGGACCGCCATCTGTTCGCCGCAAGCTTTGCGCAAGCGCAGCGAAGTGCCTGCGGCGAATCAGAAATTCCGGCAGCCACGGCATCCGGAAGAGCTTGACGTACCGGCTTCTCCGCTTCTGCTCCGGATCCGCATCCATGAACTCGCGCCAAACGGAGGGATGCGGCGCGTTGGTGACGGCGAGACGGTCAAGGCGTTCAGGCCGCGACGTTGCGATCCACCATCCAACCGTCCCGCCCCAATCGTGACCGACAATCGAAAAGCTGCGCGCGCCCCAACGATCGGCAAGGCCGAAAATGTCGGCTGCGAGTTGATCGAGATCATAGGCCGCGATGTCCTTCGGTTTTTCGCTCAAATTGTAACCGCGCTGGTCAGGTGCGATGACGTGAAAACCTGCCGCTGCGAAAGGCAGGATGTAGTCTTTCCAGGCTCGCCAGTATTCCGGGAAGCCATGGAGCAGGAACAACAGCGGGCCGTCGTCCGGGCCAGCCTCGGCGAGATGCAGCGTTATTCCGTTGACCCGCACATTGGAGAAACGAAGCTCGCTCATGGAGACGGCTCCAAAGCCGATAATCGAACGGGGCTTTCGCGTTTATGTCCATAACAGGCGCGGCGCCGCGCTGGCAGGCATCAAATACCAAAAAAATATGGTTCCGCCTGTCGGTTCCCTGTCATTCCGTTCGTCTTACACCAAGACAGAACTGAATCGGAGACGAGGCAATGACTAATTCTCGCTATCGCTGGGTGATCGTCGCGGCAGGCGGCCTGTTGGGCTGTGTCGCGATCGGCGGCATGTTCTCGCTGCCGGTTCTGCTGCAGCCGATCGCGCGGGATACCGGCTGGTCGGTCACGGGCGTCTCCAGCGCGATGACCATCGGCTTCCTCGCCATGGCGCTGACCAGCATGATCTGGGGCACGCTGTCCGATCGGCTGGGGCCGCTGCCGGTGGTGCTGACCGGCTCGGTGGTGATCGCGGCAAGCCTGGCGCTCGCGAGCCGGGCGACATCGCTGATCGCATTTCAATTCATCTTCGGTGTGATGGTCGGCGGCGCCACGGCCGCGATCTTCGCGCCGATGATGGCGTCCGTCACCGGCTGGTTCGACACCCATCGCAGCCTCGCCGTGTCGCTGGTCTCTGCCGGCATGGGGATGGCGCCGATGACCATGTCGCCGCTGGCTGCCTGGCTCGTCTCCCATCATGACTGGCGCACCTCGATGCAGATCCTCTCCGTCGTGGTCGCGGGAATCATGATTCCGGTCTCGCTTCTGGTGCGCCGGCCGCCGGCGCTTGAAGTGCAGCCTTCCCGATCCGAAGGCGCGGAGAAAGGCGTGGAGATGTCGCTGGCGCAAGCGCTGCGTTCGCCGCAATTCGTCATTCTGCTTTTGACCAATTTCTTCTGTTGTGCGACGCATTCCGGTCCGATCATCCACACCGTGAGCTATGCGATCTCTTGCGGCATCCCGATCATCGCCGCGGTCACGATCTACAGCGTCGAGGGGCTGGCCGGAATGGGCGGGCGCATCGTGTTCGGCCTGCTCGGCGACCGCCTTGGCGCCAAGCGCGTGCTGGTGGCGGGCCTGTTCGCCCAGGCGTTCGGCGCGCTGGCCTATGTCTTCGTGCGGGAGCTTGCCGCGTTCTACGTCGTCGCAGCGCTGTTCGGCTTCATCTACGCCGGAACTATGCCGCTCTATTCGGTGCTCGCGCGCGAGAATTTTCCGCTGCGGATGATGGGAACGGTGATCGGCGGAACCGCGATGGCTGGCAGCCTCGGCATGGCGAGCGGACCGGTGGCCGGCGGTTTGATTTACGACACCTTCGCAAGCTACGCCTGGCTCTATATCGGCTCGTGGGCCGTCGGACTTGGCGCCTTCCTGATCGCGCTGACGTTCCGGCCGTTTACGAAGGCTCAGGCGAAATCCGCTCCGGCGCTGGCGTAGTAACGACGACACTACCGGGTTACGCTTTCGCTAACCCGCCCTCCGATTTTTTTTAACAAAGCTGACTCCTTTTCAGCGCCTCAAACGTCTTAGAGCCATCAGAACACTCGAACCGGACTGCAGTCACAAACAGCAAGAAGGACGCCGACCATGCCGACATCACCCGCTCGTGAAGGCGCAACGCTTGCCATCAACACGCCGCCGATCGTGTCGCCGCAACAATGGCAGGCCGCACGGGAGCAACTGCTTGTGAAGGAGAAGGCTTTGACCCGCGCCCGCGACGCGCTGGCCGCCGAACGCCGGCGGATGCCGTGGATGGCTGTCGAGAAGACATACGAGTTCGATGGGCCCGCGGGCAAGATAAGCCTGCTCGACCTGTTCGAGGGCCGCCGTCAGTTGATCGTCTACCGCGCCTTCTTTGAGCCCGGCGTACATGGCTGGCCGGAGCACGCCTGCATCGGCTGTTCGCTGGGGGCCGACCAGGTCTCGAACCTCGCTCACCTGAATGCGCGCGACACCACGCTGGTGTATGCCTCGCGCGCACCGCAGGCCGACATTGCGCGCCTCAAGGCGCGAATGGGCTGGCAAAAGATCCCTTGGGTTTCCATCACCGACAGTTTCGACACCGACTTCGATGTGGGTGAATGGCACGGCCACAACGCGTTCATCCGCGAGGGCCAGCGCATATTCCGCACCTATCTCATCAACAGCCGCGGCGACGAGGCGATGGGCAACGTCTGGAGCTACCTCGACATGACGGCGCTTGGGCGCCAGGAGGAGTGGGAGGATTCGCCGCAGGGCTATCCGCAGAGCCGGCCGTACAAGTGGTGGAACTGGAACGAGAGCTACGTCCCCAATGCCGCGCCTGACCCCAAATGGGTGCAGGTGTCGGACGCCGGAGAGGCCGCCTTTCGCAAACGCGACGCGGGCGCAAAGCCATGATCGGGGTCGATGCGAGCGGCGTTACGCGCCGTGATGCACTCAGCATCTTGACAGCGTCGGCCGCGGCTAAATGGCTACGTTTCGCGGCCGCGCCGACCTTCGCGATCATGGCGCTGCTGACGATCGTTCTCGACAACAGCCCACCGAACGCGTTCTGCGCGGCTGCGGGCAGTCTATGGCCGGGCGGAATGGCATCGATGTACTCGCTGATGGCTGCCTTTCATCTGGTGCCGTGGCTCAGGCTGTTCTCGCGGCGAGGAAACGTCGCCCGGCATGCCTGATTTGGTGCGACTCTTTTCACAGGCCTCGATCGTTCTAGCTAACGTCCAAACAGTGGAGCAAACCGATGAACCTCGAAGAGAAGAAAGTCGTCGTCACCGGCGGAAGCCGCGGGCTCGGCCTCGGATTGGTCGAGGCGCTGGTCGCGCATAGCGCCAGGGTGACGGTTGTTGCCCGCGACACGAACGCGTTGGCGTCGGTCCGTACCCGGCTCGGTGTCGCCACGATCTCTGCCGATGTCACCGACGAGAGCGCGGCTCACCGTATTCTGAAAGAGATCGATCCGGACATCCTCGTGCTGAACGCCGGCGCGAAGCCCCACATGGGCCGGTTGGATCAGCTGAGCTGGGAAGATTTCAGCGTGACATGGGAGACGGACGTCAGGGGCGGACTTTATTGGCTGCAGGCGGCGCTGAAGATCCCGCTCAGGTCCGGGAGCCGCGTTCTCGTAGGCTCGAGCGGCGCGGCGCAGAACGGCTCGCCGCTTTCAGGCGGCTATGCCGGCGCCAAGCGCATGCTGTGGTTGATGGCCAAATATGCCAACGGCATCTCGGTGCAGAACAAGCTTGGGATCCGCTTTCAGGCGATCGTGCCGCAACAGATCATCGGCGATACCGGGGTCGGCGATGCCGGCGCGAATGCCTACGCCCGTGCGATGGGCGTCGCTCGCGACCAGTTTCTGGCGCGCTTCGGCAAACCCATGCCGCCGCGGGAATTCGGCGAGAAAGTTGTTTCCGTGCTGGAGGAGGCAAAATACGCTGACGGCGTGGTGTTCGGCCTCAAAGGTGATGCGGGAATAACCGTGATCGAGGGAGCGGCGGCTTGAACGCAGGACAATCCTCGCCGAACCGTGACCGCCGGGCAGAATTCCTTGCCCTGGCCGGCGAACTGCGTGGCGAATTGCACCGTTACTGCGCGCGGCTGATGGGATCGGTGATCGACGGCGAGGACGTCGTCCAGGATACGTTCGCGCGCGCGCTGGTGGCGATCGGTGAAATCGAACAAATGCCGCTAGTTCGACCCTGGTTGTTCCGAATTGCCCACAACCGCGCGCTCGATCTGTTGCGCAGCCGCAGCTTGCGAAAGGCGGAGCCGATCGAAGCCGCTTCCGATGTCGCCGATGAATCCAGCGCTGACCCGATGGAGGTCTTGATGCGTCAGGAAGCGGTCGAGACCGCGGTCTCGCGTTTTGCAGAGCTTCCGCTTCCGCAACGCAGCGTCGTCATCCTCAAGGACGTGCTCGACGAGTCGCTGAGGGATATCGCCGATCTCCTCGATCTCACCGTCGATGCCGTCAAAGCTCATCTGGCGCGGGGCCGCGCGCGTCTGCGCGAGATCAATGCGCAACCGCCAACGCTTGCCGAGGCGAAGCCGGCATCGGCTGCGGTCACGCGCTATGTCGCGCTCTTCAACGCCCAAAATTGGGACGGCCTGCGGGCGCTGTTGGCCGATGATGTGAAGCTGCATCAGTCGACCTATCCGATGCGCGCAGGCGCTGCGGATGTCGGCATGTTCTTCACCATCTACGCCAAGTTCGAAGGCGTGCGGCTCGCGCCGGCCTGGGTCGAGGGCAGGGAAGTGATCGCGGTGTTCGAGAATCGCACCGATGCGAAGCCTGCCTACTTCATGTGGCTCGAATGGCGCGGCGAGCGGATCAGCTTCATCCGCGACTATCGTTATGCGCGCTATGTCGTGAGCGATGCGGAGCTTGTGCTGGCGGCGGAGGGTGAGGCTGCGACGAACGGCGACGCAAGCTGATGGGGCATGCACGGCCCGCGCCAAGCAGCAATAGCAAAACTGCCCGACGGGCAAATCAATCGGCTGTCGCGCACCGATGTCCAGCCCTATTCAAAAAAATATTTCGTTTTTGGTCTTGCTAGAAACACTCCTATGAATCCGCAGGTCCTGTCTCGACAAGAGGGGCATAGCGGTTGAGCCATGATAGTATCCGAGTCCATGACATCGATCCTGCGTGTCCTGCCCCTGGCAGGCATGCTGTGCGTCCTTCTTGTCGGGGTCGCCTGGCGTGCTTTATTGCAACGACAGCGTCACGGGACATGGGGCGTGGTCGGGTCAGGGCTGATTGAGCCAGCCCAGGCGGCGCGGGCAGGGATATTCATTCTTGTTTTTACCCTGCTCACCGCACAGGCGCTCGGCGCGCTCAAGAATCCAGCTGGCTTTTCCGGGAGCTGGTTGCGGCCTGAAGGATTTTTGGTCCTCTCGATCGGTGGTGCGATGCTGATCGTCGCTGGACTGGTGCTGCTCGTAGTCGCGCAACTGCAGATGGGCGCCTCCTGGCGGATCGGCATCGACGAGACGTCGACGCCTGGCCTGATCGAAACGGGTCTTTTCCGCTTTTGCCGCAATCCGATTTATTTGGCGCTGCTCGTGATCGTCGCCGGCTATGCCGCCCTGCTTCCGACGGTCACTTCGATGATGCTGTGGGCTGGCGCCTATCTTGCAGTTTGGCTGCAGATTCGTGCCGAGGAAACATATCTTCGGCGCAGCTACGGCGAGGCCTTTGACGCTTACGCCCGCCGCGTCGGTCGCTTGTTGCCGGGTTTCGGCTTGCTCTGATTAACGACGCCAATAAGTTGCCAAGATATTCCAACCTCAACGGCTGACCTTGTTCGTGGTGTACTCGCGCTCGAACGGCCAGAAATGCCGGACATCCGGTAGAAAATGCCTGCTCGACTTGAGTTGACAACCTGAGGATGCAAGCAAAATCAGCACTTTTTGGCTTGGCACATCGTTTGCTTAACCTACGGTTGCACCGGCAGCGCGACACATCATCCGCATCGATGAAGGTCTGACATGGTTTCGATCACTGGCTTGAACATCTGGCCCTCTGCAAACCTTCCCAAGCTCAGGGAACCCGACGCCATCCTGTTGCAGGGTTTGAATGCAAGCAACGCCCCGTCCAGCGCTACCGATCGCCCCGCTTCGGCAGTGGGCGGGGGGACCAGTGCCCCGACGGGGTTCACATCCAGACTTTCCGCGGACGTGATCGGGGCGTTGATCAGTAGTCAGTCTCAACAATCCACCAAGGATACGTCGGGCACGGAAACAGCGGGCCAGGCGACCAACCTGTCTGGCGCCTCTGTGGACGCGGGTCAAAGCGCCGCTTCGTCCGATCCTCCATCAGGGCCTCCAACGTTGCAGCAGATCGCCGCGCAGTACGACCTCCATCACCTGACACATCAGCAGGAGGAGCAACTCCAAGGCAAGCTCGTCTCATCCGGCGCCTTGTCGCAAAAGGACAGCTTGGACTTCTTCAACAAAACCGTGCTGAGCGATTTCTTCGACAGCCAGCATTATCGCATCATCAATGGCCAGCTGGTCGCGACCACACCCAGTCCGCCCGGAACACTGGTCGGCAACGATGCTCCCGGCGGGCAACAATACGACGTCATCCAGCGCTTCCAGCAGTCGCTCGCGGCCGATCAATCCTTCGGCGACAGCCAGAACGCAGCGCAAGACCAGAAAATACTTACCGTGCTGAACCAGCTCGACTCCATCCGCAATGGTAGCTCCGCTTGACGGCGCCTTTGCTCGACGCCGTCAGTTCGGGAGCCGATGCCGGTCTGCCTTGCCGGATCAGCCGGCTTCGCCCGGCTTTAAACCCTTCATCCGCCCGGAGCCGGTGACTTGGATCGTCAACACCCCTGTTGTAGCTTCCCCGGCGATTTACCCCTGCGAAGCGAGTAACGGATCACGATGACCAAGTCGATCACCATCTACGGCATCAAGAACTGCGACACCATGAAAAAGGCGCGCGCCTGGCTTGATGGCCACGACATCGCTTACGGTTTTCATGATTACAAGACCGAGGGTATCGCCAAGGACAAGCTAAAAGCCTGGTCCGACGAGCTCGGCTGGGAAAATTTGCTCAATCGCGCCGGCACCACGTTTCGCAAATTGCCCGACGCCGACAAGGAAGGCTTGAACGAGCGCAAGGCGCTCGCCCTGATGTTGGCGCAGCCTTCGATGATCAAGCGGCCGGTGCTTGACGTCGGTGGCAAACTGCTGGTCGGTTTCAAGCCGGAGATCTATGCCAGGGAAGTCGCAGCCACCGGCACATCCCGGCGCGCAAGGGAGTGAAGCCGGATCCAGGGAAGCGAATGTCAGAATCGGACCACTAGCCGGCCCGTTGTCCGATGCTAGCTGAATTCGATGACGTCGCCGGTCGGGGTGCGGCCCGGCATGCGATGGAAAAGCTCGCGATCGATCACGGCACGACGTTTGGTCGTCGGCAGCGATTGATCTCCCCGCATCAGATTCCTGATCTCGAACCCGCCATCCTCGGAGATCGTCTTCAGCGAGGCGAGCACATGCGTGACGCCGGTACCTTCAGAAAACGGCAACAGCAGGCGCTCGTAGGCGACGTTCCGGCCGTAAGCGTCATCGATGTTGGCGATGGTGTAGACCGGAAGCGCTCGCTTCAAACATTCGTGGTAGATCGGCATGATGAGAGGAGCGAGCTTGATTCCGAGATAGTCGTCGAGATACCGGCCCTTGCCGGTGTTTCCATATGCGAACGACATCCGTGTGCCGTCGCTCTCGATCCTCAAGCGCGGCGGCTGCCCGTCTACGACGGTGAGGAAGACCAGATCCGGAAGCTCTCCCTCGATCCGCTCAGGCCGGAACTCATCGATGCTCGGCAATTGTTGCGCGCGGGCATAAAGCCGCAGCCACGTGTTCAGGAGGTCACGCTGCTTGATCGATTTGACGATCGTCGGGTTGGTGCTTTCGAAATCCACGGTTGACGGTCCATCGCAAAACCCAGCTTCAAACGATCAAGCCCAAGAGGAAACAATTGATGAAAACGGCGGTTCAGGGAGAAACAGCGTTAACGACTGCTTTCGACATGCCGGACGTGCACGCATCTCGGCTGCGTCATCATTCGACTAAGGGCGAAGATGGTGCCGGCGCACGCGCGGATTTGCCCTGCTTTCCGCCTTGCGCAAACAGGGGCGTTGACGGCATATTCCGCCCCGGAGGAGGCAGGCTCCAGGGTAAATTCCAAGACCAATTCCAAGACGCCAGGGAGCACTTGCCGGAGAGATAAAGAGATTGGTCAGCTGCGATGGAATGTCGCGGCCATGGCCGATGGGGGACATTGATTGGCTGATGAGATCATTCTCGAAACCCACGGATTGACGAAGGAATTTGCGGGTTTCTTTGCTGTTCGTGACGTCGACCTTCGGGTCCGCCGCGGCAGCATCCATGCGTTGATCGGTCCGAACGGGGCGGGCAAGACGACGTGTTTCAATTTGCTGACCAAGTTCCTCAAGCCGTCGGCAGGTCAAATCCTCTACAAGGGTCAGGACATCACGGCGACGGCGCCGGCCGATGTGGCGCGCCTTGGTCTGGTTCGCTCGTTCCAGATATCGGCGGTATTTCCGCATCTCACCGCGCTCGAAAATGTGCGGGTCGCGCTGCAGCGTCGGCACGGTCATTCCTTTGATTTCTGGCGTTCCAAGTCCGTGCTCGACCGCTTCAACGGCCGCGCGCTGGAGTTGCTCGACGATGTCGGCCTAAGCGAGTTCGCAAATACGCCTGCGGTCGAGATGCCTTACGGGCGCAAGCGCGCACTCGAAATAGCGACCACGCTGGCGCTCGACCCGGAAATGATGCTGCTCGATGAACCGATGGCCGGGATGGGGCACGAGGACATCGACAAGATCACGGCCCTGATCAAGCGCATTTCCGCGAAGTACACCATCCTGATGGTCGAACACAATCTCAGCGTCGTGGCCAATCTGTCCGACATCATCACCGTGCTGACGCGCGGTCACGTGCTGGCGGAGGGCAACTATGCCGAACTGTCAAAAGATGAACGCGTGAAGGAAGCCTATCTGGGGGCAGGCCATGGTTGATGTGCAAACCTCCGATGCCGTCAGGACGAAATCCGCGTCGCTTGCACCGCTGCTGTCGGTTCAGAATCTCGAGGCGTGGTACGGCGAGTCACATATCCTCCACGGCGTCGATTTCGACGTGAAGGCCGGAGAGGTCGTCACGCTGCTCGGACGCAACGGCGCCGGCAAGACCACGACGCTGAAGGCCGTGATGGGAATTATCGGCAAGCGCTCCGGCTCGGTCCGCTTCGAGGAGAGGGAAATCATCCGCACCTCCTCCGACAGGATTGCGCGAATGGGAATCGCCTTCTGCCCGGAGGAGCGCGGAATTTTCGCAAGTCTCGATGTTCGTGAAAACCTGCTGCTGCCGCCGGCCGTGCGCAACGGCGGTCTCTCGCTGGATCAGATCTTCGAACTGTTTCCAAACCTGAGGGAGCGGCTGGCCAGCCAGGGCACGAAATTGTCCGGCGGCGAGCAGCAGATGCTCGCGATCGGACGAATCCTGCGCACCGGCGCGCGCTTCCTGATGCTGGACGAACCGACGGAGGGCCTTGCGCCCGTCATCATCCAGCAGATCGGCCACACCATCAAACGTCTCAAGAACGAAGGTTTCACCATCCTGCTGGTCGAGCAGAATTTCCGGTTCGCCGCAACCGTTGCCGACCGCTACTACATCGTCGAACACGGCAGGATCATCGATGGCTTCGCGAATGCGGAGTTGCAGTCCAACATGGACAAGCTTCACACCTATCTCGGTGTCTGAAAAAGAGCGGAAGGATCCAACAAGGAACGGCCATGAAGACAACAAACATCGCATCGTTGCTGCTGGGGATTGCGCTCGGCCTTTTTGCGGGAGGCTTGGCTCTCGCCCAGGACAAGACGGTCAAGGTTGGCGTGCTGACCGACAATTCGGGGCTTTACTCCGACCTCGGCGGCGCCGGCTCCACCCTGGCGGCACAGATGGCGATCGAGGATTTCGGTCTGGTCGCCAAAGGCTGGAAGATCGATCTGATCTCTGCGGACCATCAGAACAAGCCTGACATCGGCACCAATATCGGACGGCAATGGATCGATGTCGAAAAGGTCGACATCTTCATGGATGTGCTCAACTCCGGTGTCGCGCTCGCGGTCAACAACCTCGTGAAGGAGAAGAACTCCATCATGATCAACACCGGCGCTGCGACGTCGGATCTGACCAACGCGCAATGTTCGGCGAACACGATTCACTGGGTTTATGACACCTACATGCTTGCCAACAGCACCGGTCAGGCTCTGGTGAAGGCCGGTGGTGACACCTGGTTTTTTCTGACCGCCGACTATGCTTTCGGGGCGGCGCTGGAGCGCGATACAACTGCTGTCGTGGTGAAGGCGGGCGGCAAAGTCATTGGCAGCGTCAAGCATCCGCTCAACACCGCCGATTTTTCCTCGTTCCTGTTGCAGGCGCAGGCGTCCAAAGCCAAGATTATCGGCATGGCCAATGCTGGCGGCGACACCACCAATACGATCAAGCAGGCAGCCGAGTTTGGTATTGTTGCGGGTGGCCAGAAACTCGCCGGGCTCCTTCTGTTCATTACCGACGTTCATTCGCTGGGTCTGAAGGTAGCACAGGGGCTTAATTTCACCGAAACCTTCTACTGGGATTTGAACGACGGAACCCGCGCGTTTTCCGCGCGCTTTTCCGAACGCGCCAAGAGCAAGGCGCGGCCATCGATGGTGCAGGCCGGCGTTTATTCCGGTCTGATCCACTACTTCAAGACCCTCGAAGCGATGGGCGGCAATCCCCATGACGGCGCCAAGGTGGTCGCGAAAATGAAGGAAATGCCGACCGACGATCCGCTGTTCGGCAAGGGCTCGATTCGCGCAGACGGCCGCAAGATCCATCCCGCCTACCTGTTCGAGGTCAAGAAGCCGGAAGAATCCAAGGGACCCTGGGATTATTACAAGCTCGTCGGCACAACCCCGGCCGAGCAAGCGTTCAGGCCGCTTTCCGAAAGTTCCTGTCCGCTGGTGAAGAAGTAAGTCGATTGCCCGCGGGCCTCACGGCGGCGGGTATCTACCACTCGTTACCACAGGGATTGAGCGAAAGATCGACTGATATGCAAGCTCTCTACGCACAGCTTCTGGTGGGATTGATCAACGGCTCGTTCTACGCGCTGCTCAGTCTTGGGCTCGCCGTGATCTTCGGGATGCTCAACATCATCAATTTCGCCCACGGCGCGCTCTATATGATGGGCGCGTTCTGCGCTTATTTCCTGCTCGATCTCGCAGGCATCGGATATTGGTGGGCGTTGATCATCGCGCCGATTGCTGTCGGCATTTTCGGCATGATCCTGGAGCGGACCTTGTTGCAGTGGCTGTCCGGCCTCGACCACCTCTACGGTTTGTTGCTGACTTTCGGTATCGCGCTGATCGTGCAAGGCATCTTCCAGAATTATTTCGGCTCCTCCGGCTTGCCCTATGCGATCCCCGATGAATTGAAGGGCGGCATGAATCTCGGTTTCATGTTTCTGCCGATCTATCGCGGCTGGGTGGTCGTCTTCTCGCTCGTGATATGCCTGATCACCTGGTATCTGATCGAAAGAACGCGGTTGGGTGCTTACTTGCGCGCAGCCACCGAAAATCCGACGCTGGTACGCGCTTTTGGCATCAACGTGCCGCGGATGATCACGTTGACCTATGGCCTTGGGGTCGGTCTTGCCGCGCTTGCCGGCGTGCTGTCGGCACCTATCAACCAGGTGCGCCCGCTGATGGGCGCGGATCTGATCATCGTGGTGTTCGCAGTCGTGGTCATTGGCGGCATGGGTTCCATCATGGGTTCGATCATCACGGGCTTTGCGCTCGGAGTGATCGAGGGGTTGACCAAATACTTTTATCCCGAGGCATCCAACACGGTGGTATTTGTCCTCATGGTGCTGGTGCTGCTTGTGAAGCCTTCTGGACTGACGGGGCGGACGATCTAGTACCGCCGATCTGAAGTCCCTGCAGCATCTGCGGTAGGTTCGTTTCAGGGACTTCAGATCGATAAGCAGTTGTAATGATAATTCGCTAGTGCCCATGACTTTCCGAAGTTCGTGAAAGCTGGGTGCTGAAGTGTAGCACGAACTTCGGAAAGTGGGCACTAGAACATGACCGCGACGACCGAGGATACCATTCCGGTGAGCGGGCGCACGATCCGCGACGAGATGATTGCATTCGCCGTCGTGACCGTGCTGCTCCTTCTCGTGCCGTTCACGGGCATTTATCCGTTCTTCGTGATGCAGGCGCTGTGCTTTGCGCTCTTGGCCTGCGCCTTCAATCTTCTGATCGGCTATGGCGGGTTGCTGTCGTTCGGGCATGCCATGTTCCTGGGGTCGGCGGGTTACTTCTCCGCACATGCGTTGAAGGTTTGGGGAGTTACGCCCGAAATCGGAATCTTGATCGGTACGGCGGGTGCAGCGGGGCTCGCAGTCATCACCGGAGTAGTCGCGATCCGCCGTCAGGGCATCTATTTCGCCATGATCACGCTTGCATTGTCGCAGCTGCTCTATTTCATCTATCTGCAGACACCCTTTACCCATGGTGAGGATGGCATTCAGGGAATCCCGCAGGGATATTTGTTCGGGGTCCTCAATCTCGCCCAGTCGATGATCCTCTATTATGTGATCGTCGCCGGATTCCTGTTTGGATTTCTCGTGATCTTTCGCGCCATCAACTCGCCGTTCGGCGAAGTCTTGAAATCGATCCGCGAGAACGAGCAGCGGGCGATCTCGCTGGGGTACAAGACGGACCAATACAAGCTGCTCGCGTTCATCCTGTCGGGAACGCTGGCCGGATTCGCCGGCGCCCTGAAAGTATTCGTGGCGCAAAATGCCTCCCTGACCGACGTGCACTGGACGATGTCGGGAGAGATCGTGCTGATGACGCTGGTCGGCGGCTTGGGCACGGTGTTTGGCCCGGTGGTCGGGGCTTTCGTGATCATTGCCATGCAACAATATCTGGCGGGGTTCGGGCAGTGGGTGACGGTCATCCAGGGCGTGATCTTCGTCGTGTGCGTGCTGACTTTCCGCCGCGGCATCATTGGTGAGATCGCGCATTTTTTCCGCCGCTCGCTCTAGCATTCTTGCCCGTTTCCCAATCCGTGGAGTTTCAGGCCGATCAAGCGGTGGATGACCGCCGGCCCGGCGACCGCCGTCTAGGCAGTTTTCGGGGAAATGGTTTATGACAGTGATATGACAAAAGGTTTTGAGCCGGTTTCCGAGGGTATGGACTAGATCATATGCTGCGCTTTTTTCGCGCCTTTCTTCCCAAGGAGGAACGGTTTTTCGATCTGTTTGCCCGCCACTCTGAGGCCGTCCTGCAGGGAGCACTCGCGTTGCAGGACATGCTGCGCGGTGGCGATGAAACCCCGATGTTCTGCCAGCGCATCAACCAATTTGAAAATGATGCTGACAACATCACGCGCGAGGTGCTGACCGCGGTACGCCGCACTTTCATCACGCCGTTCGATCGCGGCGACATCAAGAATTTGATCACCTCGATGGACGATGCCATCGACCAGATGCAGCAGACCGCGAAGGCCGTGATGTTGTTCGAGGTTCGTTCCTTCGAGCCGCCAATGCGTGAAATGGGCACGCTGTTGGTCGAGTGCGCCAATCTCGTCGGCCGCGCGCTACCGTTGCTGCAAGCGATCGGAAGCAATGTCTCGATGCTGACCGCAATTACCGAGGAACTCACCAAGCTCGAAGGACGCGTCGACGACCTTCACGACATCGGCCTGAAGGAGCTCTTTCTCAAGCACCGCGACGCCAACGCAATGGATTTTGTGGTCGGCGCGGAAATCTATGACCATCTCGAGAAAGTCGCCGATCGCTTCGACGACGTCGCGAACGAGATCAACAGCATCGTGATCGAACAGGTATAGGGCGGGGCTGCGCAGTGGATACCACCCTTGGTTTTCCGATTCTCGTCGCCCTGATTGCCGTCGCACTCCTGTTCGACTTTCTCAATGGCTTGCACGATGCCGCCAACTCGATCGCGACCATCGTGTCGACCCGTGTGCTACGACCGCATTATGCGGTGTTCTGGGCTGCGTTCTTCAATTTTGTCGCCTTCGTGGTTTTCGGGCTCAACGTGGCCCAGACCATCGGCACGGGAATCATCGAACCCAGCGTTGTCGACGCGCAGGTCGTCTTTGCCGCTCTCGTCGGCGCGATTGTCTGGAACCTGATCACGTGGTGGCTGGGCATCCCGTCCTCGAGCTCCCACGCCCTGATCGGAGGGCTGGTCGGCGGCGGGATGGCGAAGGCGGGACTTTCGGCCGCGGTTTGGAGCGGCTTGTCCAAGACACTGTTGGCGATCGTGCTGTCGCCGCTGGTTGGATTCGTTCTGGCGCTGGCGCTGGTGGCGGTCGTATCCTGGGCATCGGTGCGCTCGACGCCGTTTGCGGTCGACCGCGCCTTCCGGATCCTGCAATTTGCCTCAGCCTCGCTCTATTCGCTGGGCCACGGCGGTAATGACGCGCAAAAGACCATGGGCATCATTGCGGTGCTTCTCTTCTCGCAAGGGAAGCTCGGCGCACAGTTTTCGGTACCGTTCTGGGTGGTGCTTACGTGTCAGGCCGCGATGGCGCTGGGTACGCTGATGGGCGGATGGCGCATCGTCCGCACGATGGGACTGAGAATCACCAAGCTGACGCCAATGCAGGGCTTTTGCGCGGAGACCGGCGGCGCTGCGACGCTGTTCATGGCCACCTGGCTCGGGGTTCCCGTATCGACGACTCATACCATCACCGGCGCCATCGTTGGTGTCGGCGCCTCGCGGCGGCTCTCGGCGGTGCGCTGGAACGTGGCGAGTTCGATCGTCTATGCCTGGGTGATCACTGTTCCGGCTGCGGCAGGCGTCGCGGCACTGGCCTATTGGTCCACGACGTTATTGCGCTTTTAGGGCCGGCGGACTGGAGGAAAGCCCGCGCGGTTCATATATGAATAGGGGCAATTCCACTTGATCCGGTCTTCTTTCCCTGCCAAACGCTCAACCCCTTATGTCCGACGTCGCACTCACCGCCGAATCGCCCTCTCGTTCGCCGCTCGCCGCCGAGGTGGCGCGCCGGCGCACCTTTGCGATCATCTCGCACCCGGATGCCGGCAAGACGACGCTGACCGAAAAACTGCTGCTGTTCGGTGGCGCCATCAATTTAGCCGGACAGGTCAAGGCCAAGGGCGAACGGCGCAACACCCGGTCCGACTGGATGAAGATCGAGCGTGAGCGGGGCATCTCCGTCGTCACCTCGGTGATGACCTTCGAGTTCGATGGTCTCGTCTTCAACCTGCTGGACACGCCGGGCCACGAAGATTTCTCGGAGGACACCTATCGCACGCTGACCGCAGTCGATTCTGCCGTCATGGTGATTGACGCTGCCAAGGGCATCGAGGCTCGCACGCGAAAGCTGTTCGAAGTCTGCCGCTTGCGGGACATTCCGATCATCACCTTCATCAACAAGATGGATCGCGAAAGCCGCGATACCTTCGAGCTTCTGGACGACATCGAGAAGACGCTCGCGCTCGATACCACGCCGATGACCTGGCCGGTCGGGCGCGGGCGGGATTTCCTCGGCACCTACGACCTCGCTACCGGCGGGGTGCGCCTTCTCGAAGGCGGTGGTTCCAAGACCGGCGCCGCGCAACAGATCGACATTGCCGAACTTGGCAAGCGCGACGCCAATCTCGACGTCGCCGTCGTCAAGGACGAACTCGCGCTGGTGTCGGAGGCCTGCAAACCGTTTGAGCTCGAGGCTTTTCGCGGGGGGCATCTGACGCCCGTCTATTTCGGCAGCGCTTTGCGCAATTTCGGGGTTGGCGACCTGTTGGAAGGTCTTGGCCGTTTCGCGCCGCCGCCGCGTGCACAGGAAAGCAACCTGCGCAAGGTGGAAGCCGGCGAGCCCCGCATGAGCGCCTTCGTGTTCAAGATCCAGGCCAATATGGATCCGAACCATCGCGACCGCATCGCATTCGCGCGGCTGTGTTCGGGCAAGCTTAGCCGCGGCATGAAGGCGAAGCTGGTGCGCACGGGCAAAAACATGTCGCTCTCAAGTCCGCAATTCTTCTTTGCGCAGGATCGCGCGCTGGCGGACGAAGCCTTCGCCGGCGACGTTGTCGGAATCCCAAATCACGGCACCTTGCGGATCGGCGACACCTTGACCGAGGGCGAAGACATCACCTTCGTCGGCGTTCCCAGTTTCGCGCCGGAAATCGTCCGCCGGGTACGGCTGACCGACGCCATGAAAGCCAAGAAGCTCAAGGAGGCCCTGCAGCAGATGTCGGAGGAGGGCGTCGTCCAGGTATTCCGTCCCCTTGATGGCGCGCCTGCGTTGGTCGGCGTGGTCGGTCCGCTGCAACTCGACGTGCTGAAGGCGCGGCTCGAGGCCGAATACGCGCTTCCTGTCGAATTCGAAGTTTCCGAGTTCCAACTGGCGCGCTGGATTTCGTCCGATGACCGCAAGAAGCTCGATGCTTTCATTGCGGCCAATGGCTCAGGGGTGGCCGATGACGTTGACGGTGATCCGGTCTTCCTCGCCAGGAACGAGTTCTATCTCGGCTACACAAGAGAACGCGCCGAGGGCATCACCTTCTCCAACGTCAAGGACGTCAAGAAGAAGACGTGAGCGCTCTTCCCGTCCGGTATCGCGAAAACCGGCGAAACTGAACGCGCGGATGTGAACGGGATACGTCTACGAAGCGCCCGGTTCGGCATTATAATATTTGCATTCGAGTTTGTGTTGGTTCGGAGGGCCGCTTGCATGCTCCGTCGCGCCGCTATCGGTCTTATTTTTGTCATTGCTGGAGTGGCTACCACCGGAAGCGCCGAGGCAGGGCGGCGGCACCATATCGATGCCACGCCCTTTTGGCATGCACCCTGCAGCGTCTTTTCCCGAAGGCCTTGTACGCCTTACTTCTGCAGCGTTTTCAATCGCGGACCCTGCATTCCCGAGATCGACTATCCCTATGGCGAGAATCTTCAACTGACGGTCGAGAGCGTGCCGCCGCAGGACGACGCGGCCAAATACCAGAAGCCCGACCACGATCTCGACAATATCGGCGATCTCTTTGCCGCCCTGCGATCCTGCTGGACCCCGCCTCAGGCGCAGGAAGCCAAAGAGGGCATGCAGATGACCGTGCGCTTCAGTTTCAAGCGATCCGGCGACCTGATTGGGCCACCACGTATGACTTTCGCTACCGCGGGGGTGCCGGCGGATGTCCGCGAGACCTATCTCAAGGCGATCAACGCCTCGCTGGATGGCTGTGTGCCGCTGAAATTCACGGGTGGCCTTGCCGGTGCGCTGGCCGGACGGCCGATCGCCGTGCGCTATGTCGACAACCGTGAAATCGACAAACAGCCGTCTGCGCAGTGAACGGCCCCGCGCCATTGGCGGACCTTTCGGGAAAGGCGGCGGGCCAGGGATCAGTCGCCCTTTTGGCGGATTGCCGTCGGCGCCCCGAAAGTGATAGGCGGTGCGCATAAGACCTGGCTTTCCGGAGGGAGATCATGGGGCTTGCGGTGATGATCCTGGGGCTCGTCCTGTTCCTTGGGGCCCATACGCTACCGGCGCAGCGCAAATGGCGCGCGCGGGCCGTCGCGGCATTGGGCGAGGGTGGCTACAAGATCGTTTATGCGCTGGTCTCGATATTGGGCATCGCGCTGATCGCCTGGGGCTTTGGCCACTACCGTGCGACGGGGTGGGTCGACGTCTGGAATCCGCCAAAGGCATTCAGGCACATCACGGTAGCGCTGATGTTGCCGGCCGTCATCCTCGTGGTGGCCGCCTTTATCCGCGGCCATATCTATACGACGCTCAAGCACCCGATGCTGGCGGGTATCAAACTGTGGGCGGCGGCGCATCTGCTCGCCAACGGCGATCTCGGCTCGATCATTCTGTTCGGCTCATTCCTCGGATGGGCGGTATTCGACCGGATCTCGCTCAAGCACCGGAGCGATGCAGGTGCACCGGCAATTCCGGTCGGCGGTTGGGGTAACGATCTCATCGCCATAGCGGTCGGAATCATTGCCTATTTTGCGCTGGCTTTCGCATTTCATCCCGTTGTGATCGGCGTTCCGGTCGTAGGAGTGTAGAAAATGTCGGTCCAGTCCGCGATCAAGCGCAAGACCGCCCCGGATATTCGCGCCCGCAAGAGCGGCGAGCCAATCGTGATGCTGACCTCGTATCACGCCCATACCGCAGCTCTCGTGGATCGCCATTGCGACGTCATTCTGGTCGGCGATTCCCTTGGCAATGTGATGCATGGATTCGAGACCACCGTGCCGGTGACGCTCGACATGATGATCTTGCAGGGTCGCGCGGTGATGCGCGGCTCTCAGCGCGCCCTTGTCGTGGTCGACATGCCCTTCGGCTCCTACGAAGCGTCGAAAGAGCAGGCCTTTCACTCGGCGGCAAGGGTGCTCAAGGAGACGCACTGCGGTGCGATCAAGCTCGAAGGCGGCGCGCGGATGGCCGAGACCATCGCCTTTCTTGTCGAACGTGGCATTCCCGTCATGGGCCATATCGGTTTGACGCCACAATCGATCAACACGCTCGGCTCGTTCCGCGCGCAGGGGCGCGAGGAGGGTAGCTGGAAGCCCATCGAGGATGACGCCCGCGCGGTCGCGCAAGCGGGCGCCTTCTCGGTCGTGGTCGAAGCCGTCGCCGAGCCGCTGGCCCGAAAGATCACGGAGACCATCGAGATTCCGACGATTGGTATCGGCGCCAGTGCTGCCTGCGACGGTCAGGTACTGGTTCTGGAGGACATGTTGGGCTTGTCGCCGCGGGCACCGAAATTCGTCCGCCGCTACGGCAATCTGGGCCCGATGATCGAAGATGCGATCGAGGCCTATGCAGCCGACGTGCGCTCGCGTGCCTTTCCCGGACCCGAGCACGTCTACGACATGAAAACCAAGGGCTAAATTTGTGTGGCCGATTTGACGTTCCTATCAGTCTCGCCGCGAAGCGCGTTATTGGAACGTCAAATCCGAAGCCATACTAGAATCATGGAGTTACTGCTCGTAAAAGTGCGTAGCCTCAGGTTGATCGTGCGGGCCTTATTTGAGCAGAAGCGATGGCGCCAGAGCTGTGATAAAAGGGGGCGTCTCCGCGAGGTGGACAACTCCAGCGTTAAGACTTTGATCGGGCTAGCTTTGCCTTGCCACCGCCATATGACTAGGGTAACGCCGCGCCACACGGGAACGAAGTTTGAGCCAGCGCCGGGATCAGGCGCGGCCAGCTGGCATGGGATTTCTCTAAGTGTCTGAATTATTTGATGAAGTAGACGAGGAAGTTCGCCGGGAACGGCTCAAGAAGCTGTGGGACCAGTATTCGATCTACATCATCGCCGCTGCGCTTCTGATCATTGCCGCGGTCGGTGGCTGGCGCGGATACCAATATCTGGAAGCCAAGAAGGCGGCGGAGGCGGGCGCGGCCTTCGATGCCGCCGTCGACCTTTCGGAGCAGAACAAGCGCGCCGAGGCGGAATTGGCTTTCAGCAAGCTGGCGACGTCTGCGCCGTGGGGCTATCGCATGCTGGCCAAACTCCGTGCGGCGGCGGAAGTGGCAACACGCGACCCGCAGGCGGGCGCCAGGATGTACGACGACATTGCCGGCGATCGCAGCATGGGGGCCGAGCAGCAGGATCTGGCGAGGATACGTGCCGCGGGCTTGCTGCTGGACACGGCAAGCTATCCGAGCATGCGCCAGCGCCTTGAGCCGGCGACCAAAGCGGATGCGACCTTTCGCCATACGGCACGCGAACTGCTGGCGCTATCGGCCTGGCGCGCCAACGACACGGCGGCAGCACGGCAGTGGCTCGACTTGATCGCCGGCGACGCCGAGACGCCATCGGCGATGCGTTCGCGTGCCGAAGCGTTGCAGGCATTGCTTCCGCCGGTTGCGAAGAGTTGAAGCCAGAAACGGGTTGAACGAGAAACCGACCATGCGCTGTTTCCAACGTCTGATCGCAGCTTCCGTCCTGATGGCGCTGTCGGGCGCGGTGGCAGGCTGCTCCGGCAGCGTGAGCAGCTGGGATCCGATGGACATGCTCGATTTTCTCGATACCAAGAAGAAGCTGCCGGGCGAGCGCAAGCCGGTTTTCCCTGACGGCGTGCCAGGCCTCGAACAGGGCGTGCCGAAATCGCTTTACAAGGGAGCGCAGCAGGACGCCGATCAGCAGAATGCCCAGGCAGCAGCCGCCGCCGCTCAACCGGCCGAGGATACGAAGCCGAAGCGCTCCGCGAAATCCAAGACCAAGCAGCCGGCGGCGGCCAACGCCGAACCCGCAGCAACCCCAGAAGAAGACACTTCAGCGGCGGCGCCGCCCGCGCCAAAGCCGAAGAAAGTCGTCCGCCAGCGCACCACCGCGCCGCCGCCAGATCAGCCGGCCGATGCACAACCGGCCGCCCAGCCGGCACAGCCTTCCCAGCCGACGCAACAATCCGCAGCGCCATTCCCGGCGCCGCTCCCGGGCGGCACATTCCAACGCTAGTGTGGTGGATTTGACGTTCCTATCAGTCTCGCCGTGATTGTCACAGGAACGTCAAGTCCAAAGCCACACCAGAATCATAGAGTTGCTAGTGTCCCTTTTGCAGCGCTCGATTTTGATCTCCCGTCCCGTTGATGAGGACATCGAAAAGCAGAGAATTCTCTAATCGATTCTCCTGCGCGCCGGGATCGTGTCATGTCGTTTAACATCGCCATCATCGGCCGGCCCAATGTCGGAAAATCGACGCTGTTCAACCGGCTGGTCGGCCAGAAGCTTGCATTGGTCGATGACCAACCCGGCGTGACGCGCGACCGCCGCGAAGGCGCCGCGCGCCTCGGCGATCTCCAATTTACGGTGATCGACACCGCAGGTCTGGACGAGGGTGCGAAAGGCTCCCTGACCGAGCGAATGCAGGAGCAGACCGAAACTGCGGTCGGTCTTGCGGATGCTCTGATGTTCGTGGTTGACGCGCGCGCAGGGCTTACGCCGACCGATCAAGCCTTTGCCGATCTCGCCCGCCGTGCCAACAAGCCGGTGGTTTTGATTGCCAACAAGAGCGAAGGCAAGCATGGCGAAACGGGTGCGATCGAGGCCTACGCGCTCGGTCTCGGCGAGCCGATCCAGATATCGGCCGAGCATGGCGAAGGCATGAGCGATCTTTACGATGCGCTGCGTGCGCTGATGCCCAAACCAGCCGAAGAGGACGAGACCTTCAACGATGAGGAGATCGTCGATAGCGATGAGGAGCTGGCGAAGCGGCCGATACGGGTAGCCGTGGTCGGCCGTCCCAACGCCGGCAAGTCGACGCTGATCAATCAGCTGCTCGGCGAGGAGCGGCTCCTGACCAGTGCGGAAGCCGGCACCACGCGCGATTCCATCGCCGTGGAAATCGACTGGAAGGGCCGCAGCTTTCGGGTTTTCGATACGGCGGGATTGCGCCGACGCTCGCGGATCGAGCAAAAGCTGGAGAAGCTGTCGGTGGCCGACGCATTGCGCGCGGTTCGCTTCGCCGAGGTCGTAGTGTTGATGATGGATGCGCAGAACAAGTTCGAAGAACAGGACTTGCGCATCGCAGATCTGATCGAGCGCGAAGGACGGGCGCTGGTCATCGCGATCAACAAGTGGGATTTGATCGGAACAAAGCCGGGCGCGATCTCGGCGCTTCGAACCGAGGCCGATCACTGGCTGCCGCAGGTCAAGGGGGCGCCGGTGGTGGCGGTGTCGGGCTTGATGGGAGAAGGCATCGACCGCCTGATGGACGCGATCCAGGCGGCCTACGCGGTGTGGAACAAGCGAATAGCGACCGCTTCACTCAATCGCTGGTTCGAGCAGGCGACCAGCGCCAACCCGCCGCCGGCGGTGTCTGGCCGCCGACTGAAATTGAATTACATCACACAGACCAAGGCGCGGCCGCCGAGCTTCGTGTTGTTCTGCTCGCGCGCCGATGCGGTGCCGCAATCCTACCTGCGCTATCTCATCAACTCCTTGCGCGAGCATTTCGAGCTGCCGGGCACGCCGGTGCGGATCTCGTTGCGCGAGAAGGCCAATCCGTTCGCCCACAAGCGCAAGCGGCTGTCTTGAGCGAAAAGGTAGAAGCAGGTGCGCCCGAGCTTTCGCTGACGCCGCCGCCAGCGCGCCCAGCGGCCGTGGCGTTCATCTTCCTCACGATCCTGCTCGACATGTTGGCGTTCGGCCTGGTCGTGCCGATTCTGCCAAAGCTCGTGGAAAGTTTCGTCGACAACGACACGGCGCGTGCGGCCCGAATTTTCGGCCTGTTCGGCACAGCCTGGGCGTTGATGCAGTTTGTCTTCTCGCCGATCCTCGGCAGCCTGTCCGACCGTTTCGGCCGAAGGCCCGTGGTGCTGTTGTCGAATTTCGGACTTGGCCTGGACTATGTCCTGATGGCATTGGCGCCCTCCCTGGTCTGGCTTTTCATCGGCCGGGTCATTTCGGGCGTCACCTCGGCGAGCATTTCAACCGCCTTTGCCTATATCGCGGATATGACGCCTCCCGAGCGTCGAGCAGCGGTGTTCGGCAAGGTCGGTGTGGCGTTCGGGGCCGGATTCGTCCTGGGACCTGCGATCGGCGGACTGCTCGGCGGGCTCGATCCGCGCCTGCCGTTCTGGGCGGCGGCGGGCCTCAGCTTCGCCAACGCGATTTATGGTCTGTTGATCCTGCCGGAGTCCCTGCCGCACGATCGCCGCTCGCCGTTCCGTTGGAAGAGCGCCAATCCGATCGGCGCGCTGCATCTGTTGCGGTCGGACCGGGTGCTGGCCGGCCTGTCCGTGGTCAACTTCATTGCCCAGCTGGCGCATGTGGTCCTTCCCTCCACCTTCGTGCTCTATGCGACTTATCGTTATGGCTGGGACGCAGCTGCCGTCGGTTTTACCCTCGCAACCGTCGGAATCTGTGCAATGGTCGTGCAGGGCGCGGGAATCGAGCCAATCGTGGCGCGTTTGGGCGAACGCGGAGCCCTGATGCTGGGGCTTGCCTGCGGCGCCGCCGGCTTTTTGATTTTCGGCGTGGCGTCAACCGGGCTTCTGTTCTGGCTCGGCATTCCCGTCATGTCACTCTGGGGAGTGTCCGGGGCAGCGCTGCAGGCGCTCAACACGCGATTGGTCGCCCCGGAGCAACAAGGCCAGTTGCAGGGCGCCACCAACAGCGTGCAAAGCCTCTCTCAGCTGCTCGGCCCTTTTCTGTTTACGCTGACCTTTGCCTATTTCATCGGCCGAGATGCGCCGGCAAAGCTACCGGGCGCGCCGTTCCTGCTTGCCGGCGCGCTGCTGTTGCTGGCGCTGGTTATCGCAGTCAAGACGCTGGCTCAATCGCGCTGATCGAGCTCGGCCCGCGTGGCCTCTGCGATCAGGAAAAACTGCTCGCGGACCTCCGCAGCGTAGGGGTTTTCGCGCTCGATCGCGAGAAACACGCTCGCCGCATCGTACCTCACCATTTCGGTCGCCCGTATCAGATGATCGAAACTCGCGGTTGCCAGACGCGTGGGCAGCGGCTCCATACGCACCAGGACCTTGGCGACCAAATGCGTGATGCCCTGCACGATCGCAGCCTGCCGATCGTGCTCCTCCGGTGAGACAATGTATACGGCAAGCTTGAGCGCGTGTCGCAGGAACGCCGCGATGCGCGGAGCCGAGCTGCCGCGCACAGGACACAGCGCGATCTTTCGCCCGACGATGCCGTGACTAGCGCTTTGTGGGCCGAACAGCGGGTGCGTTCCTACGATGTCGACGAATGGCGGCAGCTCCGCCTTCATCAGCGCGATGGGGCGAACCTTCACCGAGCTAACATCGACCACGATGCCGCCGGGACGAAGATGCGGACGAATCTCCCTCAGCGCGGAAGACAAGTCGCCGATGGGGACGGCGAGGATCACAAGGTCACAACGCGCGATGTCGCAGACGTTGCCGAACCGGACATGATCGTGGCGCTGGTCTTCCGCGGTCAGCGCGGGATCGCAGGCAAAAAGCGAGAAATATGGATGCAGGTGCGCGGCAATCAGCCGGCCGAAGGCGCCAAAGCCGAGTATCCCGATTGACCTGACGTGTGTGGGCTGGATAGCTCTCGGTTTTGGCGACATCGCAAGGCTCCATTCAGCTGCGATGCCGGATGTCTTTCTGTCTCAACCGCCGGAACGCAGCGGTTGTGCAAGAAAAATGCGCCCGCCGTTATGTCGACGGCAGGTAATACGAGGCCGAGTGGTGATTGACGGCGGGACGCATGCTCTGTTCTAGAGGCCTGCGCCCGCGATTGTCAAATGTTCCCCGACATCGGCGTTCTTGGTTCTGCGATTGCGGTGATAACGGAACATCGCGGGACAAATCATTTCCGGGTTCGCGTTTTTGAGCGCGGCCCGGAATGATTGCTACGTGATCATTTCTTCACCAGCGGGCACTCGCTTTCGCTAAGGGGCCTTGCGGCTTCCTCGGCGGGGATCGTCGCGATGAGCTTGTAGTAGTCCCATGGATATTTGGATTCCCCGGGTTTTTTGACCTCGAACAGATAGCCCGGAACCAGCCTGCGGCCGTCGACGCGGATGATGCCCTTGCCGAACAGGGGATCGTCGGCCGGCAATTCCTTCATTTTGGCGACGACCTTGATGCCGTCATGCGGATTACCTCCCATCGCCTCCAGTGTCTTGAGGTAGTGCAGCACACCTGCATAGAGGCCCGCCACCGTCATCGACGGCATCATCCCCTTCGGTGAAACCTTCTGGAAACGCTTCGACCATTCGCGGGTGCTGTCGTTCAAGTCCCAGTAGAAGGATTCGGTGAAGGTGAGGCCTTGCGCGGTCCTCAGCCCCAGCGCGTGCACGTCGGTGATGAAGAGCAGGAGGGCGGCAAGCTTCTGGCCACCCTGGACAATGCCGAATTCAGCTGCCTGCTTGATCGCGTTGGTGGTGTCGCCGCCCGCGTTGGCAAGGCCGATCACCTTGGCTTTTGAGGCCTGCGCCTGCAGCAGGAACGACGAAAAATCCGCAGTATTCAATGGGTGCTTGACCCCGCCCAGCACCTTGCCGCCACTTGCAGTGACGGTCGCGGCAGTGTCGCGTTCAAGGGCATGACCGAAAGCGTAATCGGCAGTGAGGAAGAACCAGCTGTCGCCTCCGGCCTTGGTCAGTGCCTTGCCGGTGCCGTTGGCGAGCATGTAGGTATCGTAGGTTACCGAAAGCGTGTTCGGCGTGCAGGCCTTGCCGGTAATGTCGGTACTGGCGCCGCCCGAGTTGATCAGGATCGCATTCTTTTCCTTGACAAGATTGGAAACCGCGAGCGCGACGCTCGAGGTCGGCGTATCGACCACGGCATCGACCTTGTCGACATCGATCCATTGCCGGGAAATGTTGACGCCGATGTCGGGCTTGTTCTGATGATCGCTGCTTAAAACGTCGATTTTCCAGCCCTTGGCGGGCAGGCCGGAATCCTCGACGGCCATTTTGACCGCGGCTACGGAATTGGGGCCACCGATGTCGGCATAAAGGCTCGACATGTCGTTGAGCACGCCGATTTTCACCGTCTTGTCCTGAGCCAGCGCCGGTGTCGCCAGTCCCAGGCTCGCGAATGCGAAGAGCACCGCGGAGCGGCGCGCAAGTAAAATTCTCATTCGAATTCCTCCACGTTTCGAGAATGGGCGTCTCTCTTTTTCGGAGCTTGCCCACATGATCGCCTGCCGCGATGTTATCTTGCTCACTGCAGGCGGCAATGCGCTATCCTAGCGCATCCAGGATCATCCAAGGCGATAACTTTCAGGCCGGGGCGCGAAAGCTCATCAGCGTCCGCGTCGGGTAATCGTAAAGGCGACCTGTTTCGTTCCAGGACGGCAGGCACATCGGCACGATGAGTTCTGCCGCCCGTTCAGGCGTATCGAGCGTTATCGGGTCCTCTCCGGGGAATACGGCGGCGCGCATGCGCGTGCGGATCGGCCCCGGGTTGAACAGGTTGACACGAAGCCGGGTCGATGCCGTTTCGTGGGCCCATACCCGCACCAGCGCCTCCAGCGCGGCCTTGGAAGCCGAATAGGGGCCGAGATAGGCCGGCGCCGTGCTCGCCGCCGCCGAGGTGATGAACACCGCCCGGCCGGCATCGGCTTTTTTCAGCAACGGCTCCATGCAGCGGATCAGTTGAAAGTTGGCGGTTGCGTTGATCGCCATCACGTCGTTCCAGGGCTTCATGTCGATATGGCCGAGCGGCGAGGAAGGACCGGCGGTACCGGCATTGCCGACGAGAATATCGAGTTGGCCGTGACGTTCGTGCAACGCCGCGCCAAGCCGCGCGATGCCGTCGACATCGGTGAGACTGAGGGGCACCAGGGTGGCGCTGCCGCCATCCTTGCGGATCTCGTCATCGAGTTCCTCGAGGCCTCCCTGGGTTCGCGCGAGCGCAATGATATGTGCACCGCGGCTAGCGAGCGCGCGCGCCGTCGCATAGCCGATGCCGCGCGAGGCGCCAGTGACCAGAGCGATACGGGAGGCGAGGGGAAGGGTCATGAAAACAGGTTTCTCCGTCATGCCCGGCACTCGGGTCCGGCCTCGCCGGCCCGAGCAAAGGCCCATTGTGCCGGGCATCCACGTCTTACTTTCGCGGAGGGTTTTACAGACGTGGATGGCCGGGACAAGCCCGGCCATGACGCTACAACCATCCCTTACCGCCGTGCGTCAGCTTGCTTCGGCCAATAGCGACAATTGCCGCGGTTGTGGTTCGACCATGTTCTGGTCGGTGAGGCTGGTGGGATAGACGCCGGTGAAACAATGGTCGGAGAATTTGGGATTGGCGGGGTCGCGCCCCTGATAACCCATGGCGCGATACATGCCGTCCACCGACAGGAACGCCAGCGTGTCGGCGCCGATCAGCTCGCGCATTTCTTCAAGATTATGGGTGGCGGCAAGCAGGCCACCGCGGTCCGGCAAATCTATGCCGTAATAGTCGGGGTACACGATCGGTGGCGACGCGAGCCGGAAGTGGACCTCGCGGGCGCCGGCGTCGCGCATCATGCGGACGATCTTTTTCGACGTGGTGCCGCGCACGAGCGAATCGTCGATCAGGATGATGCGCTTGCCTTCGATGGCGGCACGGTTGGCGGAATGCTTCATGCGCACCCCGAGCTCGCGCACGCTCTGGGTCGGCTGGATGAAGGTGCGGCCGACGTAATGGTTTCGGATGATGCCAAGTTCAAACGGCACCCCGGAATACTGACTGTAGCCGACTGCCGCCGGCACGCCGGAATCTGGCACCGGCACCACGACGTCCACCGGGACGTGACTCTCGCGCGCCAGCTGCGCGCCGAAAGCCTTGCGGACGTCGTACACCGATCGTCCTCCGACGATGGAATCCGGCCTTGAGAAATAAATGTACTCGAAGATGCAGGGCCGCGGCGGCTTCGGTGGGAACGGCTTGTGGCTCCGCGCGCCGCGCTCGTCAAACACGATGATCTCGCCGGGCTCGACGTCGCGGACATATTTCGCGCCGATGATGTCGAGCGCACAGGTCTCCGAGGCCAGAATCGGGCAGCCGTCGAGTTCGCCGAGCACGAGCGGACGGATGCCCAACGGATCGCGTGCGCCGATCAGCTTCTTGTTGGTCAGGCAGACAAGCGAGTAGGCGCCTTCGATCGCGCGCAGCGCCTCGACGAAGCGATCGATGAAATGGCTGCGTTTGGATTGCGCTACCAGATGCAGGATGACTTCGGTGTCGGTGGTGGATTGCATCATCGCGCCACCGCGTACCAGATCACGGCGCAAGGTCAGTCCGTTGGTCAGATTCCCGTTATGGCCAACTGCGAACCCGCCGGCGTTGAGTTCGGCAAACAAGGGTTGCACGTTGCGCAGGATGGTCTCGCCGGTCGTGGAATAGCGGACATGGCCGATCGCGGCATTGCCGGGCAGGCGCTCGATCACCTCGCGGCGGGAAAAGGTATCCCCGACAAGGCCAAGGCGGCGCTCGGAATGAAAGCGGGTTCCGTCAAATGAAACGATGCCCGCAGCCTCCTGGCCACGATGCTGCAGCGCGTGCAATCCGAGCGCGGTGATGGCCGCTGCTTCCGGATGGCCAAAGATGCCGAACACACCGCACTCCTCGCGCAACGTGTCGCCTTCAAGGTCAGGGATTTCCGGATAGGGGGAGCCGGGGTTCGGCTCCCGTTGTTCGGCGTCGTCGGAAGGGCTCTGTTTACTGTCCATCGCGCCTCTCTTTGGCCTGGTATTAACGTGCCGCGGGCTTTTCGATCAGCTTTTTCAGGCTCTCGCGGTTCGGCTTGCTATACCCATCGCCCGACCCCGGCGCCGCCTGGTCGGCGTCAGTTTGCTCTTCCTCGGGTTTATTCTTCTTGAATCTCTTCAAAATGGTGTTCTCCGGGTCGTCCGGCAAGAGCCCTTTGAGCCATTCGCCGGTCGAATCCAGCATCGTTCGTGACTTAGCCCCGACCACCCAGTCGGGCCGTTGCTTGTCGGGAACAAGCCAGATGAAGAACTCATAGGCCACGACGACGATAAGCAAGCCGCGGGCCAGTCCGAACAGGAACCCGAGGGTGCGGTCCAGCGCCCCGATCCGGGAGTCCAGGATCATGTCGGAAATCCGCACCGTGATCACGGAGACGATGATCAGGGTACCAATGAACACGCCGGCAACCACCGCTATGCTCGCGATGGTGTCGCTGTTGAAATAGGTCTTGGCCGTCGGCAACAACTTTGAGTAGCTGTAAAGGGTGACCAGCGCGGCGGCGCCCCACGCCGCGATCGAAAGAATCTCGCGCATGAACCCGCGGACCATTGCCAAGAGGCCAGAGATCAGCATCACGGCGAGCAGAACGAGATCGAGAATCGTAATCGGCATCGGCTGGTCGGTCCGCTCGTAAGTTCAAGCCGCGAATCGGCGTAATCGTGGCCACCCTAGTTGACGGTCACCAAGGCCAGCTCGCAAGGCCCGAGGTCGCGCCGCCCCGCGCGCGGGTTGTATAGCGGCGAGGGCGGTTAAGGTCACGCCCGGCTAGCCTTCTTTGCGTCGGAATCTCTCAGGTGTGGCATTTTTCTCTGCAGCAGCACTTTCCCGATTCGGCGGCCGGTTCCCCCTGGGAGCGCCGCGCGCGGCGATTTCCGCGACCAGGCTCGTCAGTCCCCCCACCGAATGCAGAGATAAACCGGCTTCGCTGACCTCGGCACGGACGGATTCGGGCAGTATGGCGCGGCCGAAACCAAGTTTTGCCGCTTCCTTCAGCCGGGCCGAGGTCTGCGGCACCGGCCGGACCGCGCCCGACAGTGAAATCTCGCCGAAATAGACCGCATCCGGCGGCAGGGGTGCATTGACCAGCGATGACACCAGGGCCGCGGCCGCGGCGAGGTCGGCGGAGGGTTCCTGGATCCGCAAGCCGCCTGCGACATTCAGATAGACATCGTGGCCGGATAATTTGACCCCGCAATGGGCCTCCAGCACCGCCAGCACCATCGAGAGCCGGCTCGGGTCCCAGCCGACCACGGCGCGTCGCGGCGTGCCGAGCGAGGTTGGCGCCACCAGCGCCTGTAGTTCCACCAGCACCGGGCGGGTGCCCTCGATGCCAGCGAACACCGCGGTGCCCGGGCTGCCAAGATCGCGCTCCGACAAGAACAACTCGGACGGATTGGAAACCTCGCGCAGGCCTAATCCCGTCATCTCGAATACGCCGATCTCGTCGGTCGGGCCGAACCGGTTTTTTACGGCACGCAGAATGCGGAATTGCTGCGAGCCTTCACCCTCGAACGATAGCACGGCGTCGACCATGTGCTCGACAACGCGAGGGCCGGCGATCTGACCGTCCTTGGTCACATGGCCGACCAGGATGATCGCTGCGCCCGATTTCTTGGCAAACCGGATCAGCGCCTGTGCCGAGGCCCGTACCTGGGTCACCGTTCCCGGCGCCGATTCCACGGTGTCGGTCCACATGGTCTGGATCGAATCGATCACGATCAGGCGCGGTACAGTGCCTTCGGAAAGTGTGGAGACGATGTCCTCGACGGAAGTTTCCGAGGCGAGCTGCACGGGCGCGTCCGCAAGGCCCAGACGCTCGGCGCGCAGCCGCACCTGGGCGACCGCCTCTTCACCCGAAATATAGACGGCGCGATGGCCGGCGCGCGCCAGCTGGCTCGTCGCTTGGGTCAAAAGCGTCGATTTGCCGATGCCGGGGTCGCCGCCGACGAGCAGCACCGAGCCGCGCACGAATCCGCCGCCGGTGACCCGGTCAAGCTCGAGCATGCCGGAGGACAGGCGAGGGGCGTCCTGGCTCTTGCCGGTGAGACTTTCCAGGGCGAACAACCGTCCCTTCCGCTTGGAGCGGATCGAGACCGGCATCGTCGTCGCGCCGGTTATGTCTTCCTCGGCGAGCGTGTTCCATTCGCCGCAGGAGTCGCACTTGCCCTGCCAGCGATTATAGGCAGCGCCGCAGTTCTGGCAGACGAAAGAGAGCGCGTTCTTGGCCATGGGGGCTTCGTTCGACGACGGAATCGAGAGCGAACGCTTTCCCATAGCATGGAATGGCGGCCGGCAATGCCGTCCATGTTTGCGCCGAATATCATCTCCGGGGCATAACCCCTCATTTGACCAATACAAACGGCACCGCCTGAGCCCGGAACCATGGTTGTCGGCAGGGCGCCGTTCCAGCGTTCGGCCTGCATCAGCGTGACGAGGTTCGGATTGGTGCCGAGCGCCTTGGCGCGCGCCTCGATGGAGGCAGCCTCGACTTCGCCGGTGACGGGGAGTTTTGCTCGCGTCGGTTGAGACCGAGGCGACGCCGACGACCGATTTTTATGAAAATGCCGTCCAAAGCGTCGAAAGGCCGGCCACGATCATGATGACATCCATCAGGCACCGAAAAACCTCCGGCTCGAGCCGCAAGACAAAGCGCTTGGCGACAAAAGCGCCTGCCATCAGCGAGGCGCCGGCGATCAGGCCTTGTACGGCGACTTCGACAGGCAGCGCACCAAAGCGCTGAAAGGTGACGGATTTACTCACATATATGCCAAGCGAGCTCGCCGCCTCCGTCGCCAGAAAGGCGCCTTTGGTGAGGCCGTAGAACAGAAACAGCGGCACGCTCAGGGGCCCGGTCGAAACCACGATCCCGGTGAGATAGCCGATCACGGCGCCGCCGATCGCAAGATGCCAGAGCGAGAGCTTCAACTGGTGGCGAGCGAGCCAATGCCGCGCCGGCACCATCGCAATCAGGAACAGACCGATGCAGATATCGACGGTGCGCGACGGCAGCACGAGCAGCGTTCGCGCGCCAAGCGCCGCGGCCGGAATGGCGGGTGCGGAATAAGCTGCGCAGGCCCGCCAGTCGACCTCGCGCCACCAGGCGAGGATGCGCGAGAAGTTGGCCATCACGGCTGCAATTGCCATGATCGGCACCGCCTGCCTCGGGCCATATTCATAGATCAGGACCGGCATAAGCATGATCGAGGAGCCGGTGCCGACGATGCCGCTGATCGTGCCGGCGACGAGCCCGACCGCAAGGACGAAGAGGAAATCCAAAAGCCTTGTCTCCTTCGAATCGGTTGTACGTCCCGGTGCGACGAGCGGCGCTTCTTCGCGCCGCGTCAAGAAGGGCCTTTGACCGGCAGCGAATACTTCGCCGTGTCCTTCATTCGGTCCCGGACCCGATGAAATCCGGCCAATTGTTCTTGAACAGGAGAAGAGCTAGCCTAGTGTGGCGGTTCAGAAGTCCGCATCATTGCAGCGGCGAGTTCGTTATGCGGCCTTCTGAACCAAAGCCACACTAGAAACAGGACTTGCTAGTGTCCTTTGGATTCCGAAGTTCGCAAACAAGATCGCCGCAAAATGATGCGAAGTTCGGAATCGGGACACTTGCGCATGAGCAAGAGGGCGGTTGAAAACGCCCGCACTCGAGGGAGGTGAGGCATGGTCAGATCGAGGGATCGCCAGACGCCCGTTGAAACTCTTGAACCGGTCGCAGGAAACGGGTTGATCGACCGCCGGGCGCTGCTTGGGCGCGGCATGGTGTTGGCGGGCGCGATGAGTACGGGCATTGGGCCCGCATCTGCGGCTGCCGAACCACTGGCCGACGATCCATGGAGCCTTGAAGTCGGTGACCCGATGCCTCCCTACCAGGGGCCATCGAAATTCGAGGCCAAGGTGGTGCGCACGCTGAGCAATCCCAACAACGAACCGCGCAATTCGCATGCCCGCACGCCGCACCATCTGCTTGAGGGAACGATCACGCCAAATGGGCTTCACTTCAATATCAATCACGGCGGGGTCCCCAACATCGATCCGGAAAAGCACCGGCTCGTCATCCATGGGCTGGTGAAACAGCCGACCGAGTTCACGCTGGATACACTCTCCCGCTATCCGATGGTCTCGCGCGTCACGTTCATCGAATGCGGCGGCAACAGTGCGCCGTTGTTTTCTCCCGAACCCTTGCAGGAGAACATTCAGGCGCTGCACGGGCTCGTCTCCTGCGCGGAGTGGACCGGCGTGAAGCTTTCGACCCTGCTTGAGGAAACCGGAATCGATCCCAGGGCAAAATGGTTCGTTGCGGAGGGGGCTGATTCCCCACATTTGAGCCGCAGCGTGCCGGTGAAGAAGGCATTGGATGACGCCATGATTGCGCTGTACCAGAACGGCGAGCGTCTCAATCCGGGCAACGGCTACCCGATGCGTCTGTTGCTGCCCGGCTACGAAGGCAACATGAACGTCAAGTTCCTGCGCCGCATCAAGCTCGTCGAGCAGCCGGCCATGAGCTACTACGAGGCGCGGACCTATTCGCAGATCCTGCCGAGCGGAAAGGCCTACCGGTTCTATTTCCTGCAAGAGGTCAAATCCTTCATCACCCGCCCGTCGCACGGAATGGCGTTGAAGGGTCCCGGTCTTTACGAGATTTCGGGGCTCGCCTATTCCGGCAACGGCCGGATCGAAAAGGTCATGGTTTCAGCCGATGCCGGTCAGAGCTGGGCGCAGGCGGCGCTTCAGGAACCGGTTCTGAGCAAAGCCTTCACCCGCTTCCGCATGCCCTGGCGCTGGGATGGCGGACCAGCCACACTGCAGAGTCGCGCATGGGATGAGGCCGGCAACGTGCAACCGACCCGCGCCGAATTCGTTGCAACGCGCGGCGAACTTGCGAAAAAGCCGCCGGTCCTGGCATTTCCCAATCAGCACTTCAATTCGATCACCAGTTGGGGGGTAGCGAGCAGCGGGGAGGTCGCACATGTCTACGCCTAGGCGCGCGATCTATGCCGCTTCGCTGTTGCTGGCGATCATGACCGGCGTATGCCTGGCCGAGACGCCGCACCTCGGCAAGCCGCTGGACGAGGCTGCCGTTGCGGCTTGGGACATCAGCATCCTGCCCGACGGCACGGGGCTGCCGAAGGGCAGCGGCACGCCCGCGCAGGGCGCACCGATCTACGCCGAAAAATGTGCAATGTGCCACGGCGAAAACGGCAAGGGTGGTTTCGCCGCAGCCCTTGTCAGCGATGCCAAGATCGATGGAATTTCCGCATCACAGAAGACGATCAAGAACTTCATCGGGGATTCGACCACGATCTTCGATTTCATCCGCCGCGCGATGCCATTCCAGGCGCCGCGCTCACTCTCCGACAACGAGGTCTATGCGCTTACCGCCTACATACTCGCAGAGAACAAATTGATCGGCGCCAACGACGTGATGAATGCGGAGACGCTGCCGAAGGTGAGAATGCCCAACCGGGACAACTTCATCATCCGCTTCCCGGATCGCATCTAGGCAGGTCCAACGCCAGCGACCCTGCGATCGCGCATTTGCTAGATCATGATGCGATTAAGTGGAAGCGCATCATGATCTCATTTTTCCACTTTTCCGGATCATGCTCTAACCGGCGAATGAAAAGACCGCCTCGCGGCGGTCTTTTCTGTTGGCGGATTCTGCGGGGCGAGCGGGGGAGGTCGAGATGCCTTCAGCCCTGCCGTGCCAGCGGGATTTTTTCGGAAGTGTCTCGAGCCAGACCGAACCGGGCCGTCCATTGCGCGACCGACAGCAACAAGGCTTCGAAAATCTCTCGAGCCCGATCGAGTTCCTGCTGGGTGGTGGGAGGACATCCCGGCCGGTAGCGAATGATCGTGCTCGTGGTCGCCCAGTCGAGCCGCGCCGCCCTGCACGCCACGATCAGTCCGTACAGCCGGTCGCTGTGAATCAGGGGCTCAATGTCCTCGACCTTGACGTCCGTCATGAAGGACAGCGCTGCCACCACATGGGTATATTCGCCCCTGATCGCAAACCGGTTTACCGGCGAGTCGTTCAATTTGCCCGCTCGATTGAGCGCAACCATCTGCTCGATCGCCTGCGCATAGTCTGTCGGACCTGGTGCTGCGGCGCCCGCCACGCTCGGCAGTTGCGGCCTGTCGCGCACAACAGGGCGGGTCGCGTTTGAAAGTCGCGCCCAGACGGTGTCCGTGGCCGTTCCAAGCAACCTGCGCAGGAGTTTTGCGGGAATGTCCAATCGAAGGCCGAGACCTTCGAGCAGGCTTTCGTCGCGCTCGGCGTTTCCGACGAGCACGGCATAACCGGCCTCGGAGAAGCGGGCTCCTCCATTCTGTGCCAACGCCTTGAACACTTCGGAATCGCCGCGCCTGATCAGCGCGTCGGTCAGCATTTCGTTGAGGGCTTTTCTGGCCGAAATAGCCAACAGATGCTGCCGGCCTCTTGTTTTGGCGATCTCAACGAGATGCGTTTCGGAAAGACGATTGGAGTTTGCCAGCACGGGTGCTGCGACCGACGCGTCTTCATGAAACGCAAGTCGCCAAACGGTTTCGCGCGGTGCCAGTTCGATCCCGGACAGGATCACGCTGAGATCGACCAGTGACTGCAGGTCGGCGCTCTCGACCAGTCGAACGAGGACCTCGTCGAAGACATCCGTCTGGGTTTCATCCAGCTGGCGGACGGCGGTCCGGAACAGGTCCGTCACCTGCCTCAGGATTCTCGTCTGTCGCAAACGCGATCCGGCCCTGATGACGTCATCCAGTTCCGCAATCAAAGCTGCCGATGCCGTTATACCCATCTCAATCCCAATCCCGTAACAGGTGGCCAGCGTTCAACACCAGCACCTCTAAAAACCCTCACATAGTTCAACGTGCCGACGTCTCACGCCCCGAGCGCTGACCTTCGAAACGCGGTTACCAGCGCTCGCTCCAGCTTTCCGTCCATGCTGCACAAAATCTGGTAGGCGTTTGGGCGGGGCATTGCGGGTCGATATGGCCTCGTCTCGATAAGGGCTGCGAAGATATCTGAAATGGTCAGCAGCCTCACCAGATCGGAGATTTGTGAGGCCGTCAGGCTGTCGGGATAACCCGAGCCATCAAGAAATTCGTGGTGATGCCTCACCCCATCAAGAATTTCCGGAGTGACGCCCGGGAGATCCTGCAGCAATTCAAATCCGATCACCGGATGCTGCCTCATGATCTCGTCTTCGTCGGGGGCGAGCTGCGCGGGCTTGTCGAGAATCGATAGGGGAATACGCGCTTTTCCAATGTCATGCAGGGTTGCCGCCATTCCGAGCCGTTTCACATCCGCACCAGTGAACCCGACATCCAAAGCAAATCCGATGGCCACGCCCGTCACCAGCAGGCAGTGCTGGAACGTGCCTTCATGGTACCGTCGAACGTCATCCAGCCACGCAGTCAGGCCATTTTGTTCGATGGCGCTGACGATCAGCGATGTGGCATTTTCGGCATCCGAAAGATCTATCGATTTGCCGCGCCTGGCCGCTGAGAACATGGAAGCGAAAGCCGCCGCACTGTTCGAGATCTCTGGTGTTTGGCCGTCAAGGTCGGCCTTTGCCGCCTTTGTCGCAGCCTCAATCTGCGTTAGCTTGGAAACGATTTCCCGGGAACTGCAGACCACTGCCGTCGCTCCGAGCGCATAGGCCTGGGACACCATCTGCTGGAGATGGCTTTGGACAACGAACAGCTTTTCCGTAATGCAGCGCAGCTCGCTCAACACACCCTTGATCTGTTCGACGCGCGCCATCTGACGCAGGTCAGCGTCGACCATGAGCACGCCGTTTGAAGCGGTGTGAGTATCGCCTGCCCCGAGCACTCGGGTAGTGATGCGATGTTGTGGCTCCAGCATCGCGCGTATCGCTGGTATCTTCCCGGGTTCATCCGTGATGAAATGAACAAGCATGTCAGGCCGCTCGAAAACGAAGTCTGGCCGCCAAGTGTGGTGTTAACCAGTATTAACGGGCCAACCTAGGGTAATTTTCCTAACCAAAGGCTAAAACAGGAGTGGCACTGGAACTCGTGGAACGATGGTGATGCCGCGTTCAAATCGGCTTCACGGGCGGAAGGCGTTTCGCAGCTATCTTAGCTCGATCCAGGCCGGTGCGTGATCGCTCGCGCCTTCTTCGCCGCGCGTCATCCGATCGACGCCGGCTTTCTTCAGCCGCGGCGCAAGCACGGGACTCACAAGCAGATGATCGAGCCGCAGGCCCGCGTCGCGTCGCCAGCGATCGCGCTTGTAATCCCAGAAGGTGAACATCGGTGTTTCCGGGTGAAGGTGCCGGATCGCATCCGTCCAGCCCTGCGCCACCAGCGATTTGAACGCGGCGCGACTCTTGGGCTGGATCAACGCGTCCTTGTCCCATGATCTCGTGAGATAGATATCGAACGCGGTCGGTGCGACGTTGTAATCGCCAGCGAGCACCACCGGCACATCCTGCCTGATCAATTTCGCCGCGTGCAAATTGAGCCGCTTGAACCATCTTAGCTTGTAGTCGAACTTCGGCCCGGGCTGCGGGTTGCCGTTGGGCAGATAGAGACTGGTGACGATGATGCCCTTGACGGCAGCCTCGATGTAGCGCGCCTCGCGGTCGCTGCCATCGCCAGGCAATTCGCTGCGGGTCAGCACCGGCTCTGCCTTGCGCGCCAGGATTGCTACACCGTTCCAGGATTTTTGACCGTGCCACACCGCGCCGTAGCCGGCTTTTTCGATCGCGCTACGCGGAAAATCGTTGTCCGCCGCTTTCAATTCCTGCAGGGCAACGATGTCGGGTTTGGCTCGTTGCAGCCATCGCAGCAGGTTCGGCAGGCGACGGTTGATGTTGTTGATGTTGAAGGTCGCGACTTTCATCGGCGAGTCGGCTAACCCTCGCCGGTATCGCCCTTGTAAACCCGCGCGTAGCGTCTTCCGAGGCTGGTCAGGACCTCGTAACCGATGGTGCCGAAATGATGAGCAAGCTCGTCGACGGTGATGCCGTCGCCGATCAGCGTCACCAGGTGGCCGCGGCGTACCGCGTTCTTTTCGAGATCGGTGACGTCAACCGCCATCACGTCCATCGAGATGCGGCCGGCGATCGGGCAGCGTTTGCCGGCGACCACGACCTCGGCGCCGCGGGTGCCGTCGTTGCTGCCTCCGGCGCGGAAGTAGCCGTCGGCGTAGCCGGCCGAAACGATCGCAAGCCGGGTTGGCCGTCGTGCCGTCCAGGTCGCGCCATATCCAACGCTTTCGCCGCGCTCGACCTCGCGGATCTGCAGAACGCGCGCCTTCAGTTCGACAACCGGCTGCATCGGGTTGTCGGCTTCCGGCGTCGGATTGACCCCGTAAAGCGCCACTCCCGGGCGCACTACGTCGAACAGAAACGGGGGACCTAAGAAAATGCCGGACGAATTCGACAGCGATGCAGGCACGCCGGTAAAAAGGCTGGCAATTTCGCGAAAGCTCGCGAGTTGTCGGGCGTTCAGCGGATGATGGAGATTTTCGGCGCAGGCAAGGTGGCTCATCACGAGCGTGACGCCGTGATCACCGGCGTTGATCCTGGGGATGAGACCTTGCGCTTCGGACATCGTCAGGCCGAGCCGCTGCATGCCGGTGTCGATGTGAATGGCTGCACCGCCGAACCAGCCGGTGCGGCGGCAAAACACGTCCCATTCGGCGAGTTCGTTGAGATCGCCGATCACGGGTCTGGCGTCGATCTTGGCGTAGCCCTCGCCGGTGTTCTGGATGAAACCGTTGAGTACATAGATCGCAGCCGCAGGGGCAACGGCCCGGGCGGCGCGAGCTTCATCGAGGTTGGCGACGAAGAATGTCTTGCAACTGGCTTTGGCCAGCGCACGGGCCACGGGTTCCAGACCCAGGCCGTAGGCGTTGGATTTGATGACGGCGGCGCACTCGGCCGGAACAGCGGCCTTCTCGAGCTTGCGCCAGTTGGCGACGATAGCGTCGAGATTGACCGTCAGCACGCCGGTAGCGGTGGCCAGCGCCGCCGCCTTGTTCGCCTCGGGAGAGAGCACGGAATTGGCGGGAATCGATTTCGGATCGGAGGCGATGTTCATGCCGCCGTTTTACCTGCCGGATCGCACCGGTTCAACCGCCGATGGCCCGCGTCAGTAGCTCCGGTCGGGCAGCTGGTTGTCCGGCACGAGGTCGCCAAAGCGCGTGATGGAGGCGTCGAAGTGGAGTTCGACGGTGCCGGTCGGACCGTGGCGCTGCTTGCCGATGATCACCTCGGCCTTGCCGTGTACCAGCGACATGTCCAGTTGCCATTTTTCGTATTCCGGCGTCCCGGCGCGCGGCTCCTTGTTGGCCAGATAGTATTCCTCGCGAAACACGAAGATCACCACGTCGGCATCCTGTTCGATCGAGCCGGATTCACGCAAGTCGGCCAATTGCGGGCGCTTGTCGTCGCGGTTCTCGACCTGGCGCGACAATTGCGACAGCGCGATGATGGGAATGTTAAGTTCCTTGGCAAGCGCCTTCAGGCTGGTGGTGATTTCCGTGACCTCCTGCACGCGGCTCTCGGAACGCTTGCCGGATCCCTGCAACAGTTGAATATAGTCGACGACGAGAAGGTCGAGGCCCTTCTGCCGCTTCAGCCGGCGCGCGCGCGCATTCAACTGCGCGATCGAAAGGCCGCCGGTCTCGTCGACATAGAACGGCAGCGACTGCAACTCGATCGAGTAGTCACGAATTTTTTCGAAGTCACTTTCGGTGATGCCGCCGCGCCGGATGGTGCTTGAGGGGATTCCGGTGCGTTCGGCGATGATACGGGTGGCTAGCTGTTCGGCCGACATTTCGCAGGAGAAGAAGCCGATGATGCCGCCATTGACCGACTTCTTCGTCCCGTCGGCCTGAAATTCCTCGCGAAACACGAAGATCACCACGTCGGCATCCTGTTCGATCGAGCCGGATT
>NZ_DATMLW010000012.1:0-4751 GCF_035570375.1 Bradyrhizobium sp. | reverse complement strand
CCACTAACCGGAAGGATGCGGGCGGCCACGTTAACGACAGGGATCGGCAGCGGCTTGGAAACCTCACCATCCATCGAGATTGCCAGGCAAACGCTGCTTTCGTTTGGTTTCATTCTGGCTGCCGGAACGATGGCCGCGCTTGTTGCGCAGAAGATCAGGATTCCGGATGTCGCGGTGTTCCTGATCGCCGGTATCGTGCTCGGTCCGCACGCGCTCGGCCTGATCGAGATCAAGCCTGGCTCGGCATTGAACCAGATCATTCTCCTGTTCGGTGCCAGTTACATTCTGTTCGACGGTGGCGCGTCGCTGCGACTTCAGATCCTCAAACAGGTCTGGATCACGATTCTGGTCATCGCCACCGTCGGCGTCATCATCACCGCAGGGATCACCGGCGTCGCCGCCCACTATCTTTTCGGCATTCCCTTCGATGTCGCGCTGCTTTTGGGCGCGGCACTGGCTTCAACCGATCCCGCAACCCTGGTCCCGATCTTCCGGCAGATTCATATCCGCGACCGGGTGGCCCAAACCGTCATGAGCGAGTCGGCATTCAACGATGCCATGTCTGCGATTGTCACTTTCGGCGTACTGGCAGTCGTGTTGGGGCACAGAGAGTTTTCGCTGTTCTCCTCCGCGTCCGATCTCCTGAAGCAATCGGCCGTCGGCATCGTCGCCGGCGTCGCGCTCGGCTATCTTGCCGCGCTTCTGATCGCCCACGAAAAATGGGCCTTTCTTTCCGAATACGCGCCGCTGGTAACGATCATGGCCGTGATCGGCGCCTATTTCGCCGCCAGCGGCCTGCATGCTTCAGGCTTCATGGCCGTGTTCGTGTTCGGCATCGTGCTTGGCAACAAGGAGGAGGTTTTCGGCTTCCGGATGGAAGCGGGGGAAGCGCAGAGGCTCGCTGAGTTCGTGTTGACCACCGCATTCATCATGCGGCTCTTCATCTTCATCCTTTTGGGGGCGCAGGTCGACTTTGGCTTGATCGGCCGATATGCCTTCACCGCCGCCACGCTCGTAGCCGTCCTGATGCTGGTCGCGCGGCCGGCGACGGTCTTCCTCTGCGCCCTGCCCGACCGCCGCGCGCGATGGAGTTTTGAGGAATTGCTTTTCATGTGCTGGACGCGCGAGACCGGCGTCATCCCGGCAGCGCTCGCGGGCCTGTTGCTCGGCATGAATGCACCGTCCGCGCCGATGATCGCTTCCGTCGTGTTCATGGCGATTCTGATGACGATCCTGATTCAGGCGCCGACCACGCGATGGCTGGCGAAGCGGCTTAAGCTCCTCGAGAGCGATTAACCCACTCGCGCCGCAAGGCGCTCTCGCAAGGACGGCGCTAGGCGTAGCGCTCGGGCCGCGCGATCAACCAGAAGGCAGCGGCGACCGGGAAGGCGATGGCGGCGGCTGACCGAAGACGCGGATAAAAGGCGCGGGTGAAATGCCGCGTACTCATGCCGGCGCGTTCTGCCAGATGCTCCACCGTGAGCGGCGCATCGAGATGCTCGCGGCACTGCGATCGCGACGGCCCATCCGTGGACGCCGCGTCATCGAGCCGGTTCCACCGGTCTAGGTGAAATCAAGATTTCTCCGCATTTTGGACCTCGATAGCATCTAACGTCGACAGGAACATCAGCATGAGGGATCACGCGATGGCGACGGAAGACGGTTTTGATCCCGGCGATCCTTTGCCGCTTTTTCTCTCCGCCGATGAACCTGAGCGGGGTATCGGGAACGACAAAGCTATCATCTCGTTACGAGGTCTCACGGCGAGTGTTTTGGTTGCGGCCGCGGTAGCGATCGGAATTACCATTCTTTCGAATCAAGTGACGCTCTTTGCGGGCGTCACAGCGTCGCCGGCCGACAACTCGGCGGCTCAGCCTGGCACCGATCAGCCGACGCCGAGAATCCAGTCAGCTGTAATTCAATCAACCGATGTTGTTGAGGTTTTGCCGCCGACCGCGAAGGACGCCCCGACCCGCGAAATTGGTGCCCCTGAACCCGCCAGCCAGAGTCAGAAGGAAAACGACCAGGAATCATTGGAAGCCCTGTTCAGGGAGTTCCAGGCCTGGGCGGCCAAGCAAGATGCGCCTGTTCTGGCCAAGCCGGTACAAGATGACCCGGCACCTGTGCGGCCCACGCAACAGCAGCGAAGGGCCCGGACCATACGTAATGCGCGGGCAGAGATCCGACACGCGCAGGAACACCGAGCAAATGTGCAGCGTCGACGGGTACAGGCCCGGCCCGTACAGGATGCACGAGCACAAACCCAGTCCGTTCAAAATGTCGAGCCACTGTCTTTCCTGGACAGCCTAAATCCGTTTGCAGCAACCCCGCCCCAGCGTTGAAGCCTTGGTCTGCCCCGACACCCAAGTCGCGGGCGTTGCGACGCCGTATAGTCCACCCTTCCCAAAAATCTAAGAAATCCGGCTGCAGGCGGGCGGTCGCGGCAGCGACTTTGGTGGCGGCACCACTATCCGTTGTGACAGTTGGCAGCAGCTTTCTCCTCGAGGCCCGCTCGTTGCGGTTCGAGGTCGCACGGAAAGGTCAGTTTCGAGAACGATCCCCTTTGGCCAAACCTCTGGTCAAGGTGTCCATCGAGGCCTTTGACCAGCTCGTCCACGATCTTGAGCCCGCGGCCCCGCTGAACGTTTATTGGAGCCGAGCCATTGTCGACGACGCTGCATTCAACAAGCTTGCCAGCGCGTGATAACTCGATTCGAACTTGTCCAATGCCGTTGCCAAACGCGTGCCGTGTCGCATTTGTCACAAGCTCAAATATTATCATTCCCAGTCGCCAGCACCGTTCCGATGGCAGCCGCAAAGGCGATGCCGTCAGGACGAGATCTATTTTCTTGCCATCGAGCTTCGAGCGGCTGATCGAGAGACAGAGGTTTTCGAGATAGGCCGCCGCGTCGATAAGCGTGTCGTTGTTCGGCATCTGCAACGCGCGATGCAGCTCTGCATAATGAGACAGGAGCTCAATAATGTGGGCCAGCGCGACTTTGACTTCATGATTGACGGAACGCGCGGCGGTACGAGACACGGCGCCGATGAGGGAGGAAAATTCGTTGTTGATCCTGTGGATCAGCTCGTGCAGCAAAACGCGTTCCATCGGGACTTCTGGCGCGAGGGGAAACTCCGTCATTGAACGCTCCTATTCAGCACATTGATCGCCCTCCGGCCCTGTTTCCGAATTGGTCAAGAATTTTACAGGGCTCCCGGCCGGGTCATGTCACTCACGCTGTGCTGGAGCACAATGGATTGGGGCGGGGGAGCCACGCGCTCCAGGTTCTGGGCATGATCCGAAAATCGGGGTCTGCTCTTCCGGATCATCTCTCTCCACTCGGTAGCTCCGATCGCCGCCAATGAAAACCCGGCGTTTGTTTCACTCGCTGGTGAAACAAATTCAGGAATGCAATCTTGAACGGCGCCTTCGGCGTGCTCAGTCTTTGAAGAAGGGATTCTTGACTGACCGTATGCCCTGCGCCGATTTGGGAGCGCGGATCATGTCAATGAAGGCCCGCAGTGCGGCGGGGACTTGCCGGCGTCCGGGATAATACAGAAAGAGGCCTTCCAGGCAGGGTGAAGATCTCTCCAGCACGCGCACCAGTTGACCTGTCTGCAGAAACGGCTCAGCCAGGGCCTCGACAGTATAAGCAATCCCGAGCCCATCCACGGCTGCGCGAATGGCGAGAAAAGGATCGTTGACCGTCAGAGCGCCCGCCAGGGTCATCCGCTTGGTCTTGCCGTTCCGCTCGAAAGACCATGGCAAAACAGCTTCGTTCGGCGCAAAGCGATATTGGATGCAGCTATGAGAGGCAAGATCGTCGAACGTGCGCGGGGAACGCCGTCGCTCGAAATAGCTGGGAGCGCCGACAACGGCCACTTTCATCGGTCCCAACACGCGAACCGCAATCATGTCGGCGGCGGCCCATTCCTTCCGCCCGATCCCCGCATCAAAGCTGCTCGCTACGATGTCGATCGGCCTCGACTCCATCAAGATCTCGAGATGGACGTCCGGATAGGTGGACGCGAACCGAGCCCAAACCGGCGCGATGGCCGCGGCTGCGGCAATATGCGTTGCATGAATCCTCAAGCGGCCAAACGGACGCTGACGCTGTTGATTCAAGGTTTCCAGGGCGCCGGAAATCTGATCAATCGCCGGCCGCAGCTGTTCGAGCAGGTGAAGGCCGGCGTCGGTGAGCGACACGCTGTGCGTGGTGCGATGCAATAGCCGCACGCCATGGCGCTCTTCCAGCTGGCGCATCGAATGGCTGAGGGCAGACGCGGTCACGCCGAGCTGAGCTGAGGCCGCGCGAAAGCTCAGGTGATTGGCGACGGCGACGAATGCGTTCAGGTCGGCCAGATCGCTACGATTCATTGCTGAATTCCGTTCAGTAGCGAATGCAACGGACATAGCATTTCCTTTTAGGGCACTTGTCAATATCTGCGTCCGGCCAACGACGAGGTACCTGCAATCAGGAGCCTGCCGCGGCAAGGACGAGGATATCGAGACGAGGATATCGAGATGGGTATCGTTCGATTTGCGCTGAAATTTCCGTACACGTTCTATGTTCTGGCAGCCTTCATTCTGTTTGTCGGCGTTTCAGCCATCGTGGTCATGCCGGAGGACATCTTCCCCGAGATCAACATTCCGGTGGTGTCGGTGATCTGGCAGTACACCGGCCTCAGCGTGCCGGAGATGGAGCAGCGCGTCACAACCTACAGCCAGTACGCGATGAGTACCAGCGTGA
>NZ_DATMLW010000011.1:0-13949 GCF_035570375.1 Bradyrhizobium sp. | reverse complement strand
GACTTGGCCCTCGACGATCATCGGGTTGACGACGGTGCCGAAATCATCGACCGCGACCCAGTTGGCGATGTGGGTCGCCCCGGTGTCCGGATCGATCTCGACCTCGCAAATGTGGCAGCCGGCCGGGAAGGTGAAGTTGGTCGGATCGTGGAAGGCGCCTTCCTTCAGGCCGGGCTCGAGCTCGGCGCCGGCGAACTTGTGCGCGATATAGGCGTTGAGCGTCACCTCGCCCCACGCGGCGGACTTGTCGGTGCCGGCGACCGTGAACTTGCCGTCCCGGAACACGATGTCGGCCTCGGCGGCCTCCAGCAGATGCGAGGCGACCTTCTTGGCCTTGGCCTCGATCTTGTCGAGCGCCTTGGCGATCGCCGTCATGCCGACGGCGCCGGAGCGTGACCCGTAGGTGCCCATGCCGAACTGCACCTTGTCAGTATCGCCATGAACGATCTGCACCTGGCTGATCGGGACGCCGAACCGCTCGGCGACGAGCTGGGCGAACGTCGTCTCATGACCCTGGCCGTGGCTGTGCGATCCCGTGAGCACCTCGATGGTGCCGACCGGATTGACGCGGATTTCCGCAGATTCCCACAGGCCGACGCCGGCGCCGAGGCTGCCGACCGCCTTCGATGGTGCAACCCCGCAAGCCTCGATGTAGCAGGAGAAACCAAGCCCGCGCAGCTTGCCTTCCGACTTCGCCTTTGCCTTGCGCGCTGCAAAGCCGGCATAGTCGATCGCCTTCAGCGCCGCGTCGAGCGAGGCACCGAAATCGCCGGCGTCATAGGCCATGATCACCGGCGTCTGATGCGGAAATTGCGTGATGAAATTCTTGCGGCGCAGTTCTGCCGGGTCGACCTTCAACTGGCGCGCCGCCGTCTCCATCGTCCGCTCGATCAGGTAACTCGCTTCGGGCCGTCCCGCGCCACGATAGGCGTCGACCGGCACCGTGTTGGTATAGACCGTGATCACTTCGGCATGGATCGCCGGAATGTTGTACTGGCCCGAAAGCAGCGTCGCGTAGAGATAGGTCGGCACCGCCGACGAGAACAGCGACATGTAGGCGCCGAGATTGGCGTGGGTTTTCACCCGCAAGCCCAGGATCTTGTTGTCCTTGTCGAACGCCATCTCCGCCCTGGTGACATGGTCGCGGCCGTGGGCGTCGGTAAGAAAGGCTTCGGTTCGGTCGCCGGTCCATTTCACCGGGCGACCGACCTTCCTGGAGGCCCACAGCGCCACCATTTCTTCCGGATAGATGTAGATCTTCGAGCCGAAGCCGCCGCCGACATCCGGCGCGATCACCCGCAGCTTGTGCTCTGGCGCAATGTTGTAGAACGCCGAAAGCACGAGCCGCGCGACATGCGGATTTTGCGAAGTCGAATAGAGAGTGAAATGCTCTTCGGCCGCGTCGTATTCGGCGACTGCTGATCGCGGCTCCATTGCGTTTGGCACCAGGCGATTATTGGTGACTTCGAGCGTGACCACGTTGGCCGCCTTGCTGAACGCATCCTTGACGGCGGCTTCATCGCCGATCACCCAGTCGTAGATGATGTTGCCCGGCGCTTCCGGGTGAAGCTGCGGGGCGCCCGGCTTGATCGCGGCGCGAATGTCGGGCACGGCTGGAAGTTCCTCGTAGCTGACGACGACCGCTTCGGCCGCGTCCTTGGCGAGGTTCTTGCTCTCGGCTATCACGACCGCCACCGCCTGGCCTACGAAGCGCACCGTCTCCGGCGCCATTGCCGGCCACGCGCCCATTTTCATCGGCGTGCCGTCCTTGGAGGTGATCGCCCAGCCGCAGATGAGGTTGCCGACCTTGTCGTCGACGATCTGCTGTCCGGTCAAAACACCGAGCACGCCCGGCATCTTCATCGCTGCCGAGGAATCGATGCTCTTGACCTTCGCATGCGCGTGCGGACTGCGGATGAAATGCGCATATGTCATGCCCGCAAGCTTTATGTCGTCGACATACCGCCCCTTACCCGTGATGAAACGCCGGTCTTCCTTGCGCACCACGCTGGCGCCGATACCCTCAACACCCATTGCATCTCTCCCTGTCGGACCGCATGACCTTTGTCGCGGAAGACGCCGATCGCGGCCGGTTTGTATTTCGAAAGTCCTTCAATGCCGCTCAGGCTGATTATTCTGCCGCCTGCGCAACTTTCATGCGGCCGGCCGCGTCCAACACCGATTTGACGATATTGTGATAGCCGGTGCAGCGGCAGATGTTGCCTTCCAGTTCTTGGCGGACGGTGGTTTCGTCGAGCTTGCCGCCGTGGCGGTGGACGATATCGATCGCCGACATGATCATGCCCGGTGTGCAATAGCCGCATTGCAAACCATGATTGTCGCGGAATGCGGCCTGCATCGGGTGCAGTTCGTCGCCCTTGGCGATGCCTTCGATCGTGGTGACATTGGCGCCGTTGGCTTGTCCCACGAGCACCGTGCAGGATTTGACCGCCCGACCGTCAATGTGCACCACGCAGGCGCCGCACTGGCTGGTGTCGCAGCCAATATGGGTGCCAGTCAGGTTCAGATGATCGCGCAAGAGATGGACAAGAAGGGTACGGTCCTCGACCTCGGCCGAGACCGCTTTACCGTTCACCGTCAGTTTGATGGTTGACACGCCTCTACCTCCCGAATGTTTTTATTTGTTTGGATTAGAAGCGCGAGGAAGAGACTTTGCAACTAGGATTTTCGTCTCGGAAGTGTCTTGTTGCCGTCAGATTTGCTTGATTCTGGTCCCTGTGCTCAGCGCCGCTCAGGCAGGCGGCAGGACGGCCGGTGCCCAAAGCCTCGCACCGCCCGTGGGGGTGCGCGCGCGCCCCCGCGTTTTTCACCCATCGACTTTGGCCGGTTATGCGCCTGGGCCGTCAGGGGGCGGACCGCCACATCAAGCGGGAATGAGTTCGACTTCGTCCTGCCCGCTGCGACGGAGGAGTGCTATGCGCCGGAATGTGTTTGCCGTTGTGGGAAGGTGATGATGTGCGCGCCGTTGTCGCAGGTCCGGAACGGGCAAATATCGGCGTTGCCAACCCCTCCGGCGCCCCGATGGCATGAGGGACATATATAGAGTGTCCGTTTCAGGGGTGGCCCTCTCAATTTACGACCTCTTATCCATTCTACTCTAGGTTTGCGCCGGGCTGGATCCGGAGCCAGTGGTTTTCCGGTTTCGCCGGGTCTTGGAGTGACGGGGGTCAGAGGTGAAGTTGACGAAGCGCGTCCGGTCGCGATCAATATCGCTAACGCTCCCGACCTTGCGATTCCGCGGCAAAATCATGCTCGGTTTTGTGTTCGTACTCGCCATCTCGGCGGTCAGCATGGGCATGGCCTATATGGGATTCGAGCGCGTTTCCTCAGGCGTGGTGGCGTACCGCAACAGCGTATCGGAATCCGAATCGGCCCAGAAGATCGACCGCGAACTGATCGAATACCGTGCGCTGGCACGATATTATTCGGTGACCGGGAAAGAAGACGACGCCAAGGCTGCATTGGCGGCCGAAGCCGGCCTGAAAGAGGCCATCGAAAAATCGATGAGGAGCACGGCGAATCCGGCGCGCATCAATCAGGTCACGCGCCTCGCCCGCGAATTCCGCGCCTTCACCAAGATCTTTGCCGATGTCGTGAAGGTAAAGCATGACACCGAGCTTTTGACCCAGAACCAGCTCATGCGCAGCGGCAATATGCTGCGTTACAAGCTCGACGACCTGCCGAGCGGTGTCGAGGACGATTCCGAGCTTGCGGCCGTCACGCTCGCTGCGAAGAAGGTGGCTGCGCAATTTCAAACCGCAAGCGCGCTCGCCAATACCTTCGTCGTCAATTCCGACCAGTCGGTTGCGGCCAGCGCGATGGCGCGTCTCAAATTCGTCGAGACCGCGCTGCAGGCGATTCCGTCGGCCGACGCAAAAATTGCAGAGGCCGTCAAGGAAGCCGCCAGGCAGCTTGAAGAGTATCAGCAGGCTTTGTCCAAACTGATCGACAATGCCAAGGAAATCGACGAGCTTTCCGTTGAAATGACCGATTCCGCGGCGGCGATCATCAAGGCGTCGAACGCAATGAAGGCGGATCTGCTGTCCGATCAACAACGGCTCGATTCCGGATCCGACGCTGCCATCAGCGAGACGGAACGTCTCGTGGTGGTTCTCGCCGTCGGCGGCTTTCTCCTGGGCGGAATACTGGCCGTGGTCCTGGGCAAGGGAATTTCCAGACCGATGATCGCGATGTGCAAGGCGATGCGGGAACTAGCCAACGGCAATTTCGAGGTCGTTCTGCCCGGTCTCGGCCGCAAGGATGAGGTTGGCGAAATGGCCGCCGCCGTCGAGGAATTCAAGGTGAGGGCGATTGCCAAGGCCGAGCGCGAAGCAGCCGAGCATGATGCGCAGAATAGAGCCAGCGCGGCGGCGCGGCGTTCGGAGCTTATTCGCTTCGCCGACGAGTTCGAGGCGACCGTGGGCAGCATCGTCGCCAATGTTTCAGCATCAGCCGTCCAGCTCGAGGCTGCTGCCGGCACATTGACGCGAACCGCGGAAACCACGCAGACGCTGTCCAGCCAGGCCGCAGGCGCATCGGAAGAGGCTTCAAGCAACATGCAATCGGTTGCGTCGGCGACCGAGGAGCTTTCCGCTTCGGTCGACGAGATCGGGCGGCAGGTGCAGGAATCGAATCGGATCGCGGAAGCCGCCGTCCATCAGGCCGAGCAAACCGACACCCGGATCGGCAAACTGTCGCGCGCCGCACAGGAAATCGGCGACGTGGTGAAATTGATCACGGCGATCGCCGAGCAGACAAACCTTCTGGCACTCAATGCCACCATCGAGGCGGCTCGCGCCGGCGATGCCGGCCGGGGCTTTGCCGTCGTTGCCTCTGAAGTCAAATCGCTTGCGAGCCAGACGGCAAAGGCGACCGACGAAATCTCGTCGCACATCACCGGCATGCAGGGCGCAACCCAGGAGTCGGTTGCCGCCATCAAGGAGATCGGCGGCACCATCGCGCAAATCTCCTCGATCGCTTCGACGATTGCGAGCGCGGTGGAAGAACAGGGGTCGGCGACGCAGGAGATCGCGCGCAGCGTTCAAACCGTCGCCCTCGGCACCCACGAGGCGGCGGCCAATATCAGAGAAGTCAATCGCGGCGCGACGGAGACGGGCTCCGCATCGGGCAATGTGCTGGACTCGGCGCGCTCGCTGTCGACCGAAAGCAGCCGGTTGCGCGAGGAACTGGCCCGTTTCATGACCAATATCCGTGCGGCTTGATCGCAGACGCGAACGACCACGCGGGTTTGCGCAATCTCGTAAAGCCCAGGATTTGCTCTGCCGTTATTCCAACAATGAGCCGTCAGGCTCGCGCGATCACGCCGTCACTCCCGTCCGAACTGGCGCCTGAGCTCGACCTTGGCGCGTTCCAGCCGCGTCCGCTGCGTCTTTGGTAGCGTCTTGCCCGCGCGATTGATGTAAAAGGTCAGCATCGAAACCGCCGAGCGATAGGCGCCGGCCTTGCGGCGCGAACTGCGTTCCGCGGAACGCTTGAGCGAGGCGGCGATCCGCTTCGGATCGCGTTGCGCAAAGACGCCAGCTTGCAAGTCCAGGGCGTCGCTCTCTCGCGTGACGCGCTGTGACCAGCGCTTCGATGCCATCTTGCGACGGGTCGTCTTTCGCGCTTTTGCCGTCGCAGCCCTTCGCCTTGAATTTTTTCGTTTCGTTACAGCGCGTGAAGCCGATTTCCGATGTGCGGTCATGCCATTTTGTCCGGTTTCGATGCGAACCCGCTTGTCGACGATTGGTTCCTTCGCCTAAATGCTGGAACTTAAGGCGCCGGAAAGACATTGATATTGGCCGTTGACGGTATTCAGGGGCTCAAACAATCCGAAACGTCACTCCCGAGACTTCTCGTTACGTTGGTTCGGTCCGATGGATTTGCTGCGACGGCAGGGCGATGTGACGGTTGCCGCAACCTCCTCCGCGGCAAATACCGATGATCGCCTCATCGAGACCAACATTCCGTTCCGTCTCGACGCACTGTACTGGGGCGGCTTCCATACCCGCGTGGTTCTGGCGCTGGGCATCACCTGGATTCTTGATGGGCTTGAGGTGACGCTCGCCGGCGCGCTGTCCGGCGCATTGAAGGAAAGCCCGACCCTGCATTTTTCCAATTTCGATGTCGGGCTCGCCAACAGTTCCTATCTTGCAGGCGCGGTGCTTGGCGCGTTCGGCTTCGGCTGGCTCACCGACCGGATCGGCCGCAAGAAACTGTTTTTCATAACCCTGGCCGTCTACCTGACCGCGACCGCTTTGACCGCGCTCTCCTGGAGTGTCGAAAGCTACGCGCTGTTCCGCTTTCTGACCGGCGCAGGTATCGGCGGAGAATACACGGCGATCAATTCCACCATCCAGGAGCTGGTGCCTGCGCGCTACCGCGGCTGGACCGACCTCGTGATCAACGGCAGTTTCTGGATCGGCGCGGCGCTCGGCGCGGTGAGCGCCATTGTACTGCTCGATCCGCAGCGGCTCGCCGTCGACGTCGGCTGGCGCCTTGCTTACCTCACCGGCGCCTGCCTCGGGCTTGTTGTGTTCGTGATGCGGATGTGGATTCCCGAGAGCCCAAGGTGGCTGGTGATCCATGGCCACCCCGATCGTGCCAATGAAATCGTCGCCGAAATCGAGCGCACGGTAACGGGTCAGGTGCAGGACCAACCAACTGAACAGGTATCACCTCAACGCGTCTGGCCGAAGCTCAAGCTTAGGATGCGCCATCACACGCCGCTGCGCGAGGTTGCGCATACCCTGTTTACGCTTTATCGGCAGCGCTCGCTGGTCGGCATGGCCTTGATGGTCGCACAGGCATTTTTCTACAACGCGATTTTCTTCACGTTTTCGCTCATCCTGATCGAATTTTACGGGATCCCGTCGGACCAGATCGGCTGGTACATCCTTCCGTTTGCAGCTGGAAATTTCCTTGGACCCCTCGTGCTCGGCCGACTGTTCGACACGTTGGGGCGTCGCGTCATGATCACGCTCACCTACGCCGTCTCCGGGGTTCTGCTCGCGATTACCGGCTATCTCTTTTCGATCGGCGCATTGAGCGCCGAGAGCCAGACCATCGCCTGGATGGTAATTTTCTTCTGCGCGTCTCCGGCCGCAAGTGCCGCCTATCTCACCGTGAGCGAGACTTTTCCGCTTGAGGTCAGGGCTCTTGCGATCGCGCTCTTTTATGCGGTGGGGACCGGAATCGGCGGCGTTGCAGGCCCGGTCTTGTTTGGCTTGCTGATTGATACCGGCTCGCGCGGTAGCGTTTTTGCAGGCTATCTTTTCGGCGCGGTATTGATGGTGGCGGCCGCCATGATTGCGTGGCGCTATTGCATCGCGGCCGAACGCAGAACGCTGGAATCGATCGCGCGGCCGCTCGCCGTGGTGGAGTAGAATGTGAGAAAGAAGGATTTGGCGGGTCAGAAATCGGCCGAGGAACGTGTGCAACGCATCGGGGAAGTTTCGCCGAACTTGATGGTGGGCGAGTTGGCGCAGCACCTCGGCGAGTGTGCCATCCTGCTCGACATCGATGGCACGCTGCTGGACCTCGCGCCGACCCCGCGCGAGGTCTGGGTGCCGCCGGGACTGGCCAACACCCTTATCCGTCTGAGCGACAAGACATCAGGCGCGCTCGCTCTTGTCAGCGGGCGATCGCTGAACGATATCGATCTGATTTTTGCTCCGGATCAATTTCCGGCCGTCGGGGGTCACGGTGCCGAGATGCGGCTCTCGAGCGACAGCGAAGCCGTGGCGACGCATGCGCCGCCCATGGACAAGGAATTGAAACGCCGCCTCGCCGCTATCGCCAGACTGAGCCCGGGCATTTTGCTCGAGGACAAGGGCTATTCGCTGGCGCTTCACTACCGGCTGGCGCCGCATGCGGAGAAAGCGATCTACGAAGCCATTTCCCTGATCAGGAACGAGCTGCCGCATGCGCCGATCGAGGTGCTGCCGGGAAAATGCGTCTTCGAAATCAAGCAAGTGGGCTTCGACAAGGCGATGGGCGTTCGCGAATTGATGCGGCGCGAGCCGTTTCGAGGGCGGCGTCCGATATTTATCGGCGATGACGTTACCGATGAATCGGTATTTGTCATCATGCCTGACCTTGGCGGGCTTGCCTTCTCGGTGGGACGGCGGGCAGAGGGTGTAGCGGGCCATTTTGACGAGCCGCGTGACGTTCGTGCGTGGCTCGCGCGTCTGGTTGACGGCGAAGCTGCGGCGAGAGAGTGACCGCGTACGCGGCAATTTTCTTTCCCCGGCAGCACCGTTTTCCGATCATTGCTGCGCCCGATTTTGGTTTCAATTGGTTGAAAAAGTGACCAGGAACCATATTGATGAATAACAGTTAAACAGGCGACCGATGCACCGGAGGGGAGCGTTGTGAACCTCGTCGTCGTTTCAAATCGCGTTTCGCGCGGTAATATCAATGAACCCATCACCGGGGGACTTGCGGCCGCGTTGCTGCCGGTGGTGGAAAAATCCGGTGCGATTTGGGTGGGTTCCAGCGGCCGCGTCCGCGAAGGTGCGCAGAAGGAACCGTTCGCCGAAGTCGAAGCTCTGGGTACCGGCGCGCTGGCGATGCTCGATCTGCCGGCCGCGCATTACGGCGGGTATTACGAAGGTTTTGCCAATTCCGCGCTCTGGCCGGCACTTCATTCCCGCGCCGATCTGATCCGGGCCTCGCAGGAAGACTATCTTTCCTACCGGGAAGTGAATGCCTTCATGGCGCGCGCGCTGTTGCGCTTCAAGAAGCCGGATACCGTTTTCTGGGTTCAGGACTATCATTTCCTCGCGCTTGGCGGCGAACTGCGTGAACTTGGCGTTACCGAGCCGATCGGCTTCTTTCTGCATACGCCGTGGCCGGCGCGTGACGTCATCGAAGGCGTGCCCCACCATCGCGAACTGGTCGAGGCCATGCTGGCCTATGACCTGATCGGGTTCCAGACCAAGGATGATTGCGAGAATTTCCGCGCCTATCTTTGCTCTTCTCCCGGTTTCAAGATCAACGGCGATGTCGTCAGGTCGCGCCACGGCAGGACGCGCATGGCGGTATTTCCGATTGGCATCGACAACGAAAAATTCGCGCGGCAAGCCGCGAAGGCCACGTCGCATCCCGATGTATCGCGATTGCGTCGAAGCCTGAACGGCGAGAAGCTCGCGATCGGGGTCGACCGGCTGGACTACTCCAAAGGGCTGGTCAACCGCATCAAGGCGTTCGACCGGATGTGGACAATGCTACCCTCGCTGTCGCGCACGGTGTCGTTGCTGCAGATCGCAACGCCCTCGCGCGGTGGAATCGAAGCCTATTGCCAGCTGCAGAATGAACTCGCAAGGCTCATCAGCGACGTCAACGGCCGGCATGGCGAGGTGGACTGGACACCGATCCGATATCTCAACAAGGGTTTTGGTCAGACTGTGCTGGCGGGGCTTTATCGCACGGCCCAGGTCGGTGTCGTCACGCCCCTGCACGACGGGATGAATCTGGTCGCCAAGGAATATGTCGCCGCCCAAAACCCGGCCGATCCCGGCGTGCTGGTGCTTTCGAAATTTGCCGGTGCGGCCAACGAACTCGAAACGGCACTTCTGGTCAACCCCCACGACATCGATGGCATGGCGCGGACCATTGCCGTCGCGCTCTCGATGCCACTGCTCGAGCGGCGCATGCGCTGGGAGGCGATGATGGCGCGGCTTCAGCGCCGATCGATCCAGCAATGGTTCGCCGAATTCGTCGATGCGCTACGCGAGGCCGGCGGCGACAGGGAGCAAACATTGCCCGCGAGCGAGCCGCCGATCCTGTGGCCGATTCGTTCCGCGAACTCCAACGCGCGGGCAGTGACCTGAAGGTCGGCCTGCTGCGGCCTTCGTCAGCGAAACATCAGTAGCAATACGAAACGCCGTCGAGAATGGCGCAGCGCGTCTTGTTCGGTGCCTTCGGGTCGTCCAGCGGCACGACGCCCTTACCTTGGCCGACGAATACGCCCGATCCGACGTGCACCGACGATTTGTTGCCGATGATCACGCTCGGATGCGGCGACGAACTCGACCGCGTACCGTCGGACCAGATGATCGCATCGCCCGAGAGTTCGCCACGCCGTCCGTCATCGCAGGCCACGGCGGACCCCTCGCGGTGACAGACCTGCGCGAGCGCGCTTCCGGCATGGCCAAAGGCAGACAGGACAATCGCAAACATCAGAGTCCGCCTGGTCGTCATCTTCGCCTCCGCTTGCTCGATTGAAAGTGTGTCTGAGATGTCGCCAGTTGCCTGATCTCGGTTCAAGGTGCCTGCGCCGAGGCGGCCCGGTTGCCCGAACATATCCGTAAAATCACCAAGTAACTTCAATTGGTTGCCGAAATAGCGCGTCTCGCGCTTGCTGTCCCTTGCAAAACTGGCGCCGCCCCTTCAAGAGAGGGCCTCCGGAGAGATGGCCGAGTGGCTTAAGGCGCACGCTTGGAAAGCGTGTGTGCGGGAAACCGTACCGTGGGTTCGAATCCCACTCTCTCCGCCATTATAGCTTGAAATCATTATATTATTTTGATTTTTGGCATCACACCCATCGTGCAACCCATCAGTTGCCGAATGGTTCGATGGAGGGATGCCTCAGGTGAAAAAGCTGTTGAACCTAAAGCCGTGGCTGACCATTCCAGATGCCGCTCGTCATCTAAGCATTCTATTCGGAGAGGATGTCAGCGAAGCGGACGTGTTGCGGCTCGGGTTGGACGGGCACCTCAAACTCTCGGTTTATTTCGTCAACGGCGCCCGCGGTCGTTGCGGACCTGCCGTCCGAGCCGAGGATGCGAAACGGACGGTGCGGGAGGAAAATCCTAAGGATTGGGTCGGCCTGACCGACGGTGCGTCGGCTGGCAAAGGTGAAGAGGATTTCTGCAGTTGTCGTATGGCGTGCCGCTCCGCGACCAGCGAAACAGAACTGCTCGAGGTTATCAACGATTTGATCGGCCTAACAGGAAGTTCGTCGGCTAACGAAGGTGAAAAATTATTATCGGTCTCGCTTCACGGCCTGCCGCTCGGCGACGGCAGGGTACTGGAGTATGTTCGCGAAACAGAACTGCTCGATGGTATCTGGGATTTGACAATGCTCGGTCACGAGCGTCTGGAGATCGAGCAAAGGTATCAGCTTCTGACGGAGGGTCCCGACGTCGATATGGGCTTTCGTGATGGTCCGCTAGACTATCCAATCGTATCTCGGGAAGACGGCATCTACTGTCAAATTTACGAGCCGCGCGATGCTTCTGACCGTTATCACCCCGCTGATGGCCTCCCTGCCGATGCCGTGATCGTTGTCCGAACCTCCGCGCTTCATGATCTGGAAGCGCGACTGTCGGAGCCGGACCGGAAAGCCGAAAAACCGCTCGGTAAGCGCGAGCGCGAGACACTGTTGGTTATCATCGCAGCTCTAGCCAAGATGGCGAAGATAGACGTCACTAGGCCGTCTGCCGCCGCTGCGGCAATTGGAAGCCAAACCGACCTGATGGGCGCCGGCGTCTCCCCCCGGGCCATCGAGGACCACTTGAAGCGCATCCCCGGCGCCCTAGAGGAGTTCAAGTAACCCATCCGCAATTGCGTAAATGGGGCGTCGCAATTGCGACATGCGCATTGCGAATCGCCATCTTGTCCATGTCGCACCAACCCAACTCAAGAGGTCACGCGACATGGCAACAAATCCCGAAACGTATGGCGCGATGCCGGCCACCGGCTATTTGCGCCAATCCCAATTGATCCCGGCGATCTTCCCGTTTTCGTCGGCAACTCTCTGGCGAATGGTGAAGGCAGGGACCTTCCCCCAGCCCGTCAAGCTGGGGCCGCGCATCACCGCTTGGCGCGTTGAAGACATCCGAGGTTTGTTGGCTGGGCACCAATCCTCATCAGCCCGGGTCACACCGACGTCTAAATTCGCTCGGAACGCTCCCTAACCCCATCAACAAAAAAACCGGCCGCACGACTCTTTCCTTAGCGGGGATCAGCGTGCGCACCGGGTCAACGATTGGAGTTACCTATGCCGACATCGCAATCATTTCCTCAATCTTCAACTCGATCTCTTCTCATGGAGGCAAACGCCGCCGCGCGATTGCTGGCGCGAGGTTTCGCTGGCTCCGAAGGAAAACTCGCAGCGGGACCAGAGCGCCATTTCGCGGCAGCCGTTTTTGCGATGGCGGTGCCGACATGAACGCGCGCGCCAGTCACCGTTCGGCTAAATGCTCTAAGTCCGAAGAGGCCGACGATTACCACGCCGTTATCACCCATCTGAATGACAGGTGGCGGGTCGTCGTCTGCGCCGCCGGCGTCCAGTGGGTTTTGCAGCGTCGTCGCGGAGAGAGGCGCGGGACAGCGCGCTGGGAGGGTCGGAGCTATTGCAGGACCGGCCAGGCATTAAATCGGCTCTCCCGTAGGCACGCTGGCGCCATTGACCCCACCGCGGCCGCCATCCTGGCCTCGCTGCCAGAGCGGATCGAGAACGTCCATCGGGAGGCGCGGTTATGACACCTCGCACGATTTCTGCATCGACGGTCACCATCATCAACATCGACACATCCTGACCGGCCCACCTCGAGGATGAACGGCGCATCTGTGCCGTGCGCCCCGTGAAAGCAGCCGGGGCCAAACCATGGGATCCGACCGTGGGGGGAGAAGCCGGGGGAGAGCCCGGTGTACGCCGAAAGAGCAAAGTGTGCAGAGTGAGGCACGCCGCGCCAGAGACCCGGCCCACAGAGGAGCCGGACGTGACACATCGTTGGTCGACAGCGATGTGTTGCCGCCGCCATTAAGCAATTAACGAGGACGCGATGAGGACCGACAGGATGACCCCGGCCCGCACTCAACAAGTAATTGAGCAGATCGTAGATCGACGCGCGCACCGTACAGGTGCACGGCTCAGCTCGTCTCAAGTGTCACGAGACCGAGAAGCAAACCTTGTCTTCCCGCGTGGGAAGGCGAGGTGCGCCCGACGGTCTAGCTGAACTCAGTGTCACTGACTCCCAGAAGGGGGGAGCGCGGCGGTGACGGCTGGGACAAGATGTGAAAACAAATGATGGAGATGAAGAGATGTCTAAAATCGAACAAAAAAAGAAGAGCAGTGCCGACAGAAAGATTGCCAAGTCGCTGCCCGAGCGCGCGCGTGAGGCTGAGGAGAAATGGCGAGTGGAGCAACGCCTGAGCAAGGGGTTACATCGCAAGGGCAATGCGATAGCGCAGGAGCGTCGGCGGAGCGCTGAATGTCCGAAAGAGCCGAGGGCAAATGTCCGATATCGTCGCTATTGCAAAAAGCGACTTGGCAAATTGGGCGCGGCATCCAAGGTGCGGGTCATTGATCCTGTTGGTGCGGTGATCTGACGAATTGATGTTCTCGAGCGGGCTGGCCTTCTGAGACCAAACGACCCGTACCACCTGAAGAATCGTTCAAAAACGGAGAATTTCTATGACTTACGACAGTGATGAGTATCGCAAGTTGATGGAACAGCGTTTTGCCGCTGGCGAGTTAATCAATCCCGCAACGGCAGAGGTTGCACGTTGGCACGCTAATTATTTCGATCCATATGGCGACGGATTGGAATTGTCGGACGAAGCGGTCTGTCATGGCCGCCAATTGTTCGTGAGGCCCCCGGAAGTGACTCTTACGTGTTTATCAATGATCTGCCCGAGGGCACACAGGATGAAATTCGACGGCGAATAGACGACGACTACTACGCAAAGACGGTGACTAATGGCTGGTGGGCGCATTGACCCGCGAACCGGTGAGGCAAACGGGGTCTGCTATCGTCTGCTGGGATTCTGGGACTTGAAGCTAATGCCTGCACTTAGAAACCAGCGCCAAGAACTATTCGCTCACGCCCTCGCTCAAGGCAAAACCGCGGATAAAGCATATGAAAACGCTGGTTATAGGCGCAACAGACACAATGCTTCCCGCTTGAAAACAAACGAAA
>NZ_DATMLW010000010.1:0-10259 GCF_035570375.1 Bradyrhizobium sp. | reverse complement strand
GATTCGAGACGCGAAGCCATGTTGACTGCAGGACCGATGACGGTGAAGTCCAACCGGGTACGCGATCCGATATTGCCGTACATGACGTCTCCGACGTGGACGCCGATGCCGTAGTTCAGCGGCACACGACCGGTCTCGCCGTTCTTCTCGTTCAGGGCAACCATGGCCTGACGGGCTTCGGCCACGGCATGCAGCAGATTTGCGCAGGCTTTAGGCTGGCTAAGCGGAAAAATGGCGAGCAGGCCGTCGCCGATAAATTTCAGTATTTCCCCGCCATGTCGCGCAATCGGCTCCGACATCACGTCGAAATAGCCGTTCAGGAGATCAATTACATCATCGCGCGGCCAGTTGTCGGAGATTCGGGTGAAATCACGCAGATCGCAGATCATGATGGCGGCGCGTACCGTCGTCCCGCTTCCGCGTCTCGTGGCGCCTGCCAGAATGAGTTCGCCGGCATGTGACCCGACATAGGTTTCGAGCAGCGTTCGCGCCAGCCGGTTCTTCATACGGATTTCGCTGACCAGCGCCAGAACTGGCAACAATTTCAACAGGCCCGCGATATGCCCGTCATCGAAACCTCCGAGCCGATCGGTTGCAAAGGCCACGACGTGCCGCTTCCCGAGCGTGTGGTACATCGGCCACGCCACGTAGTCTGTCAGGCCCATCGACCGCCAGTCGTCATAGACGCCATGCTTGCGGCCCAGCGAAGGATCGCATTCAAGACTCTCTCGTACCTCGGTGGCACCGTTATGGATTTCCTCCACTGGACTACCGATGTATTCGGATCGCTCCCTAACATCATAGTCGACCCTCGTAATCGTAGCCTCCCGCATCCCGTCGGCCCAAAAGACCCGGGCGCCGAGCCACTGGGGGTGCTGAATCAGGAGATGCAGTGACGCCCGCTTGACGGGAATGCCTGCTCGCTGGAGCCGGACACATAGCTCAGCGAAAATATTGTCAATGAAGCGCTCGTCGCGCGTGTCGTTTGTCAGCCAGTGCAAAACCTCGCTGTCAGAATACCCGGTGACGGGATCGATGTTTGGCGGCGCGTTCATATCTTGCTCCTGAGCAGTGACCTGGATCGACGTACAGGATATGTCGTGTCCCCGCTCGACGGCGTCAACGGAGTCCGCCGCAATCTGCTTGTGCGCATTGGGTTGGCCGCGGGTCGCCGCGTGGCAGGCACGAGAGGACGCAGCGGTGGCGCTGCGTTCTCCCTTTCACCCCATAACTCGCCTTTGGTAATTCGAGGGGGTTTCGGTTAAACATGGGCCGTCGGACCGCTTCGCGCCAATAGATGTCGGTCACCTCGACATAGGCCGCGTCAGGCATCCGCGCGCAGCGGCAAAGCCCGGCCTCGCCGAGCAATTCGGCGACCGTTCTGTGACACCAGATCGCTTTCCTACACTGCCGTTCGGTGCGTGGCACACGACTGCAATTTCTCGCTTAAATTTTACAATCACAGACTCGTGAATCGCCTCAGTGTAACTCTGAACGGAGGCGGCTCGGAGTTCTTCGTGTGCAACGGAAAACCGCTGCACTCAAATTCAAACGGAGAATCTTCATGTCAGTAAGAACCACGGTTACTACAGCACTGCTCGCGGGCGCCGTCACGACAGCGCTCGCCTCGATTTCGTTCGCCGCTCCTTTGACGAAGGCCGAAATGGAAGCCGCGACCGCGGCCCACAAGGAAAAGTGTTTCGGCGTCGCGCTCAAGGGCCAGAATGATTGCGCGGCGGGACCGGGAACGACGTGCCAAGGCACCTCGACCACCGATTTTCAGGGCAATTCCTGGAAGTTCGTCCAGCACGGCACCTGTACTTCCATCCAGGTGCCGGGCGGCAAGACCGGTTCGCTCACCGCATCGTAAGCCGACAACGATCTGACGGAAAGCGGAGAAAGACCATGAACGCTATGTTCAAACTTGCGGACTCGAAAGCCACGCGCTTGCTCCGCTTTCCGGCTCACTCGATCGCCGGTTTGGCCGGCACAAGCTTCAAGCACGAACACCTCGGCGCAATTCTGGCCGAGCGACCGGCGTACGGCTTCTTCGAGGTTCATGCCGAAAATTATATGGGAGCGGGCGGGCCCCCCCACCGCGCGCTCGAAAGCGTCCGGTGCGACCACCCTGTTTCGCTGCATGGTGTCTGCATGTCCATCGGCGGCCCGCAACGGATCGACGCCGCTCACCTCGGAAGGTTTGCTGCTCTCGTGGAGCGCTACGAGCCGGCGCTTGTCTCCGAACATCTCGCATGGTCGACCCACCAGACCACCTATTTCAACGATCTTCTGCCTCTTCCCTACACGGAGGCGACGCTTGCCCGGGTCGCCGAACACATCGACGAGGTGCAAGAAGCGATCCGGCGCCCGATTCTGCTCGAAAATCCTTCCACCTACGTGATGTTTCGCGACTCCACCATGAAAGAGACCGACTTCATTCGCGAACTCGCCAGGCGGTCAGGCTGCGGTCTGCTACTCGACATCAACAACGTCTTCGTTTCCGCCACCAATCATGGCTTCTCTGCCATCGACTACCTGTCGGATTTCCCGCTCGACCGGGTGGGCGAGATCCACCTCGCAGGGCACGCCGAACAGACGGACGACCAAGACGAACCGCTTCTCATCGACAGCCACGACGGCCCGGTTGCCGATGCGGTCTGGACTCTCTTCGACATCGTCCTCGGCCGGTGTGGGCCGATTCCGACCCTCGTGGAATGGGACAGCAAGATTCCCGATTGGTCCGTGCTCAAGGCCGAGGCAATGGCGGCACAGGCCATCCTGAATCTTCACGCTCAGACGGCCGCATTTGGATCGACCTATGCTACCCGCTGATCTCCCCTCCCGCGGTGGCAGAGAGAAGCCGAACTATGGGGCGGTTTTCTCGTCTGCCCTACTGGATCCGGAACAGGCCACACCCGAGTGCGTTGCGGGCCTTAACGGGAAGACAGCGACCAAGCGCTACAACGTCTACCGCAACAACGTAACGCTCAGCCTGATGGAGGCTTTGGCTTCGATTTTTCCTGCGGTCCAGCGCATCACAGGCGTGGAGTTCTTTAGGGCAATGGCACGCTTTCACGTGCGCGCGAACCCGCCTCGCTCTCCGCTGCTTTTCGAATATGGCTGTGACTTTCCCGATTTCATCGAGCGATACGAGTACGCACGGTCGTTGCCGTGGCTGGCCGACGTGGCTCGGATCGAGCGAGCATGGCTTGACTGCTACCATGCGGCCGACGCCGAGCCTCTGCGTGCAACAGTCATGGCGGCCGTCCCGGCCGACAGGCTCGCAGAACTCGTGTTTCTGCCGCATCCAGCCGTCCGGATCGTACGCTCAAGTTTCTCCGCCGTGTCGATCTTTGCCGCCAATCGTAATGAAGAGCAGACCGACCAGATCCAGGCGGACGATCCGGAGGATGCGCTGATCACCCGCCCCGCCCACGATGTGGTGGTTCGGCATCTTCCCGCCGGCGGCGCGACGTTCCTGACTCGATTGATCGAGGGATCCCCTCTTGCCGTCGCCGTTTCGGCCGCTCTGGAGGTGGCCCCCATCTTCGACCTTTCCGCCAGTATGGCAGGCATGATCGATGCCGGCGTTTTCACGACAATCAACGACGGAAATCCGCAATGATAATGGAGAATGACAGGCTGGCGGGCGGAAGCCTTCGCCAAAATGTTGTCGCGCTAGTCATGTTTGCGATCGGGATCGTTCGATCCATCGCGCAGCCTGATATAGTCCAGTTCGTCTTGCGGATTGCTTTGGCCGTTCCCTTCTGGAAATCGGGTATCCTGAAGTGGAGCGGCTTTCTCCACCTCAGCGACACAGCCGTCACGTTGTTCACCGAAGAGTTCATGATCCATTTGCCTGGTGGCCCCTACCCGTATCCGGCACCAACCGTTTTCGCGTTCCTGTCCGGATCCGGCGAGATAATCTTTCCGATCCTGCTTGTTCTAGGCTTGGCTGCTCGCTTCGCGGCATTGGGACTTCTCTTCATGACGGTTATCGTCGAATTGACCGTGCCCGACGGCTGGCCGATCCACATAACCTGGGCTGCAATGGCGCTCGCCATCATGGCTTGGGGACCCGGCCGCGTCTCGCTCGACCACGCGATCCGTCGTGGCCTGGAAAGCTAGACCGGCTCCTTCAATTGACCCGCTTGTCGCGCCGCAAACCCGGTCCTGCAGGACCGGGTTCAGGCGCGCGTACACCGCCACGTTGCGGGCGGAACTCACAAACGTGGAACGTCTTCTTCCGAAGCGGACACGACGGTGAACTCCACGAAGCGGGCACTTCGCTTCTGAAATTCACGTCCTCGGCGCGACCGATCGCAAAAACTGCCGTGCAACATGGCCAGGCTTCCACAAATGCTGGACGCATTTGCCGAAGATCTCCTGTAACCTTCCGCTTGCGCGTGCGGATAATAGGAAAGTGCCCGCCTTCTCTCCAATTTCGCTGACCGGCCAATTCGAAAGTTGATCAACGTGAAGAGTTCAGATCTCATCCGATCGCTTGCCGGCGAACTCACTCCAGTTCCTCCGGGAAAGACACGAAACGACCTGCTCCTCGGCCTGAGCCTTGGTACACTGGTCTCGTTCGCCGGCATGGTAGCGGTCTATGGCGTGCAGCCGGACCTGATTAGCGTCGCTCATGGCGGGCCTCTGGCGATGAAGGCATGCTATACCCTTTCGCTCGCGGCAATCGCCGGTTCGATGCTGATGCCGATGCTCCGGCCCGGAAAGCTCGTGCCGGATCGGGGAACGCTCTTCGTCTTTCCCGTGCTTCTCCTCGTCGGGGTCGCCGTGTTGCAGACGGCGACGACGTCGGATGCCGACCTCGTGTCGCTTTGGTTGGGATCGAGCTGGCAGCGATGCCCGGCCCGTATCGCGATCCTGTCGGTGCCCATATTCGCAGGCGCATGCTGGGCGATCCGTCGACAGGCGCCTTTGCGTCTCCGTGCAACGGGAGCTCTCGCCGGCCTCCTGTCGGGCGGCATCGCCGCGACCATGTATGCCTTCGCCTGCAAAGAGAATGGGGCGGGCTTTGTTCTAGTCGGGTACACGCTCGGAATCGCAATCAGCACAGCCGTCGGTGCAATGATCGGCCCGCGCGTCCTGCGCTGGTAGCCACCCGATCTGCTGCCGGATTATCGATCGTTGCGCAATGCGTCCGCAACGCGATTCACTCGATCCAGGTCGAACATCAAGCGCACGAATGTGCCTCAAGTTACGTCGGCTACGATGTAGCTGAGCATAGCCAGACCCCGGTGGATGTTCACCTTCACCAGCGGGACGGACTGGCCGGTGAGTTCGGACGCCTCCTCTACGGTCAGCCCTTCAAGTTTCACCAGCCTGATCACCTCCGACTGGGCAGGTTTCAGTTGGCTCAAAAGCTTGCGAAGCAGGAGCGCGCTCACGATCGCAGGGCCGTGATCGTCGATGGCTATGTCCTCGGACATATCCTCGGCACAGGATACAGCGGGGTCACGGTCGAGCGCACGTAACCGGTCGATCCATTTGTAGCGCGCGATGCCGGCAAGCCATGCCTTGAAGGGGCGACTGGTCTCGTAGGTGTGTCGGCGGGCATGGAGGGTGAGAAGCGTGTCCTGCGCGGCATCCTCGACCATCGAAGCCGGCAGACGCCGAGCATAGTAGCGGCGTAGCCAGCCATCGACTTCAGTCAGCAGCCGGGTATAGGCGCCTGCGTGCCCCAGCTGTGCTGCGGCCATCAGTTCACCCCAGGGATCCTCGGCCACGACGGGTTGAACGGACCGTTCGCGCGGAAATCTCCGGACGGTAGCGAGCATGGTGGTTTCCTTCGGCGGGTGATCGCTTCGCCGTTCCGACGCAAATCTCGCTTAGACAGGAATGTAAGTGAACGTCACCGGTGTTTATGGGTTCGATACGCGCCGGCTATATTGAAGCGCATCCCGCAAAACGGGCTGCCACGCCGATGTCGGGCGACGACGCTGCTGCCTGCCCGGCGGCAGGTGCAATATGGCGCGAACCGTGGCATAAACCGCACATGGAGATGCATCAGGTTCGATATTTTCTCGCCATGGCGCAGAGCCTGAACTTCACGCGGGCGGCCGAAGAATGCAACGTGACACAGCCGTCGCTCACCCGCGCAATCCAGAAGCTCGAAGAGGAATTTGGCGGCTCACTCTTCCGCCGCGAGCGCTCGCGGACCCATCTGACTGACCTTGGCCGCGAGATACTGCCGCTTTTCGAAATTGCTTACGAATCCGCGCAGGCCGCCAAGAACCTGGCGCGCGAAATCGGCAAGGCGCGGGTAGCACCACTGACCCTTGGAATCGCGAACATCATAGAGAACGACGACTTGCGCGCCTTGCTTGGCGAGATTGCAGCTTACCTACCGGGACTGGAACTCACGTTGCGAAGTGGCTCATCCGAAGAGCTGATCGAACTCGGACTGAACGGCGCGCTTGATCTTTTTGTGGTCGAAGCACCCGAAGACGCGCCCGACAGGTTCGAAGCCTGGTCGTTGTTCGACCATGTCTATCACATGATTACGCAGGCTGAGCATCCGCTGGCGGCCCGGGATGCGGTGACGCTCGACGATGTGCGCGACGAAGTCTGGATCGAATATCGTGGCGACGGGGCTCGGGTGCTGCGCGATGCCGCCAAAACGGCGGGCTTCGAACTGGCATTCCGACATCGCGTGGACAACATGGTCCATCTCCGCAGACTGGTGTCGATCGGGCTAGGAAGCGCCTTTCTTCCACCGCCGCGCGATCGCATAAAGCTGGCGGTGCTGCCTCTCGTCGGCATCGAGGCCACCCGCAGCGTCGTGCTCGCGGCAATCGCTGGACGGCGTCGGTCCGTTGCGGCCGATGCCTTCGTGCGCGCGGCGCGCGCCCGCGCCTGGGACGTGGCAGAGTCAGCGCATTATTGAGGCGACGATCCGCACGACATCCTCGGGCTCTGCGCGAAGCCTGAAATCGGGCTCCACGAATGCATATTCGACGAGGCCGTCCGTTCGCACCACGAAGGTCGCGGGCACCGGAAGCAGGCCAGCCGTTCCGCCGTACAGTTCGTTCAAATCGATCCCGAATTCGCGATAGACCGCAACCAATGTCGATCCGACGTGGAACGCCAAGCCAAGTTCCAGCGTCACGCCGTAGTCGACATCGCAGAGCGTTACCGAGCCTGGCCCGGCGATGTCGCCAAGGGCTTGGCTCCTACCACCCAGTTCTGCCGTCACGATGGCCAGTTTTCCGCCGACCTGCCTGAGCCCGGGAAGCGCCGCGCGCCAGCTCTCCAATTCGCTGACACAGTAAGGGCACCAACTGCCTCTGTTGAAGCTGACCACAAGCGGGCCGTCGGCCAGAAGGCTCGTCAGCGTGCGATAACGCCCGCGATGATCGGGCAGGACGATTTCGGGGAATCGGTCGCCGACGCTTGGCGCGCGGGCGCCAACCTCCAGCGCGCGGAGCCGCGCCACCAGTTCGTCGTAGCGCTCGCGCCACTTGGGTGAGGCGCCGCGGAGATAATCCAATCGCTCTGTTAGGGATGGCGTGGTCATCGCATCCATCTTGAGCCGGCTCTGCGCTGGGCGGAAGCCATCCCGGGGCATGAAGTTCATACGTCCCGCGTATGTGTTCATCTGTAACCAGGCGGCCCAGTGAGACGGAATAGGTTTAACATCAATACTCGTCGGAAGGAACCGATCATGCCGCCCGCCCCTCTGCCAACCGGCCGCAACGCCAAACCACGCGTAGTCATCATCGGCGCAGGCTTCGGCGGTCTGGCGGTGGCGCGCGGGCTTGCACATTCCGGTGCCACGGTCACAATTGTCGATCGCCAGAACCATCACGTCTTCCAGCCGCTACTCTACCAGGTAGCGACCGCGGGATTATCGCCTGCCGACATCGCGGCACCGATCCGCTCGATCGTCAAACGTCAGAAGGAGACGCGCGTTCTCCTCGCCGAGGTCACCGGCGTGAATGCCGACCAGCAGCGCGTTCTCCTCTCGGACGGGACGACGCTTGATTATGACTTCCTCGTGATCGCGACCGGCGCCCGCCACGGCTATTTCGGCCGCGACGAATGGGCGGAGCATGCCCCCGGCATCAAGACGCTCGACGACGCGACCCGCGTCCGCCGCAACATTCTGCTCGCCATGGAACGTGCCGAGACGATCCGCCAGGAAAGCCTGCCCGACCGCGATGAATATCTCACCTTCGTTGTCGTCGGCGGAGGACCCACGGGCGTGGAGATGGCGGGCGCCATTGCCGAACTGACCCGCCACGCCACCGACATGGATTTCCGCTTCATTACCCGCCGTTGTCTCAGGGTCATGCTCGTCGAGGCAGGTGACCGGCTGCTGCCCACCTTTCCGGCAAAACTGGGAGACGCCGCCCGCAAGGCTCTGAACGGACTTGGCGTGATCGTCCGGTTGAATGGCCGCGTGACCGACATCGGCGACTACGGTGTGACGATCGGCGACGAGAAGATCACAACGTCGACCGTTATCTGGGCGGCCGGCGTCCAGGCATCCGATGCTGCCAAATGGCTCGACGTCGACGCCGACCGGAGTGGCCGCGTGAAGGTTAAGCCCGATCTGAGTGTCCCCGGTCATCCCGACATCTTCGTGATCGGCGATACCGCAACCCTGGTCGATGCGAGCGGACGGCCGGTGCCCGGCGTGGCGCCCGCCGCCAAGCAGGAGGGTACGCATGTCGCTCGCTGCCTGCTGGCACGATTCACCGGAAGTCGGACGCCACCGCCCTTCCGCTATCGGAACTGGGGCAATCTCGCGACGATCGGGCGAAAGCGCGCCGTCGCGGAGATCGGCTCGTTTCAGATCTCCGGCCTACCTGCATGGCTGCTGTGGTCCACCGCCCACATCTATTTTCTCGTCGGTTTCCGCAACCGCATCGTCGTCGGAGCGAACTGGCTTTGGAACTACATCACCTTCGAGCGTGGCGCACGTCTTATCACCGGCATGACACATGTTGCGCGCCACAACGCCTGAACTTCATCCGACACCCGACGCTGCACCCGCGGCCCGATCGAAAAGCCGGCAACCTTCCTCCAATTCAGGACATCTCTCATGTCGCAAGGTATTGAAAATCCGAACCCGGCCACCCTCGGTCAGCAGGTGCTGGTGCTGCAGGGCGGCGGGGCGCTCGGCGCCTATCAGGTTGGCGTCTATCAGGCCCTCGATCAGTTCGGCATCGACCTCGACTGGGTGGTCGGCACATCGATCGGCGCCATCAATGCCGCGATCATCGCGGGCAGCCCGCGCAGCGAACGCATGCAGCGATTGCGCGCATTCTGGAAGCGCGTCGAACATGGTCATGTGTTTGACGACATCTTGCCGTCCCTGCTCTCCTCGCCGTTGCGCAACTGGCTGGCGGTGTCGACCGGGATCGCGGGGTTCTTCAAACCGCGGGCTCTCGCTTTTCTAAGCCCCCACATTACGCTCGGCCCCGGGGAGGCAGGCTACTATTCCGTGACGCGACTCAAGGATACGCTGTCCGACCTGATCGAGTTCGATCTTCTCAGGACCGGGTCGACGCGACTCACCGTCGGGGCCGCGAATGTCGAGACCAGCGAGATGACCTATTTTGATTCACGCGCCATGGCACTCGACATCCGGCATGTCCTCGCCTCCGGTGCGCTTCCGCCCGCCTTTCCCGCAGTCGAGATCGATGGTCACCACTACTGGGATGGCGGCATATTCTCCAACACCCCGGTCGAAGTGGTATTCGACGACAATCCGCGCCGCAATTCGATTGTGTATGCCGTCCACGTCTGGAATCCCGAAGGCGCCGCGCCGCAAACGATGTCGGAGGTCGAGAATCGCAGAAAGGACGTGCAGTATTCGAGCCGCTCGGCCGCCCATATCGCGCGCCAGCGGCAGCTCCACCGTCTCCGCCACGTCATTACCCAGTTGGCGGACCTGCTACCCGTCGAGAACCGCACGGATCCCAAGATTCGCGACCTCGCAAGTTATGGCTGTCGTACGCGGATGCATGTCGTCCGCCTGCTCGCGCCCCGGCTTGGGCACGAGGACTATAGCAAGGACCTCGACTTCAGTCCGTCAGGAATCCGACAGCGTTGGGAAGCGGGTTACGCGCATACGATGAGGGTGCTGGAAAGCGCGCCCTGGCGGGGCGAGTTCGATCCGCTCGAAGGCTTCGTACTGCACGAGGCGATGGGCGGCGAAAGCCGTGGAGCTGAACTGATCTTATCCCCGACGGCATTGTAACCGCTTGGCCGATACGCACCGACAGATTCAC
>NZ_DATMLW010000009.1:0-51009 GCF_035570375.1 Bradyrhizobium sp. | reverse complement strand
ATCAGCGGGCCGCCTTCATGGCCGCGCAGCACACCGGTGGAGAACGTCCAGGCCACCTGCAGCTTGCCGACATTGGCTGCCGTGATCTGATTGAGCTTCGAGTATCGTTGATTGGCGTAGTTGCCGGTCGGCATCACCCAGCCCTTCGGGTTATCCGACATCTTCAGCAGTTCCTCGTTGGCACTGGCGCTGCCTACGCCAAACGTCGTGGTCGCGGCAAGACAGGTTGCAACAAGCACCTTCCGCATGACGAAACCTCCCATGTTGTTTCTCGGTTGTTTCTCGGTTCTCTCTCGGTTCACCTACCGCTGGGCTTTGCCTCGTCCAGCGTCAACTCGTGCATCGAACTTACGATGTCGGCGGCTCGCACAGTCCCGGCGCCGACAAGCATGTCGACGAGAAGGCACCGCACTCCGATGGGTGCGAACGCCTGATCCGGTCAACATGAGATTGATTGAATGTGGACGAGCTATACCGATACCGTTGTGCGCGACGGTTTCTCCTCCCGGATGCGAGCAGCGTTCGTCGAAGGACGGTCCACTTGCCCTGTTTTGTTTTTCTATCCCGAATCCCTACTCCGTTTGATCGGAGGAAACTTGCCCAAGAGAGAAGCGAACTTGCTCGAAAGCGAAGCCGATGGAATTTTTTCGAATGCCCAGGCATTGTACTCCCGCCTGCATCAGCGTCCAAACATCGCCTCCTCGCCTGCCTCGAAGCTCTCGCTTGATCCAAACAGAGGAAGGTTTCTCTTGACGGCGTCGGAAGTTAGTCCGAGGATCACGCAGTGCGGCAACGATCGGAACCAAGCTAACTTCCGCCTCAAAGCGAGCAAACGCCCTGCCCGGCGCTAATCTCGATTCACCCAAGTGATTTGGTATGCCAGATTACGTGCATTCTCTCAGCACTTCAGGACTGACGCCTAAAAAGCAAATCCAGTGCTGGACCGATGCGCTGACGGAGCTTTGCGGCCAATTCGATGTCGACCCGCTCGATGCATCCTCGCTCGAGGGACGGGTTAACTATACCAATGTCTCACGGCTGAAGCTGTGCCAGATCGAAGTCAGCCAACACCGCATCGCTCATCCCCTTTCGCGTGCCAGCACAAGCGATCATCCCTTCGTCAAGATCTTGTTCCAGACGCATGGCGCTTCACATTTTGAGCAAAATGGCAGTCATTTTGACCTAATGCCCGGGGACTGCCTGGCTTATGACGTCTCCTGTCCCCATACCATCACCAGCCCCTCGTTGACGCGTCATGAGGTGGTTATCGTTCCGACCGACTTGCTGCAGGAGCGCGGCTTTCATCCGGCAAAGTTTCCTGCCTTCAAACTTTCGGCACGCAGCGGTACCGGGCGCATCGCGCATGACTTCATGCACGCCACATTTGGCGAGGCGACGAGATTATCGCCGCAAACCGCGCAGGGCGTCGCCGACACGCTGATTGATCTGTTGCTGTTGCCGCTTCGCGAAGCCGGTGCTTCATTCGATCGCAGCGGGCCGGTTGCGATCTGCGAGCGGGCCCAGGCCTTCATCCATGATCATCTGCGCGATCCCGATCTTTCCATCGATCAGATTTCCATGGCATTGGGGTGCACCAAGCGCTACCTGCACATGGTGTTCAGCGAGAGGGGTATCACGGTCAGCGATTACATCTGGCGGGCAAGATTGCTGAACTGCCGCCAGGAGCTGGAAACCCAGTGCCACAAGACGATCACGGATGTCGCTTTCTCCTGGGGCTTCTCCAGCTCCTCTCATTTCAGCCGCGTCTTCAGAAGGCATTTCGGTGTTGTGCCGTCATCCATTCACAAGGCACATCATCCCGCCCAGGACGACTCGGCGCAGCCTCCTCCCGCCTGAGAAAATAAGCCAACATACTGTTCGCCGACGTCGTCTGCGGGCCGCAAGCTTCTCTGGCGTCGCCTTCAATCAGACCAAGCTCAAGCCTGGGGCTCGCGAGCAAAAGCCACGCCGATCCGCTTCTTTTGGATCCATATCACCTTGCACTCGCGGACCGACGAGTCGCTTGCGATGACGAGACGAAAATGTCCCGGCACGAAGGAAGGGTTCTCCACGTCGATTGCAGCGCCCTCCGGCGAGATATTCCGCACCACGCAACTCATGACCGAGCCCGCCCACGAGATGTAGGCCGGTTCGTTGAGTTCGGTCCGCTGGTGTCTTCGTCGCTCTTCCATCGGCACTGATACGGGATCGTTCGTGAGGGAAGTAGACTAGCGCCAAACCTTAAATAAATTTGCCGCAGGCCTTTTCCTCGCGAAGGTATCAGAATTCGTAAACCACGTTTAGGCCCGTGCTCATGCCCCGGGGGGGACGGGTTTTCCCGGGAACGCACAATTTGCGGTGGTTGGCTGTTCTCGGGCTTCAGCGTGCCGAATTGAAAGGTTAGCCTGCGGTCATTGTCGGCGAGATGGCGCGAACGTCCGGCGAAAAAAATCAAAAGCGCCGTAGGGAAGCGCGATGTTCGAGATACTCGATCGACGGACCAGCCTGACCGCCAACCAGATCAGCCTCGCACCTGAGAACGTCGGGCATGGGGTCGCCCTACGGCTTTGGCGGGATCGGCAAGACCATCGGGCCGCTGGGCCTCGCGCTGATCGTTGGATCGAGCAATTATCTCAAGCCTGACGTGCCTTTACCGCAAATCCCTCTTGCTTTCCTTTATCTGGGCTGCTGGTTCCTGATGGCCGGAACGGTATATTATTTCTTCGGCATCAAGACCCGGTCTCTGATGGGCACGTGCAAGCCGCGAGAGGGCATCGTGGTACGTGGGACAGAGAAGAAATATGAGGACACCGGCCGGCTTGACCTTATCGCCTTTGCCGCAACCGACGTCGAGGGCATGCGCCAACGTTTGCAGTCGAGGGGCGTCAAATTTCGCGAAAGTATCGTTCCGCGGACCGGCGATACGCAGTTCTTTCTCTACGATCCCGACGGTGTTTGCGTAGAGTTGAATTTCCCCAAGAGCTGAATTTCTTGGCCACGATCCCGGTCGGCCACGCCGCCACGATGCATTGCGCGCACTGCGCAAGGCAGATCGCGACAAGGTCATGACGCGGCCATATCTCGGGCGCGAAGCGGTCAGCTTTTCTTCAATTTTGCATGACGATTTGAAGGGCCGCACCGCTGCGGCAGGATAGCCGGGTGACTCGCCTTCCACCTACCCCAGGGCTTGTTCGCCCGGCTATTCGGCGCTCGAACTGACCGACGATTGGCCAAGTTCCAGCCTGAGATAGGGTGCTAGTCAAGCCCGCGTTCGTGGCTCAAGCGGACCATTTCCTCGATAAAGACCGCTTTTTGCTTGTCGTCGAGGCTCATGAAGAGCGGCTCGGCGGCATCGGCAACGCTGCGTTGGTCCACCGCGCGATCGTTGAGGAACTGGGCTTCGTTCCGCATCTGCTCAACGATGTCGTCCGGCGGGTCGCGCTTGGCACGCGCGATCCGCAGATTGAGGCGCTCCGCCCCATTGTGGCCGAGATAGTGCATCGCACTGTTGAATGCGCCCCAATGCTTCTCCTGCTCCGCCGTCAGCTTCAATTCAGCCTTGATCCGATCGATATTGGCGTCGCTGTTCGTGACGATCTGTTCGGCCGTCAGCTGGGGTTCGCCCGGCTGGGTCAGAACCTCCATCGACTTTGTCGACGCGGCTTTGGCGACTTTCTTGCCGGCCTTGCCTGGGGCGGTTTGGGTCTGTTTGGCGTTGTTGGCACCGGCGTTGTTCGCCGGCGCCGCGCTGCCCTCGCCGCCGACGCCGAGCACACCATTGAATACACCAACCACTCCACCAATGGCGCCCCCCAAGACACCGCCGACCGGACCCGCCGCCTTGTTGCCTGCCTCTGCTCCCTGTTGCACGCCCTTGACCAGACCTTGCGCGAACCCCGCCTGGGGCGTGCCAAGAAGCATCGCGACGACTGCCCCACAGGCAAACCACCATCTCGGTTGCATGCGCGCGGCCTGAGTCGGGCTGATCATTATTTGGGCTCCATCCGATTTCGACAGGTCGCTGGCGGCTTTGAATCACGCGTCCCAATGCTGACATTAACGTTTGAGCGCGGAGCAAGTCTACCGCCACGCCCCCGCGTCCAGAAATCGCAGGGCTTTTTCAGTGACGCTCTTCTTTGAACCCTCGGAAAGTGGAACCCGGTGGCTGCGGCGGTCCGGACGACCTTTGCTCCCGGGTCGCCCCAATGTGCAGCGCAAAATAGCTCAGGGCCGTGCATGCGGGGTCGCGGCATCTTCAAAATCGCGTCTGACGCAACGATAGTTCTAGAGTACAACCGAGCTGATTTCTCGACACCGGCCGTCAATTCTGCTCTGATCTTTTCCATCAAATCTTCGCGCCGACATGCGGATGCTGGTGGTTAACACTTGTTCTGTCGGTCAGAACGAAGTCCAAAAATTAAAGCAGCACATCTGGAGGGAATGCTATGTCAGGAAGAAAGCTGTCTCGACGGCAATTCGTAGCCGCTACTGCATTGTCGTCCGCAGCGCTGATCTCTGCGCCTTATCTTCGAACGGCGCATGCGGCCGGCAAGCTTACAATGGGTTTCTGGGATCACTGGGTCCCCGGCGCCAACAAGGCCTCCACGGAGCTTGTAAATGAATGGGCCGAGAAGGAGAAGGTCGAGGTCCAGATCGACTATATCACCAGCCAGGGCAACAAGCTGCTGCTGACCGCCACCGCGGAGGCTCAGGCGAAATCCGGGCACGACATTCTGGCGCAGCAGGCCTGGTTGCCGCACGCCAATGCCGACCTGCTTGAGCCGATGAACGACATTTTGGGGCCGATCATCAAAGAGAACGGCGAGGTGAACGGCACTGTCAAATATCTCGGCCAGGCTGACGGCAAATGGCTCGGCGTTCCCGCCTGCATCGGCAGCCAGATCAAGGGCCCCTGCTCCCGCATCGACCTGATGAAGAAATACGCCAATATCGACGTCCAGGAGTTATATCCGGCCGGCAGCCCGCCCAAGGCCGAGAACTGGACGCTCGACACCTTCCTGAAAGCGGCCGAAGCTTGCCACAAGGGTGGCTTCCCATTCGGCATCGGTCTTGGCGAAACGACCGACAGCGTGGACACCGCCGGCGCGATCTTCCAGTCCTTCGGCGCCGAGCTGGTGGATGCCAAGGGCAACCTCACCGTCAAGACCGATGCGGTGCGCCAGGCGCTGGAATACTACAAGAAACTGATCGCGTTCCTGCCGCCGGACGTTGCAGCCTGGGACGACGCCTCCAACAACAAGTGGCTGATCTCCGGCAAGGGTGCGCTCATCATGAACCCGCCGAGCGCCTGGGCGGTGGCCAAGCGCGACGCGCCGCAAGTCGCCGAGCAGTGCTGGACCCACGGCTTCCCATCGGGGCCGAAGGGCCGGTTTGCGCCCTATCTGCCCTTCTTCTGGAACGTCTGGGCCTTCTCGAAGAACAAGGAGGCAGCCAAGAGCCTGCTTGTGCACCTGTCGAAGCCGTCTTCGATCGAAAAGCTCGTCGCGGCAAGCGGCGGCTATGACCTGCCGGCGTACGAGAAGCTCACCACCTTCAAGACCTGGGCGGAGGAAGGGCCGCCGAAGGGCACCCTCTACCACTACCCCAATCCCTACAACCACCAGAAGCTATCGATTGCCGCCTCGCCGGCGCCGCCCAAGATCGCCCAGCAGATCTACGCACAGGCAACGCTGACCAAGATGTGCCTGCGTCACCATCAGGGCGAGCCGATGGAAAAGACCCTCGCCTGGGCGGAAGGCGAGTGCGAAGGCTTCATGCGAAGCTGACTTTGAGACCCGTCGCGGTCCGCCTCGTGGCGGCCGCGGCGCCGTTGCAGTTACGACTCGCCTGATCAGGCGCTCGGATAGCCTGCCGGTAACGAACGCTCTCTTCTGAGGAAGATGCACCATGGCCGATGTCGCAATCCCGCAGGGCAAGGTTTTAAGCAAGCGACGCGAAAGCAAGCGTTCCAGCCTGAGAAACGCGCTGCGGCACAAATCGACCGTTGCCTTTCTGATGGCGCTGCCGCTGATCCTGCTGATCGCGGTACTGGTCATTTATCCTGCGCTTTATGCGATCCATCTGGCGACGCTGAACAAGGCGATGACGAAATTCGTCGGGTTCGGCAATTTCGAATTTCTGTTCCGGCGCGAAACCTTCTGGCTGGTGGTGAAGCAGTCCTGCATCTTCGCGATCACCGCCGTCATCTTCAAGGCGCTGATCGGCTTCATCGTTGCGCATTTTGCGCACAACGTTCCTCCCAAGGGTCAACGCAAGTGGCGCGGTATGCTTCTGGTTCCGTGGGTCATCCCTCCCGCGATGAGCACGTTGGCCTGGCTTTGGCTGTTCGACCCCTCTTACAGCGCGTTCAACTATACGCTGTCTTTCTTCGGAATTGGGCCCATTCCATGGACCGGAGATGCCTTGTGGGCGCGCTTCTCCGTCATTCTGGTCAACGTGTGGTACGGCGCGCCGTTCTTCATGATCATGTATCTGGCGGCGCTGAAATCGGTGCCAGACCAGCTTTATGAAGCCGCGGCGATCGATGGCGCCAACTGGTGGCAGCGCATCTGGTATGTCACCCTGCCAATGATGCGCAACATCATCGCAATCACGACGCTGTTTTCGCTGATCGTGACCTTTGCGAATTTCGACATCGTTCGCATTCTCACTTCCGGCGGTCCGCTGGACCATACCCACATATTCGCGACCTGGGCGTTCCGGGTCGGCATCGAAGGCAGTGATATTCCGCTTGGCGCCAGCGTCTCGCTGTTCATGGCGCCGATCCTCGCGGTCGCGGCAATATTCATCCTCCGTGATATCTCAAAGCGCGGCAACGAAGCCTGATGAGCACGCTCGCAATCGACAAGGCCGGCCCGAGGCGCAACGTCAAATACGGCAGTATGAGCCGCGACCGCGCCTGGGCGCTGCGCTGGTCGTATTTCTTTCTCACGCTGTTTGCGATCTTCGCGCTGGTGCCGCCGATCTATATGCTGATTACGTCGCTGAAGAGCAGTGCAGAGATCTCGGCGGCGACCAATCCCTGGTGGGTGTTTCACCCGACGCTCTCGAACTACATCGAATTGCTGTCATCGAGCCAGTTCCTGAGATTTTTCTTCAATTCGGCGATTGTCTCGGTCGTCGTGGTGATCATCACCATGCTGATCAGCGTGCCGGCGGCGTTTGCCCTGGCGCGGATGAAGTTCTGGGGCTCGGCGACGCTCGCGGCCGGCGTGTTCCTGACCTATCTCATTCCCGACACCCTGCTGTTCCTGCCGCTGTTCAAGATGTTTGCGGCGTTCGGGGATCTGACGGGAATTCAGCTGATCAATCGCTGGTACGTGCTGCTGATCGTTTACCCGACGCTCACCGTTCCCTTCTGCACCTGGATCATGATCGGTTATTTCGCGTCGATCCCGAAGGAGCTGGATGAGGCAGCCATCATCGATGGTGCCTCCTGGTTTCAGACGCTGACCCGTATCTTTATTCCCGTCGCTCTTCCCGGCCTGATCGCCGCGACGATCTTCGCCTTCACGGTCTCGTGGGCGCAATTTTTGTATCCGCTGGTTTTCACCACATCAACCGATCAACTGGTGCTGCCGGTCGGCATCATCACCACCCTGATCAAAGGAGACGTGTTCAACTGGGGACAGATCATGACCGGCGCGTTGCTCGGTGCAGCACCGCCGCTGATCATCTACGCCTTCCTGATGGACTACTACATTGCCGGTCTTACCGCGGGTGCCACAAAGGGTTGAACGAAATGGCTGAAGTTGCGTTGCGCAAGGTCGTCAAGCGCTACGATGATGTCGAGGCGGTGCGTGGCATCGATCTTGACATCGCCGACAAGGAATTCGTGGTATTGGTCGGGCCCTCGGGCTGCGGCAAGTCGACGACGCTGCGCATGATCGCAGGGCTGGAGGATATCACCGACGGCGACATCATGATTGGCGGTGACATCGTCAACGATGTGCCGCCGAAAGACCGCGACATCGCGATGGTATTCCAGAATTACGCGCTTTACCCCCACATGACGGTGGCGGAGAACATGTCGTTCGGCTTGCGGCTGAAGCGCTATCCAAAGGCCGAGATCAAGGCACGGATCGATGAAGCCGCGCGAATGCTTGACATAGCCGAACTCATCGATCGAAAACCCAAGCAATTATCGGGTGGCCAGCGCCAGCGCGTGGCAATGGGACGGGCGATTGTCCGCAACCCGAAGGTTTTCCTGTTTGACGAGCCTCTCTCCAATCTCGATGCCAAACTGCGCGTGCAGATGCGGATCGAGATCAAGAAAGTGCACCAGAAGGTGCGAACCACGACCGTTTATGTAACCCATGACCAGGTCGAAGCGATGACCCTTGCCGACCGGGTCGTGGTGATGAACAAAGGTCGCATCGAACAGATCGGCACCCCCAACGACCTTTACCACAAGCCGGCCACGCGTTTTGTCGCAGCGTTCATCGGCTCGCCTGCCATGAATTTCCTGCCCTGCAGGCTTGAAGAGGTCGCGGGCAGGCTCCACGTCCGGCTGACTGATCGACTTGTGTTTCCGTTGCCTCCCGTCCGGGCGGCGCGTTATCAGAATGTGACGCGAAGCGAAAAACTTCTGCTTGGCCTGCGGCCCGAGCACGTCACCGAGGCGCACGCCCACCGGCAAGAAGGAGTCGAAGCCTTCGACGCCGTGCTCGACGTGACCGAGCCGATGGGCATGGAGACGTTGATTTATTTTGCGCTCGAAGGCAGACAAGTCTGCGGGCGGGTCAATCCCAATGCCGGCGCGCGCGATGGCGGGGCGCTCCGCCTGGCAATGGACCTCAACAACATGCACCTGCTAAATGAGGTCACCGGCGCCGTCATCTGACGGCTGGCGAGGCCGGCGGACTGGGCAGGGAAGCAGGAATGACTGCCAATAAGAAGAAAATCTTCATTACTCAAACGATGTCACCTTCGGGACGCGCCTTGCTGACGGAGCGCGACGACATCGAACTCGTCGAATTTCCAAATATGATCTCGGCGAGCGATTTCGAGTCGCTGCTGAAGGAGCACGCGCCGGTTCATGGCGTTGCGCTCGGCGCCACCCGCTTCGGAGAGGCGGAGCTTGAGGCGGCCGGGGACATGAAAGTGGTGACCCGGATCGGGGTCGGCTACGACGCCGTCGATGTCGCAGCGCTCAGCCGCCGCAAGGTTCCGCTGATGGTCGTAGGCATCGCCAATTCACCATCCGTCGCCGAGCACGCCCTGTTCATGATGTTGATGCTTGCCAAGCGCGCCAATGAGATGCACGCGCTCGTCAGGGAGGGCAAATGGGCTGCGCGTCTTGGCAAGCTGCCTTACGATCTGTTCGGCAAGACGCTCCTCATTGTCGGCTTTGGACGCATCGGTACCCGAACCGCCAGGCGCTGTCTCGCCATGGAGATGAATGTCCTCGTCTACGATCCCTACAAGTCGACCGAGGAGATCAAAGCTGCGGGTTGCGAGGCCGTAAGCGATCTCGATGCGGCGCTGCCGCGGGCCGATTTTGTCAGCCTTCACTGTCCGAAGACGCCGGAAACGGTCGGGATGTTCAACGCGGCTCGATTGAGGCGGATGAAGCCATCCAGCTATCTGATCAACACAGCACGAGGCGGCATCATCGATGAGGCAGCGCTTTACGATGCACTTTCGTCCGGCAAGCTTGCCGGCGCGGGGCTCGATGTCTTCCAGCAGGAGCCGCCGGCGGTACCCTATCCGTTGTCCGAACTTCCCAATGTCGTCGTCGCGCCGCATGTCGCAGGCGTTACCTGGGAAGCCGTCGATCGGATGAGCGAACAGACCGCGCGGAATATCCTGAGCGTTCTTGATGGCGGTCCGATCCGTCAGAACGTGATCAACCAGGACGTGCTTGGTTAATTGCAGAAAGCTGACGGGTTTGGCGGCCGGCCCGGGAAGAAGAAGATACCGCCGATTCAGCATGATGAGACAAAACTCAGCTGCATTCGCCGCCGAGGAAGTATAAGCCGGAAGGAAGCATGCCCAGCTCCCGCATCGAATCCTGGCAGCGGAGATTGAAGCATTGAGCCAGAGCGACCCGACCGATCATGCGCTCGCGACCATCGCCAGCATTCTCGACCAGGTGGCTTCGCCTCGCGAGCCTGGCGGGATGGCGGCTGAACAAGAACCCGATGTCGCCGCGCAAGTCGAGGCCGACGGCTATTCGAAGACGGGTCCCGGTCCGATGGAAGCTCTTCGCTTCAAATGGACCGTTCGCCGGCAGGCCGAGGACCAGTACTTCGTGGACGAGACCTTCGGCGATAGTTCCCGCCCCATCAGCCGCGGACCGATGTCGGCGGACGCCGCAATCCGGTTCGTCGACGATCAGGCAAGCGAGGCGCGACAGCGATTCGAAGCGTTGAGGAACGAGATGGCCGGACGGGCCGCTGCAGCGGAAATTCTGCGCGGCAAAGACGACGTCTGAGGCCGCCGAACTTTTTGAAGCCCGGTCCGATCTTTTATCCTTTTGGCTGAACCGGCTTTCCCAGAAAATCCTTCTTGGCGAGTTCGACGCCGCAATGGCGCAGGATGTCATAGGCCGTCGTGACGTGGAAAAAGAATTGCGGCACGCTGAAGGTCAACAGCAACGATCGACCGGTAAATTGTCGTGTCGAACCGTTCCGGAACGTGAAGACTACCTGCTTTTCTTCGGTGCCGTCGATTTGCGAGGGTTTTATGCTTGCCACGAAATCCTTCGCAGCCGCAATGCGTGCCTTGAGCTCGGGAATGACGGGTGCTGCTTCCGGAAAAATCGGCGGATCGATGTCGGCGAGCAGAGCGCAGGCGAGCACAGCATGCCTGATGCTCTCGCCGACCTGGCGCGTCAGATTGTACATGTTGGGGTAAAGGCGCGCGTTGAGCAGAATCGAGGGATCGATGTTGCGCTTCTCGGCGTGAGCGGCCGCATGATCGAGCAGATCGGAAAGGCTTTCCAGGAAGTGATAGAAAACCTCGACGGATGCCTGATGCATTGAGATAGTCACGTTATGATCCCCTATATTGCGATCCAAATCCAAATACACGGGATTTGATTGCAAATCCAAGGGTTCACACGTTGCGGCAGTCGGGCTGAAGCTGGAGGAAGTTTTATGCCCCGCGTTTTCCTTTGCCTTGCAGTCGTATTTCTCCTCATCGCGTCCGCGGTGCAAGCACAAGAGGCCTCGCGGCTCGAGACGATCATCCAACGCGGGACGTTGCGCGTCGGCATGACCGGCGACTACTTGCCATTCACCTATTTCGACAAGGCCGCATCGACGTTCAGGGGGTTCGACGTCGATGTCGCCGAAGCTCTGGGCAAGGCGCTCGGGGTCAAGGTCGAGTATGTTCGCACCGCCTGGCCGCAATTGTCGGCAGATTTCGAGGCCGACCGCTTCGACATGGCGATGGGAGGAATCTCGATCACGCCCGAGCGGGAAGCCAGGGGATTGTTCTCAAGGCCGATCATGCAGGAAGGCAAGACGCCAATCGCACGCTGCGCGGACAAGGGCAAATACCAAACGCTTGCGGATATCGACCAACCGGGCACCCGTGTCATCGTCAATCCCGGTGGAACCAACGAGCGATTTGTCCACGCCAATATCAGGAACGCCGAGGTCAGGATCCATGCTGACAACCTCACCATCTTCGACCAGATCGTCAGCGGCAATGCGGACCTGATGATGACGGATTCATCGGAAACGATGTATCAGCAAAAGCTTCACCCCGGGGTGCTTTGCGCGATCCATCCGGACAAGCCGTTCGACCACGCCGAGAAAGCGTACTGGCTGCAGCGTGACCCCGATCTGAAGGCGTTCGTCGACCGATGGATCGAGAAGGCCGGCGAAGACGGCAGTTTCAAGAAGATTCATTCTGCGTGGTTTGAATAGATTGGTGCCCGACAGATGCCTTGGGTTTGCCGTCATTTCTTCGCGCAATCATGAACTGCTTGGCGGACGCGCAGGTTGAACCACAATAACCGGTTTGCGACTTATAGGATGAAAGTGATGTAAATCACTTTCGAGCGTCGGCGCGAGGCGCAAGATCAAGTGAATTTTTGTCTTGCCCAGGAGGTGAGCATGAAACGGCTTTTTGCGATAGCCGCATTTCTGATGGCGAGCTCAGCAGCGCAGGCTCAATACACGTTCGAGTACGGCGGAAAGACCATTCGCATCGATCCGGATCGCGGAACCGTCTCGATCCCCGGCGTCTTTGACAATACCGGGCGACGAAACAAGCGCGCGCGAACCGGTCAGGACAGCTCACGAAAGCAGACGCCCGAGCAGGCAAAGTCCGAACCGCAAGCGCCCGCCGTAGCGCCAGGACCCATTCCTGCGCCGGCTCCTGCGCCATCAACAGCACCGGTGACAGCCGAGCCAGCGGCAGTAGCGCCGGCGCCCGCCAAGGCTCCGCCTGACTCTGCGCCTGCCACGGCCAACGTCGTGCCCCCCGATACGTCCCCGCCGGCTCAATCCTCCGCCGCTACCCCCGCGCCTCCGATTCAACAGAACAATCCACCCGCAGCCACGGCTGCGCCGCCGGTGGTTGCGACAGCACCCGGATCGCCGCCGGCGACCGCTGCTGCGCCAACACCTGTAGCCGCACCGAAACCGAATTCACCGCTTGGCCTCTGGTTGACCGAAGAAAAGGAAGGCAAGGTCAGGATCGAGCAGTGCGGCGCCAACCTTTGCGGATATTCGGTGGACCCGAAGTCGAACGAGAACGGCGAGCAGGTTCTCATCAACATGAGGCCCGGCAAGGATTCCAAATGGAGCGGGCGCATCGTCGATCCGAACACGGGCAGCACATATGACTCCACGATTGCCCTGAAGGGGCCGGACACGTTGCGGGTGCAGGGCTGCGCCTTTGGAGGCATGTTCTGTGGCGGCCAGACCTGGAGCCGGCTGAATTGACGGGCCGCTAGTGAGGGCCCGCGACCTTCAATTCGAACGGCCGCCGCTACCTGCCGCCGGTGTGACACCCATCACAGTGCCCAGGCAGTTCCCCGTGCGACGTTGATCGCACCTGAACCAAGGGGAATTGTCATGGGGTCCTTTCGCAAAGCAGTCGTCATCACTCGCCTTCTCTTGCTCGCCGGAATATCGGCTGCCACGCCCGCCTCGGCGGCGACGTTCGATGGTGCCTGGACTGTTCAGATCGCCTCGTCGAACGGGGCTTGTCCGAGCGGAGCGACCCTTTCGATCGGAATCAGCAATGGTCAGGTTGCTTCCAGCAACGGCTCGTTCAGCGCATCGGGCCATGTAGCCGAGGCCGGCAACATCAGCGTGACCCTGAATGACGGCGTGAAGCGGGCCGTTGGTTTTGGCCGCCTCACCGGCACGTCGGGATCGGGCACCTGGCGCGGCGCGATGTGCTCGGGTACGTGGACGGCGCAACGGATCTAGTGTGGCGGATTTGACGTTCCTATCAGTCTCGCCGCCAGTGCGTTACAGGAACGTCAAATCCAAAGCCCCACCAGAATCATAGAGTTGCTAGTGTCCCTTTGGTTCCGACATTCATAAAAGTGCGTGCGGCAAAGTTATACGAAGGCCGGAAGCACTCGCGCTGACCTGCCCCTTTCAACCACCGAGCTTTGCGGAGTATTCCTGGTCGGTGACCGGCTCCATCCAGGTCACGTAATTGCCGTCCAGCGATTCCTGGATCGCGACATGAGTCATGCCGTTGGTCGGAGAAGCGCCGTGCCAATGTCTTTCGCCCGGCGGAATCCACACGACGTCGCCGGGCCGGATCTCGCGTACCGGGCCGCCCTCCGCCTGCACGCGGCCCGCCCCGGAGACGACATAGAGCGTCTGACCGAGCGGATGGGTGTGCCAATTGGTGCGCGCGCCCGGCTCGAATGACACGCGGTTGGAGACCACTCGCGCCGGCGCCGGCGTCGCCACGATCGGATCCTGCCAGACGGTCCCCGTGAAATACTGCGTGGGCGCGCGCCGCGTCGGTCGCGAGCCGGCGAGATGGATCTCCATGGATCTCCTCCTCTCGGTTAGGTGCTTTGGCGCGGCCCGATCATTTTTTCGATGCCGCGTAGCGCGCTTTCGTCTCCGCATTCATCGGATAGAGGCCCGGCAACGCCGCGCCGTTATTGACCTCCTCGACGATCCAGCCTTCCATCCGCTCCTGTTCGCGGCCTTCGGCCAGAACGTGATCGAGAAACGCCTTGGGAATGACGACGGCACCGTCCTGATCCGCCACCACGACGTCGTCAGGGAAGATGGCCACGCCGCCGCAACCGATCGGTTCGCCCCAGCCGACGAAGGTCAATCCGGCAACCGAAGGCGGCGCGGCATAACCATCACACCATACGGGAAGGCCGGTGCCGAGAACGCCCTCGATGTCGCGCACCACGCCATCGGTGACGAGCGCCGAAACCCCGCGCTTGACCATGCGGGCGCACAAAATGTCTCCGAAAATCCCGGCGTCTGTGATGCCCATGGCGTCGACCACGGCGATGCAACCCTCGGGCATCGCTTCGATCGCGGTTCGGGTCGAAATCGGCGACGACCACGATTCAGGTGTAGCCAGGTCTTCGCGGGCAGGCACGAAACGCAGCGTAAAGGCTGGTCCGACCAGCCGCTTCTGGCCCGGCCGCAAAGGACGCGTCCCTCGCATCCAGACATTGCGCAGGCCCTTTTTGAGGAGAACCGTGGTGATGGTGGCGGTGGAAACGCCTGAAAGCGTCGCGATCGCTTCGGGGGTCAGGGACATCTGGGAGAGCAACTCCGGTGCGGATGGTTTGGCCGCGCATCTTGCGGGGCGGGCGCATCGCGTCAAGGGCTGTCGGCAAGGCTTGTGCGATGGAATGAATCGCAATCAGGCATGATCAGCTCAATTTATCAGGAAGGTTTGCATTAGTTTATTGAGACGACAGGCTTATTTTGCGCCAGGCCGAATTCCACTTTGCTTCAAAACGCGCTAAATCCGAACACCGACCGACGAGCAAGTTGAGGCCATGGCCGCGCCACTCTCCCCGCCCCGCCTTCTGCCAGGTGGTGACAGCGCCATCACGGTGGAATTTTCCCGCCATATCGACGATGCCGCCAACCGGCGGGTGCTGGCGCTCGACCGCGAGCTTGCGCGAGAGCCGATCGCCGGGGTGACCGAGACGGTGCCCACCTATCGGTCGCTTTTGGTTCATTACGATCCGACGCAGATCGACTTCGAAGCATTGGGCAGAAAACTGGCTGAACTTGCGCTCGCGCCGGTTCCCCCGACCGAGAATGCGCGACGATGGCGCATACCGGTTGCCTATGGCGGGGAACACGGCATCGACCTGGAAGATGTCGCCAAAACACTCGGCACCACGCCCGATGACATCGTCGCGCGGCACATTGCCAGCGAGTATCGCGTCGCCATGATCGGCTTCACGCCGGGTTGGTCCTATCTGAGCGGTCTGCATGAAAAGTTGCAGATGCCAAGGCGGCAAAACCCGCGCCTGCTGACGCCGGCGGGCACGATTTCAATCGGCGGCGTGCAGACGGGGATACAATGTCTCGCCGGCCCGAGCGGTTGGCACCTCTTGGGTCGCACCCCCGTCAGAACCTACCAGTTGCACCGCGATCCGATCTTCCTGCTGGAGCCCGGCGATCGCGTGATGTTTTACGTGGTCGATGCCAAGACATTCGTTGAGCAGGATCGTGCCGCAGAACACGGCGAACTCGTCGCGGAATTGATGGCTGCATGAGCAAGCTCGTTGTTTCATCGATCGGTCCCGCGAGTTCCGTGCAGGATGGCGGACGTTTCGGCGCCCAGCGTTACGGCCTGCCGCCGAGCGGCGCGATGGATCGGCTGGGACTTGCCGCCGCGAATTGCCTTGTGGGTAACGCGCTGATCGATGCCGCGATCGAAATCGGCCCGTTCGGCGCTTTGTTCACGGCGCGCGAAGGCGCTGTTCGGCTCGCCCTCTCCGCCGCGCCGCGCAGCGCCGATATTGCGGGACGCGCCGTTGCGTGGAATTCCTCGGTGACGCTCGCCGAAGGCGAGACCTTGAAACTCGGAATGGCACGCGGGTCTTTCAGCTATCTCGCGATCGAAGGCGGAATTGCGGGGGAAGCCATGTTCGGAAGCCTTGCGGTGAATGCGCGGGCCGGGCTTGGAAGCCCCTACCCTCGTCCGTTGCAGGCGGGCGACGAATTGAATGTAGCCGCCGCAAGCGGCAACGCCGAATGCCGGATCGATCTTCCTGACGAGGTCGCAGGTCCGATCCGCGTGGTGTTGGGCCCGCAGGATGACGAATTCGGCGACGGCATCGATGTCCTTCTGAACAGCGAATGGAAGGTCTCGGCGACCAGCGACCGCATGGGCTATCGGCTGGAGGGACCTGTGATCCAACACCTGCACGGCCACAACATCGTCTCCGACGGAACCGTCAACGGCAGCATCCAGGTGCCGGGCAATGGCCAGCCGATCGTCCTGATGCCGGATCGCGGTACGACCGGCGGCTACCCCAAAATAGCAACCGTGATATCGGCCGATCTTGGCCGCTTCGCCCAGACCCCGGCCGGGACCAACTTTCGATTCAGGGCGATCGGCATGGCTGAGGCGCAAGCGGAGGCGCGCAACTTCGCTCAACTGCTGCGAGGCCTGCGCGATCGCCTGCGCGGAATCGAGAGCTTTGATCTCAACATCGAGGCGCTGCAGGATGCTAACGTAGCGGGCGCCGCCGTGAATGCAGTTGACGCCGGGACGTGGCAGATTTCATCGCCGGACGGCGCGTTGACGCGGGAATAAGCCAGGCTGGTGCCGTCCATAGGGAAAATGGAAAACAAAATGAAAACAGTCGACCTGAATTGTGATCTCGGTGAATCCTTTGGCGCGTGGGAGATGGGCAATGATGCCGCCATGATCGAACTCGCCACCTCGGTCAACGTCGCCTGCGGCTTTCACGGCGGCGACTACAACACCATGCGCAAGACCGTGGAGCTTGCGAAAGCGCGCGGGGTGAGCGTCGGCGCGCATCCCGGCTACCGGGACATTCATGGTTTCGGCCGCCGCCCGTTCTACGGCATGAGCGCTTCCGAAATCGAAAACCTGGTCGCCTACCAGATCGGTGCCTTGCAGGCGATCGCCACCATGGCCGGCTACCAGGTGACCCACGTTAAGGCCCACGGCGCGCTCTCCAACGTCGCCTGCGAGGAGGAAACGACCGCGCGAGCGATCGCTTCGGCGATCAAGGCGGTCGATCCCAATCTCGTCTTCGTTGTTCTCGCCAACTCCAGGCTGGTGCAGGCCGGGGAAGCCGCCAATTTGCCGATGGTGCATGAGGTGTTCGCCGATCGCGCCTATGAAGACGACGGCATGCTGATGTCGCGCCGCAAGCCGGGATCGGTTCTGCATGATCCGAAGCAGATTGCCGAGCGCGTGGTTCGGATGGTGCAGGACGGCGCCGTGATTGCCGCCAGCGGCAAAGTGATCAAGATGCGCACCGACACCGTCTGCATTCACGGCGACACGCCGGGCGCTGTCGACATCGCTCGCGGTGTACGCAAGTCCCTGAAAGACGCCGGCATCGATGTCGCGCCGTTCAGGAAGGCAAGCTAGCCAGGTCTAGAACGGGTGCACCGAAAGCGAGCCGAAGATAACGGCCGCGATAAGGACGAGCGCGCCGTAAAGCGCCGCGGCATGAATTCCCGCTCCGGTTTTCCGCGACAGGGAACGCGCATAAAGGTGGAGCCGGGCTTCCGCCGAGAGTTCGCGCATGGACGTTCTCCAACGGGTGGTCGGGCTCCGACATTCGCTCTCTTGTTTCAGCGAGCGCTCCCGCGAATATCAGATCCACCCCAATGGGACATGCCGACTAATGGAATATCGGCGGCGGGTGGATTCAAGGCGCAGAGGAAAATAGCGATGCCAGCCTCTGTACAAGGCCGAATGCAGGTGAAAATTCTTTGGTGGAGATTCGAGGAAGAATTTTATTCGTAACGCAGCGGGAACCGGTTCCGTCGCTCAATAAACGTCCTGCTGGAACCGCCCCTTCTTCTTGAGTTCCCCGACAAAAATTACCGCTTCATCGGTCGAACGCGCACCATGTTGCGCGACGATATCGACCAGCGCGCGTTCGACGTCTTTGGCCATCCGCTTGGCGTCGCCGCAGATATAGACATGGGCGCCCTCGGCAAGCCATGACCATAGCTCGCGACCGACTTCGCGCATGCGGTCCTGAACGTAGAACTTCTTGTCGCCGTCGCGTGACCAGGCCAGCGACAGGCGCGTCAGAAGTCCGGCCGTTTTCATCGCGTTCAGTTCCTCGCCGTAAAAGAAATCGCACCCGCTGCGCTGGTGGCCGAAGAACAGCCAGTTCTTGCCGGTGGCGCCTGTGGCCTTTCGGTCGAGCAGAAAGGCGCGGAACGGCGCTACCCCGGTGCCGGGCCCGATCATGATGATCGGCACCTTAGGATCCTGCGGCAGTGCGAAGCCGTGCGCCTTCTGAACATAGACTTTCACTTGTTCGCCCGGCTGGATGCGCTCGGCGAGAAATGTCGAAGCCAGGCCCAGCCGCTTGCGTTTGCCGATCACGTAGCGCACGCAGTCCACGGTCAGCGACAATTTTCCAGGAGTTGCGTTGTGCGATGAGGAGATCGAATAGAGTCGCGGCTGCAGCGGCTCGAGCGCTTCGACGAAGGCTTCCGGATGCGGGCGGACGCCTGAGAATTTCTGCAGGGCCGCCATCACATCGAGCGTCGCAGCGTCCCCGTCGGGATTGTCTCCTTGCGCAAGGGCTCGCGCCTTCTCGCGCTGCGCGCCGCCGGTGATGAAGGAAATCAGCTCGAACAGCGAATCCGGCGCGGGCGAGAGCGAAACCTCGTCGGCCAGGACTTCGCGAAGCGTCCTGCCTCTCACCCTGGTGGTGTGGGATGCCCCGAGCAGCGCGATGATCTGGTCGACATGACCGAGCTCGTTGCGCGCGAAAATGCCAAAGGAATCGCCGACGACATAATCGAGGCCGCTGCCGGCAAGATCAAAATCGATGTGCCAGGTTTCCTTTTCCGATCCCGCCTTGTTGAGCAGACGCCGCGACACCAATGTCGCAGCCGCCGGATTGTCGCGCGACCGACCGGGCTCGGCGAGCTGCGCGGCGGCAACGTTCGCAGCTGGCGCCGCCGCCGGGCTTGATGCCGCGCCAGGCGATTTTTCCAGCTCTTCATGCAGCGTTTTCAGCATCCGGGCGGTTTCCTTGCCGCCGGGGACGCACAAATTGAGACGCGCTTCGGCCTTGCTTGCGATCGCCTCAGAGTAGTCGTGGCAATTATAGCCGCATTGGCCGCAATCCTGTTGCGCCATCGCGGCCATCATCCGCTGGCGCAACGGACGTCCCTGTGCAAGCTTCATCCGCTCGGCGATCGGCAGGGTCTGGTCGTGCCAGGGCGCCTCACCGTCGTCGGCGTCGCCCGCGGGCGACGGCACCAGGGCAGCGCCCTGCTCGGGGCTCAGCGGCGTTGGCGCATCGCTCAAGAGGCCAGCGAAAAAGCCGTTCAGCCATGAGCGCTGCGCCTCGGAAAAAGGCGCGCTTGGCGGAATAATTTCGATCTTCGGCGGAGGAGTGATCTGGTTCATTTCAAAGTATCTGCATCAGCGAGCCTGCGCAGCGTCTCGCCGTCATGGCGGCGCGCGAAGGTGAGAAAGGTTTCATCTTTGGAAATGCGGTGCGCGAGATAGGCATTGAGCAATTTCTCAACCGTCTTCGGGGCATCCTCCGCCTTGAGGTCGCGATAGACCTCCTGCCCGAGATCGGCATCGGGCCCGAATCCGCCGCCGGCGAACAGGTGATAGCCCTCCACCGTGTCATCGCCCGCGCCGACGGGCACCTTGGCGGCGATCAGGCCGATATCGCTGATGTAGTGCTGGGCGCAGGAGTGATGACAGCCAGTCAGGTGAATGTTCAGCGGCGTGTCGATCTCGACGCGCCCGTCGCACCAGTCGCCGATCGCAGCCGCATGACGCTTGGTGTCGGAGGCGGCGAACTTGCAGCCGGCATTGCCCGTGCACGCGATCAATCCGGCGCGGATTTGCGACGCCTTGACCGCAAGACCTGTTTTCTCGATCGCCGCAACCGCAACGCCCAGGCTCTCGTCGCGTACCCCGGAGATCAACAGGTTCTGCCAGACTGTCAGGCGAATATCGCCGTCGCCGAGATCGCGGGCGATTTTGGCAAGCGCGCGCATCTGCTCGCAGGTCGCCTTGCCGAGCGGCAATGAAACGCCGATCCAGCTCAAACCCTCCTGCTTTTGCCGGCGCACGCCGATATGGGCCATCCGGTCAAACGCAGGCCGCCTCCCCAATGCTTCCGCGGGCACGCGGGTCAGGGCGTGGCCAAGCTTCTCTTCGACGAGTGCGAGGAATTTTTCCATTCCCATTCTGTCGATGACATATTTGAGGCGGGCCTTGAGGCGGTTGGTGCGATCGCCGGTGTCAATGAATGCCCGCACGATCGCATCCGCAACCCTGGTTGCGTCGGCAGGCCTGACGATAATGCCGGTTTCCCTGGCAAAATCCTTGTGGCCGGTGATGCCGCCGATCCCGAGACGAAACCACACGCCGGGCTCGACGGAAAAACCGTCCCTCACTTCGACGGCGGCGAAAGCGATGTCATTGGTGTCTTCGAGCACCGCGATTTGACCCGCGCCATCGAACGCCACGTTGAATTTGCGCGGCAAGCCGTAGAGCGAGCGGTCGTTGAGAATGTGGTAGTGCCATTCACGGGCGTATTCGCGGGTGTCGATCAATTCCTGCGGATCGATTCCGGCCGTCGGGGTGCCGGTGACGTTGCGGATATTGTCGGCCCCCGATCCGCGCGAGCAAAGGCCGAGTTCCTGAATGCCTTCGATCAACGCAATCGCATGTTTGGGCGGAATTTCCCGCACCTGCAGATTGGCACGGGTGGTGACGTGGCAATACGGGCCGCAGAACTTCTCGGCGAGATCCGCCACCCCCGAAAGCTGCCAGTGCTTGAGCACCCCGTTCGGGATTCGCAAACGGCACATGTAAGAGTCTTGCGCCGGCGCGACATAAAACAGGCCATAATAGCGCCAGCGGAAATTGTCTGCTGGTGACGGCGACGAATTGGTCAACGCCTGTTGCTTGAGGCGCGGATAGGCGTCGAACGGATGCTCTTCCCGCTTGAACTTCTCCTGATCCGCCAATTTTTTACCCGAGGCGAGAACCTTGTCCTGTGCCTTGAGGTGTGCGGCATCCGGCCCAACCGGTTCGGTGTTCGCTTTGACGGTCACCCCGCCGCCGAAGCCGCGCCCGACCCTGCTGATCTGCAGGCCGGTCGCAAAACCTTCGAGATAGCGTTTCTGCTCGTCGGTAAAGTCGACTGAGAGGGGATCGATCTTCATGCGCGTGGCGAAACTCCTCGCGGCCCCGTGGCCTCTTTCGGAAATGCGAAAATCTGACCGCGCGGGAAATGGGGTTAGACGTGCGAACGTCGGCCTTCATTTCCGGATGCGGTCCGACCAGCCTCGTTGCTGCGGAAATCCATCCTGGACCTATGCCAGCGGGCATCTGCGACGGCTGGCTGCACCGCAACATTCAAGTTGCGTGCCATCCGCGCTGGCAGGAATTGTATTTATATTACAATTGCTTATGCCGCATAAATGGAACCGCCAAGCACCCAGCGGCATCGAATTTCGGGCAGTGTGCCGAAAAATTAGACCGCTATCAATTGCTGCCTAATTTTACGTCAGCGGGGCTTTTGGCGGCCAATCGGGAAGGATGCGAGGTAGCGAGCGACGTTTTCGGGATCGAAGGCTGGCCCGGCGAAGGCGCCGACGGAATCGGAAGCGCGAATAGGCTTTGCCGCCGACCCCAAAGCCTGATCGTAAAGATCGGGCCTGAACACCGCGTGCGCGGTTTGAAGCGCATCATGGCTCATCTCGGCCTGCCCCCAGCATACCATCTGAGCGTAAAGCCATGCGGCCTGGACCGGATCCGGTCGGGGAGCCTCTTGTCTTCCAATGAGCAGATAGCGGCGGCTTTCGCGCACCGTCCCCTCGGCTGAAATCTTCAGGCGGCCTTCCAGCGTCCGCAAAATCAGGTCGGGATCGACCCCGACATACTCCGCGCGCGCGAGAATGCGCGCGACCTCGATCCGGTTTTGCGGCTCCTCGACGAATTCGGCCGCTCGCTGTGCCGCCCGCACCAGCGCGGCGACGATGTGCGGATTTTTCGCGCACCAGCCCTCCCTGACCGCCAGCACCTTTTCCGCCGCCCGTTGCAAAATGTCCGAGCCGAAATGCAGTATCCGACCGACGCCGCGGTCCACAGCGATCGAGTTCCAGGGAGCGCCTACGCAGAATCCATCGACCTGCCCCCCGGCAATGCTCTCCACCATGAAGGGGGGCGGCAGCACGACGAGACGGACGTCCTCGTCCGGGTCCACGCCGCCGGCCGCCATCCAGAACCGCAACTGGTAGTTATGGGTCGAAAACGGAAAGGTCATGCCGAAGGTCAACGGCTCGGCTCCGTCCTTGCGACGGCTTGCGACAACGCGCGACAGGGTGGTCGCGGTCGCCATCGGGTCGAAGGGATCACCGTCGATTTCCGCCATGATGGCGGCGTGAAGCGCCGATGATACCGTGATCGCGTTGCCATTGAGGCCGAGATTGAACGGCGCCACGATCGGCACCTTGATATGTCCGAGCCCGAGGCTCGAGGCAATTGCGACCGGCGCGAGCAGATGGGCGGCGTCGAACAGGCCGATATTGAGTTTGTCGCGGACATTCGACCACGACACTTCGCGTACCAGGGTGACATCCAGCCCTTCGGCTGCGGTAAAACCCTTGTCGACGGCGACGAGAAGGGCGCCGGCGTCGATCAGTGGAATGAATCCGATCTGGAGCGTTTCCTTCATTTCAAGAGCTCCGATGCCGTCAGGATCGATTGCGCGATCTCGCCGATTTTCTTCTTCTCGCGCATCGCGGTCGATCGAAGCAGGACATAGGCCTCCTCTTCGGTGAGGCCCTTGAGCTTCATCAGAATGCCCTTGGCGCGATCGATGACCTTGCGCTCTTCCAGCGCGGATTTGGTGCGATCGAGCTCGTCCTGCAGCCTGGAAAAAGCGTTGAAGCGCGAGATGCAGAGATCAAGGATCGGCTTGAGCCGCTCTTTCTTCAGGCCGTCGACGATATAGGCGGAGACGCCGGCATCGACGGAAGCCTGGATCGAGGCGGTATCGCTCTGGTCGACGAACATCGCAATCGGCCGCCGCACCGCGCGGCTTACCTGGAACATCTGTTCGAGAATATCCCGGCTGGGATTTTCCAGATCGATGACGATGACGTCGGGATCGAGCGCGTAGATGCGGCTCAGCAAGCTCTGCATTTCGCCGATGCGCACGACCTCGGTATAGCCCGCCTCCCGCAATCCCTCTTCCAGAATTGCGGCACGGATCGGGCTTTCGTCGACAATCGCGATCCTAGGAGACGACTCGGCGCCCATCGCTCACTCGCATTCCGGCAAAAGCCTTGATAGCACGCAAGAGGCCCGCGCAAAGCCTTGTAATTGTGCGCAATCGGGATTAGTTCCTGCCCAATAATCGGACAAATTGGTGATGCAAAAGGCGGCTCCGCCCAAAGTCAGCTTTGTTTCACTCGGATGCCCCAAGGCTCTTGTGGATTCCGAGCGCATCATCACGCGCCTGCGCGCCGAAGGATATGAGCTGGCGCGCAAGCATGACGGCGCCGATCTCGTCATCGTCAACACCTGCGGCTTTCTCGACAGCGCCAAGCGGGAATCGCTTGGCGCGATCGGGCAGGCGATGGCGGAGAATGGCAGGGTCATTGTCACTGGCTGCATGGGTGCGGAACCCGAACAGATCGAGGTTGCCTACCCCGGCGTATTGTCGATCACAGGACCGCAGCAATATGAGAGCGTGCTCGATGCCGTGCATCGCGCGCTCCCTCCCCTCCACAATCCGCACATCGACCTTGTTCCGCCGCAAGGCATCAAGCTGACGCCGCGGCATTACGCGTACCTGAAGATTTCCGAAGGCTGCAACAACCGCTGCAGCTTTTGCATCATCCCGAAGCTGCGCGGCGATCTGGTGTCGCGGCCGGCTAATGACGTGCTGCGCGAGGCAGAAAAGCTGGTGTCTGCCGGCGTCAAGGAATTGCTGGTGATTTCCCAGGACACCTCGGCCTATGGCGTGGACCTGAAGTATGCGCCAAGCCCGTGGAAGGACCGCGAAGTCCGCGCAAGATTTCTTGATCTTGCCCAGGCGCTCGGCGAGTTCGGCGTCTGGGTCCGCCTGCAGTACGTCTACCCCTACCCGCATGTCGACGAAGTCATCGGCCTGATGCGTGAGGGCAAGGTGCTACCCTACCTCGACATTCCTTTCCAGCATGCCAGTGCCGAGATCCTCAAGGCCATGAAGCGTCCGGCCGCTCAGGAGAAGACACTGGCGCGGATTTCGAAGTGGCGCGAGGAATGTCCCGAGCTGACGCTGCGTTCAACCTTCATCGTGGGTTTCCCCGGCGAAAAGGATTCCGACTTTGCCTCCCTGCTTGACTGGCTCGAGGAAGCCGAGATCGATCGCGTCGGCTGCTTCAAATATGAGCCGGTCGCGGGTGCCGCCTCCAACGCGCTTGGCGGCGCGGTGGCTGAAGAGGTCAAGCAGGAACGCTGGAACGCGCTGATGGCGCGGCAACAGAAGATATCCGCCCGCCGGCTGAAGCGAAAAGTCGGCACGCGCCAGCAAGTCATCGTCGACGAGGTCGGGCCGACCGTTATCAAGGGGCGCTCAAAAGCCGATGCGCCCGAGATCGACGGTGCGGTTTATCTGTCGAGCCGGCGGCCGCTGCGCGTCGGCGAAATTGTCACCGCGAAAATCGAGCGATCGGACGAATACGATCTGCACGGCAGCGTCTCGGGATTTTAGAGGGAGCCAAATGCCACAACCGCTGAAGATCAAGATCTTCATGGATGCGGACCCAGGCAGGGTCGAAGAGCAGATCAACGCCTTCATCGCGTCCGCAAGCTCGATAACGATTATCAAAACTGAAACGGTGATTGCGGCGGTAGCCGAGAAGCCGAACGAAGGGACGCGTCCGTGTATCGTGGTGACCATCTGGTACGAGCCGCCGGCGTCGGACCGCGAGCGGCCCGGCTTTCGGGTTGGCTAAAGCACGATCCGACGAACGCGAAGGCGTTTGCGCGGAAATGACGCTTAAGGAGAACCTCCTTGACATTGCCCTGTGTCACGCTGTAAGAGCGCAGCCCATGATTTTGAACCGGACCAAAGCCCGCGCCCGTTGCCGCCGTCACGTCCGTGACGACGACGGGTCGCGCCATGTCCGACGACATCGCTGAACAAGTAGATCAGCAAGGTTTTCGAGAAGGCCGCACCCGAAAAGTGCGGCCTTCTTGCGTTTCGGGCCGCCCTCACCTCAAACCACCGGGAGTTCGACATGACCAACGCCACCCATCCGTTCGATGCGCTGATGGAGATCGCCGCGCGCCCTCGGGCCGTGTTCGTGCGCGGCGAAGGCTCCTTTCTGTGGGACGATAGCGGCAAGCGCTATCTCGATTTTGTCCAGGGATGGGCTGTGAACTGTCTCGGCCATTCACCGCCGCTTCTGGCCGAGGCGCTCGCCGAGCAGGCGAAGCGTTTGGTCACGCCGAGCCCCGCCTATTACAACGATACCAGCCTCAAGCTGGCACAGGCGCTGGTCGAACAGAGCTGCTTCGATCGCGTGTTCTTTGCCAATTCCGGCGCGGAAGCGAATGAAGGCGCGATCAAGCTCGCGCGCAAATACGGCGCGCGGCATAAAAACGGTGCGCACGAAATCATCACCTTCGAAGGCGGCTTTCATGGCCGGACACTGGCGACGATGTCGGCATCGGGAAAAAAGACGTTCGAACCTCTGTTCGAGCCGAAGGTGTCGGGATTTCCCAAGGCCCGACTGAATGACCTCGCTTCGGTCGAGCGGCTGATCAACGAGCGGACGGTCGCCATGATGCTCGAGCCGATCCAGGGCGAAGCCGGCGTGTGGTCAGCCACGGATCGCTTCCTGCGTGACCTGCGCGAATTGACGAGGGCGCATGGCCTTCTGCTCATCCTGGACGAAATCCAGACCGGCTATGGCCGCACCGGCAAGCTCTTCCACTACGAGCACGCGTGCATCACGCCCGACATCATGACGCTCGGCAAGGGCATTGGCGGTGGCGTCCCGCTTGCCGCCCTGCTCTCGACGGAAGCGTCCGCCTGCTTCGAGCACGGCGACCAGGGCGGCACGTTCTGCGGCAATCCCTTGATGTGCGCGGCGGGGCTTGCCGTTCTGCAGCAGGTCTCAGCGCCCGCTTTCCTGAAATCGGTGACTGATACCGGTCTCTATCTCGAAGGCGAGCTGCAGAGGCTTTCCGTGCGGCATGGTCTTGGCGAGGTTCGCGGCCGAGGTCTTTTGCTCGCGCTTGATCTGAAAATGCCGATCGCCGCCTCGATCGTCGGACAGGCGTTCGTGGAAGGCGTGCTGCTCAACGCTCCCAGGCCTGACGCCTTGCGCTTTATGCCGGCTCTCAACGTGACGCATCAGGAGATTGACCTGATGATCAATTGTCTTGACGCCCTGGTGATGAAGGCCGGGATTGCGCGAAGAGTGGCATAGCCATGAGCAAGTTGTTTCCGCCGGAGCTGCCGATATGCGGAGGTTGTCCCTGCAAGGCGGTGCGGTTTTCGATCGAAGCCGTGCCGCTTCTTGTCTATGTCTGCCATTGCACTGACTGCCAGCGCCGGTCAGGAAGTGCTTTCGGCCTGTCAATGCTGGTCAAAACCGAAGGCTTCACGGTGACCTGCGGCACGCCAAAGTACTGGCATCAGATTGGTGGCGGCGCTACCGAAAGCAGGCACCGGTTTTGCGGGATCTGCGGCGGCGGGATCGCCTGCGAAAAACGCTCCCTTCCCGATATTACCGCGGTGCATGCGGGGACGCTCGATGATACTTCCTGGATGCGGCCGATCGCGCATGTTCACCTTCGTCATGCACAGGCTTGGCAGCGGATTCCGAACAACACCGTATGCTTCGAGATCATGCCGGGCGACTTGGAGTCGCTTAGCGGCAAATGGCGCGATCTCTGGCACAGCGTGAGGTGGGTCACGGCTTGAGGATCGAGGCACCCGTCGTCGCCCGGCTTTCCAGATCGACATGGGCCTTGGCGGCGTCCTTGAGCGCATAGGCATGGTTGATGGGCACATGCAGTTTGCCGTTGATGACGGCAGCAAACAGCGTGTCGGCGCCTTCGAGCAGATCCGAGCGCTTGCCAATGTAGTCATTGAGTTTGGGCCGGGTCGCAAACAACGAGCCGTGATTGTTGAGTTCGGCGATCGCGAACGGCGGCACCGGCCCCGACGCGTTACCAAAACTCACGAACAGGCCGCGCGGCTTGAGGCAGGACAGCGAGCCAGGAAAGGTCGACTTGCCGACGCCGTCATAGACCACGTCGCATAGCTCGTTCCGGCTGATCTGTTTGACGCGCGCGACAAAATCCTCCTCATTGTAGAGGATGACGTGATCGCAGCCATTGGCCAGCGCGAGGTCGGCCTTGGCCTTGGAGCCGACCGTGCCGATGACGTGTGCCCCCAGCGCGCTCGCCCATTGGCAAGCGAGCAGGCCGATCCCGCCGGCCGCGGCGTGGATCAATACCCGATGGTGCGGCTCGACCCTGAAGGTCTTGTGCAGGAGGTACCAGACCGTCAGTCCCTTCAGCATCAACACCGCGCCCTGCTCGTAAGTGATGTGATCGGGCAGTTTGACCAGTTTTTCCCAGGGCATGTTACGCTCGCTGGAATAGCCGCCGAGGCTGGTGTAGTAGGCGACGCGATCGCCGGGATGGAAATTCGTCACGCCGGCGCCTACGGCGAGTACCTCGCCGGCCGCTTCATTGCCGGCGATGAACGGCAGCCCCGGCGCCTTGTAGAGACCGGTGCGAAAATAGACGTCGATGAAGTTCAGCCCGACGGCGTGCTGGCGGATGCGTATCTCGCCGGGGCCGGGCGCGGGCACGTCAACGTCTTCGTAGACCAGGGCCTCCGGGCCCCCTACCTTGTGCACGCGCACGGCCTTGGCCATCTTGCGGTCCTCTCCGGCATTTTTCACCCAAGGTGAGCGAAAGCCATCAAGGCCGCAATGTCAACTCGTTGATCTCAAGCGCGTCGCGTTAGAATCAATTGGTTAACGTCCGCTTCTTTCGGTTACGCTTGGCAAGAACGTTGAAGAATTCAACCGCCGCGGAAAACGCTATGGCAAAATAGATATAGCCGCGCGGAATATGGAATTTGAACCCGTCCGCCACCAGCGCGACGCCGATCAACACCAGAAAGGCGAGCGCCAGCATCTTGGTGGTAGGATGCTCCCCGACAAATCGTGCCACCGGACCGGACGCCACATACATCACGATGCAGGCGATGATGACCGCTGTAATCATGATTGCCAGATCCTGGGCCATGCCGATCGCGGTGATGATCGAGTCCAGTGAAAACACCATGTCGACGATGATGATCTGGACGATCACCAAGAAGAACGCCGACGATCTTCGGTTCTCGCCGTTCGTTTCGTCGCTTACCTCCACCTCGTTGTGAATTTCGTGGGTCGCCTTTGCGATCAAAAACAGACCGCCGCCAATCAGGATGATGTCGCGCCAGGAGAATGGTGAGCCGCTCACGGTAAAGACGGCTTCGGTGAGACCGATCAGCCATACCAGAATGCTGAGCAACAGGATCCGGAATACCAGCGCCAGCGCCAGCCCGATCTGCCGCGCCCGCTTCGCCTGCGCCGGCGGGATGCCGGAGACGATGACCGACAGGAAGATGACATTATCGATGCCGAGAACGATCTCGAGCGCCGTCAGCGTCAACAGCGCCGCCCACGCTTCGGTGCTGGTCAACAACTCGATCATGTGTTGAGCGATCGGACGAACCGGATGGCCGCGTCGCATCCGACCACGTAGACGGCGATTGCGCAGAGCGCCAGGTTGACGGCAGTGCCGGCCTGAAAATCGTTCGTCAACGCCACCATCGCGAGCGCCGTCCAGGCACCGATCAGGGATAACGTCAACCAGCGCAGGCGCACGACCCGGACCGGATGAATGACATGAAACGGAGCGAAGGTCAGAACGATCAGGATGGCGACGGCAAGGCTCGACCAGACCGGTGGCAAGCGAAGCAGGAACAAATAGAAAGCCGCGATGTTCCACAAGCCGGGAAAGCCGCGAAAGTGATTATCGGTGGATTTCATGCGGCGATCGGAAAAATACAGCGCGCCGGAAACGGCGATACCTATGCCCAGGAGGGGCGCTGCGATCGGCAGCAACAGACCGCTGGCGGTGATGGCGTAAGCCGGAACGAAGACGTAAGTGACGAAATCGACCACGAGGTCGAGCACGTCACCCGACCAATTGGGCTGCAGATGCACCACGTCCAGCCGGCGCGCGACCGGACCGTCTAGCCCGTCGATGACGAGAGCTGCCCCGAGCCACCAGAACATTGCAGCCCAATGTTCGCGTACCGCCTCAAGCAAGGCGATCAGGGCGACGCCGGCGCCCAACGCGGTGAAAATATGCACTGAAAATGCCGCCGCGCGCAGCAGCGGCGCACGAGAGGAATCCTGCCTGGTTGCGTGATCCATGTTGACTGCTGGTCGCCGGGTTCCGGTCAGTGCTATCAGAAATCGCCGTCATTTGTACATGCGCAGTTGTCGCGCTTTCTGACTGCCGTTTCGTTGAAAAGCCGGCCGGGCGACGGGCTTGAAATTGCCGCCGGGAATGTCATCTGTTCTGGTATGAACGACGCATCCATCGCCTATGACGTGGTCGTGGTCGGTGGCGGGCCCGCGGGACTCGCCTGCGCGATTGCGTTGGCGCAGACCGGAGCGCGCACGGCCCTGATTGCAAGGCGTGCGCACTACGCCGACAACCGGACCACCGCGCTTCTGGATGGTTCGATCGATTTTCTGCAGGCACTGCAAGTCTGGCCGCGCTGCAAGGACAACGCCGCAGGCTTGCGCGTCATGCGTCTCGTCGATGACACCGGCCGTCTGATCCGGGCCCCTGAGGTGCGCTTTTGCTGCGAGGAGATCGGGCTCGACGTGTTCGGCTACAACATCGAGAATCGCATTCTGGTATCGGCACTGGAAGAACGCGCCGCCGAGCTTTCGAACCTGACGCGGTTCGACGACGATGCGGCCACCGTTGCCCCCGAAGACAGGTTGGTGGCGATTCACCTCGTCGGTGGCGGATCCCTTTTTGCTCTGCTGGCGGTCGGCGCTGACGGACGGCAGTCGCTATGCCGTGAGGCTGCGGGTATCGGAGTCAAACGTCGGGAACTCCATCAGACCGCACTGACCTTCAACGTCAGCCACTCGCGACCCCATGGGAATATCTCCACTGAATTTCACACCCCCCAGGGGCCTTGCGTTTTCGTTCCCCTGCCCGGCGACCGCTCCAGCGTGGTGTGGGTGTCATCGCCAAGGGAAGCCGAGCGGCTGATGGCGCTTGGCGACGAGGAACTGTCGGAAGCCGCCGAAGTCCAAGCGCATTCGATTCTGGGGCGCCTGCAGGTCGAACCGGGACGCAACTTGTTTCCGCTTGCGATCGAGCAACCCAGGCAATTTGCCAAAGCGCGTGTGGCGCTCGTCGGCGAGGCCGCGCACGTGTTGCCGCCGATCGGGGCGCAGGGCCTCAACATGGGGCTGCGCGACGCTGTTGATATTGCCGATGTCGTGCGAGAGTCGCTGACGCTCGGCGAGGATCCCGGCGCGCCGGCGGCGCTGAACCGCTATGCGTCGGCTCGGCGCGCCGATGTCGTGAGCCGCACCTTCGCCATCGATATCGCCAACCGTTCGTTGCTCAGTGCATTCGTGCCGATGCAAACACTTCGCGCCGCGGGCTTGCACCTGATCGGCTCGTTCGGGCCGCTGCGGCGCCTTGCGATGCGGGAAGGTTTGGCGCCATCGTGGCGATCTTCTCGGCACGTCAGCTAGTTAGCTGTCGGATTTCACCTGTTCTCGGATAATCGAGCGAGCATTTGGAACATTTCTCGAGATTCGTTTGGGCCGGATTTGGCGTCCGATTCTGAACGGACGCGTTGACATCGGGGATGGACCGGCCACAGCAAGGTTAATTCAGCGGTTTGCCTCTAGCATCGGCCACAATCATGGTCTATCGACGAGACATGATAAAAGCTCGGACCGCCAAATTTCAGATCGGGCAAATCGTGCGCCACCGGATATTTTCTTTCCGGGGCGTGATTTTCGACATCGATCCGGAATTCAACAATACCGAAGAGTGGTGGCTGTCGATCCCCGAAGAGGTGAGGCCCCATAAGGATCAGCCGTTCTATCACCTGCTCGCCGAGAATTCGGAATCCGAATACGTCGCCTATGTCTCGGAGCAGAACCTGCTTCCTGACAATTCCGGCGAGCCGATCCGGCATTCGCAGGTCGCCGAAATCTTCGTCAAGGACAAATCGGGCGGTTACCGTCCGCGAAATCCGTCGTTGAATTGACATACCCCGCCGTGCAAGCTCGGTGAACGCGAGAGATAAAGGAAAGAAGAAAAGAGAAAAAGGCGCTCGAACAGAGCGCCTTTTTCTTTGCAGGTAAGCTCAAGTGACGTCTTGAGCTATGCTTGCATAACCTACGGCCCTACTTGGCCACCGGATTCGGCGTCGGTTGGTTGCCCTCGAGCTTCTTGCGCGCCTCGTCGGCCCGCTTCTGCAGCTCTTCCTGCAGCTTCTTCTGGGTCTCCTCGAACACCTTCGGATCGGTCGGAGGACCGTCATAGGCCTTGGCGAAGTCGCCCAGCGGCAGGGCCAGCGTGATCGGCTGCTGGTTGGAACTGATCGCCTGAATATAAAGGTTCTGCCCCTTCTTCAGGTTGGCGAGCAAGTCCGGCGTGACTTCGTAATCCGACATACAACCGTTTTGCAGACAGATCGCATAGGGCGCCTGCGCCGGAGTGTTGGTGTCGACGATGACCCGTGTGCCCTGGGCGATCAGCATGCCCAGAGGAAGCGTCACACGGAGCACCTTCTTCGTCTCGCCTTCGGGCTCGATAATGACAGCCGCGATGACCGGCTGCCCGGACTCGATACGCCCATCCTTGCCGGTAAAGCAGATCTGCTTGGCATTGGGATCTTGGGGCTTGAGACAAAATTTGGTCCAGGGCGAATAGATGAGCTGAACCTGTTGCTCGGGCTGCTGAGGCGCCGGAGCCGCCGCCGCGGGTGCCTGGGGCGCTGGCTGCGCTGAGGAGGCGGGCGCTCCTGGCGCCGCCTTCGGTGCTGCCTTGGGAGCAGCTTTCGCTTTCGGCGCGGGTGTCGCCGGCGCCGGCGCCGCTGGCGCCGCCGGCGATGGAGCCGGCGTCTGAGCTTGAAGGTCGGGGGCAAGCAATGTGGCGGTCAAAGCCGTGGCCGCCATCAGGGCGAAGAGGCGCCCACGCGGCCAGAGAGGCGCGGCCAAGATACGGAAATTCATTGCAGAAAACCCCTTCTGAACGGAAGTACCGAAACCGCTGCGGACACCGACACGTAGCCCTTTGCGGGGCTGTCTCCTTGCCAATTGAGGCGGATGCGTGACCGGCCTGCCCATCGGTTGATCGCACGCCTTCATACAGGCACGGGCGAAAAGATCAATGCCGAGGGCATCTCCGGTCAGCGCCAACGGACGCCTTCGCCTATGGTAAAATGCGCGGTGAATCATTCCGAATCAAACAAGCCGCGGCTGCCGAATTGAAAGATTTCGCATCCTGTCGGAAGATTTTCCTACAACATCGTTTCGCAAGACCAGAGGGTTCTGGGCACCAAATAATCTTATGCTTCCAGTACCGCTTTCGATCTGAAGCCCTTGGGGTGGCTCAGCCACCTTAACCGCCAGGTTCTAGCGTCGGAAGCACCGGTAAATGCAGGTTCCCTCGTGGAGTTTTGGATTTGACATTCGCTTTTCGAACTCGCGGTCGGTACGGCAGCGAATAATGCCCTCCACCAGATGGCAAGTTCCCGGATGGGGCTATGTTGCCTCTTTCGTCTCGGCCTTCCTGGCTCTCAACTTGCTGTTCGCAGGCATTGCCGATGGCGCCGCGGCGCAAAGCTACGCCATCGCCATGCACGGCGAGCCCGCGCTCCCACCCGACTTCACCCACATGCCCTATGCCAATCCTGCGGCGCCCAAGGGAGGCCGGCTGGTTCAGGGCATCCTGGGGACGTTCGACAGTCTCAACCCGCTCATCGTGAGGGGAATTGCGGTCCAGCAAATCAGGGGCTTTGTGGTCGAGAGCCTGATGGCGCGTGGCAACGACGAGCCTTTCACGCTCTATGGTCTCTTGGCCAGAAGCGTCGAAACCGACGACGCCAGAAGTTTTGTCACGTTCCGCCTCGATCCGAGGGCGCGTTTTTCCGATGGAAGGCAAGTCACCGCCGACGATGTTCTGTTCTCATGGGCCTTGTTGCGCGACAAGGGCCGCCCCAATCACCGCCAGTACTATTCGAAGGTCGCCAAGGCGGAGGCACTCGATCCGCTCACGGTGAAGTTCGATTTCGGCGGCACGCAGGATCGCGAACTGCCGCTGATCCTCGGCCTGATGCCGGTGCTGCCGCGGCACGCCATCGACGCGGCAACCTTCGAGGAAACCTCGCTGGCCGCGCCGATCGGCTCGGGTCCCTACCGCGTCGGAGCGGTGAAGGCAGGCACGAACGTCACGCTGATCCGCAATCCCGACTATTGGGGACGCGATCTGCCGGTCAACCAGGGCCTGTGGAATTTCGACGAGATCAGGCTCGATTTCTACCGCGAGTCCAATGCCCAGTTCGAGGCCTTCAAACGCGGACTTTACGATTTCCGCGTCGAGACCGAACCGCTGCGCTGGCACGATGGATATGATTTTCCGGCCGCGCGCGGCGGCGAGGTGATCCGCGACAGCATCAAGACAGGGCTGCCGCAGCCGTCCGAATTCCTGGTCTTCAACACGCGACGGCCGGTGTTTTCGGACATTCGCGTGCGCCAGGCCTTGACGCTGCTGTTCGATTTCGAGTGGATCAATCACAATTATTTCTTTGGGCTCTATGGCCGGTCCCCGAGCTTTTTTGCCGGCTCGGAGCTATCGGCCTATGGCCGCCCCGCCGACCAGCGTGAGCGCGAATTGCTTAAACCCTTCGCTTCACACATACCGGCAGAAATCCTCGAAGGCACCTACCGCCTTCCCGTGACCGACGGTTCTGGCCGGGATCGCACCACACTACGCAGCGCGCTGAATTTGCTTTCCGAGGCCGGCTACGATCTCGATGGCACGGTGTTGCGCAATCGCGCGACCAAAGCACCCCTCACCTTCGAGATATTGGTGACCACGCGTGATCAGGAGCGCATCGCGCTCGCCTGTGCCCGCGACCTCAAGCGTGCGGGAATCGAAGCAACGGTCCGCGCGGTTGACGCGGTCCTGTTCGACCAGCGCCGCCTAGGCTTCGACTTCGACATGATCCAGAACCGCTGGGACCAGTCGCTTTCGCCGGGCAATGAGCAGTATTTTTACTGGGGAAGCGAAGCGGCGGATAATCAGGGGACGCGAAACTACATGGGGGCCAAGGACCCTGCCATTGACGCGATGATCGCCAACATGCTGGAAGCGCGCGAGCGCGGTGCGTTCGTCTCGGCGGTGCGGGCGCTCGATCGCGCGCTGATGTCGGGTTTTTACGGCATCCCGTTATTCGACATCCAGGAGCAATGGATCGCGCGCTGGAGCCGGATTGAGCGTCCCGCTACAACGGCGCTGACCGGGTATCTTCCAGAGACCTGGTGGCTGAGACGTGAAGCGAAATCCCGGTGATTTCTTCCAATGACCTCTTGCAAGTGATCTCAATTCCGACCCAAATCGAAACCGACGTCAGATTAAGTGGACCCGTGATCCAGACCAGCCAATCGCCGACGCTTGACGGACTGTTTCAGCGGGTTCTGACCCGGCAGCCTGACGCACCGGCGCTGCTCGATCCGCTCAACAAGCAGCGTATCACCGGGCTGGCGCCGAGGCGGATGACCTTCGCCCAAGCCGATCGGGCCATCTCGGCGCTCGCGACCCACTTCATCGAAAGCGGACTTCCCGCCAATTCCGTCATCGGAATCCAGTTGCCGAATACGGTGGAGTTCGTGCTCACAGTATTGGCCGCCCATCGTGCCGGGTTGATCGTCGCGCTGCTTCCGCAACTCTGGCGGCAGGCGGAATTGACCATGGCACTCAATCGCACGGGCGCGCGGGCGATCGTGACCATGGCCAGGATCGACGGCGTCAATCATGCCGATCTGGCCATGAATGCGGCGGCCGAAGCCTTTTCCATTCGCCACGTCTGCGGCTTCGGCGATGACCTGCCTGAAGGCATGGCTTCGCTGGATCTTGCCATGTCCAACGGATCGGCGACCAAGCGCAAGGTCATACACGACGGCCGCAAGGCAGCGGCCGTCTCATTCGACGTGACGGCCGACGGGTTTCGCCCGGTACCGCGGACCCATCTCAATTTGATAGCCGGCGGACTTGCGGTTTTCCTCGAAAGCCGCCTGAAGCAGGGGGCGACCCTGATGTCGGCATTCGCCCCCTCCTCGTTCGCCGGTTTGACCTCTTCGCTTGTCGTCTGGCTGCTGTCGGCGGGCACGCTGAGCCTGCATCACCCCTTCGACGGCGAGGTTCTTAAACGGCAGATCGACGACGATTGCTGCGACACGCTGGTGACACCGGCTCCAATGGCGCTGCGGTTGGCCGAGATCGATTCGTCCGCGCGTCTGCCGACGCTGCGTCATGTGATCGGGCTATGGCGTACTCCGGAACAGGTCGCATCGAGTGCGCAGTGGACCTCCGAGGCTGCGAGCTTCACCGACGTCTATCTGTTTGGCGAGGTCGGCTTGTTCGGCGCCCGCCGGACCGCGGAAGGGACGCCGGTGCCGATCATGCCGGGAGCGCATGGCGCGCCGCGCGACGTCCCGGGAACGTCGAGTGCTGTCGAGACCCTCCTCACACCGAAGGGAACGTTGGCCTTGCGCGGCGCGATGGTGCCCGTCCCGGCCTATGCGCCGCCGCCGCCAGCCGGCGACTCCCTGGTATCGCAGCCGCCGCAGGACTACGCCGACACGGGCTACGCCGCACGACTCGACCGTGCGACCGGCGCGATCTGCATTACCGCGCCGCCTGCTGGAATCGTGTCAGTCGGCGGTTATCGGTTTTTGTCGCACGATCTCCAGGAATGGGCCAGGCGGCTCGGTCACGGCGCACTTCTGACGGCCTTGCCCGATCGATTGTGCGGCTACCGCCTCGCCGGGCGCGCCCAGGATCACGCGCGCGGCCGCGAGGCGCTGAGCCAGCTTGGCCTCAACCCTCTGATGGTCGAAGCATTTCGCGATCGGAACATCCTCGGCTGATCAGCAAACGGATGGCTTCGTTGACGGGGCATTAAGACGGCGCCCACTAGGATCGCGCCTCCGATTCAGGCGTTTTGGTCCGAATTTTCGATGTCCCTGCAAGGCCCCATCATCGTCGTGTCGTCGACAAGGCAGCCGGCGTTCGCGGTCGCGCTTGACCGCGCCGGCATATTTCCGATTATCGATGCGACCTGGACTGAGGTCTCACGCGCGGTCGCCAGGCTCCAGCCGGCCGGCATCGTCGTTGCGATGTCGCAGGCCCCGGAAGGAGAGTTTTCCAGGCTTGCCGAACAGATCGGCGCAATCGAGCCTTACCTGCCCCTCATCGCAATCGATCCCCAGGCCGCACTGCCCGAAAATGCGATCCCGTTTTCGCAAGGCAAGGCATGCTGGGACCGCCTGACGGCGCGTTTGCGCGCGGCACTCAGGGTTCGCGCATTGCATGCAACCGTCATGCGCCGGCGTAACGATCAGGCGCAGGCCCATCCGACCGTTGCGCAGACAGATCCGGTTCGCCACGCGACCGCGCTCTTGATCGGGCGGGGCGCCGGCTACGCTGCGCTTTCCGTTGCGCTCGGTGAGCGGATGGGAATCGTGGGCGCGCTGAGCATCGAAGCCGCTGCAAAACATCTCAACACCCGCGACATCGACGGCATCGTGCTAGGCGAAGGTTTCAGCGCACGGGTGGTGGATGCATTCCTCACCGTGCTTGGCGAGGATGCGCGCTTTCGCAACCTGCCGGTGATCGTGACGCTGGATGGCGTGGTGCCGGCTTACGATTTGCCGAACCTCGAGATCATCTGCGGCGATCCCGCCCATATTGCCGCCAATGCCTTGCCGTTGATCCGCCAGCACGCCTTCGAAACCCATTTGAGCCGCACGCTCCGTTCGATCGATGCGGGCGGTTTGCTCGATCCCTTGACCGGATTGTTGACGAGGGCCGCATTCGAGCGCGATTTCGCCACCGCGGTTCGCGAAGCGCAGTCGCGCGGCGGTGGCCTGTCGGTGGCGCGCTTTGCGTTCGATAAAAACCATGCACGCGCGCAGCTTGACGGCGCGCGGATTCTCAGTCGCCTGTTGCGTCAGATGGATTTCGGCGCGGCACGGGAAGACGGCTCGGTGATCGTGGTGTTCGCGGGGGCCGATCTGCGAAACGCGCACGCGATCGCCCGGCGGCTTTCCAGCGTGATGCGACACACCTCCCACGGCAAACGCGACGTGCGTTCCGAACCCGTCGTCACCCTGGCCGCCCTGGAAAGCTCGGACACGGTGCAATCGCTGCTCGCAAGACTCTACGACCAGGGCCGCCGCGCCGCCTCGTGAGCATGATCCGGAAAAGTGGTTAACCGGTTTTCCCTCGCGACAAACGCGGAACGCGTTTGCGCGGAGATCATGCTCCAACAAAGAGATGAGATCATGATGCGACTCCACTTAGTCGCAGCATGATCTAAGCGCGCCAACCGCCAACGGCAGCTGTTATGCCGCCTTCTTGCTTTCGGCGAGACTGGCCAGCTGTCGCAGTATTTCGGTCGTGCCCTTTAGCCGCTCTTCCGGTGTTTCCCATTCCTGGAAGAAGACGACCTTCATGTCGGGGCGGACGCGGGCGGCCTGGCCGTGCTGGCGGATGAAATAGACCAGCCGATCGGGATGCGCGAACTTGTTGTCGCGGAAGCTGATGACTGCGCCCTTCGGCCCGGCATCGACCTTCTCGACATTGGCCCTTCGGCAATAGTTCTTGATCGCAGCGACCTTGAACAGATAGCGCACTTCGTCCGGCAACACGCCGAAACGGTCGCGCAACTCGGCCGCGAAATTGTCGATCTCCTCGTCGGTTTCCAGATCGGCGAGCCGACGGTACAACGACAGCCGCACCGACAGGTCGGCGACGTAGTCTTCCGGAATCAGCACCGGCATGCCTACTGTGATCTGCGGCGACCAGCGATCGGCCGCAGGCTCGGCCACGCCTGCCTTGAGGTTGAGGATCGCCTCTTCCAGCATCGACTGGTACAGCTCGAAACCGACCTCCTTGATATGGCCGGATTGTTCCTCGCCGAGCAGATTGCCGGCGCCGCGAATGTCGAGATCGTGCGAGGCAAGCTGGAATCCGGCGCCCAATGTTTCCAGCGATTGCAGCACCTTCAACCGCCGTTCAGCCTGTGCCGTGATCTTTTGCTGCGCCGGCAGCGTGAACAGCGCGTAGGCGCGCAGCTTCGATCGTCCCACCCGTCCGCGCAGCTGATAGAGCTGCGCCAATCCGAACATGTCGGCGCGATGCACGATCAGCGTATTTGCATTGGGGATGTCGAGCCCGGACTCGATGATCGTGGTCGAGAGCAGAATGTCGTACTTGCCGTCATAGAATGCGGACATGATGTCCTCGATGACGGTCGGCGGCATCTGGCCATGCGCCACCGCCACTTTCATCTCCGGGACGCTTTTGTCCAGAAAATCCTTCACGCCCGCGATGTCCTCGATGCGGGGCGCCACGTAGAACGCTTGTCCGCCCCGGTAGCGTTCGCGCAACAGCGCCTCGCGGATCATCAGGGGATCGTGCGGGGCGACGAAGGTGCGGACCTCGAGCCGGTCGACCGGCGGCGAGGCGATGATGGAAAGCTCACGCACGCCCGTCAGCGCCAATTGCAGCGTGCGCGGGATCGGCGTCGCGCTCAGGGTCAGCACGTGCACTTCGGCCCGCAATTGTTTCAGCCGTTCCTTGTGGCTGACGCCGAAATGCTGCTCCTCGTCGACGATCAATAGGCCCAGATCCCTGAACTTGATCGATTTGCCGAGCAGCGCGTGGGTGCCGACCACGATGTCGATCGACCCGTCTGCGAGGCCCTTCTTGACCAGGGTGAGTTCCTTCGCCGGGATCAGACGCGAAGCCTGGGCGACGCGGATCGGAAAACCGCGGAAACGATCGGCGAAGGTTTTGGCGTGCTGGCGTGCAAGAAGCGTCGTCGGAACGACGACGGCGACCTGCTTGCCGTCGAGAGAGGCCGCAAAAGCCGCGCGCAGCGCCACCTCGGTCTTGCCAAATCCGACATCGCCGCAAATCAGCCGGTCCATGGGGCGGCCGCTTTCGAGGTCCTTCAAGGTCGAGGCGATCGCGCCGAGCTGGTCTTCGGTTTCCTCGTAGGGGAAGCGCGCACAGAATTCGTCATAGACATGCGCCTGCACCGGCAATTTCGGCGCTTCATGCAGATGCCGTTCGGCGGCGATCTTGATCAGTTCGCCGGCGATCTCGCGGATGCGGCTCTTGAGTTTTGCCTTCCTCGCCTGCCAGCCGCTGCCGCCCAGCCGGTCGAGTTCGACATTGGCGCTGTCGGAGCCATAGCGGGACAACAGCTCGATGTTTTCCACCGGCAGAAACAGCTTGGTATCGGCTGCATAATGCAGTTCGAGACAATCGTGGGGTGCGCCCGACACGTCGAGCGTCTGCAGGCCGACGAACCGGCCAATGCCGTGCTCGACATGGACCACGAGGTCGCCCGACGCAAGGCTCGTCACCTCGGAAATGAAATTGTCGAGTTTTCGGCTCGCCTTGCGCGGCCGCACCAGCCGGTCGCCAAGGATATCCTGCTCGCTGATGACTGCGACATGGTCGGTTTCGAAACCGGATTCCATGCCGACCACGGCCAGCATCGCCTCGTTGCGCGGCGTGGCCTGCACGGTGCGCCAGGTGTTGACGCTGGTTACGTTGTGGAGCTTGTGATCCCGCAGCATGCTGTCCATGCGGTCGCGCGAGCCCTCGCTCCACAGCGCAATCACGACTTTCTTGCGGTTTGCCTGCAGTGCCTGAACATGAGCGACGACGGCTTCGAACACGTTGACCGAACTGTCGTTGCGCTCCGGCGCGAAATTGCGTCCCTGGCGCGCGCCGGCGTCGACCACGTTGGCGGTCCCCTCCGGCATCGCGAACTGCGTCAGCCGCACCATTGCGGAGGCTTCGAGACGTTTGCTCCACTCGTCCTCAGTCAGATAAAGCCGGTCGGGCGGCAGGGGCTGGTAGATCGCGCCGGAGCCTGGGTGCTCCAGCGCTTCGCGCCGCGCCTCGTAGTAGTCGGCGATCTGCTTGAAGCGCTCGCGCGCGGCATCCTCGCCTTGCGGCTCGATGGCGATCGGTGCATCGGCCAGGTAGTCGAACAGCGTGTCCAATCGTTCCTGGAACAGCGGCAACCAGTGCTCCATGCCGGGATGGCGGCGGCCCTCGCTGACGGCCTCGTAAAGGGAATCGTCGCGTCTTGGCGCGCCAAAGGCGGCGACATAGCCCATGCGGAAACGGCGAATGGTTTCAGTGGTGAGCTGGAATTCCGAGATCGGAACGAGATCGAGCGAACGCATGTCCAGATGCGTTCGTTGGGTTTCGGCATCGAAGCTGCGGATCGATTCCAGGCTGTCGCCGAAGAAATCGAACCGAACAGGCTGATCGAGTCCGGCCGGGAAAAGATCGAGAATGCCCCCGCGCACCGCGTATTCGCCCGCTTCGCGCACGGTCGAGGAGCGGTTGTAGCCGTTGTGCTCGAGCCAGGCCAGGATGGAATCCATCGGCACGACATGGCCGGGAGCCACCGAAAGCGCCTGCGCGGCGATGACCTCGCGCGCCGGGATCCGCTGTACGATGGCGTTGACCGTCGTCAGCACGATCAGCGGCTTGTCGCTGCCTGCAAGGCGCGACAGCCGCGCCAGCGTCGTCAGCCGCTGCGCCAGGATGCCGCCATGCGGCGACACCCGGTCATAGGGCTGGCAATCCCACGCCGGGAACTGAAGAACCGGCAGATCGGGGGCGAAGAACGCCAGCGCCCGTGCCAGTTGCTGCATGCGGGAGCCATCCCGGCACACGACGGCAAGGCTGACCGCCGGGGGCCTTTCGCGCGCAGCAACTGCGCGCGAGAGGTCCGAAACGATCAGTCCCTCGGCCCCCTCGGCGACGTTGGAAAGGGTCAGCGCACGGCCAACAGCCAGGAGTTGCGCGGGCGATTGGGCAGGCGGCTTCATGCTTCGGAGCTCCGGTTCCGAAGTTCGCAAATAATCGCGGCAACCTCTGATGCGAACTTCGGAATCAAAGGAGCTCCTGCAACTTTTTGGTTCTAGTGCGGCCCTGAATTTGAAGTTCCTAAGATGATTTCGGGCGACACTAACAGGAACTTCAAATTCGCCGCGCTAGCGATCTCCAGAGCGAAACGACTTGATACGGTCGAAAACGCGACCTGCATAGTTTGGGTCCATGGTCGCCTCTCCGGTGAGCGCGGCATAGAGCTCGACGTCGGGCACCTCGACCAGCCTTTCGAGCTGCGCCAGATCCTCGTCGGTCAATCCGGCGATTTCGGCATCGGCGAAGCGGCCGAGGATCAGGTCCATCTCGCGGGTGCCGCGATGCCAGCAGCGGAAAAGGAGCCGCTTGCGGCGCTCGTCGAGGCCGCCGCTCGATCGTGTCGTTCCCGTCATCTTCCTTTTTTCCGGATGCCAACGCCAAAAGCCCGGACGTGCCGGGCGGGGCTGATATAGCGTTGGGATCGGTGAATGTCAGCCCTGGTGTCAAACGAATTACCAACTATTCCTTCGCAGACATAGGCTCGCGGTCTCGCCGCATGATCCGCGCGAGGTTTGCCCGAAATTACCCGCCTTCTCCAATCAGAGGGCGCAGGGAATGCCGGACGCTCAATGCGCCCGCAGCCTTGTGTGCAATGGTAGAAGAGCACACAAGCGTAGTCACCACGGTCACACCGGTAACACCCGGCATTCCCCGCGCAATGGTTTTAATGGCTTATAGCGCGCTCTCCCCAGTGACCGGGCTTTCTTGCCACCGTCATCGGCGCGATGCGAAGCATCGTCGCCAACTTGATATCAGCGTCGGGATATCAGGACCACACGACTTCGCCGTCCGCAGGCACGCGCCTTCGTCAGAAGCGCAGCCTGCGTCCATCGCATCCCGCCCCGCGTTCGTGACGATCGCGAGCCGCCCCTCTGTGGGACGGGACGTGCGGAATCTGCCGGTGATTTGGGGGTAGGATCAATAACGCCGGCCTGCGGCAGATTAACACGACGGGCAAATCAGGTTGGGACCGAGATCATGCCCGAACCAGAAAATCAAGGCCGCACTCGGGCTCGATGCGCCGCTTTCGGCCGACGCTGATGTTCGTCGAAGCGCGGCATGATTTCCGCAAAGTTGCAGCGCCGGGTGGGCGGCGAGAGGCAAAGTCGGCCCTGCCGTCCTGTCGTAGGTCCAACGTGTTGCGTCCACCGCATCCCGCTCTCGTCCCTTGACGATTTGGATGCACCCCCTCAAGTGGGGCGATCACGGTGCGAGATTTGGCGCAGGCTAGATTTCCTGGCTTTGGCGCCCGTAATCCCTGGAACGTCAGTCATATGCCTTGAGCGGCGCGACGCCGCGTGAGCTGATGGAGCAGATTGTCCGTTTCAAAAAAGGTTCCGTTTTCGTGGCGCCAGGTTTCTGCCATTTCCCTGATCTTGCCGGGGGTCACACCAAACCGCCGGCGGAACGCGCGGATGAAGGTGGAGGCGCTGCTGAATTGAAGATCGGCGGCCAGATTGATCAGGTCTTTGCCCTGCCACGACGGTGAAACCAGCTGCCTCAAAGCGCGATTTAGTCTCTGCTCCTGGATGAAGCGGGCAAGCCCGCCATCGGCTTCAAACAATCGGTACAGGCTCGCGCGGGAAATCCGGAAGCGGTGACAGAGATGGCTCGCGGTCAACGCGGGAGAATTGAGATTGGCTTCGATGTGACGCTTGATGACCGCGAGATAGAGATGGCGTTCGGCTCGTTCGACATCGCCGATCGAGTCCGGCGTCGGGCCAACGGTCTCGGCGACGACCCAGGCGATGGCTTCGATCATGCCGGGCAGACTTGAAGGTTCGCAGGACCCGGATTCCCAGAGCATATGAAACTGGCCGGCTAGCAGAAGTCCGCGCTGACTATCTCCCGCCAGGAATGTCGCATTTGCCGAATCCGGATGCGCCAGCTTTGGCGCGAGGACCGCGCGGGGCAACACGAGCGACCTCAGATGGAAGCGGTCTTCGCCGGTTTGCGTCAGTACCGTCCGGTTCGGCTCTGACATGTCGATCAGACAGATGTCGCCTGGTCGCAATGTCAGCTCGCGGCGTCCCGAGGAGAACCTCATCTTGCCATTCAGGCAAAGAGCCACCTGATAAAAATCAAGTGCGCCGCGCGCAACGTGCGCTGGCGTCCGATCGTACTGCACGGGAGTGATCAATGAATCCACCAGCAGGGCATTATCGACCATGAGCGTTGTCGTGGTGGCGTGAAAATGATCTTCCGCAGTGAGCGGGATCACATCGCAGATGTCCCTTGCCGAATCGCGCAGCTGTTTGAGCGCCGGCGCGCCATGCTCGCCATCCGATATGTTCTCCGTCATGTGTAATTCGCCCCATGTGATGGCTTAAGCGTCCCAGATATGCGGCGTGTAGCGTTGCGAAGATCGCCGTCCATCAACTTCGGCGTGATCGGGTGCTTTATGTTGCCAAAAATGTGTGTCGTGGGCGCAACAACCCCTGCGAGAATCTGCGGCTGAGACACTGGGCACATTGTCGATTTTTTCGACGTGCTAGAACGCTGCGCCTCGTTCGTGCCGCCTATTCGCCCAGATTGTCGGAGTGCTTTCGTGAAGACCGGATCGACGGCGCGTTTGCTCGTGCCGACCTTGCTTAATTGGCTGTCACGATTAGGCGCGGTGCCCATCAGCATTTCTCTGCTCGTCACGCCGGCGAAGGCGACGAACTGCCCCGCCAGCGATACGGCGAGCCTGGCGGCGTGCATTACAAGCGCGAACACGACCACCATCACGCTGACCCAGAACATCACACTTACAGCCGAACTGCCGGCAGTGCAGACCAACAACATCGTCATCGACGGCGGCGGCCATACGCTCGACGGTGGAAGCCAGTTTCGCGGCTTCTTCGTCGCTAATTTCACCGGCGGCGCCACCTCGCCCCAGACGGTGAATGTGACGATTGAAAACGTCACGATTCAAAATGCGGTCGCCCAGGGCGGAACCGTGGCGGCGGCAGGCTCGGCGGCGGCGGAGGTGCAGGGCTCGGTGGCGCCATTTTTGTGGCGAGCGGCGCCAGTGTCACGGTGAGCAACGTCTCGCTCTCCGGCAACAACGCCACCGGAGGCACCGGGGGTAGCAGCACTACCGGCAATCTCTCCACCGGTGGCGGCGGCGGTGGTGGTCTTGGCGGCAATGGCGGTGCGGGAGTTAACACTGCAGGCATCGCCAGTGGCGGCGGCGGTGGCGGTGCAGGTCTTGGCGCAAGCGGCGGCAGCGGCGGCCCGGGCGGCACTGGTATCATCACCGGCGTCACGATTCGTCCTGGTGGTGGCGGCGCGCCTGGCGGAGGGATCGGCCTCAGCGGCGGTGGCGGTGGTGTCGGCGGGGTCAACGGTTCCTTGGGTGGCGATGGTGGCTTTGGTGGCGGCGGCGGTGGCATCAACGGCGCGAGCAACGGTGGCGGTCAGTTCAACGGCGGCTTTGGCGGCGGTGGCGGCAGCGGTGGCGGTACAGGCGGGTTCGGCGGCGGCGGTGGTGCGGGCAATGGTGCGGGAGGTTTCGGCGGCGCGACTGCCGGCGGGATCAATGGCGGCGGTGGTCTTGGCGCCGGCGGCGCCATCTTCGTGCAAGGCGGCGGCTCGCTGACCGTCAATGGCAGTTTCACGGTCAATGGCAATTCGGTGACGGCGGGAGCCGGCGGCGGCGGCAACGCCGCATTGAACGGCTCGGCGTTCGGCTCCGGAATCTTTTCGCAAGGCGCGCCGCTCACTTTCAACCCGGGAGCCGGCAACACCCAGACCATCAGCAATGTTGTCGCTGATGGTCAGGGTCAAGCCAGCATAGCGCTGACCGGATCCGGCACATTGGCGCTGTCGGGCGCGAATACCTATACCGGGGGCACGACCGTATCCGGTGGGACACTGGTGATCGGCAACAACAGTGCGGTGGGTACCGGCCTGCTCTCGCTGGGAGCGGGTACGACGCTGTCGTTTGGTGCCGGTAATTTCACGGTCTCCAACTCGATCAGTATATCGGGTGATCCGACCGTCACGGTCAGCCCGGGCGCGACGCAGACGATCACGGGCGGGATTTCGGACGGCGCGACGCCCGGCGATATCGTCCTTACCGGCGGCGGCAAGCTGGTGCTCACAGCATCCAGGGCACCGGCGGGCTGTCGCTTAATGGCGGCATGCAGACGCTCAGCGGCATCAATACCTATAGTGGTGCAACCACGATCAACGCAGGCGTGCTGGAAGTCGATGGCTCGATCGCGGCATCGAACCTCACCACGGTCACATCTGGCAGCGCGCTCACGGGTACCGGTACGGTAGGCGCGACGCAACTCAATGCGGGCAGCTTGCTTGTTCCGGGCAACGCTGCCAATCCGCTCGGTGCACTCGCCGTTTCCGGTAATCTCGCCTTCGCCTCTGGTGCGCTTTATCTGGTGCAGGTGTCGGGCACGAGCGCCAGCAACACCACGGTTACCGGCACTGCCGCGCTCGGAGGCAACGTTACCGTCGACGTGCTGACGCGGCTGACGCAAAAGACCACCTACACCATCCTGACCTCGTCCGGACTGAACAACACCACCTTCGGCTCCGTCAATCTGCTGATCGCCAACAATTTCGCGCTTGATCCGATCCTCACCTACGCCGGCGGCGACGTGTTCCTGACGCTTGCGCCGGGGCTGTTGTCGCCGCTCCTGCCCGGGAACGCCAACGCTAACCAGACCAAAGTCGCCGGCGCAATCGACACCGGCATTCTGGCGGGCAACAGCCTGAGCAATGCGTTCAGCGCGATCTTCAACCTGTCCGGCGCCGGACTTCTCAACGGTCTGACGCAGATTTCCGGTGAGACTGCGACGGGTTCGCAGCAGACGACTTTCGATGCAATGGGCCAGTTCATGGGCCTCCTCACCGATCCCTTCATGAACCGGACGGGCGGCGCTTCTCTGCCGGGCGCGAACGGATATGCCGACGAAGCGCTCGGCTATGCGGCAAACAGGAGGACCGATGCGTTTGCAATGGTCGCAAAGGCACCGCCGACCTTCGAGCAGCACTGGAGCGTATGGGCGGCTGGCTTCGGCGGTTCGCAATCCACCGACGGCAACGGCGCGGTCGGATCGAACAGCACCACAAGCAATATCGCTGCGACCGCGGTCGGCGCCGACTATCTGATCTCGCCGACCACCATCGCCGGCTTTGCGCTGGCCGGCGGCGGCACCAGTTTTTCCGTGGCGAATGGCGGCACCGGCCGCTCCGACCTGTTCCAGGCCGGCGCCTATCTCCGCCACACCGACGGGCCTGCCTATATCTCTGCTGCACTCGCCTATGGCTGGCAGGACATCACTACCAACCGCACGGTGACGGTTGCCGGGATCGATCAGCTGCGCGCCGAGTTCAATGCGAACGCGTATTCGGGAAGACTTGAAGGCGGGTATCGCCTTGTTACGCCATGGAATGGCGGCTTCGGGATCACGCCCTACGCCGCCGCGCAATTCGTCACCTTTGATCTTCCTGCTTACGCCGAGCAGGCGATCGTCGGCACCAACAATTTTGCGCTTGGCTATAACGCCAAGGACGTCACCGATACACGGACCGAACTCGGTATCCGCACCGACAAGTCCTGGGCGCTCGCCAACGGCATCCTGACACTGCGAGGCCGCTTCGCCTGGGCCCATGACTTCGATCCCGACCGGTCCATTGCCGCAACCTTCCAGACACTTCCGGGCGCGTCCTTCGTCGTCAACGGTGCCGCGCAGGCGGCCGACTCCGCGCTCAACACGGCGTCGATCGAAATGAAATGGAGGAATGGCTGGTCAGCCGCAGCCACCTTCGAGGGCGAGTTCTCTAACGTCACCCGCTCCTACGCCGGCAAGGGCGTAGTGCGCTACGCGTGGTGAGCGCTGTCGTCTTTCCAGGATGACGCGTTGCGCAGTGCCAGAAAGCTTTCTAAAGCTTGCGGATGCGCCCCGCTTTGCTCAATCCCCTGTTTGCGCCGGTCACGAGCCTGGCCGGCGTCGGGCCGAAACAGGACAAGCTGTTTCGCTACCTGCTCGGCCGCGATGAGACGCCACGGCTGGTCGATCTGTTGCTGCATCTGCCGGCAAGCGTGATCGATCGTCGCGCGCGCCCGAAGATCCGCGATGCGGTGCCCGGAACGGTCGTGACGCTGGAAGTGACGGTCGACCGCCACCGGCCCACCCCTGCCCGCAACTCCCGCGCGCCGCATCTGGTCTACGCCAGCGACGATACCGGCGACGTGGTGCTGACCTACTTCCGCGCCAAGCCCGGCTATGTCGAAAAGCTCCTGCCGGTTGGCTCGAAACGCTACGTCTCCGGCACCTTGCAGATGTTCGACGGCGTTCCGCAGATCGTGCACCCCGACCGCGTGGTCGATGAAGTCGGCTTTGCAAAATTGACCGGCATCGACCCCGTCTACCCCCTCACGGAGGGGCTGGCGCTCGGTTCGCTGCGGCGGGCGATGGCGCAGGCGCTGCAGAAGCTGCCAAAACTCCCGGAGTGGACAAGTCCGGACGTGATCCGGCGCTGCAAGTTTCCGCCCTTCGCCGAGGCCCTCAATCGCGTTCACGTCCCGCTCGAACTCGCCGATATCCTGCCCGACGGTCCCTATTGGTCGCGCCTGGCGTTCGACGAGTTGCTCGCCGGCCAGCTCGCGCTGGCGCTGGTGCGGGCGCAGTTGCGCCGTCCTGCCGGCGACCGCAATGCCGGCGATGGTCATCTGCGCAAGAAGATCATCGACGCGCTGCCCTACGCGCTGACCTCGTCGCAGCGAAAGGCCGCGGCTGCGATCGCGGAAGATCTGCGCCAGCCCGTTCGCATGTTGCGGCTGCTGCAGGGCGATGTCGGCTCGGGCAAGACGGTGGTGGCCTTGCTGGCGGCGGCTGCGGTCACCGAGGTCGGCAAGCAGGCCGCGCTGATGGCGCCGACCGAAATCCTCGCGCGCCAGCACATCAAGACCATAGCGCCCCTGGCGGAGCGCGCAGGTCTGCGGGTCGCGATCCTCACGGGACGTGAAAAGGGCAAGGAGCGGCGCGAACTCCTGGCGCGGCTCGAGGCCGGAGAAATCGACTTCCTGATCGGCACCCATGCCTTGATCCAGGATGATGTGGTGTTCAAGACGCTGGCACTGGCGGTGGTCGACGAACAACATCGCTTCGGTGTGCGTGAGCGCCTGGCGCTGACCAATAAGGGCGCGGCCGTCGACGTGCTGGTGCTGAGCGCGACGCCGATCCCTCGCACGCTGGTGCTGACGTATTTCGGCGACATGGATGTCTCGGAATTACGTGAGAAACCGGCAGGGCGCCAGCCGATCGATACCCGCACGGTGCCGAACAGCCGGCTCAACGAGGTGATCGATGCCGTCGGCCGCGCGCTGCACGCCGGCAAACGGGTGTACTGGATCTGCCCGCTGGTGGAGGAATCCGAAGCTGAGGGCATCGAGCATCTCACCAATGCAACGGAGCGGTACGAGGGCCTGCAAAAACGTTTCGGCGATCGCGTCGGTCTCGTGCACGGCCAGATGAAGGGCGCCGAGAAAGACCGCGTGATGGGCCAGTTCGCCGTGGGCGAGATCGGGCTATTGGTGGCGACCACCGTGGTCGAAGTCGGCGTCGATGTCCCCGCCGCCACCATCATGGTGATCGAGAACGCCGAACGCTTCGGACTCGCGCAACTGCACCAGTTGCGCGGCCGGATCGGCCGCGGCTCCGAGGCTTCGACCTGCCTGTTGCTTTACAAGGAGCCGCTGAACGAAATGTCGACGGCGCGGCTCAAGGTGATCCGGGAAACCACCGATGGCTTTCGGATCGCTGAGGAAGACCTGAAACTGCGCGGTGAAGGCGACGTGCTGGGCGTGCGACAAAGCGGCCTGCCCGGTTACCGCATCGCCCGCTCCGACGTGCACGCCCAGCTCATCACGCAAGCGCGCGACGAAGCGCTGCGCATCATGAAGGATAATCCGAAGCTGACAGGCGACCGCGGCGAAGCGCTGCGGTGTTTGCTCTATCTGTACGAGCGAGATGAGGCGATCCCGCTGCTTGGGGCGGGTTGAATTAATCGCGGTCATTCCGGGGCGCGTTGAAAACGCGAACCCGGAATCTCGAGATTCCGGGTCTGGTCCTTCGGACCATCCCGGAATGACATTGTCCCTCAATCCACCTTCGCAGGCGCCGGCTGCAGCGTCGACGCTTTCGCCACCCGGGCGGCGTTCGCCATGCCGGCCAGGGCCGCAATCTTCTTCTGCGGGTCGGAGCCGGGCTGCACCACACCGGCTGACATGATCAGGGTCGCGGCGTCCTCGGCGCTCATGTCGATTTCGATGATCTTGCTTTTGGGGACGTAGAAAAAGAAACCCGTGGTCGGGTTCGGCGCGCAGGGCAGGAACACGGAAATATGCTCCTCCTGGCCGGGGAGATTGTTTGATATCTCCACGCTCGGTGCCTGCGAGATCAAGACGATCGACCACATACCCGGTGAGGGAAATTCGACGAGGCCAACCCGGCGAAGGCTTGACCCCGAGCCTGAGAACAAGGTCTCGAATACCTGCTTCAGGCCGCGATAGATCGCCCGCACCACCGGCATCCGTCCGAGCAGCTTTTCGCCGAGATCGACCAGCGTCCGTCCGATCAGATTGGCGGTCAGGAAGCCCAACAGCGTCAGCGCGATCACGGCGACGATCAGCCCGGAGCCCGGCAATCCGAACGGAAGATAGGTTTCCGGCCGATAGGCAATGGGCACAAACGGCCGTACCAGACCGTCAACCCAGGTCACGAACCACCAAGTCAGATAGAAGGTGATCGCGATGGGGCCGGCGACGATCAGGCCGGTGAGAAAATAGTTGCGGAATCGGGCCATGAACCCGCGCGGCGCATCCGGCGGGAGTTCGGTCACAGGCAGATTGTCGCGGTTCATCAGGGTTCCAGGTCGGTCGAAGCGGCCGTTGCTATGTGGGAGCTAAGCAATCCTAGCAGACTTTTGAAGACCCCACCTGACCGAAGCCAGAGGGCGGTTATTCCACCGTTACCGATTTTGCGAGATTTCGGGGCTGATCGACGTCGGTGCCCATCACCACAGCGGTATGATAGGCTAAAAGTTGTACCGGAACGGCATAGACCATCGGCGTAAAGGTGGCGGCCATGTCGGGCAGCACGATCGTCACCAGCGACTCGATGGTGGCTTCCGCCGCCCCTTTGGCATCAGTCATCAAAATAATTTTTCCGCCGCGCGCCGCCACTTCCTGCATGTTGGAGACGGTCTTCTCGAACACCCGGTCGTACGGCGCGATTACCACCACCGGCAGGTTCTCGTCGATCAGTGCGATCGGCCCGTGCTTGAGTTCGCCGGCGGCATAGCCTTCGGCGTGGATATAGGAAATTTCCTTCAGCTTCAGCGCGCCTTCCAGCGCCAGTGGATAGCTGGTGCCGCGGCCGAGATAGAGCACGTCCTTGGACTTGGCGATCTCGCGCGCGAGCTTTTCGATCTGCGGTTCGGTGGCGAGCGCCGCCGCCATCAGCCGCGGAATTTCGACGAGGCCATGCACGAGCTTGACCT
>NZ_DATMLW010000008.1:0-75502 GCF_035570375.1 Bradyrhizobium sp. | reverse complement strand
CCTCGAGATTGTAGAGCGACGGCATCACCAGACGGTGCGTCAGGTCGCCGGTGGCGCCGAAGATCACGAAGGAGCAGGGATCCGGCTTCTTCTGGTTGGTGAGCTGGGTCTGATTGGGGAGGGCGTCTGTCACGAGCGGCCGGCCTTCGGTTTGACGATTCCCGGCGTGCTTTGCCGCGCCGGATCAGGATGCTGCTGCGGCTCCTTGTGGCCGCCGAAACCATCGCGCATCGCCGAAAGAATTTTTTCGGCGAAGGTATGTTCCTTGCGCGAACGGAAGCGCGCGAACAACGCCGCGGTCAGGACCTCGGCCGGCACCGCCTCGTCGATCGCGGCATTGACGGTCCAGCGGCCCTCGCCGGAATCCTCGACGAACCCTGAATAATTATCCAGCGTGTCGTTCCTGGCGAGCGCGGACGCCGTCAGATCGAGCAGCCACGACGGAATCACGCTGCCGCGCCGCCACACCTCGGCGATATCGGCAATATCCAAATCGAAGCGATGCTCAGCGGGTAGCGCCGCGATACCGGCGTTCTTCAAAATGTCAAAACCTTCGGCATAGGCCTGCATCAGGCCGTATTCGATGCCGTTGTGAACCATCTTGACGAAATGGCCTGATCCGACCGGGCCGGCATGAAGATAGCCTTGCTCGACGCGCGGGTCGCGCCCCTCGCGCTCTTCGGTGCGCGGAATGTCGCCAAGGCCGGGCGCCAGCGTCTTGAAAATCGGGTCGAGACGTTCGACCACCGGCTTGTCGCCGCCGATCATCATGCAGTAGCCGCGCTCGATGCCCCAGACGCCGCCGGAGGTGCCGACGTCGATGTAATGGATGCCGCGTTCCTTAAGCTTTTTGCCGCGGCGGACATCGTCCTGCCAGAAGGTGTTGCCGCCGTCGATGATGACGTCGCCACGTTCCATCAGTTTCGAAAGCGCTTCGATAGTGGCTTCGGTGATCTTGCCGGCCGGCAGCATCACCCAGGCGGCCCGCGGCGGGCCAAGTTTCTTGACGAATTGTTCGAGCGAATCCGAATCCGCAGCGCCGTCAGATGCGATCTCGGCCACGGCCTTGGGGTCCTTGTCATAGACGACGGTCGTATGACCGTGCTGCATCAGCCGGCGGACGATGTTGCCGCCCATCCTCCCCAGGCCGATCATGCCGATCTGCATCTCTGTTAATCCCTAGAGTTCGGTTCGTCTTGCTTGGAGTGGTTGGGTCGATGTTTCAGCAGCGGTGCTGAACTCCCTCTCCCATGGGGAGAGGGTCGGGGTGAGGGGGTACGGTCTATCGATGGAGCGTAACCCCTCACCCGGATCGCCCGAGGCGATCCGACCTCTCCCGATGGGAGAGGTGACCAAGCGCGTACATCCTGCATCTATCGTCATGTATCCAGTTCTAATTCAATGCCTGCCTGATGGCGCGATCGAGCGCATTCAGGCCGGCTTTCAAATCGCCTTTCAGATGCACCCGCAGTGCGCGCCGGCCGCGCTCGGTCAACACGTCGAAGTCGCCGCGCGCCTGCGCCACCTTGATCACGCCAAAGCTCGCCTTCTGGCCGGGTACCGGCAGGTCCTTCGCGTCATCGGAGGTGATCTGCAGGAACACGCCGCTATCGGGCCCGCCCTTGTAAGCCTGACCGGTCGAATGCAGGAAGCGCGGGCCGAATTCGGCGCAGGTCGCGACATGACGCTTGTCGCGCACCGCAAGCCGCATGGCTTGCAGCGCGTCGATATGCGCACCGTTGCGCTGGACATAGGCGAGCAGCGCGACGTAATCGTGAGCATGGGTGCGGGAAAGGTGCGCCTTCAGCCATGAAGCGAGATCACCGTCGGCGCCGGCCTTGCGCAAGGCCGCGGCGTTCTTCTCGTCGGTATAGAGATCAACCTGCGCAGATGACATCGCAGGCTCTTCCGCCGGAAGCGCGCCATTTTTCTCGAAGACTGCCGTCAATGCCCGCGTCTTGACCTTGGCAGCCTCGACGTCGGGCTGATTGAAGGGATTGATGCCGAGCACGGCGCCCGCGACCGCCGTCGCCATCTCGAAGCGGAAGAATTCCTGGCCGATGTGATCGATCGATTTCAGGACAATACGAACGACGGGGTGGCCCGCTTTCTCCAGCGCGGCGAGCTTCTCATCATGGGCGGCGTCGCTCTCGCCCTCGGTGCGAAGGTCGATGAAGAAGCGGTCGTCGCGATAAAGTGCCACATCGCCGATGCCTTCGCCATCGATCGGGATCAGGCCCTTGCCTTCCTTGCCGGTGGATTCGGCGATCAGTTGCTCGGCCCAGGCGCCGAAATCGGCAATCTTTTTCGAGGAAAGGATGGTCACCTTGTCGCGGCCTTCGAGACCCGCAAGTCCCATCGCCAGCCCGAGCTGAACGCCGGGATTTTCATGCGGCGGCACGTCGGCTCCGCAGGAACGCATCATCGCAAGCGTGTGCTGTATGAGCGCACGGACGTCGATGCCGGCGGTCACGGCGGGGACAAGACCGAACGGCGACAGCACGGAATAACGGCCGCCGATCGTGGGATCGCCGTGGAAGACGCGCGCAAAGCCCTGCTTGCTCGCGGCCTTCTCCAGCGAAGAACCGGGATCGGTCACCGCAACGAAACGGTGGCCGGCCTTCGCCGCGCCGATCGTCTCCGACACGCGCGCGAAGAAATAGTCCTTCATCACATTCGGCTCGGTGGTGTTCCCGGATTTGCTGGAAACGATGAACAATGTTTTGGAAAGATCGACCGATTTCTCCATCGCGCGGACCTGCGCGGGATCGGTGGAATCGAGCACATGCAGTTTGGGGAAGCCCGATTTTTTCGGAAACGTCTTTGCGAGCACTTCGGGGCCGAGGCTGGAACCTCCCATGCCGAGCACGACGGCGTCGGTAAACTTCTGTCCCTTCACGCGCTCTGCATAATCCTCATAATCGGCGATATCGGCTTCGGCCGCGCTGTTCAGCCAGCCCAGCCATCTGTTCTCGTCGTCATTGGTCCAGACCGATTTGTCCTTCTGCCAAAGCCTGCGGATTTTCGCCGAGGCGCGCCATTCCTCAGTTTTCCTTTCGACCGCCTTGCCGATGCTGTTCGGAAGCGCAAGCTTCTGCGCGTCGATCTTTCCGCCCAGCACCGTGGCGCGCTTTTGTGCGACCGCGCCGTAAAGCTTGTCGGCAGAATCGGCGAACAGTCTGACACCATCCTTGATGAGTTCAGCCGTGACGGCATCGAGCGAGATGCCGGATCGTTCGAGCTCGGCGAGGACGTGTTGGGCTTCCTCGATGTCTTCCTCGAGGCTGTCGCGCAGCTTGCCGTGATCGCGGAAGGCCTCAAGCGTCGCCGGCGGCATGGTGTTGATCGTATTGGGGCCGATCAGCTCGTCGACATAGAGTACGTCGCTGTAGTCCTTGTTCTTGGTGCCGGTCGAGGCCCACAACAGCCGCTGCGGCCTTGCGCCTTTCGCCTCGAGCTTCTCCCATCTGGCGCCGGAGAACAGACGTTTATATTCCTGATAGGCGAGTTTCGCGTTCGCGATCGCGACCTTCCCCTTCAGCGCGGCGAGCCGCTCCTTTTCGTTCGGGTCGTTGGCACGGGCGATCTTTTCATCCAGCTGCTTGTCGACCGCGGTGTCGATTCGGCTGACGAAAAAGCTCGCGACGCTGGCGACATGGGAGGGATCGCCGCCGTCGGCGACGTATTTTTCGAGCCCGGCGAGATAGGCTTGCGCAACCTCGATGTAGACCTTTTGCGAGAACAACAGGGTGATGTTGATGCTCAGTCCTTCTCCGGTCAGCTGCTCGATCGCGGGAAGGCCTTCCGCCGTAGCCGGCACTTTCACCATCAGATTCCTGCGGTGAACGTCCTTCCACAATCGCCTTGCTTCGGCGATGGTGCCCCTGGTGTCCATCGCCAGATAAGGCGATACTTCGAGGCTGACAAACCCGTCGTGGCCGTTCAGGCGATCATAGACCGGACGCAGCACGTCGGCGGCATGCTGGATATCCTCGACCGCCAGGTGCTCGAACAAATCGGCGACCGGACGATCGCCTTTTTTCAGGGCGCTGTCGATCGAGCCGTCATATTCATCCGAACTTCCAATCGCCTTTTCGAAGATCGACGGATTGGAGGTCACGCCCTTGACGCCGTCGATATCGATCAGCTTTTTGAGCTCACCCTTGACGACAAAGCCGCGGGCGAGGAAATCCAGCCAGACTGACTGGCCATGGTTTTCGAGTTCCTTGACGAGATTCATGATGCCCTGTTTCTGTTCGGGTCCGTTGCCGGATTGGCCGTAACACTGGATCAAGTAACACTAGATCAATATGTGCCAGTGTCTTTCCGATTGCAAAGTTCGAAAACGTCATGCCTCAGTGCGAACATCGGGAAATCGGCACGCTACCGGCGCGCCGGATGATCAACCATCCTTATGCCGCGCTGGTGACCGGATTATGGGTACCTTTGAGGTAATAACGCCCTTTGGCGCGCACCGATCCTCGAAACGATCGCCATCCGGTCACTTCCCGGGGATTTTCTCGACTTTGCGCGCAAGCAGCGCCGCCCGGCGATTGATGCATGGCTGGGTGTCCGCTCCTTCTTCGGCGGGCGCGCGCCTTCCGGGCGATCCCCGGCGCTGCTATCGTGCATCCCATAAAGAATAACATCCGCAGGGGGAGGGTTCCTTCAATGACGCCGACGATCATTCGCGCCACCAGCCGCCGCCGTTTCCTGCAATATCTTGCCGGCAGTCCGCTTTTGGCGTCGCCCTCGCTTGCAGCCTGGGGCATGGAAGCGCCGTCAAAACTGCCCGATCCGATGATCTGGGCGCCACCCGGCAGCACCGGATTGATCGAACGTCCAAAGGACGCCATCAACGTGTTCGATTTCGAACCGGTCTGCCGCAAGAACGTGCCGCCGGCGCATTTCGGCTACATGGCTTCCGGCATCGACGACGAGGTGACGCTGCGCGCCAACCGCGAAGATTTCCTCAAATTCCAGCTGATGCCGCACCGGCTGAACGACGTTTCCAAAGTCGACACCAGCATCGAACTGTTCGGCAGCAAATATGACTCGCCGATCTTCGTCTGCCCGACCGGCGCCAACCAGTTCTTTCATCCCGAAGGCGAACTTGCGGTGGCAAGAGCCGCGCGGGCGGGCAATCATCTGCAAATCCTTTCGACGTCGTCGAACTATTCGGTCGACGATGTCACCAAGGCGCGCGGGGCGCCGGTCTGGTTCCAGCTCTATGCGTCGCCGAGCTGGGAGGTCGCGCAGGCGCTGATCAAGCGCGCCGATGGTGCCGGCTGTCCGGTGTTGATGGTAACGGTCGACCGCGTCGCCGGCCGCAACCAGGAAACCCTGTACCGCCTGATGAAATCCGACACGCGCGAATGTTCGGCCTGCCACGACCGAAGCAGCTTTGCGGCGCGGGCTTTGCGGCGACATAACTATGATGGCATCGACCTCACCGGCATCAAGGGAAGCGGCGAGTCCTCGAACCTGAACTGGGACACCGTCAAGCGCATGCGCGACGTCACGCGCATGAAGATCATGCTCAAGGGCATCGTGACGGCGGAGGACGCGGAGCTCGCGGCGCAGAACGGGATCGACGGAATTCTCGTCTCCAATCACGGCGGCCGCGGCGAGGACAATGGCCGCTCCACCATCGATGCCTTGCCGGAAATCGTCGCGGCGGTGAAGGGACGCATGGTCGTCGTCGTAGACAGCGGTTTTCGCCGCGGCACCGACGCGGTCAAGGCGCTCGCAATGGGTGCGCAGGCGGTCGGAATCGGTCGGCCCTATCTGTGGGGCCTCGGTGCCTTCGGCCAGGAAGGCGTGGAGCAGGTGCTGGAGATCGTCCGCGCCGAAACGCGAGCGGCCATGCAGCAATGCGGTGCGCGCACGGTGAAAGACCTCAATCCGAGTTTCGTGCGGCGAGCGACGTAGGGAACGTATGGGTCCGTTTGCTCTCCGCAGCCCGTCATGCGCGGGCTTGACCCGCGCATCCACGGCTTACTTCTTTCAATGGCGAAAAGTCGTGGTTGGCTGGGCATAGGCGAGCGGAAGCGACGCCGTTCTTCGACGGCTATGCCCGGCCATGACGATAGTAGTACGTGCCTGATCATCCCAAGCGCTTCTCAAGGCGGCGCAGGTTCACGATCGGTTCAGGAATCTTTGAAGGAACTGGTCAAACTTCGGCCGGTTCACTCGGCGACACGCATCGTGCGCTGATCGGCCAGAGGACGGGCACCTCTGGTAAAGCATCACCTCTCGGCCAGGAATTTCGAAATGTTTCAAGGCTTGCAGCGAAGCAAGGTTCCCGAAGTCACACTCATCTTCTGGTTCATCAAGATACTGGCGACGACGCTCGGGGAGACCGGCGGCGATGCGGTATCGATGTCGATGAATCTCGGTTACGCGCTCTCCAGCCTCATCTTCATCGGCATTTTCGTATTCGCCGTGATCGCGCAGATTTCCGCGAAAAGCTTTCATCCGTTTTTGTACTGGATCGTCGTCGTCACGACCACCACCGCGGGCACGACGATGGCCGATTTTGCCGATCGCTCACTCGGGATCGGCTATGGCGGCGGCGCGTCGCTGTTGTTCCTGCTTCTGCTCGCGTCGCTCGGCTTCTGGTACTGGTCGCAAGGAACAATTTCGGTCAACACCATCACCAATCCGGCAGTCGAAACATTCTATTGGATTTCGATCCTGTTCTCGCAGACGCTTGGCATTGCGCTCGGCGACTGGATGGCGGACACCAACGAGTTCGGCTACGAGATGGGCGCGCTGGTGTTCTCGGCAGGTCTCGTCGCGATCGCGGCGGCTTATTTCTGGACCAATGTTTCCAGAACCCTGCTGTTCTGGGCCGCCTTTATCCTGACGCGACCACTCGGTGCCACGCTGGGCGACCTGCTCGACAAACCGAGGCAGGAGGGTGGCCTGGCGTTCAGCAGATACTACGCGTCCGCAATCCTGGCCGCCGCCATCCTTGCCTGCATCGCGTTCCTGCCGCAGCGTGCAGGCTCGCACGCCGCCGAACTCGATGCCAGCCGCTCATGATCGCTGGCAACGGATGGCTTCAGCGCAACGACGCGTTGATTTTTTCCAGGGTCGCCGAGCCGGGGCAAAGTTCGCCTTCGTTGAGCGTGTTGAGCGGGCTGTCCACCGTGTTGAGGTGGTTGTGCAGGTCTTCCGCTTCCGGATCGACATAAAGCAGGCCGGTGACGATCTGGCCCCTGGCGGCGTGTTTTTGCAGGAACGCCATCGCGCCGACGCGGTCGTGTGGGTCGTAATCCGCATCGATCTTGCGCAGCGCGATCCTGGTGCCGTCGTGCTGCTCGACCACCTTGACCGTCCCCGGCGCATATTCGATCGAGATCGGCTCGCGGCCGGTGAGGACGTCGAGGCGGTTCACGGCATCATTGTGCTCGCGCACATAGTCGAAGCTCTTGGTCGAGCCGGCATGGTTGTTGAAGGCGATGCACGGGCTGATCACGTCGATGAATGCCGAGCCCTTGTGCTCGATCGCAGCCGCGATCAGCGGCACCAGCTGCGTCTTGTCGCCGGAGAAGCTGCGCGCCACGAAGCTGGCCCCCAACTGCAGCGCGATCGCCACCAGGTCGACGGCGTTGTCGGTGTTCATCACGCCCTTCTTCGACTTCGAGCCACGGTCGGCGGTCGCTGAGAACTGGCCCTTGGTCAGGCCGTATACGCCGTTGTTCTCGACGATGTAGGTCATGTTGACGCCGCGCCGGATCGAATGCGCAAACTGGCCGAAGCCGATCGAGGCAGAGTCGCCGTCGCCGGAGACGCCGAGATAGATCAGGTCGCGGTTGGCGAGATTGGCCCCGGTGAGGACCGAGGGCATGCGGCCATGCACCGAGTTGAACCCGTGCGAATTGCCGAGGAAGTAATCGGGCGTTTTCGAGGAGCAGCCGATGCCGGAAATTTTTGCAACGCGATGCGGCTCGATCGACAGTTCGAAGCAGGCCTCGATGATCGACGCCGTGATCGAGTCGTGGCCGCACCCGGCGCATAGCGTCGAAATCTTGCCCTCGTAATCGCGATGGGTATAGCCGAGCTGGTTCTTGGGCAGACCCGGATGGTGGAATTTCGGTTTGGCAATATAGGTCACGATAGCACCTGCAGTTAAACGCCCGTCATGGCCGGGTGTATCCCGGCCATCCATGTCTTGGCTGATTGAAACGAAGGCGCGGATGCCCGGGACAAGCCCGGGCATGACGTCCGAACAAGGAGAGGATCGCTCATGTCTTTACCTTGCGAAGCGGGGTCAGCGTCAGCTGATCCTGGTGGTCGCCGATCGCGCCGGCGATGAAGCGGGCGGTGATCGGCGTGCCGTCATAGTGGCGGATCGGCACCAGCCGCACCGGATCGATGCCGTTCTCGTTGACGATCAGCGAGCGAAGCTGGGCGTCGCGGTTCTGCTCGACCACGTAAACGAAATCATGGTCGGCGATGAAGCTTGCGACTGAGGAATGAAACGGGAAGGCGCGAACTCGCATGCGATCGAGCAGGTGACCGCGCGCCTCGAGCAGTTCGATCGCTTCATCCATCGCAGGCGCGGTCGAGCCGAAATAGATCACCCCGTATTTGGTCGGCTTTGCGGCGTTGGCCTGCAACGGCCGCGGCACCATGTCCTGCGCCGTCTCGAATTTGCGTACCAGGCGCTGCATGTTATCGGCGTAGACCGAGCCCTCCTCGGAGTAGCGCGCGTAGCGGTCGCGCGAGGTGCCGCGGGTGAAATACGAACCCTTGGTCGGATGGGTGCCGGGATAGGTGCGGTAGGGGATGCCGTCGCCATCGACGTCCAGATAGCGGCCGAAGTCGCGGCCTTCGTCGAGCATTTCGGCCGTCATCACCTTGCCGCGGTCGTATTGGCGGGCATCGTCCCACTTCAGCGGGCGGCAAAGCCGGTGGTTCATGCCGATGTCCAGATCGAGCATGACGAAAATCGCGGTCTGGAGCTGCTCGGCGAGATCGAAGGCTTGCGCCGCGAATTCGAACGCTTCGGCCGGGTCCTCCGGAAACAGCAGCACATGCTTGGTGTCGCCGTGGGAAGCATAGGCACAGGCGAGAATGTCGCATTGCTGGGTGCGGGTCGGCATACCGGTCGAAGGGCCGGCGCGCTGCACGTTCATGATCACCGCCGGGATTTCAGCGAAATAGGACAGCCCGATGAACTCCTGCATCAGCGAAATGCCGGGGCCGGAGGTGGCGGTGAAGGCGCGCGCGCCGTTCCATGACGCGCCGATCACGATGCCGATCGAGGCGAGTTCGTCTTCGCCCTGCACAATGGCGTATTTGGCCTTGCCGGTCTTGGAATCGTGCCTGAGCTTCTTGCAGTGGCTGGCGAACGCGTCCGCAAGCGAGGACGATGGCGTGATCGGATACCAGGCGCAGACGGTGGCGCCGCCATAGACCGCGCCCAGCGCAGCCGCGCTGTTGCCCTCGATGAAGATGCGGTCGCCGACCTTGTCAGCCTTCCTCACGCGCAGCCCGATCGGACATTTCAGATTTTGCAGCGCCCAGTCGCGGCCAAGATGCAACGCGTGCACGTTGGAGGACAACAGCTTTTCCTTGCCCTTGTATTGTTCGCCGATCAGCTGCTCGATCAGCTTCGGATCCATTTCCAGAAGTGCCGACAGCGCGCCGAGATAGATGATGTTCTTGAAAAGCTGGCGCTGCCGCGGGTCGGAATAGGTGGAATTGGTGATCGCGGTCAGCGGCACGCCGATCACGCTGATGTCGTTGCGGAATTTCGACGACGGCAACGGCTTGGTCGAATCGTAGAACAGGTAGCCGCCGGGCTCGATCGAGGCGACGTCCTTGTCCCAGGTCTGCGGGTTCATCGCCACCATCAGATCGACGCCGCCGCGCGCGCCGAGATGGCCATCCTCGGTAACCCGCACTTCGTACCAGGTAGGCAGGCCCTGAATGTTGGAGGGGAAGATGTTGCGCGGGCTGACCGGCACGCCGTGACGCAGGATCGAGCGCGCGAACAGCTCGTTGGCACTGGCCGAGCCCGAGCCGTTGACGTTGGCGAAGCGGACGACGAAGTCGTTTACGCTGCTGATCGGGCTCTGGACGGGCATGATGTACCTGCGTAGGTCATGTCGATGAGATACTTCTGCATGTCCCATGCACCAGTGGGACAACGCTCGGCGCACAGCCCGCAATGCAGGCAGACGTCCTCGTCCTTGACCATCACCCGGCCGGTCTTGAGGCCTTCGGCGACATAGAGGTCCTGGTCCGGGTGCTGTGAGGGCGCCTTCAGCCGTGAGCGCAGATCGGCTTCCTCGCCATTCTCGGTGAAGGTGATGCAATCCATCGGGCAGATGTCGACGCAGGCGTCGCATTCGATGCAAAGCGGCGCCGTGAAGACGGTTTGCACGTCGCAATTCAGGCAGCGCCGCGCTTCGCCAAGCGCAAGCTTGAGGTCGTAGCCGAGCTCGACTTCCGCGCGGATGTCCTTCAAGGCAATCACCTTGTCGCGATGCGGCACCTTGAAGCGCTTGTCGTCGGAGACGTCGTTGTCATAGCTCCATTCGTGGATGCCCATCTTCTGCGACGTGATGTGCACTTCGGGCAGCGGCCGCTCATTGACATCCTCGCCGGAGATCAGCTTGTGGATCGAGAGCGCGGCATCATGGCCGTGCGCCACCGCCCAGATGATGTTCTTCGGGCCGAACGCGGCGTCGCCGCCAAAGAACACTTTCGGATGGGTCGAGCCCATCGTCCCGGGATCGACCTTGGGCATGTTCCATTTGTCGAACTCGACGCCGCAGTCGCGCTCGATCCAGGGGAACGCGTTCTCCTGGCCGACCGCGACGAGGACATCGTCGCAGGCAATGGTCTGATCGGGATCGCCGGTCGGCACCAGATTGCGCCGGCCCTTGGCATCATACTCGGCCTTCACCTTCTGGAAGGTGACGCCGGTGAGCTTGCCGTTGTTGTGGGTGAAGGCGACCGGCACCATGAAATTGAGGATCGGAATGTCCTCGTGCATGGCGTCTTCTTTTTCCCACGGGCTCGCCTTCATCTCTTCGAAGCCGGAGCGCACGATCACCTGGACGTCCTCGCCGCCGAGACGGCGCGCGGTGCGGCAGCAATCCATCGCGGTATTGCCGCCGCCGAGCACGATCACGCGCTTGCCGATCTTGCTGGTGTGGCCAAATGACACGCTGGAGAGCCAGTCGATGCCGATGTGAATATGGCTTGCGGCCTCCTTCCGGCCAGGGATGTCGAGTTCGCGGCCGCGCGGCGCGCCGGAACCGACAAAGATCGCGTCGTAGTTCTCACCGAGCAGTTTTTTCAGGCTGTCGATGCGCTCGCCACCACGGAACTCGATGCCGAGATCGAGAATGTAACCGGTTTCCTCGTCGATCACCGAATCCGGCAGGCGGAACTTTGGGATTTGCGTCCGCATCATGCCGCCGGCCTTCGGGTCCTGGTCGAACACGATGCAGTGGTAACCCAGCGGCGCGAGGTCGCGCGCTACCGTCAGCGAAGCGGGGCCGGCGCCGATGATCGCGATGCGCTTGCCGTTTTTCGCCCCCACGCGCGGCAGGCGGCTCTTGATGTCGTCCTTGAAATCGGCGGCGACGCGCTTGAGCCGGCAAATCGCAACCGGAGTTTCCTCGACACGGCCGCGGCGACAGGCCGGCTCACAGGGACGGTCGCAGGTGCGGCCCAAAATTCCCGGGAACACGTTCGACTTCCAGTTGATCATGTAGGCGTCGCTGTAGCGGCCGTCGGCGATCAATCGGATGTATTCAGGAACGGGCGTGTGGGCGGGGCAGGCCCACTGGCAATCGACCACTTTGTGAAAATAGTCGGGTGCCGAGATATCAGTCGGTTTCATTCCTACCTTGTCCGCGCCAGGATCGAGCGACACGCGCGGCCTTACCTTGCTTGCGAACGCTCGCGTGGCGTCCTTGTGGTTTTTGAATTTGCGTCATCGGCCTATCGTATTAGAGCCAATCCAGATCACGCACAAAGGCAAATTTGTGCGAGGTCCATCCTTTTGTTCGATCGCTTGCCGACGTTGCTAAAATATCATTTATGCGGCAGTGCAGCATTGAGAATCTGCCCGTTTAAGCGGGTATCTCGCTGTTCGAAAGGTCCCACATCAAACGGTAAGTTCCCGTGGAAACCACCGATAATTTGAACTCGCTATTGACAATCAGCGCCGAGAGGGCCGCCCTCGACGCCGCGTCCACATCGATTGCATCCATCAGCACGAACCAGTCGGCGCTGCCTGTGCTGACAGATGGAATTCCCGCCGCGGGCGCGGACAAGACCGGATCATTTTCGATCAGGTGCATCGAGATGATGCCATCAAATTTGCGCGGATCGAGCGCGTCGCGAAAAAAGCTGCGCAGACTTTCTTCGCTTCCCTTGGCCGGGTGAAAGCGAATGATGCCAAGCGCCGCACCGCGGCCATTTCCGCGGCTGATGGTGATGCGCGCCACTGCGCGGATCATGTTCTTGAAGCGCGCCATGGTCTTTTGCGACCATTCGGTCGGGTTGGCGAGCCGGGCCTTGTAGGCCGCGCTGTTGAAGACGCCGATTGTCGTCGTCGAGTAGAGGCAGAGATACTTCGGCGCCCCCTGATGGGCGACGTAGCGCCTCGCCTCGAGAAAACCTTCGATCGCGACGCGCTCTTCGAGATGTTCGCGGTCATACCAGCGATTGAAGTCGGCTTCATCGGCCGCGTCGATATCCATCGACGTCAGCAACATGCCCTTTCCGGCGATCGGCATTTTCTATCCTTTTCGTTTTCTTGTCATGCCCGGCCTTGTGCCGGGCATCCACGTCTTTTTCTCTGCGATAAGCAAAGACGTGGATGGCCGGGCATAGGCGAGCGGGAGCGACGCCGTTCTTCGAACGGCTATGCCCGGCCATGACGAAGGCCTTTGGTCTGCTTCTTGAGCTCGCTCCTCAGGATAAGGAGAATTATCAGCTATCCCGATATCCTCGATGCGACATCCGCGATTGCCCTCATCACCGCATCCCGTACCCCGGGATCGTAGAGCGTGTGACCGGCACCTTCGACCACGCGAATTTCGGCATCGCGCCAGACTGCGGCCAGCGCACGCGACGTTGCGGGCGGACAGAGCAGATCGTAGCGGCCCTGCACGATGATTCCGGGAATTTTGCCAAGTTTCCCGGCTTCCTCCAGCAACTGGGAAGGCCGCATGAAACAGTCGTTCTGGAAATAATGCGCTTCCATGAACGGCGTGGCGGGCAGCGACTTCGGCTGATGCGACGAATGGCGATCAAGGCGCCTGCGAGCGGGCACCAGTTCGGAGAGACAGCGCTCGGTGTCATGCCAGGCGCGCGCGAACGGCGTATGCACCGCGGGATCGGGATCGAGAATGCGGCGCCAATACGCATCGAGCGGCGTCGTTCGTTCGTGCTCGGGCAGCAGGCCGATGAAATCTTCGAACAGATCGGGATAGAAGCGCGGCAGCGCGTCGAGAAACGCGCCCTCAAGTTCGCTCCGCGTACCGAGAAAGGTCGCGCGCAACACGATTCCGGCGACGCGATCCGCATGCGCCTGCGCATAAGCGAGCGCCAGCGTCGCTCCCCAGGAGCCGCCGACGACAATCCAGCGAGCGATGCCTAACTTCTCGCGGATCGTTTCCATATCTGCGATCAAATGCGGCAGCGTGTTGTGTTCGCGGCCGCCCCTGGGACGGCTTCTCCCCGCGCCGCGCTGGTCGAACAGCACGGCGTGAAATCGCTCGGGATCGAACAATCGGCGGTGATCGACCTGGCAGCCGCTGCCCGGTCCGCCGTGCAGATAGACGGCGGGGATGCCCTCGGCGCGGCCGACGGTTTCGAGATGGATCTCGTGGGCGTCGCCGACGGCAAGAAGCTGCGAGGTCAGGGGCGCGAACGGATCGGCACGCTTGCTGGCGGATTCGGCAGCGCCAATCGCGCCAATGGCATCAGGCGCCATGGCCGTCATCGGCTTCCGGCGTGCCGCCAGCGAAATTGCGATAGATGAAGCGGTTGTTGTTGCCGGCGGCTTCCTGCTCCGCCAATTTGAAAATCTGCTCGTGCAGCGGCGACAGCGTGCAGGCCGGATCGGTATTGCCGGCATCGCCCGTGAGCGCAAAGGCCTGGCAGCGGCAGCCGCCGAAATCGATTTCCCTGAACTCACAGCTCTTGCACGGCTCCTTCATCCAGCCGGTGCCGCGATAGCGATTGAAGGCCTCCGAATTCTGCCAGATCCACGCGATCGAATGATTGGAGCGCACCGATTCGAATTCGAGCCCGGTGATGCTTTCGGCGGCGTGGCAGGGCAGGATCTTGCCGGAGGGAGAAATGTTGAAGAATTGCCGGCCCCAGCCGCCCATGCATTTCTTTGGCCGCAGCGCGTAATAGTCGGGAATCACGTAGTCGATCGCGAGCGTGCCCTTCAGCCGCGCTTGCGCTTCCTCGACGATCCGGCTCGTCTGCTCGAGCTGCTCGAAGGTCGGCATCAGCGCGGCGCGGTTCTTCAAGGCCCAGCCGTAATACTGCACATTGGCGACTTCGAGCCGGTCGGCGTCGAGATCGACCGCCATCTGGATGATGTCGGGTAGCTGGTGCAGGTTCTGACGGTGCATGACCGCATTCACCGTCAGCGGCAGATCGAGTTCGCGGGTCCATTTCGCGACTTCGATTTTCTTGGCATGCGCGCCCTTGAAACCGGCGACACGATCGGCGGCCAAAGCTTCATCGCCCTGAAAACTGATCTGCACGTGGGACAGCCCCGCATCCGCGAGCGAAGCAAGCCGTTCGCGCGTGAGCAGGACGGCCGAGGTGATGAGGTTGGAATAGAGCCCGACGTCGCTGGCATGCCGGATCAGTTCGACGAGGTCCTTGCGCGCAGTGGGCTCGCCGCCGGAGAAGTGGATTTGCAGCACGCCGATCTCGGCGAGTTCCGAGAGCACCTTCTTCCATTCCTCGGTGGTGAGCTCGGAGCCTGCACGATCGAGTTCAAGCGGATTGGAGCAGTAGGGGCATTGCAGCGGGCAGCGGTGCGTCACTTCGGCCAGCACCGCCAGAGGAATGCCGAAAGTCTCCGCCGTCGAACGATTCGATTCGAGCGCGGCGAGACCATCGCCGGCGGGGGCGGTTGGCTTGCCATCGTCGAGAATACTCATGACGTCCTCTCCCGCGCTTCGGTGAGGAAACCCTTGTCGGCGAGGTCCTGCAGCATGGCAATCACGTCGGTCGCGATTGCGTTCCGCTCGGCGGCGTATTTCGCGGCGAGTTGATCGACCATGTCGGCGACACTGCGCACGCCATCGCAAAGCTGCAGCACTTCGACCGCGATCTCGTCGGGCGCCAGCACCCGCTCCGGCGCCAGGATCACCCACACCTGGCGCGTCTCATCGAATTTCAGCCGGGCATGGCGCGGCAATTTGGGCCGGCTTGTCTCGCTGACACTGATGTTGCGCCCCATTGCCATCGCTTCTCTCGGTCTTCAGCTCGCCGGCACAAAGGCGCCCGGCGGAATGTGGCCTTCCACATAGGCATGATACAGCGCATCTAGCTGAACCCATAGCACGTTGGTCTTGAAGATCAGCGCGTTGCAGACCGCCTCGCGCTGTTCGGGGGTTTTGGCGTGCGTCTTGACGTAGTCGAGCGCGAAATTGGCGTCGCGCGGTGCCTGCGCCAGACGGCGCTTGAAATAGCTCATGATCTCCGGGTTAACGAAATCGTAATGCTGCAGCATCCCGGAAATGCGTTCTTCATGCAGGTTCGGCGCAAACAGTTCCGTCAGCGAAGAGGCGATGGCCTCCAGTGGACTCTTGTCGCGCACGAAATGGACATAGGCCTCCACCGCAAAGCGCGTCGCAGGCAGAATACCTTCAGTGGATTCGACATAGGCCGTATCGAGCCCCAGGCCTTCCGTCAGTTTCAGCCAGCGCTCGATGCCGCCTTCGCTTTCCTTGTCGCCATCATGGTCTTCGATCCGGTGCCGCCATTCGAGACGTGTGGCCCGATCGCGGAAACGCGAGATCACGACCGCGTCCTTGATCGGGATCGTGCTCTGGTAATAGTAGCGGTTGAGCGCCCAGGCCTGCACCTGGCCCTTGTTCAGTCTGCCGCCGTGCAACAGCTTATGGAACGGATGCAGGCTGTGATAGCGCGTGGCGCCGATATGGCGCAGCGCCGCTTCGAGTTCCTCGGCGCTGTTGAGCGGCACGTCCTTGCCGATGGAATAGGCGGTCATGGCACGGGGGGCTGCGATGTTCAAAGCACGATCTCCGTTCCATCCTTCGGGATTTGCCATCCCGCCCGCTCGAGGATCAAGCGCTCCTCAGAATCGCGCAAAAGCGCCGGGTTGGAATTGTTGATATGTAAGAAGATCTTCCTGTCGATACCAAGGCCCTCGAGGGCGGCGATTGCGCCTGTTTCGCCCGACATGGCGATATGTCCCATGCTCTGCCCGGTCTTGGTGCCAAGGCCGGAACGGACCATTTCATCGTCGCGCCACACGGTACCGTCGAAAAGGACCATCGGCGCGCCGGTGATCCGCGATCTGAGGTCGTCGGTTACATCAGCGCAGGCGGCGAGAAAGAAGAAATGCTTGCCGGTCGCCTTGTCACGGATGCGAAGGCCGAGCGTATCGCCTTCGCCGTCCTTTCCCGCCGGATGAGGCTGGCCCTCCAGATACCACGCGCCCTTGCCCGCGACCGCGAACGGCAGGATCTCGATTCCTGAGGGCGATCCGTCGGGAAGGGAAGGCTCGAAGTTCCGTTCTAGCTGGATCGGCTCGCGGCGCACGTTCTTTTCATTGAGCACGTTGAAGATGCTGTTCGACTTCAGGATCGCCAGCACTCGTTCGTGCCCATAGATCGTGAACGGCCAGCCTTCGCGCATCGACAACAGCCCCGCCACCGCATCGATCTCGCCATTGGTCAGGATCACGCCCGCAATCGGGCTGTCGCGAAGCTTGCCGGCTCTAGGGTGAAGCTTGGGTGTCGCAATCAGTTGCGCTCGCAGGTCGGGCGATGCATTGATCAAAAACCAGTGATCGCCATCGGCACTGATTGCGACCGAAGCCTGCGTGCTTTGAAGCTCGGGATGTTCGGTTCGCGCGGCCTGGCAAACCGGACAGCCGCAATTCCACTGCGGAACACCACCACCTGCCGCGGCGCCCAGGACGACGACGCGAAGCATAATCCGTCTCCTGGAATGCTCTTAAGCCTCGAAGTTCAAAGCTTTCAAAGCTTTGAACTTGGGGTTTGATGCTAGGGGCGCTCAATACCCGGAATTTTGAGCCCGGGAAAAGCCTCAAAGGCAGACCCGGGCGTAAACAACGTTCCCGGGAAAGGAACGTGTCACTCCCGACGGTCCACCCTGATCAAGAATGAAGGAAGCTGTCGCTGCCGCTTATTTGCGGGCGGCGCAAGCATACATGTTGATTTCCATGCCGACCGGCACTTCGACGATTTTTGGTGTCTTCCAGGCCATTGTTGGCTCTCCTTTGAGAATAAACCGGACGTGCTCTCCGCCCTCCGCATAAAGTAAATACGGATCGGAAAGTTCGCCAGCGAAATCTTTAACACCGGGGAGCTGCGAAAATTCTATGTTGCGGCGCAAAAAGAATTCACAGGCTTGTGCGGTGGGCCTGTCAAACCAATGATGGATCAACAGGTTCATCTTGGGCTGGCGGAACGCCAAGTTCGGTCAAGTCGCGGGCTTAAGCGTTCGGAATAAAGCACTTGTGAGAAAGGGGCCGCGGCTTGCTGCGGCCGGCAACAGGTTTTGAGCCATGCCGCGATATTTCTTCAATACCCGTATAGGCGATGAACTGATCGTGGATCCCGAAGGCGAGGAACTCAAGAATCCGGACCGCGCCTGGGAAGTCGCCCGCGCCATGATCCACGAATTGTTCAGGACCGAGGAAGCACTAGACCTCTTGCGGGCGACCATCGAAGTGACCGACGACGAAGGGGAGATCGTGCTCGAGTTTCCCTTTGCCGAGGCACTGTTCGAACGCAACGACTTGCCCCTCACCAAGCACTGACCGATTGCAAGCGGTGGTTTGGGCGCTACATCGGCGCATCCGCATCTATTCCGGCATCGCTTGCGCGCAACCTGCCGGTTTCGCTGATGTTTCCGATTGCGCCCAAGCGCAAAAATCTTCAAAACTGTAGCGATGGAGTCCACCGGCAGGGCAGGGGTTTGCCCATGCAGGGAGCGAAGACTTCCACAAACGGGAGAACATTATGAGGATTTGCTCATCGGCGCCGCGCAGCCTTTTGCTCGCTGGTGCCTTTCTAGGAGTGTTGAGTTGCGGCGCTGTGGCGCAACAGCCGGCCAGCCCCCCGGCCGCGGCGCCTGCCGCGCAACCGCTTCCGCCGGGCTCACCCATGATCGGGCGGCCGGACAACGAAGCCGCGCAGAAGCTGGCGCCCGTCGCGCCACCGCCGCTCGCGGCGGCACCCGACAAGCTGCCGCTGGCAAAGCTGAAGGTTCCGGCCGGCTTCAACATCGAAGTCTATGCGGCCGGCATGGCAAACGCACGATCGCTGGCGCTCGGTGACAAGGGCACCGTGTTTGTCGGCAGCCGTCTGCTCGACAAGGTCTATGCGATCATCAACAAGGACGGCAAGCGGGAGGTGAAGGTGATTGCCTCGGGCCTCTATCGGCCCAACGGCGTCGCCTTCAAGGATGGCACGCTCTACATCGCCGAGCTGTCGAAGGTCTCCAAGATAGAGAAGATCGAAGACAATCTCGACAATCCGCCAAAGCCTGTTGCCATCTATGACAACCTGCCGAAGGACGAGGCTCACGGCTGGAAATTCATCGCCATTGGGCCGGACAACAAGCTCTATGTCCCGGTCGGACAGCCCGGCAACAACGTGCTGCATGACGAAAACCACGGCCAGATCCGGCGCATCAACCTCGACGGCAGCGGCGCCGAAGTGGTGGCGCGCGGCGTCCGCAACACCGTCGGCTTCGACTGGAATCCGGAAACCAAGCAGCTCTACTTCACCGACAACAGCCGCGACTGGATGTCGGAAGATCTTCCGAACGACGAGCTCAACCGCATCACCAAGGTGGGTGAGCACTTCGGCTCGCCGTATTGCTGGCAGGGCAACATCCCCGATCCCGAATTCGGCTGGGGACATTCCTGCAGCGAGTTCACCCCGCCGGTCGGCCTGATGGGACCACACGCGGCCGCGCTCGGCATGCGGTTCTACACCGGCAGCATGTTCCCGAAGACGTTCAAGAACGCGATCATCGTGGCGCGGCACGGCTCCTGGAACAAGACCGTCAAGTTCGGCGGCGACGTCGTCGTCGTGCACCTGAACAAGGACGGCACGGTCAAGAACATCGAGCCGTTGATCACGGGCTTCCTCGAAGACAACAAATATGTCGGGCGCCCGGTCGATGTGATGCAGTTGAAGGACGGCTCGCTGCTCGTCTCCGACGACTGGAACGGCGCCGTCTGGCGCGTGACCTACGGCAAGCAGAAAGTCGCGGGCCAGTAAGCCCGCGGGAAACAATCGGGGGCAGTTTCAAACTGCCCCCGATTTTCATTATCTGAAGCGACTACCTCAGGACGAATCGATGCGTAGTTTGATCGCGGCGCTGGCGTTTTTCTCGCTGGCTTTTTCGGCACACGCGGAAACGATGCAAGAGCGGACCGCCGCCTGTTTTGCCTGCCATGGCGAGAAGGGACAGTCGGAGACGGAAAATACGCCATCCCTTGGCGGCCAGCAGGCACCCTATGCGCTGATCCAGCTTTTCATGTTTCGCGAAAAGCTGCGGACCTTCGAGCCCATGAACGACATGGCGAAAGGTTTCACCGATGACGATCTGCAGAAGTTTTCCGATTTGATTTCCAAACTGCCGAAGCCGAAACCGCCGGACGATACCCCCGATTCCGCTCGTATGCAGCGCGGTCAGGCGCTCGTGCAGCAGCACCGCTGCAACAACTGCCACAATGCGGATTTTTCGGGCAAGGAGAACGTCCCTCGCATCGCCAACCAGCGCGAGGACTATCTCAACAAGACGCTTGTCGAATACAAGGACAACTCGCGCCACGGCTATGATGCGACCATGGCGGACGTGATGCAGGTGGTCACCAAAGAGCAGATCGCCGATCTGGCGTATTATATCGCCCGCGTCCGCTAGGGCATGATCCGGACCCGGAGGGCCGCGTCAGCGCAAAGTGGAAACCGGTTTTCCCTTAGCTAACAAACGCGGAACGCATTTGCGCGGAGATCATGCTCAAACAAGGAGATGCGCTCATGATGCGATTCCACTTAATCGCATTATGATCTAAAAGCGCGCTGGTTTCGTGGGCGCGATATCGGGGAGTTGGTCATGGAAGATCTCTGGCGCCTGTCGGCTCTCGAACTCGCCGGCCTGATCCGGTCGAAAAAAGTCTCGGCCAGGGAGGCAGCGATCGCGGCGCTCGCCCGGCTTGACGCGGTCAATCCCTCCATCAATGCGGTGGTCGATCACCGGGCTGAACAGGTGCTGGCAGAGGCCGCAGCGATCGATGGCAAGATCGCACGCGGCGAAGACGGTGGCCTGCTTGCAGGCGTGCCGGTCACGATCAAGGTCAATATCGATCAGGAAGGCTTTGCCACCACCAACGGCCTGAAGATTCAGCGCGAAACAATCGCGCGCGCCAACAGTCCCGTGGTGGACAATCTTCGCAAGGCGGGAGCGGTGATGCTGGGGCGCACCAATTGTCCGGCGTTTTCCTATCGCTGGTTCACCACCAACCTCGTCCACGGCGACACCAAAAATCCGCGCGATCCATCGATCACACCGGGGGGGTCGTCCGGCGGAGCGGGCGCGGCAGTCGCCGCCGGCATCGGCCATATAGCGCACGGCACCGATATCGCGGGCTCAATTCGCTTCCCCGCCTATGCCTGCGGCGTTCACGGCCTGCGCCCGACGGTCGGCCGCATCCCGGCCTTCAACGCGGCGCTGCCCGAACGCACGATCGGCCCGCAGATCTCTGCGGTCTCGGGCCCGCTCGCGCGCACCATCGGCGATCTCAGGGTAGCGTTGGCGGCAATGTCGGCAAGGGACGTGCGCGATCCCTGGTGGGTCCCGGCGCCGCTCGAAGGCCCAGTGATGCCAAAGCGCGCCGCCTTGTGCCTGCAACCGGGCGGCTTGCCAACCGCGGCCGAGGTGAAGGCGGCACTGTCGGAAGCCGGCAAGCGGCTGGAGCGTGCCGGCTGGTCGGTCGAGGAAATCGCAGACACGCCGCCCTTGCGCGAAGCGGCCGAACTTCAGACCAGGCTCTGGCTCGGCGACGGTTATGAAGCCCAGCTCGCGGCTGCCGAGCGGGAAGGCGATCCATGCGCGCTCGCCTGCCTGCGCGGCAACCGTGCCAGGGTTTTTCCGTTCGATGCTGCCGCTTTGTCCGGCGCGTTGACGCGGCGCGCCACGCTGGTTCGCGAGTGGTCACAGTTCCTCGAGAACTATCCGGTTCTTCTCATCCCGGTCTCGGCTGAACTGCCGTTTGCCGATCAGCTCGACATGCGAGACGAGGCCTCCTTCACCCGCGTCTGGCAGGCGCAACTGACGCAGATCGCGATTCCCTTCATGGGCTTGCCGGGGCTGACGGTATCCACGAGCCTGGTGGGGCGCATTCCCGTCGGCGTTCAGGTCGTGGCCGGCCGCTTCAGGGAAGATTTGTGCCTCTCCGCAGGCGAGGCGATTGAATCATTCGGGACCCCGGGCTCGCCCATCGATCCCGTCAGTTAGGAGTCTGAGAGCAATCATGTCGAGCATTTATGATTTTACGGCAACATCGCTTGGCGGCGAGGACGTTTCCTTAAACCGGTTCGCCGGACAGGTTTTATTGATCGTCAATACTGCCAGCGCCTGCGGATTCACGCCGCAATACAAGGGCCTCGAAAAATTGCAGCAGGCCTATGGGCCGCGGGGTTTTTCGATACTCGGCTTTCCTTGCAACCAGTTTGGCCGTCAGGAACCGGGAAATGCGGCCCAGATCCAGCAATTCTGCGCCAGCAACTACGCCGTCAGCTTTCCGATGTTCGACAAGATCGACGTCAACGGCGATCATGCGCATCCCTTGTACCAATATCTCAAGAGTGAGAAATCCGGGCTGCTCGGCCCTTCGATCAAATGGAATTTCACCAAATTCCTGGTCGATCGTTCGGGCAAGGTGGTGGCGCGCCACGCGCCGACCACGACGCCCGAAGCACTCACAAAGGAAATCGAGGCGCTGTTGTGAACGAGAAGAAGGAAGAGACGCCCGAGGCGCTTCCGGATCGGCTATCGATCGATCCGAGAAGCCCCTATTACAACGAGGCTATACTTTCGCGCGATGTCGGGATTCGTTTCAAGGGCATCGAGAAAACCAATGTCGAGGAATATTGCGTCAGCGAGGGATGGATTCGCGTGACCGCGGGCAACGCCAAGGATCGCTACGGCAACCCGCTCACGATCAAGGTCCATGGCCCCGTCGAGCCGTATTTCAGGGACAAGCCGAAGTCATAAGCTTGGAGAGAAGCTGTAACTCGGCGTCATGGCCGGGCTTGACCCGGCCATCCACGTCTTTGCCGCCGCAAAGCAAGACGTGGATGCCCGGCACAAGGCCGGGCATGACGAAAAAAACCAAAGGCCCAAATCCAAATGTCCGTCCGCATTGTCGATATCCGGGAAATCACCAAGCCGATCGCCTCGGCCATCCGCAACGCCTATATCGACTTCAGCAAAATGACGACGAGCCTTGTCGCGGTTGTCACCGATGTGGTGCGCGACGGCAAGCGCGTGGTCGGCTATGGCTTCAATTCCAACGGCCGCTACGGGCAGGGCGGGTTGATCCGCGAGCGGTTTGCACCAAGGCTCAAGGAGGCCGATCCGACGACGCTGCTGGATGAGGCCGGCGACAATCTCGATCCCGACAAGGTCTGGTCCATCCTGATGTCGAATGAAAAGCCCGGCGGTCATGGCGAGCGCTCGGTCGCGGTCGGCACCATCGACATGGCGGTATGGGATGCGGTCGCCAAGATCGCGGGCAAGCCGCTGTTTCGTCTGCTTGCCGAGCGTCACGGCCTCAAGGCCAATCCGCGCGTGTTCGTCTATGCCGCCGGCGGTTATTATTATCCGGGCAAGGGGCTCTCGATGCTGCGCGGCGAGATGCGAAGCTATCTCGACCGCGGCTACAACGTCGTCAAGATGAAGATCGGCGGCGCGCCGATCGCGGAAGACCAACAGCGTATCGAGGCCGTCTTGGAAGAGATCGGCAGCGACGCCCAGCTTGCGGTGGATGCCAACGGAAGGTTCGATCTTCAAACCGCAATCGCCTACGCCAACATGCTGCGGCAATATCCGCTGTTCTGGTACGAGGAAGCGGGCGATCCGCTCGACTTTCAGCTTCAGGCCGCGCTTTCGGAATTCTACCCCGCGCCGATGGCGACCGGGGAAAATCTCTTCAGCCATCAGGACGCGCGCAACCTGATCCGCTATGGCGGGATGCGGGGCGATCGCGATTGGCTGCAATTCGATTGCGCACTGTCCTATGGGCTTTGCGAGTACCAGCGCACGCTGAAGGTCCTTCAAACGCACGGCTGGTCGGCCAGCCGCTGCATTCCGCACGGCGGCCACCAGATGTCGCTGAATATCGCGGCAGGCCTTTCGCTCGGCGGCAACGAGAGCTATCCCGACCTGTTCCAGCCCTATGGCGGTTTCCCCGACGGCGTCCGCGTCGAGCATGGTCACATCACCATGCCCGATCTGCCGGGCATCGGCTTTGAGGGAAAATCCGATCTCTACAGGGAGATGAAGGCGCTGGTGGAGTAAGACGCAGCCGCGGGGGCCCTTACGCAGAACCCCTGAAGGTCGGTGACCTCTGGTAGGATCGACGCAGCAGCGCCAGCAGGCTGCCGCCGGTCGCCGCCCCCAGCAGGTATACGAGGATCGTCAGAACCGCCAGCGGCGCTCGGACCCTGAAGCTGAGGAACGACACCGTCGTTGACTCAAGGTTCTGGAGGGCAAAGATCAGGGTCGAGACCGCAAACAAAATGATTACGGCCAGATAAATCCAGCGCATATGCTCTCCTCCTCCTGGTGTGGCGGTTCAGCAGTCCGCATCATTGCTGCTCCGAGTTCGTCGTGCGGACTTCTGAACCAAAGCCACACTAGAAACAATAACTTGCTAGCGTCCTTTCGATTCCGAAGTTCGTTAAACGAGGTCGCTGCAAAATGATGCGAACTTCGGAATCGGGACACTGGCGAGAGATGCCTGGATCATGATGCGATCAAGTGGAATCGCATCATGATTTCATCTCCTCGTTTGAGCATGATCTCCGCGCAAACGCGTTCCGCGTTTGTCGCGAGGGAAAACCGGTTCCCACTTTTCCGGATCATGCTCTAGGATAGCTGAGGGATGATGCCGGCCACAACGGCTTCTTGATGTTTTCGATTATTCTCGTTGCCGACGAATTGGCAGGATACAGACTGCGCCGGAACAGCAGCCAGCGCAAGAAGGTGCCTCGGCGCGAGGATTGCAGTTACGGCTCCGTTACATAACGAGGTGTTTTCCGGCAGCAGGACTTTTTTGAATCGTCCACGAAACGGCATCCGGTGGGGAATGAATACTGGCATTGCAATCATGGCATCGGTCGTCCTTCTTGCCGCCGTCGCGCAAGCAAGCACGGTGTTTGCTCCGCTTGCGCTTGCGTTGTTCATCATTGCGCTGGTCTGGCCGTTGCAATCGCGGTTGCAGCGTCGCCTCCCGAAACTGCCAGCACTGGCGATCACGCTCGCCATTACACTCGCGGTAGCTCTCGGCTTTGCCTCTCTGGCGGCATGGGGTTTCGGCCGTGTCGGCCGATCCGTGTTGGCCGATGCTGCTCGCTACGAGGCAATCTATGCACGGATGATGAGTTGGCTCGACAGCCACGGGATCGATATCGCAGGATTATGGGCGGAGCACTTCAACGTCGGTTGGATCGTGCGCACGGCACAATACCTGACGACCCGCGCCAACACGACGCTGACCTTCTGGCTGATCGCGGTGGTTTACCTCATGCTTGGATTGCTCGAAGTCGATGACATCAAGCGGAAAATCGCTTCGCTCGAAAATCGGCAAGCGGCACGGGTTCTGCTGGATGGAAGCGCCCTGACGGCGGCGAGGATCCGAAAGTATATGCTGGTGCGAACGCAGATGAGTCTGCTCACCGGGCTTTTTGTCGGGGCTTTCGCCTGGGCGACGGGCCTTCAGTTTGCAGTCGAATGGGGCGTGATCGCCTTCTCGCTCAACTATATTCCATTTATCGGCCCCTTCGTCGCAACTCTTTTTCCGACATTGCTGGCAATGGCTCAATTCGACAGCTGGCAGGAGGTTCTGACGTTGTTCATCTGCCTCAACATCATACAGTTTGCGATTGGCAGCTATATTGAGCCTCGCATCTCCGGCAACATTCTCTCGATATCGCCCACGGTCGTGCTTTTCGCGATCCTGTTCTGGACGTTTCTCTGGGGGCTCTTCGGCACCTTCATCGGAGTGCCGATCGCTCTCGCGATGCTCAGTTTCTGCAGGCAGCATCCCTCGAGCCGATGGATCGCCGATCTGCTTGAGGGACCGAAAAAGCCGAACACCGGCTGAATCCTCAAATTGAGGGCGTCGATGACGGAGGGCTTATCTCGACGCGCTCGGGCGCCAGGAGACGGATCCCGTCGGTGGCGGCGACAAGCGTATGAATGTGAAAGTGCGTGGATGCATCGTCGGTCGAGCCCATTACGGGAGATGGTGCCGAGACGATTTTCAGCGCGCCGCAACTGCCGATCCAGTCGATGTGACGGTGGCCGTGCATCACAACCGTACGCGCCGCGAAGGGTTTTAGATTGCGGACGAACCAACTGCCATTGATGAGCGCGGTTCCGACTCGTTCCGAGAAACCGACAGGCATGGGATATTCCATCAGGTGGTGATGGAGCGCGATAATCCAGCTCGCCCTGGGAAATCTGGCGACGGACTTGAAAAGGCGACGGGCCTGTTCGACCGGTATGAATCCCAGCGCGTTGGTGAAGGAGAAATGACTTTCGGCGTTGGAGTTGAGAATCGCCACCCCGAGACCATCCGCTTCCTGGGGGGTGACGATCATCGGAAACTGGTCGTGAAAGACGCGTTCGAGATCGACCGACAGGCGCAGCCCTCCTTGCCTTGCGAACTCGGCGATCCGCTGGCAGTACGGTTTCACGGCTTCGTTGAGGGTCGGCCACGGTTTCCCCTGGCCTTGCGGCACGCGGACGCGGTCGCCCTGCACCGCAGCCATCGCGGATAGTGTCCTGATCTGCCGCAAGCGCTTGCCGGGGCTGAACGGCAGATCAAGCCGGGCCGGATTCTTCCGGTCTACGATGTTCAAATCGTGATTGCCAGGCAACACGATCATGCGCGCGACGAGCGCCGGATAATTGGCGATCGCATCAAAAAATTCGGCCCACTCGGTTGCAAGGCCGGCATCGGTCATGTCGCCGCTGACGAGCACGAGGTCCACCGGATCGGTCGCGTGGATGCTGGCAAGGCGCGCCAAAGCGCGAAACAGGCGATCGTTGCCGCGCGGCCCGCCGCGACCGCTTTCGATCCGAAAGCCGTATCGTTCGCCGACCACGTGAAGATCGGAAAGATGTGCAATCCGAAAGCTGCGGCGAGGGGAAGCCGCAACATCGAAGACCGCAAGGTCGAGCGGCTGGTCCATGGTGGCGTCCGCGAAGCCCCAGAGCAGTGCGGTGATTGCCAGATAGGCCGAGACCAGAACGGCGGCGTTGGCCAGCGTCGGCACGATGATGCGGTGCAGTATGGCTACGTCGCCCACCGCGCCTATCCATCGCGAGCTCGGCCAAACCAGAACAGCAATCGCTATGCCGCCTGCGCACATGATCATGCCAGCCGCGGCTGAGCTCGTCGCGCGCAGCCGTGCGCGTTGGATGTCCGTCCAACGCCTGGCGAATGTTTGCTCCGCAAGGTGCCGCAGCAGCTCGGAACCAAACACGTATCCAGGCTGAACGATCAGCGCGTTTAAGGACCAGAAATTGTCCTCCGCCATTCGCCACAATGGCCGCCAACCCAGCCATCCCAGTGCAACGATTGCAACAAGCACCAAGGCAGCGCCGAACTCGGTCAGCGCCAGAATGTGAGCCGACGCCTTGGCAAACCAGGCCGTTACTATCAGGGGTGCAAGGCCGAGCAGCATTGCAGGCAGCAGTAGGGACATGACCCACGAGAACAGCAGCTTGGGCAGGCTGATTTCTGCAAGCAGCCTCCCGGCGATTGCCAGAAGGGACTTCTGCTCAGGACTCGCGAAATCGTCTTCAATGTCACCGCGACGTGGATCTACAAGTGGAGGTCCGCCTTGGCCGGCGCCGTCAGTTGGACCAGGTTCCGCACTCATGGTCCATGCCCTCCACGCGCGCTTTGCGCAGGATTACACCGTCATCTCGCTGGAACCCAAAGCTGGGCGGATTTGCGTCTCTTAACCCAGCCGCATGTCGAGCAGCCGCCGGCTTTCGTTCTTGAGCAGTTTCCTCACCGCGCTCGAGGCCGCAACCGTACCCTGATTGGCGTAGGCCTCATGGTTTTTCTCGATGTCCTCGAGACGATAGAGATAGTTGACCATGATGCCGGCGGATTCGCGCAAGCCTTTCGGCGAGACGTCGCCGAGCCAGTTGATCCGCTCGAGCCGCGCGCCATTGCCGAGATGGAATCGGGCCACCGAATCGATCAGGCGGCCTTTGGGCGTGCGGGCCTTCAAAAAATAATAGGCTGCAAGGTGCTCGACGATGGGATGCAGTTCGTCCGCCAGTTCGGCGTTCTCAAGCCAATCGGGTTTATCGAGATGTTCGAGCAGCGTTCGCTCCTCTCCCGTGACAGGAAGATAGTGCGAGTGCTTCACCCAATGCATGAAGCCGGGCACCGGCGACAGCGTCACGAAATTTTCCAGCTTCGGCAGTTCGCGGCGCAATTCCTCTACCACCTGCTTGATCAGGAAATTGCCGAAGGAAATTCCGCCCAGGCCGCGCTGGGTGTTGGAGATCGAATAGAACACGGCGGTGCGGGCGTCCTCGATCGGTACCGGCTCGCGATCGGCGGCGAGCAGCGGCGCGATGGCGCCCGGAATGGACTCCGTCAGCGCCACCTCGACAAAGATCAGCGGCTCATCGACGAGCGCGGGGTGAAAGAAGGCGTAGCAGCGGCGGTCGACGGGATCGATGCGGCGGCGCAGGTCGTTCCAGTCGCGGATCTCATGCACGGCTTCATAGCGGATGATCTTCTCCAGAATGTTCGCCGGCGTCGACCAGTCTATCCTGCGCAGCACGAGAAACCCCCTGTTGAACCACGAGGCCAAAAGATGCACGACGTCACGGTCGAGCGCGGCAAGCTCCTTGTCGCCGTTCAAAAGATCGAGCAGATCGGCGCGCATCGCCACCAGATCGCTGGTGCCGCCGGGCGCGCGGTTGAGCCGGCGGATCAATTCCTGTCGTCGCGGCTCGGAGGCGAAATGCAGATCGCTGGCGTCGGTATCGTTCGGCTGCGCGCGCCAGCTCTCGATCGCCTTCGAAAGCCTCTCGCGGTCGGGACCGAAATTGCGGGCCAGACTTTCGAAGAATGAAATCTGACTGGCCTTGTCGAGGTCCTGGTAGCGATCGAGCACCTCGCGTGCAATCACCGTTCCGGAAGCCTCGCCACGGCCCGACAGCAATGCCTCGCACAACTCGATCAGGCCGGATGCATCCTGCCCGGCGTCCGAAGAGCCGGCGCGGCGGAGCAGGGTGCGCCCGCGCTCGGAAATCGAGGCGAGAAGATCGGAGAAAAACGCGTTGTTTCTGTTGGCCATGTCGGATCCGCAACCGTCGGGATTGTGACATGGATTTAAGGCAAAGCCGATCACAATCAAGCGCTCCAAAGGTAGCGCCAAAAAAAGCGGTACCCTTTTGGCGAGCTAAGCCGCGCGGAGTAACGTTAAAATCGACGCGCGATCGATCCGGGCTTGCGAAAGAACCTCCACCCCGACCCTGCCCGCAGGCGCGGGGAGAAAGAGGCGCTCGGCCGCGCAATGGCGCGCCAGAACGAGCCGGGCGGGGGGAGCGATGCAGGCCGGTGCATGGCTGGCGGGTTCAGGGCATCGTATAGTGCGCCGCAAGAGGATCAGGAGAGAATCGGCTCATGAACAGCCCGGCCAGGGTGATCGGCTTCGTCAACGCTGCCCATTTCATCGACCATTATTCGATGCTGATCTTCGCCGCCGCCGTCATCATCATGGGGCCGGCGCTCGGCATGGCCTATTCGGAGCTGCTGCCTTACGCCACGCCGGGCTTTGTCGCCTTCGGCGCCGGCTCGCTCCTGACCGGCTGGCTCGGCGACCGCTGGAGCCGCCGCCACATGTTGGTGATTTTCTTTGTCGGCATCGGCGCTTCGATGATCGCCGTCGGTCTGGCGGATACCCCGCTCGGGCTCGGCGGCGCGCTGTTGTCGATCGGCCTGTTTGCGTCGATCTACCATCCGGTCGGTACCGCGATGATCGTTTCCTATGCCGACAAGCTCGGCCGCGAAATGGGTCTCAACGGCGTCTGGGGCAATCTCGGGGTCGCATCCTCGGCGCTGGTCACCGGCGTCATCGGCCAGTATCTCGGCTGGCGTTGGGCGTTCATCCTCCCGGGCGTGGTCACGATCCTGATCGGCATCGCCTTCATGCGGACAGTGGTCCACGAGGATCGTTCCGGCGTCAGGCAGGCAGCGGCACAGGCGCGTGTCGCCAAGGCGGACATGTGGCGGGTGATTTTGGCGCTCCTGATCGTGGTGGTTGCCATCTCCACCACCTTCAACGCGGTGACGGTGGCGTTGCCCAAATTGTTTGCGGAGCGATTGGGCGGTCTAACGCGAAGTCCGGCGTTGCTGGGGTTGATTGCCGCCGGCGTCTATGTGTTCGGCGCGCTGACGCAATATACCATTGGCAAGCTGCTCGACCGCCATTCGCTGAAGGCGGTTTCGCTGCCCTTGTCCTTCGTGCTGGCGCCGTTCCTTTACATGGCGGCAGAGTTGTCAAACCTGCCCCTGATCGTCGCCGCGATCGGCATCGTCATGGGCGCCTTCGGCCAGGTTACGGTCAACGATGCCATGGTGGGCAAATACACCAGCGAGGAGTGGCGCTCACGTGCCTACGCCGTACGCTATTTCGTCGGCTTCACCGCCGCCGGCGCATCCGTTGGCCTCGTGGCCTGGCTCTACCAGCACGGCGGTTTCGTCACCATGCTGCATGCCTTTTCCGGCCTGTGTCTCCTGGTGATCGCGGCTGCACTCATCCTGCCGTCCGAAATCAAGGTCAAGGCCGCTCGCGTCGGTTGAGCATTGTCATGGATGCTACCGATGGACCTTGGTGTCATTTTTCCTTCAAGAATTCAAAAGCTCGCTGTGAGGTGGCTCACATACGACCTGATGGCACAGATTTAAGAAAGCTGGCATCATGAAACCGGTTCTAAGGGGGTGTCGTCATGCGCGGTGGGGCTTTTCGCGATCTGGTACTTGTCGTTGCGTTCCTCTTGTCATCCCAAATTTCACTGCCTCGCGCGGCCTTGGCGGAGAGCCGCGTGGCGCTGGTGATGGGTCAATCCGCCTATCGTGCGGTGCCGGCCTTGCCCAACGCCGCCAATGACGGCAGGCACATGGCCGAACTGCTCGGCAGCGCGGGTTTTGACGTCACCGCGGCGCCTGATCTGGCGCAGAACGAGATGCGTCAGGCGATCAGCGACTTCGCCGCCAAGGTGGCGGCAAAAGGACCGGACACGGTCGCGCTGGTGTTCTACGCCGGCCACGGGCTGCAGATCGACGGCGAGAACTATCTGGTGCCGGTCGACATCGATCCGAAGCGCGAGGCCGATATTCCGTTGCAGGCGGTGCGCCTCAACGATCTCATGAACACGCTGGGGGTGTTGCCGACGCGAATGCGCATCTTCATGCTCGATGCCTGCCGCAACAATCCTTTCCCCGCGCTCAGCCAGACCGCAGGCCGCGGGCTTGCGATTGTCAACACCAGGGCCGGCGCACCCGGCTCGTTCATTTCCTTCTCGACCTCGCCGGGCGCGGAGGCGGAGGACGGCAGCGGCGAGGACAGTCCCTACACGACCGCGGTGCTCACCGTTGCCAAAGAGCCGAATTTGTCGATCGAGGAAGCGTTCAAGCGGGTCCGTGTCGCCGTGAATGAGGCCACCGACGGGCGTCAGGTCCCCTGGGAAAGCTCTTCGCTGACGAGCGACTTCAGGTTCTTTGGCGATGCGGCTTCGGGGGCGACGCCTTCGGGTCAGGCCGCGGCGCCAAAGCCCGCCACGGTGACGCGCAGTGCCGATGATTGGCGCAGGGATCTTGGCGGCAAGGAGCCGAAGGCGGCCTATGAGCTCGTGATCGCCGATAATTCGGTGGCGGCTTTTGAGGCGTTCGGAGCGTTGTACGGACAGTCATCCTACGCCCCGCGCGTGCGCTCGCTGCTCGAACGCCGCAGGGAAATGCTGGCTTGGGAAATCGCGGTTGCAACCAACACGGCGGCGTCCTACGAGGCGTTCCTGGCGGCCTATGCCAGTAGCGATCTTGCGGCCACCGCGCGCAAGTTGCAGGTGCGCGTCATCAACCGCACGCTGCTGGTGCCGACCAACGTTGCGCTCGGGCCGACCTGTCCGTGCCCGACGACGCCGGTGCCGCCGCTGCTCAAGAAGGTGGAGCCGACGCCACAGCCGCCGACCAAGCGCGCCGACAAGCGCAAGAAGGGCGGCGACAACGAACCCGTCGTCGTTGATCGCGGCCCGCCGGGGCCGCCGCCTGGCGCTATCCTCGAAGGCATTGGCATCGGTGCGGCGATCGGCCTGGGACTGGGAGGCGGTATGCGCGGCGGCGGCATGAGAGGTGGCACGCCTGCCACCAATTCCCCCAGAATGTACGACCGATAGCCCGGTCTTTCGTTTCGCGACGGTATCAGGAAGCTGTAGAGCATGACCCCAAAGGCGCGTGCCGGCCCGGCACGCGCCTTGCATTCATCTGATAATATCGTCCCGCATTTCGGGATTCGCGCATCACCCGGAGGCCAAAATGACGATGACTGCCACGGCGCCGGTCGTCGAGCGCCCCAGGATGAATTCAATCGTCTTCGCGAGCTGCTTCGGGACGATCATCGAATGGTATGACTTCCTGATTTATGCCACGGCCGCCACGCTTGTCTTCAACAAGGCGTTTTTTCCAACCTTCGATCCGCTCGCCAGCACGCTGGCCGCACTCGGCACCTACGCGGTTGGCTTCCTGGCGCGTCCGCTCGGCGGGGCGCTGTTCGGCCATTTCGGCGATCGTCTCGGCCGCAAGTCGATGCTGGTGCTGACGCTGTTCATCATGGGCATAGGCACCTTCTGCATCGGCCTGCTGCCGACCTATGCCTCGATCGGCGCGCTCGCGCCGATTATCCTGGTCGTGCTGCGCCTCATCCAGGGCATCGGGCTTGGCGGCGAATGGGGCGGTGCCTCGCTGATGGTGCTCGAGCACGCGCCGGCCGACCGACGCGGCTTTTACGCAAGCTTCGTGCAGATCGGCTTTCCGATCGGCCTCGTGCTGGCCTCGCTCGCCTTCTCGCTCGTCACCAAATTGCCGGAGGCTGATTTCGCAAGTTACGGCTGGCGCATCCCGTTCCTTGTCAGCATCGTGCTGCTCGCCGTCGGCACCTTCGTTCGAGCGCGCGTGCCGGAGACGCCAGTCTTCGAAAGATTGAAGAAGCGCGACGGGCTTTCCGGAAATCCGGTTGTCGAAGCGGTCGGCAAGAACACCAGGACTTTTCTGATCGCCGTCGGCCTGAAACTTTCGGAAGTCTCCTGGGTCTACATGCTCACGGTGTTTGTCGTCGGTTACGCCACGACCCAGCTCGGTCTGCCCAAACGGATGATGCTGGATGCCGTGATCTATGCAGCGATTTGCGAACTTATCAGCCTGCCGTTGTTCGGCTGGCTCTCCGACAAGATCGGCCGGCGGCCGCTTTTCATTCTCGGCGCCCTGTTCACGATTGCCTTCGCCTTCCCGCTGTTCTGGATGCTCGAAAGCAGGAGCGTGGCGCTGATCTTTGCCGCCGTCATGATCGCGATGAATTTCGGCCACGGCATGATGTTCGGACCCGAATCGGCCTATTTTCCCGAACTGTTCGGCTCCCGCGTCCGTTACAGCGGCGCCTCGTTCGGCTTCCAGGTTTCCGCGGCGCTTGGCGGCGGTTTTTCGCCGCTCATTGCGACCGCAATGGTCGGATATTTCGGCGGTACCGCCGGCGTCTCGATCATGATGATCATTCTCGCGCTGATTACGCTTGCCGCGGCGCTCGCCGCGCGCGAAACCAGGGGTGACCCGCTGGACTAGAACAGGTGCGCGCATTGCAATTCGGCATCTTCATCTATGACGGCGTCGAGCCGATCGATCTTGCAACCTTCGGCGTGCTGTCGATGGCGCGTCGGATCGCGCCGGAGATCGCGATCTGCACCATTGCACCCCATCCGGGACTGGTCACGCTCGCCAACGGATTGAAGGTGACGGCCGATTTCGGCATTGATGACGCGCCCGTTTGCGATCTCGTGATCGTCACCGGCGGTCCCACCTGGACCGCGCAGGCCAACTCGCCCGCGACGGTCGACTATATCCGGCGCGTTCATGCCTCTCGCCGCATCGCCTCGGTCTGTACGGGTGGCATGATCCTCGCCGCCAGCGGCGTGCTCGATGGCGCTCCAGCTACGACCAAGCGCGAAGTGGTGCCGCCCGAAACCTCGCCGATCGAGGTGATGCGCGCGATCTATCCGCAGATCGACGTGCGCGAGGCGGTGCTGGTGGAGGGACCGGGCGGCGTGGTTACCGGTGGCGGCGTGACGCTCTGCATCGACACCACGCTTCATCTTATCGCCAGCATGCTTGGCGAACACGTGGCGCAGGAAACCGCGCGCATCATGGAATATCAGCGGGCGTGGCGTGCTAACCGCGAAGGCTTTGCGCCGGTGGCTGGAGCATGATCCGGACCCGGAGGGCCGCGTTAGCGCAAAGTGGAAACCGGTTTTCCGTCGCAACAAAGGCGGAACGCGTTTGCGCGGAGATCATGCTCAAACAAAGAACTGGATCATGATGCGATTCCTCTTAATCGCATCATGATCTAGTGTCCCGATTCCGAAGTTCGCATCATTTTACGGGCACCCTCGTTTGCGAACTTCGGAATCGAAAGGACACTAGTAAGTCATTGTTTCTAGTGTGGCTTTGGTTCAGAAGTCCGCGTGACCGAACTTGCGGCAATAATGATGCGGACTTCTGAACCGCCACACTAGAGCCCCTTCACCTCGCCCTTTGTCCAGGCTTCGCGCAGCTTGTATTTCTGAATCTTGCCTGATCCGGTGAGCGGGAATGCATCGACCGCGATCCAGTATTTCGGCGTCTTGTGCGGAGCGAGGTAGCTGCGCATGTAAGCGGTCAGTTCATCCTTGTCGACGACGGCTCCGGAAACCGGGCGGATGAAGGCCGCAACCTCTTCACCCCATTTCTCGTGGGGAACGCCGATCACGGCGACCTCGCCGACCTTGGGATGCTGAAACAACAATTCTTCCACTTCGCGCGGATAAATATTTTCGCCGCCGCGGATGATCATGTCCTTCAGGCGACCCTCGATGGTGCAGTATCCGCGCGCATCCATGGCACAGAGATCGCCGGTATGCAGCCAGCCATCGCCGTCGATGGCGGCTCTGGTTGCGTCCGGCATTTCGAAATAGCCGAGCATGACATGATAGCCGCGGGTACAGAATTCGCCGATCGTGCCGATCGGCACCGTCTCGCCGGTATTCGGGTCGACGATCTTTGTTTCCATGTTGGGAAGTGGCAGGCCGATCGTGCCGGCCTTGTCCGGGATGCTGTCATCGGTGCGGGTTTGCGCCGCGACCGGGGAGCATTCGGTCTGGCCGAACACGATGGTAAAGGGGGCGCCGAGTTTCTCCTCCAGCCGCTTCACCAGGGGCGCCGGCACGGTCGAGCCGCCAGAGCAGATCGCCTTGACCGACGAGAGGTCGGTGGTCGGGAATGCCGGGTGTTCCAGCATGGCGATCAGCATGGTGGGCACGCCAACCATTGCATTGCCGCGATAGGTGGCAAACATCTCGAGCACGATTGCCGGGTCGAACGCCTCGATCAGGACTTGCGTCGCCGCTTTGGAGACTGCTCCAAGGACGCAACAGACGCAGCCGCCGGTGTGAAACAGCGGCATCGTCGTGACGAAAACGTCTCCGGGATCGAGCCCCATCCGCTCGGCCGTGTCGGCACCATTGTTCAGAAGCCCGCGATGACAAAGCAGGGCGCCCTTCGGAAAGCCCGTCGTACCCGAAGTGTACTGGATCATGACGGGATCGCCGGGGCGAACGAGCGGAAGCTCAATCGTTTCGTCGTCGCCTGCGGCGACGAAGTCGTTCCAGTCGTCGAAGCAAACGATCTGGCGAAGCTCGGGGCAGTTTGGCGCGACGGTGCGCACAGTCTCCAGCATCGGATTGCCGCGGAAGCCGCTGACCACGAAGACGCCGACCGAGCGCGACTGTTTCAGCACATACTCCACTTCCCTGACGCGGAAACCAGGGTTCACGGTGACGAGCACCATGCCCGCCATTGCGGCGCCGAACTCGAGCATCACCCATTCCGGAATGTTCTGGGCCCAGACCGCGATGCGCTCTCCAGGACTGAAGCGGGTGAGCAGGGCACGGGCGGTGCGCCGGGCTTGGCGGTAGAATTCCGCGTAGGTCCATTGACGCCGCAGGGCCGGGTCGGCAACGCCCGCGATCAGGGCAAGGCGATCGGGCGCGGATTCGGCCGCCATGCGCAAGAGGTCGCCGAGCGTCATCTCGCGAACCGCAGGCGTGGCCGGTCCGGCGACGTAGGATTGCGTCAAAGCCAAGGTCCCCTCCCAAGTATGGGCCAAGCCGTGCGGCGCGCTCTTGCTGGCGTTTCACCGATGGTCAAGCCGGGTCGCAGACTAGTGTCCCGGTTCTGACATTCGTATCATATCACTGCGGGCCCTTTATGTCAGAACCAACGGGTTGACTCTGACGTGCCTTTGACGAGGTCGCAGCAAAACTGAAAGGAACGTCAGTGTGGCCACACTAGCACATCGCTGAGATTTCGAGTGAGTCCCGCCATTGCCTGCCGAGAACACCGGACCTGGTGCCGAACGTTCCGATGAGACGGCCTGTCGCGTTGCTCGCCGAAAGTCTCCCTGTTATCAATGACGCTTATTGGGAGGGGCCGATGCCGCACTCCGCAATCCGGTTTTTTCTCGGATTTTCCCTTCTTGTTTTTGCCGGTCCGGCGCAGGCCGACAAGCGCGTCGCGCTTGTCGTCGGCATCTCCAGCTATCGAGAGGCTCCGCGGCTCGCCAATCCGGTGCGCGACGCCGACGCCGTCACGGCGCTGTTCAGGAAAGCTGGCTTCGATATCGTCGACAGTGAACGCGACCTTGGCATCGCCGATCTGCGCCGCGCGGTCCGCGAATTCTCAGGCAGGTCACGCGATGCTGACATCGCGGTGATCTATTACGCCGGCCACGGCATGGAGGTCGACGGCACCAATTATCTCGTGCCGGCCGATGCAAAACTGTCGAACGATTTCGACGTCGAGGACGAAGCCATGTCGCTCGACCGCGTGCTGCGGGCGCTCGATCCCGTCAAACGCCTCAGGCTCGTGATCCTTGATGCCTGCCGCGACAATCCGTTTTCCAGGACCATGAAGCGAACGGTCGCCAGCCGCTCGATCGGCCGCGGTCTTGCAAAGATCGAGCCAACGATGTCGAACACGCTGGTCGCTTTCGCCGCGAAGGCCGGCGCTGTGGCGCAGGACGGCGGCGGCGACAACAGTCCGTTCGCCTCCGCACTCGTCAAATACATTGCCGAGCCCGGGGTTGACTTGCGAATTGCGTTCGGCCGCGTCCGCGACGAGGTATTGAGAGTCACGGACAATCGCCAGGAGCCGTTCGTCTACGGCTCGCTTGGCGGCGAAACGGTGGCGCTGGTACCGCAAGCCGCAAAGTCTGCCGACGCGGAGGTCCAGCCGCGCATCGATTACGAACTGGCCGCGCAAATCGGAACCAGGGAGGCGTGGGATTCATTCCTGGCAAGATATCCGACCGGCCTCTATGCGGATCTGGCTCGCGCCCAGAACAACAAATTGCTGGCCGCACAGCAAACCCACACCAGCGCCGATAACGCGCGCCGCGACGCCGAAGAAAAGGCGGCCCAGAAGGCCGAGGAGCTGCGCAAGCTCGATGAACCGAATACGCGCCAGACCGCCGCGGCAAAGCAGAAGCTCCTCGAACAGACCAGGAAGGAACTCGAGGAGGCCAGGAGGCGGGCGGAGCTTGCGCAGCAACAGGCCGAGGCTGCGCGGCAGGAAGTCGCACAAGCCAAGCGGCAGGCGATCGCGGACGCGCAGCGCCAGGTCGAGCAAGCGAGAGTCGCTGCCAACGAAGCCGCCAAGCAGGATGCCGGGAAGGTCGCCGCCTTGGTGCCGGGGACGACCGGTCCGCAAGTGCCGTTGCCTTCTCCGCCGATCGATCAGGCGGACATTGCGCGACTGCTTCAGGCTCATTTGAAACGCGTCGGCTGCAATTTTGGCAATGTCGACGGCAAATGGGACGACAGTTCCAGAAAGGCGCTCGAACTGTTCAACAGGAATGCCCACACCGAATTCGACGTCAAGCTCGCCAGCCTCGATGCGCTCGATGCGGTCCGGGGCAAGCAGGATCGGGTATGTCCGCTGGTTTGCGCAAAAGGGGAGCGCGCCGAGGGCGATCGCTGCGTCGAGATCGGCTGCGCGAATGGCTACTTCCTGAATTCGAGCGGTTCATGCGAAAAGCGCCCCGAGCCGGCGCCAAGAGCAAGGACGGCCCGAAGAGGGCCTGGGCTTCAGCTCCGGCCCGGTTCGACCGGTTCATCGGGTTCGTCAGGTGGGGGTTGCGGGCTCGATGCTTCCGGCCATCGTGAGGGTGGCGGATTTCTTTGCAGAAACTAGGCATATCTGCCAACGATTGATGCCCGCGAAAGACCGACCCTTGGCCACCACCATTTCGGACCAGCTGACGCGCAAGTTCAACTTCGACCACCCTGACGGCAAACGCGGCATGGCTTCTTGACGGCAGGGCGAACGTGACACTGAGCTAGCCGCCGATCTGCATGGTTTTTCGATCGGATCCCCGTTGTTCCGGCTTGTGTCAATCGACCATAATGGGCGGCAAGGCCCGGGGAAGGATTCGGGAGGAATTGATGCGTGATCTGTCTTGGCGGCGAATTGCCGGCCTCTTTCTTTGTGTTTCAATGATGACAGCCGGTTCTGCGTGCGCCGATGCCTTGAAGGATGAAATCGCGCCGACTGGCAAGCTGCGGGTGGCGATCGGCATCAGCCCGGCGGGCGGGGCGTACTGGTCCACCAGGACGGAAAATGGTTACGCCGGGGTCCCGGTCGATCTCGGCAAGGCGCTGGCCGAACAGCTCGGCGTGCCCGTCGAATATGTCGCCTATCCTAATTCCGGACAGATCACCGACGCCGCGTCTAAAGGAGCCTGGGACGTCAGCTTTTTGCCGAAAGATCCGGAGCGGGAAACCAAGATGCTGTTCGGTCCGATTTATGAGATCGCGGATGCGACCTACATCGTCAAGCCGGGCTCGGCGATCAAGGATTTCGCCAGCCTCGACCAGCCCGGCGTCAAGGTCGCGGCCGTCAACGACACCACGACCATGCGAGGTGCCGTGGCGCATCTGAAGAACGCCAGGGTGACCGGCTATCAGACCTATGACGAAATCTTCAATCTGCTTAAGGGCGGCGAAGTCGACGCCTTCGCGCTCTCGCGCGACCAGCTCAATGCGCTGGCGAAGAAAATTGCTGGCACGCGCGTGCTCGACGAAACCTTCAAGCAGACCGTAACCGCGATAGCGGTGCCGCTCGGTCACAATCTGTCGCTTGAGTACGCGACCAAATTCATGACGGACGCCAAGTCCAACGGTCTCTTGCGCAACGCCTTCGACAATAACGGGCTGAAGGACACGCCATTGCGGGCGAAGTAGGCCAGCTCTCCGCCTGTGCTGAACAAGAGCGCCGCTCTCTTGCGAGGGGTACCCTTGCGTCGCCAGCTTCAGCCGACAAGGACTCGCTCGAAGAACCAGTACGTTCCGATCGCGGCGGCGGCGAGCGAAGCAAGGCGCGGGGTCAGCTGCGCGCCCCGCCCTTGCGACATCAGCGTCAACAGGGGAAGCGCAATCGCCACGAAGATCAGCTGCCCGATCTCGACGCCCAGGTTGAAGCCGACGAGGCCGCGGAGCAGGGCAGAGCCTTTCAAATCGAGTTCGCCGAGCGTGGAGGCGAATGCCAACCCGTGCACGAGGCCGAAGCCAAAGCTCCACATCCACCGCCTGCGGTCAGGTGTGGCGGCGAACAGGTTTTCCAGCGCCACCCAGACGATGGTTGCGGCGATCAACGGCTCCACGATCCGGTCGGGGATCTTGACCAGGCCGAGCGCAGCGAGCGTGAGCGTCACGCTGTGGGCGATCGTAAAGGCGGTCACGATCTTGACCACGGACCAGAAGCCGCGCGCAATCGCGAGGAGCGCGAGAAGAAACAGGAGATGGTCGTAGCCGGTGAGGATGTGCTCGACGCCGAGCTTCACAAAATCCAGCCATCCGGTGGCGACAGGGCGATCAATGTCCACCGTCGCCGTTCGCGATGATTCGTCAAACACAACCTGCCGCTCGCCGCTCGAACCGCGGATGTTGCCGAGGTTCTGATAGTGTTCGCCGAGAAGACCGCTCCAGTCTTCGCTGACCGTGAGCCGGCCGTGCTCGGCGCCGCAGCTGAAGTCGATCTCGATCGTCGCCCGGGCCTCGTTGGCGCCCCCACCACCGATGCGTACGCGTCCGGCCCGGCACGGTATTCCGCCAAGCTCGACAACGACGCTCCTCCGGGCGGCTTGCGCAACCGTTTCGGCTGCCGAGCGATCGCGGTTCGCAGCGGCATTCAATAGCGAAACCGAGGAAGCCGGTATTTCGGGCAGCGCCACCGAAAGCGCATAGGTCAGGCGGTCGCCGGTCAATTCGATTCGTACCAGGCCGGTAGTGGTCACATGCGCCGAGGCGGCGTTGCCGAACGCCAGCACGAGCCAGACCGCCATCACATGTGCCATGCGCGCCTTCACGGTACTTTCCCCACCCGCTGCCACTCGTCGGCGACGAAGCCGGGCAGCAGTACTATCTCGCGGCTTCCCTCGCGCCTCGCATAATGTGAAAGCCCCAGCACGTTGGTCGCACCGAATCCGATAGCGAAGTTCGAGCCGCTGCTGCCGTTGACGACGACGCGCAGCCGCGGAGGATCCAGTCCGAATTGCGCGGGCTCGACGGCTGCAACTTCAGCTGCGTCCAGCACCCGCTCCGGCCCCGAATTGCGCAGCAATGTGAGCGCGCCATCGAGCCGCGCCGCAAATCCTGGCGGCGACGTGCCGACGGTGGTGCGCCAGCCGTCCCCGGCGCGGACAAAATGCCAGCGATCCTCGCCTGTTTGCACGTCGACCTCGCGGATGTCCTGCAGCGGGATCGTCATCAGTCCGGCCGGAGTGAACGCTCCCAGGCCCGGACCGCCGCGACCGCCGGTCAACGCGAGCGCAACCAGAAAGCCGGCGGCTCCCAGCGCGGCGGCGCTCCAGATCAAGTGCTTCATCGTCGCAGCCACCACATCGTGCCGCCGGCAAACGCGATAAGCCCCGGGATCAACAGAACCGTGACGATGAAGATGCCGCGCATTTGCTCGCCGGTCAGCGTGACCGTCGGCAGCACCTCGATCGGCGGCTTCACGGCCGGCGCTCGCTCCTCATGCGTGAGCCAGGCGAGAGCCGAGAGCACGACGTCCGAGTTGGCTAGATACGGGAAGAACGAGTTGGAGACAAAATCCGCATCGCCCGCCACCACTAGGCGGAACGGCGCGGTCGCCGCTTCATTCAGGGCACCTTCTGCGGCGATGACCATAATCCTCGATGCGCGTGGTCCCGAAGCCGCGGTCGAATTGTTTCCCAGGCGATCGGCGATGACGTAGGTCTCCGGGCTACTCAAGGCCAGCGGCGTCAGCTTGATCCCGGCAGTCGGTATCATTTCCAGCGGTCGCGCTCCCGGAAAGAACGACAGCGCTAGTCCGCGCGTGATCGGATGGACGCCATAGTTTGACACCGCGATCATTTGTTCGTCGGTGAAATAGTGCTCCCTGGGATCGACGATGACGCCGTTTGCGACCTTGATGCCGGCACTTGCGAGCAGGGCCGCGAGGCTTTCATCGAGTTCGTAGTCGGGCTCGATCAGCAACATCGCCGAGCCGCCCCGCTGCAGATAGCGTCGCATCAATTCGCTCTCTCCGGGAGAATAGGCGGTGCGCGGATTGGCCTCCACGACAGCGCCGCAATCCTCCGGAATCGGCTGGCCGGTCGCAAACGAAATCTTGCGCGCGGCAAGGCCGAGCTTCTCGATCGCGCGCCTCAGCCGGCCCAGCCCGTGCTGCTCCATCTGCACGACCGCAAGTCCCGAGGCGTCATGGCTGTGGCTGTGGGCGCCCTCGAAATGCGTGTGGAATTCGAAATTGTCGATGTCGTACTCACCGTTGCCGGAAGCAAAGCAGATCACGACCTCGCGCTTGCGCAGCAGGCGCAGCACACCGAGCGCAATCTCGCGATCGTCCGTCGTCACGACTTCGATGCGGTGATCGCCCGAGCGCAGCACGGCCGAATTGTAGGTGCGCACGCCCAGGCTGCTGGCAAGTCCCGGATTCTGGTCGGCATCGATCAGGCGAACGCGGAAATTCGCATTCTCCCGTTCGAGCTGTCGCAGCATGGTCCCGAGGGCGACCGCACCCGGATTCTGCTTCTGGAAAAAATAGGCGACCTCGACCGGCTCGCTCAGGCCGCGAATGACGTTGCCGGCGTCGACTGAAGGCGTAAAGGCCTTTTCGCGGGTGAGGTCGAGGTGGGCGTCGTGGCGGAAAAGTGCGACGTTGGCAAGAATGACGATACCGACGGCCGACCCGATCACCAGCGTCGCCGCGATGGCGCGGCGGGCGAAGCCGAGCCGAACCGGAAGCCTCAAGCCCGCGGCAAACAGCAGCGAAAGCGCGGCAATCACGCCGAAAAACCAGCCGATATTGATCGCTTCGGATGACTCCATCATCGCTGCTCCAGGCCCCAGGTGGTCAGGAACAGCGCGAGCATGCTCGCGGTGACGAAATAGCCGATATCGGAGACGAACACCGATCCCGAGACCATCGGCTTGAAATGTCCGATCAGGGAAAGGTTGAGGGCGAGGCTGTCGAACGGCGGCGAGAGCAGGTAGGAGACGGAATCGGCAAACCAGAGCATCAGGAAGGTACCGATCGAAAGCGCGGCGGCGACGACCTGGTTTTCGGTGATGCTCGACATCAACAGACCGACCGCCACCAGGAGCGAAGCATGCAGCGCAAGCGCGAGATATCCGGCGTAGATCTGTCCCCAGTCCGGATCGCCGTAGCGGTCGAGGATCACGGCATACACCAGCGAGAGCGCAAAGATCCCGAGCACGAGTGTCAGCGTGGCGGCGTATTTGGCGAGCACGATCGACAGTTCCTGCACCGGGGCCGTCAGGAGCAGCTCGAGCGTTTCCGATCTGCGCTCCTCGGCAAAACTGCGCATCGTCAGGATCGGCACCAGCAGGATCGACAGCACATACATCTGGTGAAAGATGTAGGCAGGTTGGCAACCTTGGTCGCAAACAGGGTCAGGCTGAAGGTATAGCCGAGCACGAGCAGAAAGACCGCGGCCACCGTGTAGCCGATCGGTGACGTCAGCGTCGCGCTGAGCTCTTTGGCGAAGAGAATGCGCAGCGTTCTCATGTGAGCGACAGGAACCAGTCTTCGAGATCGGGCGTATCGGCGATCCGGCGGACACCCAGGAGGCGTCCGTCGAGCAGCACCGCTACGCGGTCGCAGGTCTTCTCGACCTCTCCAAGAATGTGCGAACTCATCAGCACGGTGTGGCGTCCCGCCAACGAGCGGATCAGCTGCCGCATTTCGATGATCTGGCGCGGATCGAGGCCGTTGCTCGGTTCGTCGAGAATGAGGATGTCCGGATCGTGGATCAGCGCTTGCGCGAGCGCGACCCGCTGCCGATAGCCGCGCGACAAAGCCCTCGTCGGCTTGTCGACAACGGCGGAAAGCGCGAGCCGTTCAACGACGTGCTCGACAACGCCCTTGACGTTGCGCTCACGCACGCCGCGTAGCCGCGCCATGAAAGCAAGGAATTCGCCAACGCGCATCTGCCGGTAAAGCGGAGCCGATTCCGGCACATAGCCGATGCATCGCCTCACAGCGAGCGAATCCGTGGTGGTGTCGTGGCCCATCACCACGAGGCGACCGGCGGAAGGCAGCAGATAGCCTGCGAGCAGCCGCATCAGGGCGGTTTTGCCGGAACCGTTGGGGCCGAGCAGGCCGAAGACCTCGCCGCGGCGGACCCCTCGAGCGTCAACCCTTCGAGAGCCGATACAGCGCCGTAGCGCTTGGTCACATCGATTGCGGAGATTGCCGGGGTGCCGGTTCCACTCGGAGTTTCAACAGGCGGCGCGTCGATCGACAGAATGGCCATGCAGCATCTCAACGCTCGCCCGGGCGGAGCGAGCATGCGGCGTCGCCGCGGGCGGATTTAGCCTCAAGGGTCGGCGCGGACTTTCGCGGGCGGGCAAGCCCGCGCCGGCTCAATGCTCAATCATAGAACTCCGGCGCGTGCTTGGTCGCCTTGAAGACCTCCGGATCGTGCCCGTAGAAAATCTGTGCATTGTTGGCGTCGCGAATCAGCCTGACGCGCTGGTAGCTGCGATAGGCGTCGCCCGGACTGACCGTGCCGGGAATCGGCGGGATCAGGTTCTTGTCGAGATTCTCCTTCAGGTAGACCACGTCGCTGGTCAGAATGACACTGCCCGTCTTGGGCAGTTTCACCACCATGAACTGGCTGCCGGGGGTGTGGCCGGGAGCACGCATGATGCGCGCGGTGCCGTCATCAAAGAGGTCGAGATCGCCGCTCAGGCGAATGATGTTCATCTTCTTGGTGTCGGCGAAGTCGCCCGGGATGTAATAGACGGAGAAGCCGACGTCCGGCCACCAGGCAGCCTTCAACTCGTCTTCCTGGGTAACCAGCGTGGCATTGGGAAACTGGCTGACATTGCCGCCATGATCGAGATGCAGGTGGCCCACCACCACATATTTGATGTCACTGGTCTTGAGCCCGATCTTTTCGAGCTGCGCGGGAATCGCATCATCCTTGGTCATCTTGAGACCGAACCCTTTGGCGAGAGGTCCCCACCAGCCCTCGGGATCGGTGATGGTCTTGTCGTTGTTTCCGGTATCGAAAATGACGTTGCCCTTGGGATGCTTGAGCACGTAGAAGCTCACGGGGGCCCAATCGATATTGCCTTGCCCGCCCATCTGCAGGGCCGCCTTCGGGAAGCCTCCCAGCGAACCCGACGAGAACACGTAAAGCTTTGGTCCCTCCTGTGCAGAAGCCGCAGTGCCGAGGCCGAATAGGGTAGCAAGACCCAACAAAACCCACTTGAGCGTCATGGCGATTCCTCCTGAACCTTCGTTTTACGGGCTGTCTGTGTGCAGCCACGGGCCACATCTCGGACGATCGAGATCTGGATGGGCAAGAATAGAACGCGCGTCCGCAAAAGCAAGTTGGCTCGCGACCTAAAAAGGACCCGCCCAGGGGGCGGACCTCGACTTCGATGGGCCGCTCTCAGTGTCGGGACCGCAGCTGGGATGCGCGGTTTTCCGGGGCGGAAACGGTGTTCAGGAGCGCAAAGCGGACCTCATTCGGCTGCCAGCCGATGCGGCGGTCCGTTTTTGCGATGACTTGACGGAATTTCGTCGCAAGCTCGCGGCAATAGCGTGCCAGCCCGGATAAGGCGCGCGGGAGGAATTAAAAAAAAGAGCCCCGCTTTCGGCCCGGGCTCTTTTTTCCGTGATTGAAACGCGGCGTCGGTTGCCGGTTTCCTATGGAGATATCAAGCTTCGTATCATTTGATCTCCCACGACGTGTTGTGCGGGATGTCCATCGCAAAATAATCGCCAGAACCAGCAAGCGCAGGCATGGAAATACAAGCAAACGGCTCGCTGCCGGTGATCCCCTTGTACTTTCCGGTGCCGCCGGTGATGACATGCGTGCCGCAGTCCATCTTCGGCTGTGACTTGTCGAGGTCGCGGGTATCGAAAGTCGAGAAGATCTTGTCGCCATCGCTGTCGGCCAGCACGCAGGCGCCGTCGATGTATTTCTTGTCACCGGACGCAACGTTCAGCGCCACGCAACGCGCGGACATCTTGTCCAGCATCTTCTCTCCCTTCATGTTTTGAGTGGTCCCGACCGCCTCCAGCGTGGTCGCTTTGCCGAGTTCGGCGGTGTCAATGCTCATCAACGGCCGAAAGATGAAATGCGTCACATAGGGCGTGGTCCCCTTCTTTTCAGGTTCACCCTGAACAGCCGCGGGGGCAATCGCCACAAGCAGGGCGGCGAAGGCCGTTGCCTTGGCGAGGCTCCTCGCCATGGTGGATGTAAAGATCATGCTCTGGCTAATGAACTTCATTTATTCCTCCTTGGATCAAGCGCGGCTTCCGTGAGGTGCCGCTGAGTTCAAGACGATCTATTTGCGTCGTTCAAGATTCTGCGTGCTAAAATCGAAAAAATCCGCGCCGGCACCGAACGCCAGCGCGATCATGCTCTAACGAGGCTTCGCCTTAACCGACGAAGTATGTGGGAGAGAACGAGTACGACCTTGATCGCCGGTTCATCACCGTTGGTAGCAGAACCGGACTCAGACGTGGCTGAGGAACGGTCTACACACCAGGAAGGCGCAACCGTACGACTTTGGTAGCATAGCACAACGTCCGCGGGGCCTCAGAGCGGACATCATGTCGCAACCTCAGAACGCGGCCGTCTGGTTCGGCGAACCGGCCGGTCTGATCGCCGGAATCGAGCCAGCCTCCGTCATCGTCAGGGAAATGGCGGCCGATGCGGCGAGCCCTCTTGCCGGCAAGGCGAACGTGACGTGGCGCCGCTCACCTCCTCTTCAGCCAAATTCTGTTGTGCCGGCTTCCGCCAACAGACCATAGTGAATGGTGAGGCCTGACGAGTTGAACCGGGGCCGAAGAAGCAGGAATTTGTGCACGATGTGCCGTTGCCGCTGTTCGCCGGCATTATCGTTGGTGTTTCGATCATGATGACCGGTCTTGCGGGCGCCGATGCTTTGGCGCCGGATACGACCGGAAGCATGGGAGTCCAGATGGAAATCCGCGGCTTCTCGTCTGACGATGCGACCGCTGTGCGCGAGCTATTCATCAAGGTGAACCGTCTATTGGCACCTGCGGACCTAAGGGAGGCATTCGAAATCTACATTGCTCGTTCGCTGGCCGAAGAAATTGATAAGATCTCTGACTACTGCTCGGAACGGAGGGGCGGTTTCTGGGTCGCCGTCGATGGCCGGAAGATCGTTGGCATGTTCGGGCTGGAGCCATCGAGTGACGACACGATGGAGCTGCGCCGCATGTACGTCGACCCCGATTTTCGGCGCCGAGGGATTGCCCGAACAATGTTGGATTTCGCGGAAGAAGAATGCCGACGACGCAACCGACCGAGAATGAATCTGAGCACTTCGGAACTTCAGAGAGAAGCTCTCTCATTCTATCAAAATGCAGGATATGAGCCAGTCGGCGAAGAGCTTGCCGTCGTCGCCAGCAACAAGACCCTGGGTGGCGGAATTCGTCGCTATTACTTCACAAAGGCTCTTTGACTGGCGACGTCCTGTCTCAACCCATAGCGGACCCGCCAATGGGCGGCTCGGGCCCATGCGGACATCATGTCGCAACCTCCGAGGTCGCAGCGTGCTAGTCTGATGGCCGCGTGCTCCGGAGGGCTGATGAGGCGGCGCGAATTCATCGAAACCGTCGCCGGCGCGCTGGCTTGGCCGGTGGCCGCAAATGCGCAGCAGTCGGGCAAGCTGCCCACAATAGGCTTTCTGGGCGCGGATCCTTCCGGCTTTGGTCCATGGACTGCGGCGTTTGTCGCGCGCCTGCAGGAACTTGGCTGGATCGATGGTCGCACCGTCGCGATCGAGTATCGATGGTCGCAAGGCCGCACCGAACGCTACGCTGAAATCGCGGCAGAGTTCGTCCGCCTCAAGGTGGATGTCATTGTCACGGTCGGAAGCGCCGTTCCTACAGTGAGACAGGCGACGACGACCATTCCCATCGTATTTGCGGTGGCGATCGACCCGGTCGGCAGCGGCCTTGTCGCAAGCCTGGCAAAACCGGGCGGCAACATCACCGGCCTGTCGCTGCAGGCGGCAAATCTCGCGGGCAAGCGATTGGAGCTGTTGCGCGAACTCATCCCCGAGTTTCGCCGACTGGCGATCATTTTCAATGGTGGCAACGACCAGACCGTACTGGAGATGAGCGAGACCAGGGCCGCCGCTGGCACGCTTGGCCTCGACGTCGCACTGCTCGAAATTCGGCGGATGCAGGACATTGCCTCCGCATTTGAGACGCTCAAGCCACCAGCGGAGGCCCTCTACGTCGTGGTCGACCAGCTCGTGGTCGCCAACATGCGCATTCTCACTTTCGCTCTCAGCACGCGACTTCCGATGATCTTCAGTACCCGCGATTTTGTCCGGTCCGGCGGGCTGATGTCCTACGGGCCGAACTACGTTGACCTGTTCCGGCGTGCGGCCGACTACGTCAACCGAATTCTGCACGGCGCAAAGCCGGACGACATGCCGGTCGAGCAGCCGACAAAATTTGAGCTCGTCCTCAACCTGACGACCGCGAAGGCTCTTGGACTGACGATCCCGGAGTCGTTCCTCGTGCGCGCCGACGAGTTGATCGAATAGCGCGTGCGACGCGTCCGGAAGGAGAAGCGCTAATTCGTTCCGCCCGCATTGATCGGTTCGAGGCCGCTGTTGACGATGACGTCTCGTGCGGCGGCGGAAGCGAGAAATCCGATCAGCGCGCGGCCGGCGTCGGGCTCTTTCGAAACGCTGGCGATGCCTGCGGAAAACACCGTGACTTTCTGCAACTCATCCGGCAGCGGACCCAGGATGTCGATGCCGGCAACCGGTTTCAATTCGCTGATCTGCTGAAAGCCGATTTCGGCCTCGCCGCGGGCCACGATTTCGGCGACGGGAGTTGCGGGAATCTTTTTCGCTCTGTCCTTCATCTCATCGGCGATGCCAAGCTTTTGGAACATTTCGGTCGAGACATAAACGCCGCTGGCGCTATCGGAATAGGCGACCGATCTGGCCGCGAGCAGCGTACGCTTGAGCGCGTCCGCTGACGAGATGTCCGGCTTTACCGCGCCTGCCTTCACCGCAACGCCGATCTTCGATCGCACGAGGTCGACGCGGCTGTCGGGTACCACCTTGCCTTGCTTGATCAATTCGCCAAGCGCGTAACCTACGAGGATCAGCACGTCGGCGCCTTCGCCGCGTTCCAGTCGCACGGGAATCGCATTTTGCGTGGTGCCCATTGAAGGCCCGTAAGCCGTGAGCACCTTGTGCCCGGTCGTGCGCTCGAATTCCCCCACCAGCGCGTTATAGGCGGCCGAGAGACCGCCCGAGATCATCACCCGTATTTCGGCGGCGCTAGCGGTGCCTGCGAGCCAAAGCACAGCGGCGAGGCCGAGCGCAAGCTTGCGGAAATTTTTGTGCATCGACCTCATGGAAGTTCCTCCCGGGACGGCTCTTGTCTGGCCGAGCACTACACCAATAAAGGCAGGATCGTTTGGTGCAAAGGCGAAATCTCGCGGGGTCGTCATACCGGACGGTCCGCGTGCGGACCGATCCTGAATCTCGAGTTGGCGTCTGCGAGATTCTATGATGTGCAAGTGCACATCATAGTTCGATGCTTTGCATCGCCCCGGAATGGCGGGAGTTTCACGAATTGACGTGCACGAAGTCGCGCAGGATCGGGTAGATCTCGTTGTTCCAGCGCTTGCCGCTGAACACGCCGTAATGCCCGACGCCGGCCTGCATGTGATGCACCCTGCGATAGGCGCGCACGCCGGTGCAAAGCTCTTGCGCGGCAAGCGTCTGGCCGACCGAACAGATGTCGTCCTTCTCGCCTTCGACCGTCATCAGGCCCAAGCGCTTGATCGCGGCCGGATTTACCGGCCGGCCGCGATACTTCATTTTGCCCAGCGGCAACAGATGCTGCTGGAACACGCTGCGGACGGTTTCGAGATAAAATTCCGCCGGCAGGTCCATGACCGCAAAATATTCGTCGTAAAACGTCTTGATCGTATCCGCCTTCTCCTTATCGCCCTTCGCCAAATGGTTGGCGAGGTCGATGTGCTGCCTGATGTGGCGCTCGAGGTTCATCGAGACGAAGGCGGCGAGCTGCACGAAGCCGGGATAGACCTTGCGGAACGCGCCCTTGCATTGCACCGGCACGTAATTGATCAGATTGTCCTCGAACCATTTGAGCGGCTTGCTCATGGCGAAGGTGTTGACGTTTGTCGGCTGGATGCGCGTGTCGATCGGGCCGGCCATCAGCGTCAGCGTAGCCGGTCGCGCGGGATGATTGTCCTCCGACATGATCGCAGCCGCAACCAGCGCCGATACCGACGGCTGGCAGATCGCCACCAGATGCGCGCGGGGGCCGAGTTTGTCGAGAAACGTGATCAGATGCTCGGTGTAGTCGTCGAGGCCGAACCCGCCGTGACGCAAGGGGATATCGCGCGGGTTATGCCAGTCGGTGATGTAGACGTCGTGGTCCTGCAGCAGCGTCTGCACGGTGCCGCGCAACAGGGTGGCGAAGTGGCCGGACATCGGCGCCACGAGCAACAGCCGCGGCTGTTCCGGCGCATTGTCCTTCCTGAAATGCAGGAGCGAGCCGAAAGGCGTGGCGAAACTGACTTCCTCGGTCACCCCCAGTTCGCGGTTGCCCACCAGCACCTTGTCGATGCCGTAGGCCGGGCGCGTATAGGTGAGCGAGGTGCGCGAGATCAGCTCCAGCGCCGCGGCAAGCCGCGTGAACAGTCTGTCGGATGCACCCTGCGGCGCGAGGTTGAGATATCTCAGCGCTTGCGCGGCGCCTGTCCGCCACGGCGCCATCAGATCAACCTGGTTCTGATAGGCCTGATACCACATCGACATCATCGGCCGCCCCCGCCCGAATCGTCATGCAATATCGAAGCCAGGGCGAAGTCAAACAGCCCAGGAAACTGGCACGTTGCTTGCTGTTGAAAACTGCGGGAGCTGTGAAGCGGGAAATAAACAGGCGGTAGCGAGGGCTGGAAGCCCAGAAATTGGGCAACTCGCCGCATCGTATCCGGAGAACCGGGCCGAAGTCGACGTTGATGGGTTCAGGGGAGGGCAAATGGCGAAGGCGACACTGACCATCAGCAGCAAGAACTATTCCTCCTGGTCGTTGCGCGGCTGGCTATTGGCGAGGTTTTCGGGGCTTGAGTTCGAGGAGATCGTCACTGCGCCAGATGACCCGGCGGCGCGGGCCGAAATCCTGTTGCTGTCACCGACAATCCTGGTGCCGTGCCTGCTTCATGAGGGCGCGACCGTGTGGGATACGCTGGCGATAGCCGAATACCTCAACGAGGTGATGCCGGACGCTGGTCTGTTGCCTCGGGATCGCATCCAGCGCGCGCATTGCCGCTCGATCTGCGGCGAAATTCATTCCGGCTTCACGACACTGCGCGCCTCGCTTCCGGTGAACCTGAAGGGGCATTTCCCGGGCTTCAAGATCTGGTCGCGCGCGCAGGCCGACATCGATCGGGTCTGCACGATCTGGCGCGAGTGCCTGGAAAAATCCGACGGGCCGTTTCTGTTCGGCGAACGCTCGATGGCGGATGCGATGTATGCGCCGGTCGTGACCCGCTTTGTGACCTATGACGTGAAACTGGAGCCGCGGCTGAGGCAATATGCCGATCTGATCATGCGCCTGCCGGAAATGCGGGAGTGGATCGAAGCCGCGAAGGCCGAGCCTGCCGACATCGAAGAGCTTGAGGTGGAATATTAAGGCTCGCCAAGGTCGGGCCGCTTCGGATCGATCGTGGGCATTAACGCTTTGCGGGATGCTGCCGGCCGGGCGAGCGCGCGATCGGTCTCGATCTGGTACGCCGCGCCACGGTGACGGCGACATCTAGCCGTGAACATCGGCGTACGCGGCCGGTCGGCTGATTCGGGCGCGATTCATTCCGCGCACGTTCCCAATCTTAACGCGGCGGCCGATCCGCGTCGCATTTTGGTACAAGGCGAACGCGACCGCCCTTCATTCAGGAACGTTGCAGGCGCCAGCCGACCACGGTCGCCTCCACCCTGCGGCCGGACTCGCAATTGTGCCAGGCGCCGTCGACAAAGCGACAGGCGAATGGCAATTGATACGTGCCGCTACGGTCCTCGCATAGAACCTGAACCGGCAGGTCCGCCGGTGGCTCTCCCTCGCCATCGAATTGAGCCAGCCGCTTTTCGCGCGTCGTCATCTTTGCTGTTCCCGCCGCTTGCGCCTCTCGCACGGGGCGAGCCTGGATTGAACCCGAAAATGTTCCCCAAAAGCTCTCCGCGCGAATAAGGTTTCAATGTGGTATCCTCGAAATCTCGCCAGTGTCCTGATCCCGAAGTTCGTATCATTTTGCGGCGATCTTGTTGGCGAACTTCGGAATCGAAAGGACACCAGCAAATCCGTGATTCCAGTGTGGCTTTTGGTTCAGAAGTCCGCATGACGAACTCGCGGCAATAATGATGCGGACTTTTGAACCGCCACACCAGGCCGGTGATCCGTTTCTGACATTGCCTCCCATTGCAGCGGACGCATTCTTGCAAATGTTCCGAATCAAAAGACCGCCAGCAAATTCAGGATCGTAGTGGACCAGGAATTTGGCGTTCGCTTGCAACGCAAGTGGGTAGGTGGGGAGCGAATGGCAAATTTGCCCCACAGGCTCGCAACAATTTGACCGCGGCGAACATCGGGAGAGGATTTCTCATGATCGACCGGATCGTTCTTGTCCTGGCGTCCCGGGTTTTGGCGTCCCTGGTTTCGGCGAGTTGCGTTTTGGCGTTTTGTGTTTTGATCCCGTCCGTCTCCCCGGCTCAGGACGTTCCCGGAATCGAAATCTGCACCGCCGAGAAGTCGATGGAGCGGCGCACAAGCTGCCTGCAGAGCAACATCTATTTCCTTCAGACGACGATCAAAAAGCTTTCCCTCGAGCATGAGCAGAAGATCGATGTGGCGAAGGCTCAGATCGAGGCTTTGAAAGCCACCGTGGTTTCGCTGCAGAAGATTGTCAACGATCTCCAGGCCTCGCAAAAAAAGACGGCGGAGGATGGGAACAAGGCCCCGCCGGCGGCCAAGGAGACGCCGCCAGCCAAAGACGCGCCGGCGGCTGCGGCTGCGCCGGCTTCGAAGGAAGGCGCGAAGTAGTCTTAAATCATGATGCGGTTAAGTGGAACCGCATCATGATCTCATCTCTTTGTTTGAGCATGATCTCCGCGCAAACGCGTTCCGCGTTTGTCGCGAGGGAAAACCGGTTTCCACTTTGCGCTAACGCGGCCCTTCGGGTCCGGATCATGCTTTAGCTGTTCTTCTCGCCGCTCATGACGGGTCCGAACAATTCCCAGCTCTCGCCCTTGAACCGCATCATCTGAAGCTGCTCGATCGGGGCGAAATCAGTCGGGCTGGTCTTGATCCTGGTGCCCGGCAGGTAGACACCGATCTCGAAATCCAGGCTCGCCGCCTGTTTCATGATGTTGTCGCGGGTGAGATTGTCGCCGCACTGCCGCAACACCTGTTCGAGCCCTTTCGCTACGCCGTAGCCGAACACGGTCGCGGCGTCAGCCTGGTCGCCTTCGGGATACCACTTGGTCATGAAGGCGCGCCATTCGTTCATGGCCGGATCGTTCTTCCACTGCGGATCCTTGGGGTCCTTCAAGTAAGCCGCGCTGAGAATGCCCTGCTCGTTCTCGAAGCCGGCCGGCTTCATCACACTGCCGACGGACACCGATACGTTGGTCAGGAACTGCACGGGATGCCACGAAAGTTCCGCGACTTTCCTGATCGCCTGGGCGGCGAATTTCGGGGTTGAAACATTGATGAGGATGTCCGGGTTGGCGCCCCTGATCTGCACGACCTGCGAATCCACCGTCGGAGCCGTCGTCTCGTAGGAGGACTCGATGATGATCAGCTTGTCGGCCTGCGGGCCGAGCGCTTCGTGCAGACCGGTCAGATAGTCCTTTCCGAAATCGTCGTTCTGATAAAGGACGCCGATGGTCTTGCCTGGGTAGTTCTTGAGGATGTAGGCGCCATAGATGCGCGCCTCGACCTGATAGCTGGGCTGCCAGCCCATGGTCCACGGAAAGTGCTTCGGGTCGTCCCACTTGGCCGCGCCGCTGGCGACAAAGAGCTGCGGCACCTTCTTGCCGTTCATGTATTTTTGAATCGCGCTGTTGCTCGGCGTGCCCAGCGAATTGAAGATCAAAAGCACCTCATCGGATTCGACGAGCTTGCGTGCCTGCTCCACCGCCTTCGGCGGGCTGTAGCCATCGTCGTAGGAGATGAAGTTGATCTTGCGCCCGTTGATCCCGCCTTCGGCATTGAGCTTGTTGAAATAGGCAGCTTCGGTCTTGCCGATCGTGGCATAGGCCGACGCGGGCCCCGAATAGGGCATGATATTGCCGATCTTGATTTCGGTGTCGGTGGCGCCGGGATCGTATCTCTTCTGCGCGGTCGCGGAACTTGCGATCAAAAGGCAAAGAAATGCGGCAATCGCCGTCGATTGGCCGAGACTAAGGGGCGAAATTGGCATCTTCGTCCTCCCTGGTATTTTTCAGTCCAACGGGCATTCGCCGTCGTTCGGCTTCGAGTATGCACCAATACGAGACTGGTGCCATGATGCCTTCGTTGGGTTTTCGTTTAGCCGGATTTTCCGCATTGCGGAATGCAAGCATGAGTTCCAATCCGAGCCGCACGCCGCAAGGACTGTCAAGCACGCCGCGAGCCGGACGAGTACGATAGGTGCGCTTCCAACGAGGCTTGAACGATCCATGAATCCTGCCGAGAAGGCGCTTTGGTTCATCGAAAGCCATTTGGGGCGCGAATTGACCCTCGACGAGATCGCGGGCATCGCCGGAATCTCGCGCTTTCACATGGTCCGCTCGTTTGCCGCCGCGACCGGCCTGTCGGTCATGCGTTACGTGCGCGCCCGCCGCCTGTCCGAGGCAGCCCGTGCGCTTGCGGGCGGCGCGCCGGATATTCTCACATTGGCGCTGGATGCGGATTACGGCTCGCACGAAGCATTCACCCGCGCCTTCCGCGATCATTTCGGTGTCACGCCCGAGGCGGTCCGCAGCCTCGCGCGCACCGATTCCCTTGCACTTCAGGAGCCGATCCAGATGAACTCAACATGCATGGACAATCTTGCCGCGCCGCGTTTCGAAATTTCCAGGCCGCTGCTCATCGCCGGCATCTCAGAGCGCTACAACCACGAAAACGGCGCCGGCATCCCCAACCAGTGGCAGCGCTTCCACCAAAGGGTTGCGGATGTTCCCGGCCGGGTCGGGAAGGTGGCCTACGGCGTCTGCACCAACGGCGACGATGCCGGCAATTTCGACTACATCGCCGGCGTGGAAGTCTCCGACTTCTCCGATTTGCCGCGCGAATTCGCCTCGGTACGGATCGGCGAGCAGCGCTACGCCGTGTTCACCCACCGCGACCACGTCTCGACCATTCGCCGCACCATCAACACGATCTGGAACAGTTGGCTGCCGGCTTCAAACCTCAAGGCTGCCGACGCGCCCACCTTCGAGCGTTATGACGAGAAGTTCGATCCGCTCACCGGCAATGGCGGATTTGAGATTTGGGTGCCGGTGCGTACCTAGTGCAAAACCGCACTGGAAAACATCAGGTTACTAGTGCTCCTTTTGATTCCGAACTTCGCATCGGTGGTCGCCGCGAATGTTTGCGGACTTCGGAATCGGAGCACTGGATGGACGCAGGCCAGACCTGCGCCGTGAGTACCCCGGGGATTGCTTGCAAGCCAGGGCGACTTTGCCATAACTTTGCGTGAGCGAAAGCGATCACGCCTGGTGCAAAATCGCCTCTCGCCCAGGAAAATCCGGGGGATTCATGCCTGATGTTCGTGTGCTCGCGACCGGCCTGGAATTTCCGGAAGGGCCGGTGGTGATGCCGGATGGCTCGGTAGTGCTGGTCGAAATCCGCGGACGACGGTTGACCCGGGTTTGGCCGGACGGGCGCAAGGAAGTGGTCGCAAAAATCGAAGGCGGCCCCAACGGTGCGGCGATCGGGCCCGACGGCAAATGCTACGTCTGCAACAATGGCGGCTTTTCATGGATTCCCACGCGCGGCATGCTGATGCCCGGCGCGCCGGCGCCGCACGAATATATCGGCGGCTCGATCCAGCGCGTCGATCTTGCAACCGGCAAGGTCGAAACCCTGTTTGAAAAATGCGGCGAGCATCCGCTGAAGGGGCCGAACGATCTGGTGTTCGACCGGCACGGCGGTCTGTGGTTCTCCGATCTCGGCAAGCGGAGAGCCCGCGACATGGATGTCGGCGCCTTCTATTACATCAAGCCCGGCATGAAGGAGATCGTCGAAGGCTCGTTCGGCATGCTCCCGGCGAACGGCATCGGCCTGTCGCCGGACGAAAGCACGGTCTATATCGCAGAAACGCCGACGGCGCGGCTGTGGGCTTACGATCTTGCCGCGCCGGGCGAGGTCAGACCGCGCGACGTGATCTATCGCGGCGAACGCGGCAAGCCGATCGCGGGGCTTGGCGGCTATCAGATGTTCGATTCGCTTGCCGTGGAGGCCGGCGGCAATATCTGCGTCGCGACCCTGATCTCCGGCTGCATCACCGTGATCGCGCCCGACGGCACCATCGTCGAACAGGTCGCAACCGGCGATCGCGTCACCACCAATATCGCGTTTGGCGGAAGCGAGCTGAAGACCGCCTATATCACGCTGTCCGGCAAGGGCGAACTCATCGCGATGGACTGGCATCGACCCGGCCTGCCGCTGAATTTTTTGAACAAGTGACGGCGAACCCGTCATTCCGGGGCGATGCGCAGCATCGAGCTATGATGTGCACTTGCACATCAAAGAATCTCGAGATTCCGGGTCTGGTCCTTCGGACCATCCCGGAATGACGGGGTCTCAATTGGGAGGAATCATGCCTTGGCTTGAACCGGTGATACTGAAGGGTGCGCATGCGCGGCTTGAGCCGTTATCGCACCAGCACCTCGACGGCCTGACGGAGGCGGTAAAAGACGGCGAACTGTGGAAGCTCTGGTACACCTTGATCCCGCGGCCCGAAGACATGGGCAAGGAGATCGAGCGAAGACTGTCCTTGCAGGCGGCCGGCTCGATGCTGCCGTTCACCGTGTTCGACGCCGCAGACAAGATCGCGGGCATGACGACCTATATGAACGTGGATGCCGCGAACCGCCGCGTCGAGATCGGATCGACCTGGCATGCCAAGAGCGTGCAGCGCAGCGCGCTCAATACCCAGTGTAAACTGCTGCTGCTCGCGCATGCTTTCGACAAGCTCGGTTGCATCGCGGTCGAGTTCCGCACGCATTTTTTCAATCAGCAGTCCAGGCGCGGCATCGAACGTCTCGGCGCCAAGCTCGACGGTATTTTGCGCAACCACCAGGTCGCGACCAACGGAACGTTGCGCGATACCGTGGTCTACAGCATCATCGCTTCCGAATGGCCGACGGTCCGGGCCCATTTGACGTATCAATTGAACGAGAAGCCGCGGCAAAAATCGTGAGATTGAAACATGTTTTTCGGCGAACTCGCCTTCACCCTCACCTGGAGGGGGAAGGTCGCGAGCATCGCGCGAAGCGGGATGCGAGACGGGGTGGGGTGAGATCCTCGGAGAAAATGTCACCCCACCCCGATTGCTCATTATCATTCGCAATCGACCCTCCCCCTCCAGGGGAGGGTGGGGCACGGGCGCGCCTGGCGCGCTAAAAGAAGAACAGCATGGATACTTTCGATTATGTAATTATTGGCGCAGGCTCTGCCGGCTGCGTATTGGCCAACCGGCTCAGCGAAGATCCTTCGGTGAGCATCTGCGTGCTGGAAGCGGGCCCGCGCGATTGGCATCCCTACATTCATCTGCCCGCCGGCTTCATCAAGACCTTCCATATGCGCAGCGTCAACTGGGCGTATCAGCAGGAAGTGGGCCCCTGGACGGGTGGCCGCAGCATCTACGCGCCGCGCGGCAAGACGCTCGGCGGCTCGTCCTCGATCAACGGCCACATCTTCAATCGCGGCCAGCGTCTGGATTTCGATACCTGGGCACAGCTCGGCAATCGCGGCTGGAGCTATTCGGACGTGCTGCCCTATTTCAAACGACTGGAGCGCCGCATCGGCGAGGGCGATGACGAATATCGCGGGCGCGAGGGCAGTCTCACCGTCACCACCATGGACTGGAAGGATCCGCTGTGCGAGGCCTTCATGGCGGGCGCCATCAGCCTCGGCATCCCGCGCAATCCCGATTACAACGGCGCAATCCAGGAAGGCGTCTCTTACGCCCAGCGCACGATCCAGAACGGCTTGCGCGTCAGCGCAGCAAAGGCTTTCCTGCATCCCGCGCGCAAGCGCGGCAATGTCCATGTTCGTACGCATGCGCACGCCACGCAAATCATCCTTGAAGGCAAGCGCGCGGTCGGCGTGCGCTACATCAAGGGCGGCAGGGGCGGCACGCCGGTGGAGGTTCGCGCCAGCAAGGAAGTGATCCTCTCGGGCGGCAGCTACAATTCGCCGCAACTGTTGCAGCTTTCGGGGATCGGTTCGCCGGAGTTGCTACGCTCGCACGGCATCGAGGTGCGCCACGCGCTGCCGGGCGTCGGCGAGGGGCTGCAGGATCACTACGCGCCGCGCACGGTGGCGCGGGTCAAGAACATCAAGACCATCAACCAGCTGCGGCAAGGCTGGCATCTCTGGGTCGAGGCGCTCAAATGGGCGACGACCCGGCGCGGCCTGCTCTCGCTGTCGCCGACCATGGTCTACTGCTTCTGGCATTCCGGCGAGACCACCGAAAGCTCGGACCTGCAAATGACCTTCACGCCCGCCAGCTACAAGGAAGGCGTCCAGGGTCAGCTCGAAGACGAACCCGGCATGACGGTCGCCTCCTGGCAGCAGCGCCCCGAGAGCCGCGGCTATGTCCGGGTCCGCTCGGCCGATCCGTTCGAGCCGCCGATCATCCAGACCAATTACCTCGTCGCCGAACTCGACCGCCGCGTCGTGGTCGCGGGCATGAAGCTGGCGCGGCGGCTTCTGAAGTCCGCACCGCTCGCGCCGTATTATGACCACGAGGACTTTCCCGGGCCCAATGTGCAGAGCGACGATGAATTCCTCGATGCGGCGACCAGGCGCGGCACCACGACATTCCATCCCGGCTGCACCTGCCGGATGGGCCCGGCCGATTCCATCTGGGCGGTGGTCGACGATCAGCTTCGCGTCCATGGGATGCAAGGCCTGCGCGTGATCGATGCTTCGATCATGCCGCGAATGATCTCGGCGAACCTCAACGCCTCCACGCTGATGATCGCCGACAGGGCAAGTGATCTGATCCGCGGCAAGAGCCTGTCATCGTGACCGGCGGTCGGGTCGATCGCCGGCTATGATGGCGGCTTTAAGAGCCATGGACACTGACCACGTCTGTTTATCGGGGTAGACCGGAAGCGGTCGACCGACTGCCGAAACGGCGCAAATGACCCGAAGGCGACATTCGGTTCCCGGCTTACAAGCAAGACTTGCTGCAATCGCGCTGTCGGTGTTCGCCACGAAAAATCCACTGCGAGGCGTGCGGCCTTATCGCGGCAGATCGTATCCTTCCGCGAAAAGTGAAGCGCACGCATCAATTTGTGACAACAGCGTCCTTCGTGCGGAGAACAGCGCATCCGGATCGGCAGCGGTCTGGCGGCACTCAAGCGCGCGTGCGATCAAGCCGACGGTGAGCCGCGCCGGAGGTCTTTCGTTCACAAACGCCACAGCGTCATCGTTCGAGGCCATGAGCCCAGTCATCCAACTGTAGCAAAAACGCCCAGGATAGAGCAGCGTCCGCAGATATGCTTTGCGATCTTTCGGCTCAAGCCTTTCGGCTGCCGCGAAGTTCCGTGCACCATCCGCCCAGTTCGCAAACGGTGCGCCGCGCAGGTATTGTCGAATATCTTCCAGCGTGGGCCGCGGCGGCTTAATGCACTCGCGCTCCATCAGCACGACCGCGTGATCGAGATAATCGATGCGATCCAGCGGCGGAAATCGACCGAGAGAAAAGTGACGATTGGTCCAGAACACCGAAACCTTGGATCCCCAGTCTACAGACAGCTCGAAGGCCTCGCTTCGCAAGCGATCGAGCGCTTGTGGAGACAGTCCCGCCGCCGTGACGAGCGCGATATCGAGGTCGCTATAGCGCAAGTTGAACCCCCCATGGGCTGCACTGCCAATGGCGTAAGCGCCGAGTAACTCAGTCCCAAGTGCCTCCTGCCAGTGCCGGACAAGACGGCGAGCAAAATCTATCGCCGCGGCTCTCGCAAGTTCATTGGGTCCGACCTGCGTGACCGAAGATAATGGCGGCACTTATTTGTCCTCCGGCCATTAGTTAGAGATAGCTTAACATCTGAGCCCCTCAAGTGCTGTGAATTTGAAGTTCCTATCAGTTTTGCTGCAACCTCGTCGTAGGAACTTCAAATTCAAAAACCGCACTAGAAGACATTAGGTTACTAGTGCTCCCTATGATTCCGAAGTTCGCATCGGTGGTCGCCGCGAATGTTTGCGAACTTCGGAATCGGAGCACTAGAAGCTTTGCCGACGGTCCCCAGTGCCGGAGTAAAAATATCGAGCCTAGTGCGGTGAATTTGAAGTTCCTATCAGTTTTCACAGAACCTCCTTCATAGGAACTTCAAATGCAAAACCGCACTAGAATCATGAGTTTGCTAGTGCTCTTTCGATTCCGAAGTTCGTACAGGAGTGAGCCGCGTAGGCTTACGAACTTCGGAATCGGAGCACTAGTTGTTCGTCAACGCAATGCTTTGCCGGCCGTTTCAGGCGCTGCCATCGTGGCGATGAAGGTGATGAAGGCGACCACGATCAGGTAGATCGAGATCGGCCAGGAGGCGCCTCCGGTCCATGCCATGAAGGTCGCCGCTGCAAACGGGGTGAGACCCCCTATGGCCGCGCCGACTTGGAAGCCAAGCGAGGCGCCGCTGTAGCGCAGCCGCGCCGCGAACAGTTCCGAATACCAAGGCGCGCCGACGGAGAACCCCACCATCTGCCCGAAGCTGATAGCCGCGACGACCGTGAGCGTAATGGTCAGCGGATCCCTGGTATCGAGCAGCCAGAACAGCGGGAAGGCGAAGGCCATCGCGAACAGACAACTCGAATAGAACATCGTCTTGCGGCCTATCCTGTCGGAAAGCCAGCCGAAAACCGGGATTATCAAGAGTGCCACGGCGGCAGAAACAAGAATGGCATTGATGATCACGCTCCGCGGCATGGCGAGATGGCCGGTGACATAACTGATGGAAAAAACGCCGACGATAATCGCGTAGCTGACCTCCGAAAGCTTCAGTCCGACGGCCGTGAAAAACGAGCGACGATGCCGGGTCAGGATTTCGACCAGCGGCAGTTTGGCCACCTCGTTCTTGGCTTCGATCTCTCGGAAGACGGGTGTCTCTTCGAGTTGCAGGCGGATGTAAAGGCCGACGCCCACCAGAACGATGCTGATGAGGAACGGAATGCGCCAAGCCCAGGCGAGAAAATCTGAATCGGGCACCTGCGAGAGCGCCGCAAATATGCCGATTGCGGCGAGATTCCCGATCGGCCAACCAACCTGAACCATCGACCCGAGAAGTCCGCGGTTTCGGGCTGGCGCATTCTCGACGACCATCAGCACAGCTCCACCCCATTCGCCGCCAAGGCCTATTCCCTGAAGCAGGCGCAGAAAGACAAGCAGGACAGGTGCGGCGATGCCGATCTGGTCGTAAGTGGGAAGGAGGCCGATCAGAAACGTACCAAGCCCCATGATGATAATGGTCATCGCCAGCATCGCCTTGCGGCCGACCCGGTCGCCAAAATGTCCAAAGATAGCGGCGCCCAAAGGCCGGGCCAGAAAGCCGACGGCGTAGGTGCCGAAAGCGGCAATGATACCCAGTGCCGGATCGGACATTGGAAAAAACAGCTTGTTGAAGACGAGAGCGGTTGCCGTGCCGTAGACCAGAAAGTCGTACCACTCGACCGCCGTGCCGATGACACTTGACACAACGACGCGCTTTATTTCGGTCGTGTTGCTCGTCGATTCAGTAAATGAAACGTGTTCCGCGATGCTCATAATGTAGCCCTCCCCTCGCTGCGCCACGATGCAGGTAGCCACGAATATGATGCCAGGACGCTCGGTGTGCTTTGAGGCCGCCTTTAGGCGGCATTCATTTGCATTCAGCCCGGCTTGATTTTGCTATATTATATTGCCGCAGGCACTCGCCGACCTGACAATCAGTGGGGCATCTAAGCTGCTGTTTTCATTTGATCATTGTTCAATTGACACGGATCGACGCGAGTTGCGCCACGATGGGGAGTTGCGCTCTGTCGAGCCCCAGGTCTTCGACTTGTTGGAGTTCCTGATTCGAAACCGCGATCGGATGGTGAGCCGGGACGACATGCTGGCGGCGGTTTGGAACGGGCGGATCGTTTCGGAATCAACGCTGGCAAGCCGCATCAATGCGGCCCGAAATGCCATCGGCGACAATGGTGAAGATCAGCGATTGATCCGCACCGTTTTACGCAAGGGCATTCGCTTTGTGGGCACCGTGCGCGAAGAGCACAAGCCTGGAGCAGCGACGACAGGTGTTGCGGCGAAACAACCAAGGTTCGCGTTGCCGCTGCCGGATAGACCCTCGATCGCCGTCCTTCCCTTCGTCAACATGAGCGGCGATACGGAGCAGGATTATTTCGCCGACGGCATTTCCGAAGACATCATCACCGGCTTATCCAAATTGCGCTGGTTTTTTGTGATCGCACGCAATTCGTCGTTCACGTACAAGGGTAAGGTTGTTGACATACGCCGGGTCGGGCACGAACTCGGGGTGCGCTACGTCTTGGAGGGGAGCGTCCGCAAGGGCGGCAGCCGCGTGCGCGTCACCGCCGACCTGATCGACGCCGCGACCGGCAAGCACCTCTGGGCCGATCACTACGATCGCGACCTGACTGACATTTTTGCGCTCCAGGACGAAATCACCAAGAAGGTTGTGGCCGCAATTGAGCCTAAGTTGCTGGAGGCCGAAGGCCTCCGTTCACAAAACCGCTCGCCGGAAGACCTCGATGCCTGGGACATGCTGATCCGAGCCAACTCTCTGTTCTGGCGACTAACCAAGGACGAGAGCCAAGCTGCAATCGCGCTACTTGAGCAGGTCGTTCAACAACACCCGTTCTACGCGCCGGCTCACAGCATGCTGGCCTTTGTACTGTTGGTGTCACGTCAAGGCGGGTGGCACATGATGGAGCCACAAGTCACGCAGGCTGCGAACCTCGCGGCGCGGGCGGTGGAACTGGACGACAGCGATCCGTGGGCGCATCTTGCCCTGGGCTTCGTGGCCTTCACCAGGCGGCGTACCGACGAGGCGGCCGAGGAATTTCAGCGCGCACTCGATCTCAATCCAAACTTCGCGGCCGCGCACGGCTTTCTCGGCTGCGCGCTCGCCTTTGACGGTCGATCCGATCAGGCCATTGACCACATTGAGCAAGCCATCCGAATGAGCCCGCACGATCCGCAGAATGCGTTGCTCAAAGCGGCCCTCGCTGCTGCTCATTATCAGGCGGGCCGCTACGCGGAAGCCATCGGCTTCGGCCGTAAAGCCATTCAACAGCGATTCGAGTTGACCAACGGTCATCGAATTTACGTCGCTAGCCTGGCCCAGGCGGGCCAAATTGATGATGCTCGCTCAGCTCTCGCGCGACTACAAGAATTGCATCCTGAGAATTCAATTGCCTGGATCGAGCGCAACGTCCCTTACACGCCGGGACCGATGGCAAAATTCCTCGAAGGCTTCCGCAAGGCGGGACTGCGATAGGCCCAGCGCGCTCGGCTTTGCGAATGACTGCATTTGGCCCCTGAGCGGACCTCGGGATGTCCGATTTGAGTCTGGCACACGATCGTGAATATCCATCGCCTACCGCCGAATTTACGGGTTCGCGCTTAGCCCTTGACAGCCTGCATTCCATGTGCCGCCCGCGCCTCCGCTGATTTGCCCGTCGTGTCAATCTGCCGCAAGCCGACGCGCTTGATCTCGCGCCCAAATCAAAAGCATTTTCCCGCTGTCCCGCCTCGATCAGAGGGGCGTTTCGCGATCGTCACGAACGTTGGGTGCGGGATGCGGTGGACGCTGCGGCGCTTTTGACGAATAGCGCTTGAGGCGGACGGCGAAGTCGTGTGGTGCCCGTGTCGCCGATTTGAAGTTCCTGCAGAGTTTGCCGCGAGTCCGTACCAGGAACGTCAAATCGAAAGCGGCACTGGAATTTTTTGAATTTGCTAGTGCCCTTTGCTTTCCGAAGTTCGTGAAGGGAGGAGCCGCAAGGGTGCACGAACTTCGGAAAGCGGGCACTAGACGCCCCGACGCTGGCGTCAAGTTCGCGGAGATGATCCGCGCGCGACGGTGGCAAGAAAGCCCGGTCACCGGGGAGAGCGCGCTATAAGCCGTTAAAACCATTGCGCGGGAGTGCCGGGTGTTTCCGGTGTGACCGTGGTGACTACACTCGTATGCTCATTTTATTTTGCATGCGAGGCTGCGGGCGCTATCGGAGCGTCCGGCATTCCCTGCGCCCTCCGATTGGAGTGGCGAATGTTTTCGCCATAACCCGGGCGGAATTTGCGTCGCGGAATGCGCGGGCGTGTGTTGGGACGTCACCATCCTACGAGCTGAATCGGGAGCGGACGCACAAAGACAATAGGTCGTCCCTGCGAAAGCAGGGACCCATAACCACAGGGATTAGTGGTCTGGCGAAAGCCGTTTGACAGCATCTCTCAAAACAAGGGGTACGGCGTATGGGTCCCCGCGTTCGCGGGACGACGACGAGGGATGACGCAGCAGCACCCTCACACCTCGCGTCGGCTCAAGAACGCCAGCCGCTCGAACAGATGCACGTCCTGCTCGTTCTTGAGCAGCGCGCCGTGCAGCGGCGGGATCAGCTTGCGCGGATCACGCTCCCTGAGCATTTCCGGCGTGATGTCCTCATTGAGGAGAAGTTTCAACCAGTCGAGAAGCTCCGAGGTCGAAGGCTTCTTCTTCAATCCCGGAACCTCGCGCACCTCGAAGAAAATCCGCAACGCCTCTTCCACCAGGCGCTTCTTGATATCAGGAAAATGCACGTCGACGATCCGTCCCATGGTCTCGACGTCGGGGAATTTGATGTAGTGGAAGAAGCAACGGCGCAGGAAAGCGTCGGGCAATTCCTTCTCGTTGTTGGACGTGATCATCACGATCGGCCGCAGCTTTGCCTTGATGTTCTCGCCGGTCTCGTAAACGAAGAACTCCATGCGATCGAGTTCGAGCAAGAGATCGTTGGGAAACTCGATGTCGGCCTTGTCGATCTCGTCGATCAGGAGCACCGGGCGCTTTTCGCTCGTGAAAGCATCCCACAATTTTCCGCGCTTGATGTAGTTGCCGATGTCGGAGACGCGCGCATCGCCGAGCTGGCTGTCGCGCAGGCGCGACACCGCGTCGTATTCGTAAAGTCCCTGCTGGGCCTTGGTGGTGGATTTGATGTGCCAGGTCAAAAGCGGCGCGCCGATCGCCTTCGCGACTTCCTCGGCGAGCACGGTCTTGCCGGTGCCCGGCTCGCCCTTGATCAATAATGGCCGCTCGAGCACGATCGACGCGTTCACCGCGACCTTGAGGTCCTCGGTGGCGACATAATCCTTGGTACCGGTGAATTTCATTCTGCCATTGCCTTGCTGTCTTTTCAGGGAAGCGAACAGGAAACGACCGCCTGATCGGCGGTCGTTATCCGCATCAATATGGTCACGCGCGTTTTATAAACGAGAGTATTACCAGCACAATAACCGCGCCGATGGTGGCATCGATGACCTGGCCCGCGACACCGCCCGCCAGCACCACGCCCAGTCGCGGCAGGACGAAACCGGCGACCAGCGCGCCGATGATGCCGACCACGATGTTTCCGATCAGCCCAAAACCTGCGCCACGGACGATCAGGCCGGCGAGCCAGCCGGCGATCGCACCGATGATGAGTGCAGCCAAAATACCCATGAATGCAGCCCCCTTTCGTGAAAATTGACCGTCCAATTCTAGTCGAAAAACGCCTCCGGTCTACCTTGGTGAAGGGGCTGATGGCAGCCGAAATACAGTGACCTGATCCGCGCTGTCCGCCCTTGACGAAGAGCGGCCGGGGCGCGATTTGTGAACCATGTTCCTGCAATTCTTCACTTCCCTGCGCGAGGCCCAGGTCCCGGTGACCTTGCGCGAATATCTGACGCTGCTCGAGGCCGTCGATGCCGATCTCGCCGATCAGACGGTCGAGAATTTCTATTACCTTTCGCGCGCGGCGCTCGTGAAGGACGAGCGCAACCTCGACAAGTTCGATCGCGTGTTCGGCACCGTGTTCAAGGGGCTGGAGAACCTGCTCGGGGCCATGGAGAAGGCCGACATTCCGGCCGAATGGCTGAAGAAGCTCGCGGAGAAGTACCTTACCGAGGAAGAAAGGAAGCAGATCGAGGCGATGGGCTGGGACAAGCTCATGGAGACGCTTCGCAAGCGGCTCGCCGAACAGAAGGGCCGCCACCAGGGCGGCAACAAATGGATCGGCACCGCCGGTACCTCGCCGTTCGGCGCCCATGGCTATAATCCCGAAGGCATCCGCATCGGCCAGGAGAAGAACCGCAATTTCCGCGCCGTGAAGGTGTGGGATCGCCGCGAATTCAAGGATCTCGACGGCAATGTCGAGCTCGGCATCCGCAACATCAAGATCGCGCTGCGGCGCCTGCGCAAGTTTGCGCGCACCGGCGCGCCGGACGAACTCGACCTCGACACCACCATCCGGGAAACCGCCAACCACGGCTATCTCGACGTGCACATGCGCCCCGAGCGGCGCAACGCGGTGAAGGTTTTGGTGTTCTTCGACATCGGCGGCTCGATGGATTCCCATATCGAGCAGGTCGAGGAATTGTTCTCGGCAGCCAAAAGCGAATTCAAGCACATGGAATATTTCTACTTCCACAACTGCCTCTATGAAGGCGTCTGGAAGCAGAACCGCCGCCGCTTCACCGACCGCACGCCGACCTGGGACGTGCTGCACAAATACCCGCACGACTACAAGGTGGTGTTCGTCGGCGACGCCTCGATGTCGCCTTACGAAATCATGGTCCCCGGGGGCTCGGTCGAGCACGTCAACGAGGAGGCGGGCTCGGTCTGGCTCGAACGCATCACGGCCACCTATCCGCATGCGGTGTGGCTCAATCCGGTGTCGCAGCGGCACTGGGACTATTCGGAATCGACTACCATCATCCGACGGATCTTTTCCAACCGCATGTATCCGATCACGATCGAAGGCCTGGAAGGTGCAATGAAGGAGCTGGTGCGGTAGCCGGCAACGTCGTTCCGGGGCGCCCTTAGGGCGAACCCGGAACCTCGAGATTCCGGGTCTGGTCCTTCGGACCATCCCGGAATGACGGTGGAAAACAAAATAGGAGTCCCATGCCCCAGAACATCCATCGCGGAATCAAGGCGCTGCTTGAAGAGGCCAATGCAGAGATCGAGACGCTGAGTGCGGTCGAGGCCATCAAGGCCTCGCAGAGCGGCGACATCGTCATCGTCGACATCCGCGATCCCAGAGAGATCGAACGCGACGGCCGCATACCGGGCGCCTTCTCCTGCACCCGCGGCATGCTCGAATTCTGGATCGATCCGGCAAGCCCGTATGCCAAACCGATCTTCCAGCAGGACAAGAAGTTCGTCTTCCATTGTGCCGGCGGCATGCGCTCGGCTCTCGCGGCAAAGACCGCGCAGGACATGGGGTTGAAGCCGGTGGCGCATATCGCCGGCGGATTTGCCGCCTGGCGCGAGGCCGGCGGTCCGACCGAGGGATATGAACCGAAGAAGAAAACCTGACATCGTCACACGCGGGCTTGACCCGCGTGTCCATCCTTTGAAGAAAGATGGATGGCCGGATCAAGTCCGGCCACGACGATCGAGTGATACTGGAGATTTTTCGTACATGACAACACCATCCGATGATCCCCTCATCTCCACCGAATGGCTCGCCGCCCATCTCGATGATCCCAAGGTCAAGATCATCGACGCATCTTTCAAGATGCCCGGCGTGACTCCGCTGCCGAAGGACGATTATCTCGCGGCGCATATTCCAGGCGCGGCGTTCTTCGACGTCGATGACGTATCGGACCATGACAACCCGCTGCCGCACATGTTTCCGAGCGCGGAGCAGTTTGGCCGCGATGTCGGCGCTCTAGGCATCGGCGACGGCGATACGGTCGTGATTTATGATGCCGGCGGCTGGGTCGCCGGCCCGCGCGCCTGGTGGATGTTCCTCGCCTACGGCCACGACAAGGTCCGCGTGCTCGACGGCGGCTTGAAGAAGTGGGTCGCCGAGGGGCGAGCGACCGAGAGCGGCGCGGTGTCGCCGAAGCCCGCCACCTTCAGGGCCACGTTCGACGCCAAGCGCGTTCGCACCATGGGTGAGATGGTCGCCAATGTCGCAAGCAGGGCCGAGCAGGTGATCGACGCGCGCGCAACCGATCGCTTCGAGGGCCGTGTGGCGGAGCCGCGCCCGGGCTTGAGGGCGGGACACATTCCCGGCAGTCGCAATGTTCCCTACAATAGACTGTTCGACGCGGCGTCCGGCACGATGAAGCCATTGGAGGAATTGCGCTCCGCGTTCTCGGAGGCGGGTGTCAAGCTTGATGCGCCCATCGTGACGAGTTGCGGGTCGGGCGTTTCGGCGGCCGTGTTGACATTGGCGCTTTACAGATTGGGGGTGCGCGGTACGGCGCTTTACGACGGCTCGTGGTCGGAATGGGGCGTCGCGGACGGGCCGCCAATCGCGACCGGTCCGGGCTGATCCTCTTTAACTGGTTAACTAGCGCGCGCGAGCGCCCTGCGCCGGCTGCCGGAAGATCGGATCGATTGGAAAGGGCTGCAGCGCCTGTTGTGCCGCCAGCTTGGCGCGCGCAGCCGCGATTTGGCGACGGTTTGCAGCGCGCTTCGCCTCGGCTCGTTTCTTGGCCGCATCCTGATTGGTTTGTGATGGATCAGCCTTGGTGGCGGCGTTGGCCTTGGGTGGGGTCTCCTCGATGTCGACCGGCGGCCCGCCCAGCGTAGCGATCTTCGCCGCGGCGCCGGTGTCGATCAATTCAAGCTGCGCGGCGATCAGATCGCCTCGCGCCGCAGCCGGCGGATCGTCGCGGGGCGGAGTGTCGATCGTTGCGGCCGCTGTCAGCCTTGTTGCGACGGCCTCGACGGGCTCTGTGGCTGCAGGCTTTTCGGTAGACGCCGGTGCGGCCTCGGTCGCGGCGATATTCTCGCCCGCTGGACCTTCGGTGTTCGCGGTTTGCGTTTTTTCAGCTTCACGCGGCAGGGATTCTTCAGGTTTTGATGCGGCGATCTCTTCAGGGGCGCCCGCCGGCGCCGCACCTGCGGCCGTTTCCTCCGCCGGTGCGGCACTGGCAGGCGCGTTTTGCGATTTCTCCGCGGCCGGCAGTTCCTCGACCCTCAGCGCCGCCAGTACCGGCGGCGCGTCGCCCGATTGCGCAAAGGTTACTTCCGGAGTCGCCCGCCACGACGGGTTGGAGGCAAATTCCTCGTGGGCCGAGCGCAACAACGCCGCCGCGCCCAAGGCGAAGATCAGGAGCGACATCGACAACATGATCGCCGCAAACAGGAAGCGGAAGCCGGGGAGCATGGACTTGAAGCGTTCTGCCTTGGTCAGCAATCTGCAAAGGCCGTGGAGGCATCGGGAACGCGGTGATTGAACTGGCCGCGTTCGCGGACGCAGCGGGCACGCGGCGCAGCGAATCAGGCTTCATTGAAGAATACCGAAAACGATTCCAGACGCTCGTTAAATATCGAACGTCGTGGCTCGAGGCCCACTGTTCACCTCGCCGGTGCGATCTTCGAGTCTCGCGGGCGATCGAGCGGATCGCACTTCGGCGTTTCGAAAGGCCGTCACGGCTAGCGATATCTCGGGGGCGAGGCTTCTTGACGCATCGGCTACGCTTGCAAAGAACGCTTTCGGCTGATCTTTCCTTGGCAGAAGGACCGGTTTCCCTGAGCTCTCACGCGCCTTCACAAAATGGCCGAAGCCGGCGCAATCGCCGGGATTTGTCTTGAATGCGCCGCTATCTTCGGTCATCAGCCGTTAACGGTCCGGTGTCGGCTTGGGGCTATACAAGAGTAATGATGACTAAACGGATTCTGACGATTTGTGTCGCTGTTTCCGCCGCTTTGGCGGCAGGAGCGGCGGGAACCCAGCCTGCGTCGGCGCAACAGGGATACCCGGTCCCACCGGGGGCGGTCTATGCGCCACGCCCGCCGGCCGGCTATCCGACCGATTACCGTGCACCGCGCCCGATGGAATTCGACCTCGTGGACGAGGACGAAGGGCCAATTGGATACGGTCCGGGCGCTCTGCCGCCGCCGGGTCCGATCCTTTCGCCGGATGACCCCCGTTATGGCCGGCCCGCCGGGGCGCCGCCGGTTTATTCCGAGCGCGGCCCGATCCTTTCGCCCGATGATCCCCGCTACGGCCGCCCGGTCGGCGCGCCGCCGGTGCCTTCGGGTCCGATCCTTTCGCCTGACGACCCCCGCTACGCCCATCCGGCCAATATGCCACCGGTATATACCGGGCCGATCCTCTCGCCGGATGATCCGCGTTATGGCCGCCGCGATCCGCCGCCGGTGATCTACGCGGACCGCCCGCCCGGAGCGCCACCGCAGGGACCGGGCATGGTCTATCCGGGTGAGGACCCGGCGCTTCGTCCGCCCGCGGCCATCGGGGCCGCCCCGGGCGTCACTGGAACCGTGCAGCCGGGAATGGTGCAGCAGGGAGCGCTGCCCCCGCAGCCTGCGCAACCGCCAGGCGCTGACGGACGGCCGATGGTGCTTTCGGCATTGCCGCCGGAGGAACAGCCGGATGCGGCACCGGCGAACTTGCCGCCAAACCTGCGCCGTCAGGAAGTCAATTTCGCCACCAAGGAGCCTGCGGGAACGCTGATTGTCGATACGCCGCACACCTATCTTTATTACGTGCTCGGCAATGGTCGCGCTGTCCGCTACGGGGTGCGCGTCGGCCGCGACGGTTTCACCTGGGCCGGCGTGCAGAAGATCTCCCGCAAGGCCGAGTGGCCGGATTGGCATCCGCCGTCGGAGATGATCGATCGCCAGCCCTATCTGCCGCGCTTCATGGCCGGCGGTCCCGGCAACCCGCTGGGCGCGCGTGCGATGTATCTCGGCAATACGGTCTACCGTATCCACGGCACCAATCAGCCGTCGACGATCGGCAAGTTCGTCTCTTCGGGCTGCATCGGCATGCTGAACGAAGACGTCAGCGATCTCTTTGATCGCGTCAAGATCGGCACCCGCGTGGTCGTATGGCCCGGCAGCCCGCCGGCAGGATCGACCACCACCGCTTCGGCAGCGCCGCTGCCCCCGCCGGGCGCGGCAGCCAATGCGACAACGCATGCGGCGGCGCCGCTGCCTCCCTCGAACGTTCCGGGCACGCAACCGACCGTGGTGCCGCCGCTGCCGCCGCCGGTGACGATTCGATAGTGGGCTGGATTTGACATTCGCAAAAGGGCGCGCCGCGGCGCGCCTTTTTTGTTGCGCTCGCAATCGTTTGATCTCGTTTTGCAAGGTGTAGTTAATTGTTCGTTCATAGAAGTCGGATTGTCTGATTCCGCCGCAGATCGCGGAACCGTAATGCGCGTACTTTGAAAAAGAGCTGGCGGTGAGTGCAATCGCTGCGACCCAGAGCACCAGTCGAATTACGCCCGTCAATGAGAGGGTCTATCACCAGAGCAATCTTTTAGGTGACTGGAAAGGCTCGATCTCGAAAACTCATGGGGCCGTTGAAGTCAAGGTCGTCAGCATCAATGGCAGCACGGCGCAGGTCGAATATACGCACAACGGCCATACCGAACGCGGCACCGGTACCGTCAGCCAGAATTTCATCACCTTCGGTAATGTGACGATCGCCACCCGCGACGGGAAACAAGCCGCGTTCGAGTTTTCGTTTCAGGCACCAGGGCAGATTTCCCAATCGGGGACGCAGACCGCGGTCCTCGCCAAGGCTCCCACCCCTGCCTCGGACCAGAACCCGCTGATCGGCAGCTTTACGGGCGCGGACGCCGATCACAGCGTTTCCTTTACGGTCGTCTCGATCGACGGACGGGATGCGCAGGTCAAATTCACTATCGACGGCAACAGCGGGAAGGGAGTCGGCGACGTGAATCAGAACGCCGTTCTCTTCGGCAAGGTGGCATTCACCAATATCGATGGAACGAACGGCAAGGTGACGTTTCAGTCCGGCCACCAGACGTTTTCGCTCCCCGTTAAGAGGTTTACGCCCAAGACGGCCTGATCGTACCGCGAAGTTGGGTCCAACCTTGCAAAAGGCACTCCGCGGGGGGCCTTTTTGTTGCTGTTCGTCCTTTGAGACGCGCAAGTGCGCGTCTCCTCAGGGCGAGGGCGTTACCAAGCGTCCAGAGCGAGACCTTCATGGTGAGGAGGCGCGGGCACCCAAGCAGCCCGAGCGGGAGCGAGGTCGCAACATGGCCGCGCAGTCTCGAACCATGAGGCCGCCCTCTACGCCAGCCTTCGCACCGGCTCGCCCTTGAACCAGGCGTCGATGCCTTCGACCATCTGGTTGTAGTGTGCGACAAAGGTTTCCTTGGTGACGTAGCCGAGATGCGGCGTCAGCACGAGATTGTCGAGCTTGCGGAAGGGATGATCGAGGGGAAGCGGCTCGACCGAGAACACGTCCACCGCAGCGCCTGCGATCTTGCGCGCTTTCAGCGTTTCCAGCAGTGCCTTTTCATCGACGATCGGTCCGCGCGCCGTGTTGACGAGATAGCTGGTCGGCTTCATGCGGGCGAGATCGGCAGCGCCGACGAGACCCCGCGAACGGTCGCTTAGCACCACGTGGATGGTGATGATGTCGGAGGTTGCGAATAATTCTTCCCTCGTGGCGTAACCGACGCCGACCTCCTTGCATCGTTCTGGGGTCAGGTTCGGGCTCCAGGCGATCACGTTCATGCCGAATGCCTTCGCCAGTCCCGATACCTTGGCCCCCAGCTTGCCGAGCCCGACCACGCCGAGCGTCTTGCCCTCGATCTCGATGCCGACGTGTTTCTGCAAGTATTCGCCGGCATGCATGCGCGCGTTCTCGCGGCCGATGTTGCGGGTCAGTTCCAGGATCAGGCCCATGGTCAGTGGCGCGGTCGGATCGCGGGGCCAGTGGGTTCCGCACACTGTCACCTGTCTTTCCTTCGCGGCTTGCATGTCGATCGAATTGTTGCGCATGCCCGAGGTGATCAGGAGTTTCAGCCCGGGCAGGCTTGCAAACATCGCGCGGGGAAACGGCGTGCGCTCGCGCATCGCGCAGATGATCTCGAAATCCTTCAACGCGCTCGCCGCCGCCTCGCTCGAGGCAAAGGGCTGGTTGAAGACGGTGATATCGACGCGATCGTCGATTTTCGACCAGTCCGCGACGCTGAGAGCGAGGTTGAGATAGTCATCGAGAATTGCACAGCGCAGCCGCGTCATGAAAGGATCCGTTCATGGAAAATGTGAGGGCGCGGCATCCGTGCCGGCTCGACGATGCCTATCGTCGCCCGCCGCGCCTTTTCAGGCAAGCCGCCGGAACCATCAAAAAGGCAGGACGGCCGCTAGGAACTGTTGTCATGCCGGACGGTCCGCGCGCCCCTGCCGATCCGGAATCTCGAGATTGCGGTGCGAGCTTCTGCTCGCGCCCCCGAAGGACACGGGTCGAGGAATTCAGCTGGCGCGCCGGCGGGAGGCTGCCTGCTTGGCGCGGCAGGCGGGGCCTGGTCCGCGCATATAATACAGTTCCGGGCGGTAGGGATTGAAGGCTTTGGCGAAGAACTGGCGCCAGAATGCTCGGAATTCGGCAAAATGGCCCGCCCGGCCACTGCTGCGGGTCGGGGAGGGCAGGGAGTCCGAGGTGATGCTCGCCATGACGAATCCTGTCTTCTTCCGGCGACTTCTGTCGCGCGAAGCGTTCTTTTCGACGCTGGTGGGGAGTTTCAGCCGTCAATTGTTAAAACTCGGTTTCAATTGTTTCTATTCCCGCCAAAAGTGGTGAACGGACGGAAAACGCTTAGCCCGCGGTTGCCCTTTAAAGGTTGCGCCGCTACATCAGCGCCAGAAAAAATCTCCTCAAATCGTTCACCTTTCAGGGATCGTGATGGCCCGTCAGTTCGTCTATTTCATGCAAGGCCTGTCAAAGACCTACCCGGGCAACCGCAAGGTCCTCGATAACATCCACCTTTCGTTCTATCCGGATGCCAAGATCGGCGTGCTCGGCGTCAACGGCTCCGGCAAATCGACGCTTTTGCGAATCATGGCGGGGATCGACAAGGAATATACCGGCGAGGCCTGGGTCGCCGAGGGCGCGCGGGTCGGCTATCTCGAACAGGAACCGCAGCTCGATCCGGCCAGGAACGTCCGCGAAAACGTCATGTTGGGGGTCGCCAAGCAGAAGGCGATCCTCGACCGCTATAACGAGCTCGCGGTCAATTATTCCGACGAAACCGCAGACGAGATGACCCGCCTCCAGGACGAGATCGAGGCTGCAGGCCTGTGGGATCTCGACAGCAAGGTCGATCAGGCGATGGACGCCTTGCGCTGTCCGCCAGACGAGGCCGACGTCACCAAGCTCTCCGGCGGCGAGCGCCGCCGCGTCGCGCTGTGCCGGCTGTTGCTCGACCAGCCCGACCTGTTGCTGCTCGACGAGCCGACCAACCATCTCGATGCGGAATCGGTGTCCTGGCTCGAAGGCCATTTGCGCAACTATCCCGGCGCCATCCTGATCGTCACCCACGACCGTTACTTCCTCGACAACGTGACGGGCTGGATCCTCGAACTCGACCGCGGCCGGGGCATTCCCTATGAGGGCAACTACTCTTCCTGGCTGGTACAGAAGCAGAAGCGGCTCGAGCAGGAGGGCCGCGAGGAAGCCGCGCATCAACGCACGCTCGCCCGCGAGCAGGAATGGATCGCGGCCTCGCCGAAGGCGCGCCAGGCCAAATCCAAGGCGCGCTATCAGCGCTATGAAGAGCTGTTGAAGAAGGCGGGCGAAAAGCAGGTGCAGACCGCGCAGATCACCATTCCCGTGGCCGAGCGGCTCGGTCAGAACGTGATCGATTTCGAGGGGCTCACCAAGGGATATGGCGATCGCCTGCTGATCGACGATCTCACCTTCAAGCTGCCGCCGGGCGGCATCGTCGGCGTGATCGGGCCGAACGGCGCCGGCAAGACCACCTTGTTCCGGATGATCACCTCCCAGGAAAAGCCGGACAAGGGCACGATCACGACCGGCGAAAGCGTGCATCTTGGCTATGTCGACCAGTCGCGCGACAGCCTCGACGGCAGCAAGACGGTGTGGGAGGAGATTTCCGGCGGCAATGAACTGATCCTGCTCGGAAAACGCGAGGTCAATTCGCGCGGCTATTGCTCCTCGTTCAATTTCAAGGGCGCCGACCAGCAGAAGAAGGTCGGCTCGCTGTCGGGCGGCGAACGCAACCGCGTGCATCTGGCCAAGATGCTCAAATCCGGCGCCAACGTGCTTCTGCTCGACGAGCCGACCAACGATCTCGACGTCGATACGCTGCGCGCGCTGGAGGAGGCGCTGGAGGATTTTGCCGGCTGCGCCGTGATTATCAGCCACGACCGCTGGTTCCTCGATCGCATCGCCACCCACATGCTGGCCTTCGAGGGCGACAGCCATGTCGAATGGTTCGAAGGCAACTTCCAGGATTATGAAAAAGACAAGATGCGCCGCCTCGGCACCGACAGCATCATTCCGCACCGTCTGAAATACAAGAAATTCGCGAGGTAGGATTCTTCGGTTTGGCTCCGGTGGCACAGTTTCATCGTGGGCAACGTCGCCTCGTACGCCACGCCCAGACGAGGAAGGTCAATCACCGTCGTGCCAGGGATTGATCACCGGTAGGCCAGCCGCTTCGAACGGTGCCGTATCGCGCGTCGCCACCGTCAATCCATGTGTTATCGCGATCGCTGCGATTTGTCCGTCGGCCACGCCGATCGGCCGCCCCAACGCTCCCGCGCGGCTTATGACCGAGGCATAAGCCGAGGCGGCCGCCTCATCGAAAGCGAGTGCTCTCTCGTCAAAGAGGCC
>NZ_DATMLW010000007.1:0-5787 GCF_035570375.1 Bradyrhizobium sp. | reverse complement strand
GAGCGCGATGTCCTTCATCCTTTGCAGCACGGCATCGGTGCGCTCCAGCGAGGAACCCTCGGGCAGCTTCACGCCGGCGATCAGATAGAGCTTGTCCTGGGTCGGAATGAAGCCACGCGGCACGGCGTTGAACATCAGCCCGGTGCCGGCCAGCAGCACGACATAGACCATGAATACCACACCGCGTCGCCCGAGCGTGCGCGAAACGGCGCCCTGGTAGGTGTCTGAGCTCGCCTTGAAAAAGCGGTTGAACGGCCGGAAGAACCAGCCGAGCAGGCGTTCGATCAGGCGCGAAAGCATATCCTTCGGCGCGTTGTGCGAATGCAGCAATTTGGCGGCGAGCGCCGGCGACAAGGTCAGCGAATTGATCGCCGAGATCACGGTCGAGATCGCGATCGTCACTGCGAACTGCTTGTAGAAGGTGCCGGTGACGCCGGTCAGGAACGCCATCGGCACGAACACCGCGCACAGCACGAGCGCGATCGCGACGATCGGCCCGGATACTTCGGTCATCGCCTGGTGCGCGGCCTCAAGCGGCGTGCGGCCTTCCTCGATGTTACGCTCGACATTCTCGACCACGACGATCGCGTCATCGACGACGATGCCGATCGCGAGCACCAGGCCGAACAGCGAGAGCGTGTTAATGGAAAAGCCGAGCAGATAGAGCACGGGGAAGGCGCCGACGACCGACACCGGCACGGCGATCAATGGAATGATCGAAGCGCGCCAGGTTTGCAGGAACAGGATCACCACCAGCACGACCAGCGCGATCGCCTCGAACAGCGTGTGAATGACGGCCGCGATCGATTCTCGCACGAAGATCGTGGCATCATAATCCGATCGGTAGCTCACGCCGGGCGGGAACTGCCTGGCGAGTTCGTCCATCTTCGCGATCACCGCGTCCCGCGTCGCCAGCGCGTTGGCGCCGGGCGCCTGGAACACGCCGATGATGGACGTGTTGTAATGGTCGAGTTGGCCACGCAGGGTGTAGTCGCTGGCGCCAAGCTCGATGCGTGCGACGTCGGAAAGCCGCACGACCTCGCCGTTCGAGCCGGTTTTCAGCACAACATCGCCGAACTCCTGCGCCGTGCGCAGGCGGCCCTGCGCGTTGATCGCAATCAGGAAATCGCTGCCGCCCTTGATCGGTTCGGCGCCGAGCTGGCCGGCCGAGACCTGGATATTCTGCTCCTGGATGGCCCGCACCACGTCGCCCGCGGTCATGCCGCGGGAAGCGATCTCGTTCGGATCGAGCCAGACGCGCATCGCATAGTCGCCACCGCCGAACAGCCGTATTTGGCCGACGCCGGGAATGCGCGCGAGCTGGTCCTTGACCCGGATATTGGCGTAGTTGCGCAGGTAAAGCGCATCATACTTGCCGTCCGAGATCAGCGTGATCAACGTGAGGAAGGCCGGTGACTGCTTCTGCGTTGTCACCCCGAGGCTGACAACTTCCGACGGCAGGCGCGATAGCGCCTGGGAAACGCGATTCTGCACGTCCACCTGCGCCTTGTTCGGATCGGTGCCGGGGGCGAAGGTGATCGTCATCTGCAGTACGCCATCGGAGCCGGCTACCGACTTCATGTACATCATGTCCTCGACGCCGTTGATCTGCTCCTCCAGCGGAGACGACACGGTCTCGGCGATGACCTTGGGGTTGGCGCCCGGATAGGTCGCCTGCACGACGACAGTGGGCGGAACGACCTCGGGATATTCGCTGATCGGCAATAGCGGGATCGCGATCGCACCGGCGACGAAGATCACGATCGACAGCACCGCCGCGAAGATCGGGCGATCGATGAAGAACCTGGAGAAGAAGTCCAAGGATGCGTCTCCTTGCGGGTTACGACTGGGGCCGAGCGCTCATCGCAACTAGGTTGGGTTTGACCTTGGTGTCCGGTGCGAAGATCTTCTGGAGACCGGCGACAATGACCCTGTCATTCGCATCGAGGCCGGACTGCACTACCCGCAAGCCGTCATGGACGCTGCCAAGCACGATGTCCTTGCGCTTGATCTTGTCCTCCGGTCCAAGGACATAGACGTATTTGCGATCCTGATCGGTCATGATGGCCTTGTCATCGATCAGCATCGCCATGTATTCGGCGCGCCCTTCGAGCTGCACGCGCGCATAGAGGCCGGGCACGAACACGCCGTCGGGGTTCGGCACCGTCGCGCGCACGTTGATGGTGCCGGTCGCCGCATCGACCTGGTTGTTGACGAAGTTCATCGTGCCCGAATGCGGAAAGCCGGTTTCGCTGGCGAGGCCCACGCGCACCGGGTTGTCCGAGTTGGCGCGTTCGCCCTTGCGGGCGAGCTCGCGATAGCGCAGGAAGGACTGCTCGTCCGGCTGGAAGTAGACATAGACTGGATCCTGCGAGACGACGCTGGTGAGCACGGTCTGGTCGGCCTGGACGAGGTTGCCGAGCGTCAGCAGTGCGCGGCTGACTCCACCGGCAATCGGCGAACGCACCTCGGTGAAGTCGAGATTGAGCTTGGCGGTGGCCAGCGCCGCTTCGGCCGCATGCACGTCGGCGCTGGTCTGTCCCAGCGCGGCGCTGCGCGTGTCGTAGGTGTCGATCGAGATCGCGTCGGTCTTGACCAGCGATTCCGCGCGCTTGTGCTGCGCCTCGGCGAGCTGCGCCGATGCGTGTGCGCGTTCGAGCTGGGCTACCGCGCTGTTATAGGTGGCGCGGTAGGGACGCGGATCGATCACGAACAGAAGGTCGCCCGCTTTGACCGTGTCACCCTCCTTGAAGGCGATGCGGTCAATATAGCCGCTGACGCGCGGACGTATGTCAACCGCGCCGATGGCCGCGATTCGCCCGCTGAATTCGTCCCACTGGCGTACGGATTTGGTTGCGACCTGGGCCGCATCGACTTCGGGCGGCGGAGGCGGGGCTTCCGCCTGGCTGTTGCTGCAAGCGGTGATGACGGCGGCCATGACCACGATGGCAATGGCGGAAAGACCGGCACGCAGCGACACGAGCAAGTAATGGCGGTGTGGCACGAGTGTCCTCTTGACTGGCGGGATCGGATAGGCGGTAGCTCACGCCTTCGGGCTTCTTATGCATTTCGACATTCACCTCGGCTTGGCGGGGACCGGCGGCACTAGTAGTGATGTCTTTTCAAGCTGAAGCTAACTTCAACTTAAAAAAAAGCAAGAGGAATATTTGCGCCGATCCACTTTTGTGCTACTGACGATTTTACCGCCAGTGCATTAAACGGGGTTTTGCAGTCCATGGATATTCCCAACCGATCGCGAGCGAACCACGCGGTCCGGTACGTGTGCCCGGAATGGACTTGGCCCGCCGATGAGCTGATCCACATCCGAGAGATGTCCGAGCGCACCTCCGTGCCGGCATCGTCGCTGCGTTACTACGAGAAGCTCGGCCTGATCACTTCCGAACGCGAGACGAGCGGGAGCCAGCGCCGCTACAGCAAAGCGACCTTTTACAAGATCATCTTGATCACGCTCGCGCAGAGCGCGGGCTTCAACCTCGATGAAATCGCCGAGCAACTGAGGAACCTACCGGATATCCATCCGTTACCGCCGAAGGTCTGGGGGCCGCTGCACAAGCTATGGGAGCGGCGCATCGATCAGCGCGTCGCCGAGCTCAAGCAATTGAAGATCAATTTGAGACGCTGCACGCGCGACGCCTCGCGCTGAGCGCTGCGACCGCTGGCCACCGGTTCAGCCAGATCTAGTCGATCAACTTCGAAGAGAAACCGGATAGACTTACATCTAAACGGAAAGCAAGCGGCACGGCGATTTGCCCTCAGCGCTAATAATACGGCGGGCTCGATCTCTGCGCTTGCGCAATCATCATATCCAGCATGTCTCCGACCGCGCTGCCTGCAACCTCAAGGCTTCTTTCCACGTCGGCTATCAGGGGGTAGACCGGAAATGACTGGCCTGCGGCTCGCAAGCAGGCTTTGGAAACTGTGCCCCGGCAGGCCGTCGTCAGCATATATTTGGACGCAAGGAGGTGCGATATGGCGACAACAGCTACCCAAGGCGTTCTTGACACGACGGCGGCGGAGTTCCGGCTTCCGGCCACCGATGGCAAGACTTACGCACTGGACGACGTTGCGGGCGAAAAAGGCACAGTCGTCGTCTTCATCTGTAACCATTGCCCCTATGTCAAAGCGGTGATCGACCGCATGGTTTCGGACGCCCGCGTACTGATGTCGGAGGGCGTAGGCTTTGCAGCGATTTGCTCGAACGATGCGGCGAGCTATCCCGAAGACTCATTTGAGAATATGAGGCGTTTCGCGAAAGCTCATGATTTCCCGTTTCCATATCTCCACGACGAGACCCAGTCAGTCGCTCGAGCGTTTGGAGCGGTCTGTACGCCGGACTTCTTCGGTTACAATGCCGACCGCAAGCTCAAGTATCGCGGCCGGCTCGACGAAGGCCGCACAACTCCGCCTCGCGCGGGGGTGCCCCGGGAGCTTGTCGAGGCCATGCGTGCTATTGCGACCACCGGTGTGGCACCGGCTGACCAAAAGGCGTCTATTGGCTGCTCGATCAAATGGAAGGACGAATAAAGCTGAGTCCTGTCCTAAGCGCCCCACCGACTAAAGAAAGCGACCCTTTTTGCACGTCGGCTACTCTTCTGCCGTTACGGCCTTGCAGGCGAAACACATTTCAAGCGCCCGTCGCAACGCTGCTTCCAACGGAGCCTTCTCCTTCTCCCAATGTGCGATTTCGGCGCGCGACCTTTCCTCGAGAGCTTCGGATCTGGGCTTGGATGTCCACAGCGTTCTTTTCGTGCTTCCGAAGAGCAGCATCCAAGGCGCTTTGCGCCTTGGCGACCGCTCGCTGCCGTCGCTCTCGTTCCTTTTGCTGGGCGGCCTCTTCCTTCGCGCGTTCGGCGCCGGGCTGCGTCACGCGTTGCTCTGTGCGACTTATTCTCGAAGTCCCACGTTATCCACCTTTCCCCTGCTCCCCCTTGATGGCCTTTCGAACGACAGATACCGTCTTCGGCCATCCCAACGCAGCCAACATTTGGAATGGCCGCTTTGCGCCATAAGCGGTCGTTCATACCCAACGCACATCACGCTTCGGCGACTCTGGCTGCAACAGAACCGAGACGCTTCGAAAGCATCGCCCGGGGTTGACAGGCACCATCCTGCCGAGAGCGCCCGACAAGGCGATTTCGCCAGCACGTAACGGCCGGCTCCGCAAGGTTCTTTCAAGCCTTCGTGAAGCGTAGCGCCTGATGGTTGTACACAGTCTCGTCCGAATCTATCTCCAACAAAGGAAACACTCAGCGAACAGCGGGGCGCTGTTCAGTTGGTTTTGAATCTCTGATGCCCCCGAACAATGCCTTCGCATCCCAGGTCCTGCCTCCCCGCTCATCTGCTTCGGTACTACTGACTAAAGGCGTCACGCGCCTCGAAGGCACGCTGAAACACACGACCGCGATCCTCGCGCTCGCGGCCGGCGTCTATACCTTTCTCGGGGTTCGCGAACTATTGAATGGCAGTCCGGGCATGGTGTTGTTTGCCGCGGTGATCTATTCGGTCGCGGTATCCGTCGGCATCTATGCGTTCTGGGTGTTCCTGATGCATTTCATGCCGCATGTGACCTTGCGCAGCGGCCGCGGCCTGATGTTCGGCTGCCTGCTGCTGGGTTCGCTGATGATTGTGGCGATGTCGTCATGGCTCAACGCCTCGGCGCTCGCCGGCGCCGCCGCGATCCAGCAGCATCTCGCCATCACTGTACAAGACTATACCCGCGATCTCGATACTGCCAACACCAACGCCATCGCAGCCCAGGGATTGTTG
>NZ_DATMLW010000006.1:0-40427 GCF_035570375.1 Bradyrhizobium sp. | reverse complement strand
GCAAAGCCGACAAGCGTATTGGGCGAGAGCAGATAGTCGGCTCCAACCGCGGTGCCGGCGATGCTGCTCGTCGTGTTGTTGGAGCCGAGCGCCACGTTGCCGTCGGTGGATTGCGAACCGCCGAAGCCGGAAGCCCACACGCTCCAGCGCGGCTCGTAAGTTTTCGTGGAGGGGGCAGCCTTTGTGAACATCGCAAACGCGTCGGTACTCTTGCCGCTTGCCGCATAGGCGCTCAAGCGGCCATCTTCCTCGGCATATCCCAGCGCCGCCGACGAACCGGTGAGGCTGCCGCCACGGCCCATGAACGGATCGGTCATCACGCCCATGAACTGGCTCATGGCGTTGAACGTCGTCTGCTGTGAACCGGTCGCGGTCTCGCCGGAAACTTGCGTCAGCGCGTTTGTGAGCGAAGCGCCTGAAAGCGAGAACAGATTGAAAAAGCCTTGCGGCAGGGCGCCCCCATTGAAGGCATTATTGACGGCGTTTGCGATATTTTGCTGGTTGCCGTTCAACCCGCCGCCCGAGCCCAGACTTGCGTTCAGCGTCAGGAAAACGTCGGTCGAGGTCTCGCTCAGGCTTGCCGTAAATCCCGGGGTGAGGCTTTGAACGCCAGCGAATGTCGTGCCGCCGAGGAAACCCAGGTTCGAATGCAGGATGTCATAGCTCTTCATGCCCTGGGCGCCGCCCGTGACCGCGACCTGCACCGTCCCTCCAAGCTCCGTAGCCATCGTGACCCTGGTCTGGCTGGCGCTGGCACCCACCTGCACCAGATAAAATGCGTTCGGCTGAAAACTGAGATCGCCGACAATCGTCAGTGTGCCGGTTGGGTTCGCCGCATTGCCGGGCGCCAGTGTGCCGCCAGTGCCGATTCCAGCCCCGGAGCCGAACGTGCCGGTGCCCGACAGCGTGGCGCCAGGACCCGCGAACGCCGGACTTACGATCGAACCATCCACCTCCAGCGTGCCGCCGAGCACGAAGGTTGGGCCCGTATAGGTGTTGTTGCCCGTGAGCGCGAGCGTGCCGGTACCAACCTTGATGATCGGGACGTTACCTATGGCAGCAACGCCGGTGATCACGCCGGAGAAGGTGGTCGAGAGATTGTTGCCGCCGACGGTTACCTGATTGTTCCCAAGATTGACGGTTCCTCCGCCCTCGATCGAGCCGGCGCTGATATTGCCGTCGCCATTGGGTCCGGTGCTGGCGGAAAAATTGAATGTCGCGTGAGGATCACTGTTAATCAGGCGCGCATTGCCGCCGGTGCTGTTGTCGCCAAAATTGACAGAGCCGCTATTGGTGATCGTGGCGCTGCCGGCGGTGCTGGTGCCGGAAAACTGCATAAGGCCGCCAGCCTTGTTGATGATGTTGGCGCTCGCAGCCGTGCTGTTGTTGAATGAAAGACCGCCGCCGTTGTTGTTGGTGATGGTGGCGCTACCGGCATTGGTACCGGTGTCGAATATGACGGTGCTGCCGGCGTTATTCGTGATGATGGCGTTGCCGGCGGTGCTGGCGCCTGATTCGAAGTGGGTGATGCCGCCGTTATTGTTCGTAATATTGGCGTTGCCCGCCGTGCTATTGCTAAGAAATAGAGTGCTTCCGCCAGCGTTGTTGGTGATGATGGTGTTGCCGGCGGTGCTGGTGCCTGATGTGAACTCGGTGATGCCGCCGTTATTGTTCGTAATATTGGCGTTGCCCGCCGTGCTTTTGCTAATAAATAGAGTGAAGCCCCCGGTGTTGGTGATGGTGGCTCTGCCGGCCGTGGTGCTGGCGGAGAAGGTGGTGGCGCCGCCGTTGATGTTCGTGATGGTCGCGTTGGCGGCGGTAGCGGTGTCGGGACCTCCGGGCGAGGAGCCGAACCGGGTGATGCCATTGTTATTCGTGATGGTGGCGCTGCCCGCGGTGCTGGTATCGCCGAACTCGGTGATGCCGTTGCTGTTATTTGTAAAGGTGGCGTTGCCGGCGGAGCTTCCCAAATTGAAGGTGATGATGGCTTGTTGCGAGGCGCCGCCGCCGTTATTTGTGAAGCTGGCGCTGCCCCCGTTAACGACGATTCCAACGCTATTGAAAACCAGGGTGTTTCGGTTGGTACCGCCGCTGAGCGTGAAGGAATAGTTCGACGCCCCGGCATTGAAGGTAAATCCGTCGAGGATGCTGTCGGTCGCCGAAAAACTGATGTTGGTGCCGGTTGACGCGCCGAAGGTGGCGGTGCCGGTCTGTGTCACGCTCCCGGGCGCCGTGGCCGGATTCCAGTTCGCGTTCGCATTGAAATCGAGCGTGCCGCCGACCGGACCCGCGACGGTCGGAGTGGTGAGCCAGGTCGCACTTTGCGCGAAAACCGGCGACCCTAGGGCCAAGGCTCCGATCAAGCCTGCGATAGCCGCCGCCACCAGCGACGCGGCGGGCCTTACATGCTTGCTTGCCCGGCCACTTGCCGCAACGCCCCTATTCTCAGCTAGAGCCAAAACTTGGCCCTTCCGGATCGCCCCCTGGCGATGGCCGGATTCGCTGAACTTTTATGGCCGAATATCCGCCAGCGCGCCACGATATGATCATCAACATGATTTACGGCGCTTTTGAAAAATGCCTGCTGTTGCGCGTCGGCTACGATCACGCCCAAGCGGGCTTCGACCTCGCAGGCGGGTCAAGCCCGGCAACGACGGATTCGTGCAAACTTCTCGCCCAACGGCTGAGCAGACTTGCCGCCTTATTTGAGCTTGCTTGCGCTCATCCGGAGCGCGACGATCGCACCAAAAGTTCCAGCCTTCGCGAGAAAGTCCCATGACCAGACTGACCCGTTTTGCGGTTGCACCGCTCCACACCATGACCCGCCGCCTCGCCGACGTTGCATCGGGCCGCCTCTCGCCCGATCTTGTCGTCACCGGCGCGCGGGTGCTCTCGACCTATTCCGAGCGCATCCTCAAAGGGAGAGAGGTCTGGATCACGGGCGGCCGCATCGCGGCGGTGAAGGGCGCGGGCGCCGCGCGCAAGATTTTTGGCGACGTTGCGCTCTATGATGCGGCTGGCGGCATCGTCGCGCCGGGGCTCGTCGATCCCCACATCCACATCGAATCCTCGATGGTGACGGCCTGCGCCTATGCCGAGGCCGCGCTGCTCAACGGCACCACTACGATCTTTTGTGATAGCCACGAGATCGGCAACGTCATGGATGTCGCCGGCGTCGAGGCGATGCTTGAAGATGCGCGCGAGGCGCCGCTCTCGATCTTTCTGACCGTGCCCTCGACGGTTCCTGCGACCTCCGCCGCGCTCGAAACCGCGGGCGGCGACCTGACGCCGGACAAGATTGCGGGGCTTTTCGACCGCTGGCCGGAGGCGGTAGCGCTCGGCGAAAAAATGGATTTCGTGCCCGTCACCATGGGCGATGAGCGCAGCCACGCCATTCTTGCCGCTGCACTCAAGCGCGGCCACCCGGTGTCGGGTCATGTCTATGGCCGTGAGTTCGTCGCGGCCTATGCCGCCAGCGGCGTCACCGACACCCATGAGGCGATCGACCGCGATATCGCCGACGACCTGCTCGATGCCGGCGTCTGGGTGTTTTTGCGTGGCGGACCGCCGACCACGCCCTGGCACAGCCTGCCGCAAGCGATCCGCACCATCACCGAGCTCGGCGCCTCGCACAAACGCACGGCCGTGTGCACCGATGATCGCGACGCCGACGATCTCTTCCTGTTCGGTCTCGACTGGGTGGTACGCGAGGCGGTGAAAGCCGGGTTGTCACCGGAGCAGGCGTGGTCGATGGGATCGCTTCACGGAGCGACGCGCTTTGGCATGGAGAACGACATCGGCGGGCTGGGAGGCGGTCGCCGTGCCGACCTTGTCCTGATGGACGACAATCTGAAGCCGCAATGCACCTGGTATGGCGGCGAACTCGTGGTCGAGCACGGCAAGATCACGCCGCGGCTGGATGCCGCGCTGTCGCAGCGCTATCAATATCCGAAGGCCGCCTACAACACGGTGAAGCTGCCGGCAGAGCTCAAGCTGACGCCTGCGATGCCGGCAAAGGCCTGCACCGTCAATGCGATCAGGACCGCGCTTCCCGGCATCACCTTGATCCACGAGAAAATCACAATCGAGCCCGCCAGGGATTGGCCGACCCTGTTTGAGCGCCATGGCCTCTGCTTCGTGACCGTCGTCGAACGTCACGGCAAGTCGAACGGCAATGTCGCCTATGGGCTGCTCAGCAATTTCGGATTAAGCCGCGGCGCGGTCGCCTCAAGTGTGGGACACGACAGCCACAACATCGTCATCGCCGGAACCAACGAGGCCGACATGCAGGTCGCGCTCGCCGCGATCAAGGAGAGACAGGGCGGCGTTTGCGTCGTCGCGGCAGGCAAGGTGAGGGCCCTGGTGCCGCTGCCGATCGCAGGCCTGCTCTCGAACAAGAGGATCACAGAAGTCGCCGAGGAAGTCAGGCAGCTCAAAAAAGAATGGGCCGAGGCCGGCTGCACCATCCCCTATATGGGCTTCAATCTGATCCCGCTCTCGGTGATCCCGGAAATCCGCATCACCGACAAGGGTCTGGTGCTGGTGCCGCAGATGGAGCTCGCGCCGCTGTTCGAGTAGGACGCAACGTGGCTATATGAGCCCTGATTTCTACGCCACCTGTGCTGGGGGCGCACAACGCGCCGTCTTCCAAAGTTGTGCGGATGCAGTGTGCCAATCAAACGCGTGATTGCCTGGACCATGTTGCTTCAGATGCTCGATGCGCGCGACAGCTTCCTCGACGCTCGGCCGGTGACCGGCCGGCACCCACCACAACACAACTGACGGCCCGTCGAAATGCTCAAACCAATCGGCACGGCGACCATAGAAACGCTTGTAGATGGTCTGCCAGACAAAGCGCTCAAGCGCGTCGACGCTCTCCCAAACTGAAAAATTGACGATGATTCGCCCCTCGGCATAAGTTCGCGTGTTGGTGGCGTTGCCGCTGGCGTCTAAACAAGATATCGCAGCGTAACAAGCCAGAACGCGACCAGAGGTGGCAAGGATTACGGGGGAGTGATTACAAGTCCTTTCACCCAAATTTCGATCTAAGCGGTTGAGAGCGCCGCGCTTTTTTGCAGCCCTGCCACATCGTGGGAAAGCTGACAGCATTCGATTGAGATCGCGCACACAGTTGAGCGAAGCTCGCACATCGGCAGGCCAAGGAGGCGCGACATGGCGAAAATGCGGGCGATCGATGCGGCGGTCAGGATTCTGGAAAAGGAAGGTATCGTTTGCGCGTTCGGCGTGCCGGGCGCTGCGATCAATCCGCTTTATTCGGCGCTGAACAAGCGCGGATCGATCGCCCACATTCTCGCCCGTCACGTCGAGGGCGCGTCCCACATGGCCGAGGGCTACACCCGTGCGAAGGCCGGCAATATCGGCGTCTGCATCGGCACCTCGGGTCCGGCCGGAACCGACATGATCACGGGTCTCTATTCGGCGATTGCGGATTCGATTCCGATCCTTTGCATCACCGGGCAGGCGCCGCGCGCACGCCTGTACAAGGAGGATTTTCAGGCCGTAGACATCGAGTCGATCGCAAGGCCGGTGACCAAGTGGGCGGTGACCGTGCGCGAGCCTGCGCTGGTGCCACGTGTCTTCAGCCAGGCCTTCCACATCATGCGATCGGGCCGTCCGGGTCCGGTGCTGATCGACCTGCCGCTCGACGTTCAGCTTGCGGAAATCGAATTCGATCCCGACACCTACGAGCCGCTGGCCCTCTACAAGCCTGCCGCCACGCGCAAGCAGATCGAGAAGGCTCTCGAGATGCTGAATGCGTCGGATCGTCCGCTGATCGTGGCGGGCGGCGGCATCATCAATGCCGATGCCTGCGATCTGCTGGTGCAGTTTGCCGAGACCGTCAACGTCCCTGTTGTGCCCACGTTGATGGGATGGGGCGCCATCCCCGACGATCACGAGCTGATGGCGGGAATGGTGGGTCTGCAGACCAGCCATCGCTACGGCAATGCCACCATGCTGCAATCCGATTTCGTGCTCGGAATAGGCAATCGCTGGGCCAACCGGCACACCGGTTCGATCGAGACCTACACCAGGGGACGCACCTTCGTGCATGTCGATATCGAGCCGACCCAGATCGGGCGGGTCTTCAATCCCGATCTCGGCATCGTGTCCGACGCCAAGGCAGCGCTCGAACTGTTCGTCGCGGTTGCCGGTGAGTGGCGCAAAGCCGGCAGGCTCAAGCAGCGTCAGTCGTGGCTTGCCGCGTGCAGGGATCGCAAGGCCACGATGCTGCGCAAGAGCAGTTTCGACAACGTGCCGATCAAGCCGCAGCGCGTCTACGAGGAGATGAGCAAGGCGTTCGGGCGGGATACCTGCTACGTCAGCGTCATCGGACTGTCGCAGATCGCCGGCGCCCAATTCCTCAACGTCTATCGGCCGCGCAACTGGATCAATGCCGGACAGGCCGGCCCCCTGGGCTGGACGCTGCCGGCGGCGCTCGGCGTGCGGGCCGCCGACCCCGAGCGCGAAATCGTGGCGCTCTCGGGCGACTACGACTTTCAGTTCCTGATCGAGGAGCTGGCGGTCGGCGCCCAGTTCAAATTGCCCTACATCCATGTCGTCGTGAACAACTCGTACCTCGGACTGATCCGCCAGGCGCAGCGCGGTTTCGACATGGATTATCAGGTGCAATTGTCGTTCGAGAACATCAACGCGCCCGAAATCGGGGTCTATGGCGTCGACCATGTTGCGGTCGCCACGGGGCTCGGCTGCAAGGCGATCCGGGTCACCGACCCCAGGCATGCGCAGGCCGCGTTTGCGAGCGCGCGCGAGCTCATGAAAAAACATCGCGTGCCGGTCGTGGTGGAATTCATCCTCGAACGCGTGACCAACATCGCGATGGGCACCGAGATCGACAACTTCGTCGAATTCGAAGAGATTCTCGATCTGCCGCTTGACGGCGCATCTGACGTTGCCGAGGAAAAGCAAGAAGAGCTGGAGCCGGCCTAAAGCCGAATGAAGCTTGGTTGAATCGCTTCGACTAATTCAGTTCACCTCTCCCCGCTGGGGAGAGGTCGATTTGCGCAGCAAATCGGGTGAAGGGCCATGCTTTTACGAACGAGCGCACCCCCTCATGCCAACCCTCTCCCCTTGGGAGAGGGAGCACGCCTTCGTCGCGGTGACGGTTCAACCCAATCTCATCATGCTTTAGGTCCTCGCGAAACAGGACCAGGCCGAGCGTATGCAGGGCATCACAACGGCTCGCGTACGCCGAGCCCGAGCATGAAGCGCTCCCGGATCTGCACGGGATCGCGGCGGGTCGTCGCGGTCCCCGGCCTGTCATCGATGCGAACGCCGATCAGCATCGGCCCGGACGCGGAGAGGGATTGATCGATCAGCCGCTCGAAATCCTCTTCGTCGGCAGCCCACGCGCTGTTGACTAATCCCGAACTGACGGCGATCGCAACGAGATCGGCAACCCGCGCCGCCGGCGTCGGTTGGGCGCCGGTGATCTGGTAAATGCCATTGTCCATCACCACCATGGTGAGATTCTCAGGCTTGAGCGTCGCAATGGTCGACAGACAACCTAATTGCATCAACAGCGAACCGTCGCCTTCAAGCGCGAAAACACGCCGGTTCGGCTGCGCCAGCGCAACGCCAAGCGCGATCGGGAAGGCGAGGCCCATGCTGCCCAGCATGTAGAAGTTTTGCGGGCGATGGCCGGCCGCCCAGAGATCGAAATTGGTGTTGCCGATCCCGCCGATCACGGCCTCTTCGTTCTTCAGCCTGGCGATCAGCCGTGAGGTGACATCGAAACGGTTCATCACCTTGGTGTTGCGGGCAGGGTGGTTTTCTTTCATGCGCTCGCTCACTTGTCGAAGACCTTGCCGCCGGTCAACAGCGGCGAAAGGATCAGCGCCACCGGCGCCTGTGTGGTGACCGCCTGCTTGATCGATCGGTCGGCGATGAACTCGAATTCGTCGAGCCTGGTCACGGTATGGTGCTCCATGGCAAGCGAGTCGAGCACCGGGCGCATGGTGCGGCAGACCAGCGACTGCCCGTAGTTGAACTCGCCAAGCGTGCCGCGCTCGGACACGAACATGATCAGCGGAATCTGATAGGGGATCGCGAGCGAGGCCAGCACATTGGCGAGTGTCGCAAAGCCGGACGTCTGCATCAGCACCGCGCCGCGCATGCCGCCCATCCACGCGCCGGAAATGATGCCGACTGCTTCTTCCTCGCGCGCAGCCGGAAAAGCGGTGAAGAACGGATCGGCGTGAATTTCCCGGATCAATCGCGTCAGCACGCGATCGGGAACGTAAGTCACGAGCCTGACGTCGTTGCGCTTGAGCGTTTGCAGCACGATTTCGTGCCAGGGCCTCTCACCCGAAACGATCGGCGACGCTTGTCCATCGGTTGCCGCCATTCAATCCTCCTTCAGCTCGCCAGCACCTTACGCAACATGATCGCGACCGCCGGAAAACTTGACGCGATCGGTGGGATTGTCAACATGTGCCGATCGTGGCTAGTGGTCCGGTTCTAACATTCGCATCCCTCCTCGGCAGGCGCGATCTGCGCATGCGAGCTATCTGGCGGCGGGCGCGAGCCGTAAGACGAAACGATCATATCGGGAGGACGCCTTGAGACTGAGGTTCTTGCGCCGCAGCTTGCTGGGCCGGCGGCTTCCTGCAATCGCCGCGACGGTGGCGATGTTCGCGAGCGGCGCGGTCTCGGCGCAGGCACCGTTTCCCGCCCGGCCCGTGCATGTTTTCGTGCCGTATTCGCCCGGCGGCGGGGTCGACATCCTGGCACGCACGCTGGGCGATGCGGTCTCGCGGAAATGGGGCCAATCGGTCGTGGTCGAGAACCGGCCGGGGGCGGGCGGTGTCGTTGCCTCGCAGGCGCTGGCGGCGTCGGCTCCCGACGGCTATACCCTGATCGTGGTGGCAAGCGGTCACGCCACCAATCCGCTTCTGTATGCAAAAATTCCCTACGACACCTTCAAGGCTTTCACGCCGATTTCGCTGCTCGCCTCATCGCCCAACATTCTTCCGGTCCGCGCCGATTCTCCGTTTCGGACGCTCGGCGACGTGATCGCGCAGGCGCGCGCCAAACCCGGAAGCCTGTCCTTCGGTCATGCCGGCAATGGTACATCGACGCATCTGGCAGGAGAGCTTCTCAAGAGCCTCGCCAGAATCGACATCGAGGCCATTTCGTACAAGGGTGGCGCGCCTGCGATCAACGATCTCCTCGGCGGACAAATCCAGATGTCGTTCAACAACGCCCCTGAAGCGCTGGGACAACTGGAAGCCGGTACGCTGCGCGCGCTTGCGGTCACGACCGCCTCGCGGAGCCCGTTCCTTCCCGATGTGCCTGCGATGGCCGAAACCGTGCCCGGCTACGATACGGAGGTCTGGTGGGGATTGTTGGGGCCTGCCGGCATGTCTTCCGAGCTCGCTGCAAAACTTTCCCGCGATTTCGTAACGGCGTTGAACACCGCGGAAGTCAATGAGCGGCTGGCCAAGCTCGGCGCCTCGCCGATCGGTAGCTCGCCGGAAGCATTCGACGCGAGAATCCATGCCGAGTACGAAAAATGGGCCCCGATCATCAAGGCCGCCGGCATCAAGGCCGAATGATTTCGACGCGCGCCGCATTCTAGTGCTCCGATTCCGAAGCTCGCAAATATTCGCGGCGACCTCTGATGCGAACCTTGGAGTCAAAAGAGCACCAGCAAGCTACGGTTTTTGAATTTGAAGTTCCTATAATGAGATTGCAGCAACCCTGATGGGAACTTCAAATTTACCGCACTCGTGACAGATCCCGCCAACCTCCACGGTTTTGAAGAACTGAAAGTACCTCGATGATGTCCGTCAACAACAAGCGTGTGTTCTACGTCAGATATCTCGCCAACGAGATCTATGCCGACATCTTGCGGGCGCGGCCCGATGTTCGGCTCGACCGGCTCGAGAACGAAAGTCCCGATGAAGTTTCTGCGCCGATCGTGGCCGCAGCGCATGCCTACCAGGTTGGAGCTGCGCGCGATGAACTGGCGAGGCATTTCCACGTCGATCAGGACTTGCTCAAACGCGCACCGAACCTGCTGATCGTTTCCAGTAACGGCGCCGGCTACGATCCTGTCGACGTCGAGGCCTGCACGGCCGCCGGCGTGGCCGTGGTGAACCAGTCCGGCGGCAACGCCCATTCGGTCGCCGAACACGCACTCGCGATGCTGATCACGCTCTCCAAGCGCATCATCCAGGCCGACCGCGCGATCAGGCGTGAGGCGAATGTCAACCGCAACGCGCTGATTGGAACGGAAGTGCAGGGCAAGACGATCGGCATTGTGGGTTTGGGCAATGTCGGCCGCCGCACCGCCGCGCTTTGCAAGGGCCTGCTTTCCATGAACGTGATCGCCTACGATCCCTACCTCTCGGCGACCGAGATGGCCGAGCGCGGCGGCGAGAAGGTCACGCTGGAGGAGTTGCTGCGCCGCTCGGATTACGTCTCGATTTCCTGCCCGCTGACGAAGGAAAGCCGCGGCATGATCGGTGCGCGGGAATTCGCGCTGATGCAGCCGCATGCCTATTTCATCACCACCGCGCGTGGCTTCATCCACGACGAAGCGGCGCTGGAGCAGGCCTTGCGCAACAAGAGCATCGCGGGCGCGGGCCTTGACGTGTGGGCCAAGGAGCCGCCGCCGCCCGATCACCCGCTGCTGCAGTTCGACAATGTGCTGGCAAGCCCGCATACGGCGGGCGTGACCCGGGAAGCGCGGGAGAACATGGCAAGGATTGCGGCGGAGCAACTGCTGGATGCGCTCGACGGCAGGCGGCCGCCGCGCCTTGTTAATCCGCAAGTCTGGCCGGCTTACGTCCGGCGCTTCGAGCGCACCTTTGGATTCAAGCCGGGCTAGGACGTCAGTTGAATGCTCGCTTTTCGTTTCAGCGGCGAGCTTTGCGTGATGTCGGTCGAAGAAGATTTTCTTCGTCGCCACCGTCATGGCAACAATGAATCAGCTGCCATGTACGGCATAGACGCTCGCCGCATTGCTATTTTCGCCGTGGGCTCGACACGGGCGCGGTGGACGCCCATACCCCGGTTCCAGGTTCGACCTTGACCGGATGCCTTAGCCGAGGCGGCAGGAATCATCGACATGCGCCACCTGAATTCATTGCTGCGTTCCAGGCGATCCCGGATCGGACGCCGTCTGGCCCAGATCGTCGCCATTGCGGCCGCGAGCCTGCCGGCCGCCGGCGCGTAGGCCATTTCCGGATCGAAATCGCGTCGCCGCGTTTTTGACGTTCTTCGAAACTACCAGCCTTTGCGAACGTCGGCATGTGCCCGACGTGTCGAGAGTGGCTTCGGCGAAGGACGATTGCGGCGTGCAAACATCATCAAACCTCATCCCCCAACCCAGGCCGTTGCGCTGGCTTGTGGTCACAGGCGCCCTTTGTCTTTTCATCGGAAGTGCGGCACACGCCCAGAATCTCGATCAGGGCAAGTCGGGTCCGCGTTTGTTTGCCGATAGCTGCGCCACGTGTCATCGCAGCGCCCGCGGCCTTGCCAAGGGACGCTTCCGTTTCACGCTGTTTATGTATCTGAAAGACCACTACGCGACGAGCTCGGGTACGGCCTGGGAGCTCGCTTCCTATCTGGAGTCCGCAGATATTCCCCAGCGAGGCCGGGCGCGTTCGGCCGCGGCGGTTCGGCCGTCCCCCGCAAGCCCGACGGCAGGACCCGCGATTCGTCCGCCGCTGCCGGTGCCATTGCAGTAGCACGTGGAAGCCTATGCGCGCGGCCGTGCGGTTCGGCGCATGGCGCAGGACGGCCAGCAAACCCGCGCGGAATTGAGCCGCAATGTCAGCCAAGTTCCGGGCTACTTTCGCCCCCTACTGATTCGGCGAGTGGGCGTCGAGGATATTGCCGAGGATATTGCCATGGCATTTTTCAAGCGAGAGATTAGTCCCGTCGAGCGGTTCGAGACTGTGCTCAGGGAGAAGCGGGCGGCGCGCCAGAAGCTGGCCGATCGGTTAAGCCTCGCCGAAACGGTGGTTCGCGAAAAACGTACGGCGGCCGAACGCCTGGCGGTGACGGGCGCCGACGATGTCAAGCTCGGCCGGGCGGAGGCGAACCTGCGCGCCATGGAGGAACGCGCCAAGGCGCTGCGCGCCGAACTGGCGGAGTTCGACGAGCAGATCGCTTCGACCGAGCGCGCCTTGTCGGATGCGAGGGCGCAACGCGACCGCGATATGACGGCGGACCAGATCGAGGCGATGGCTGCGGCGATCGAGCGGGCCGCGCCGGGATTTGGTGCCGGTGCCACGGCCCTCGTGCACGCCGTTACCCAAAGCATCGCGTCAATTCCGGAAGCGAACAGGTTCTCGGCCAGTGTGGAGGCGGTGCGGCGGGAAGTTCTCTCCGCCGCAGATCTGATCTGCTGGGAGCTCAGATCGGCTGCCGTGCGAACGCGCGCGGGCAACGCGAACGTCACGCTCGGTGCGGCAGCCGAGCCGCAGCCACCGCCGCCGGCGGAGATCGATCGGCAACTGATCTACACTCTCAATCGCGTGCTGTGGCGCGAGGACGGCGTGGTGCGAAGAGCACCGGCGTTCGCGCTGGTCGAGCTGCCAAAATGCCTGTTGCCGCTCGCGCTGCGGCACCAGCATGTCGATTATCTGAATGCGCGGCGCGTGCAGACGCTGATTCACGTCCACGGCAGCGAAGGCGCCAACAGCGAGCCGAGCCCCGACGATCCGCAACTCGTCGATCTCGATGCACTGGCGGCGCAGAACGAGAGTGTCGAGGCAGTCGTTGCATGATGGCGCCAGAGCGCGACTGCTTCAGGTCGCTGCTTTGGATCATTGCTTGAGCATATTCTTGCCGTGCAACGCGCTTGCGTTTAGCACCAGGGAAAACTTCCCGATTTTCGCTAAAGCGGGTCGGCCCTTGGGGTCCAGATCATGAGCGCTGCATGGCCATTGCCGTGGTGCTCAGGCTGCGCAAGCTTGGCACGACGACGAGGCGATTGACCTCTCCGTCGTTGAAGGCCTTGAGGAAGCGATCATAGTTCCTGATCGAGACGCAGCCGTTTGAATCGCCGTTGGGGCCGAGCATGAACGGATGCACCAATAGCCCCGAGCGTCCCGATATATCGCTGCCCTCGACCGGGGTCATGCGCAGCGCATCGACACCGTGAAACGGCTTTTCGCGCGGCTTCAAGTCATAGACGGCCGGCGGCGTCGCGCCGGCCATATGCACGGAGACATGTTCCGGATCGTCCCTCAGATTGCCCATTCCCGAGTGCGCCTCGAGGCTCAATCCGCTCGGCAAATAAACGGCGTGCGCCGAGATGTCGTAAACGGCCGTGAGATTGTCGAAGCCTAGCGCGGCGAGGTCCGGCCCCTGGCGGAACAACCCGCCGTTTGGCGCGAGCGAAGCCAGTGTGATCCGCCCCGCCGGCAGCAGGTCGGAAAGTTTTTGCAGCAGCGTGCGGTCGTCGGGCCGGATAGTATTGCTGACCTGAGCCAAGGCTGAACCTGGCCGTGATTCGAGGTCGGCCGTAGCGGGACGGGACCTCGGCAGCGGGATCAGCGCTGTCCGCGATGGTTTGGCCTCGTCAACCCTGGCCTCGTCGCTCTTGGCCTCATCAATCTTGGGCTCTTCGCTGCTGCGCTCTTCAAAGACGGCGCGCCAGTCCTCTGATACCAGGCGCCGGGCAAGCAGGCTCCTGGCCGTGCGGAGCTTCGTCTCCAAGATGGTGAGGGCAGAATGATCCCACGCCAAGGCGGATTTAGCCGCTGGCGGTACCGAAAAGTAGCGGTCCTCGAAGGAGATAGGGTCGGCCGCTCCCGGCAGGGCTGCCAGGGCGAACGCCGTCTGATCCGGACTGGAAATCCAGGCCGCAGCGCCCAGCGACAGGATGACCGAGCCAAACACAATCGCGATGGTCTCGGACCACCGACGCGGCGACAGCCCGGCAGCATGAGCTGCGTCGAAAGCCATCAACCCCCCGCTTCCAACCCCACGACGACCAATCCCCCATGGATTCGTCCAAGCCATTGGAAGCTAAAACTGAGGCATAATCGAGACCAAAATTGCCGCCTCTGTGCGGGCGGGCCCGGCTTCCGGCCAAGCGGCCGGGCGCGCACTTTCGCAGCAAGTGCGCCGCCCGACCACTCACCGCGCTGGAAAGAATGGCCTACGACCCGCGCCCGCAAGGAAACAAGGCTTCGTGATGCCGCTGTGGCGGCGGCGGACTTTTCCACGCAATCCAACGGTTCGCCGCGGCTTTGGTGACAGGGCCCGATCCCGCGGGCTGCGGCTTTGGGGACATCTGCTTCGGCGCGGCGTATCATGGTAGGGCATCGCCTGTACGCCCCGCCGGGAGGAAACATACGCAAGTCCGCGATAAGGCCTTTGACGCTGAGGGCGGCCCGGCAACAGGTCTTCCAGTCAGGTGGGCTGCGTTCGGGTTATCGAGGACGGGAAGTGGCCTCCGCCATTCGATGGCGATTCCAATCGAAAGGTTTCGGGTATGGATTAGTGACCCATCTTCTCGGCGTTCGGTTGGATGCGATGGTTTGCTGTGACGCATTGACCCAGCTGGCGCGATCGCGGCCATCGCGCAGGTTTTGATATCGGTCAAAACCGGTTTGATGATATGAAACCACATGAGACCATCGCAGCCAGCAGGAGGTCCCATGTCGCGGTTTGTCGTGCTCTTCATGAAGGATGTGCTTGGCGGCAACGGCCGGGAGGCCGAAGTTTGTCAGAGTACGATTGAAATCGACGCCGCAAGCGAAGGTGATGCCAGGGAGCTCGCCAAGAAAAAGTTCTGCGAGACGCAGTCGCTGTGCGACTGGTCGCTCCACGCTGATCGGATCCGGATCAGGCCGGCTGATTTTCCGTCCTGAGGGACCCAAGTCAGGCGGCAGGCACAGCAAGTCGTTCGATAGTCTGGATGTGGCGGGCGAGCAGGCTGCAGGCTTGATCGATATTGCGCGCGCGTAATGCCTGAAGGATCAGGCGGTGGTCCGGGTTGGACCGCGGCCGCCAGCCCGCACTGCGCGCCATCGCGAATACGAGCCGGGAATTGGCAAGCTGCAATCCGTCGAGACTGGCAAGCAGCCGCGGCATGCCGCAGGACGCCACCAGCGCGCCGTGAAAAGCGCGGTTGGCGGTCTCGAATTCGGAAAGCGTCTCCGCATTGTCGGCTTCGATCAACGCCAGTTCGATTCTGGCAAATTGGGTCGGCGTCAACCTCGGCGCGGCATTGCGCAATGCGACCACCTCAAGCGCTGCGCGCATCTCGGCGATTTCTCGCACCGAATTGGCATCGAGCGGCGCAACCCGCACGCCACGGCGCGGTACGCTGACCACGAGATACTGGGCCTCGAGCTGTCGAAATGCCTCCCGAACCGGGACGTGGCTCGACTTGAACTCCCGCGCGAGGTGGTCCTGTCGCAACGGCGCATCGGGCGGTAGCGCACCGCTGATAATTCGCTCTCCGATCGAGGAGGCGATCCGCGCCGCAGTCGTGACGTTTCCGTCCGTGTCCATCATAGATTATCTATCAAAAATTCGGATGCGCTCCGTGAGGCCGTTTGGGTAGTGTAGCCCTCACCGCGCAACTTATGGATAATGGGGAAGATTATCTATAAAAAATTGGAAGATTCATATGGTCGATGCGATGGGATGCGCGTCGCGGTGACACTATGGGGCCTTGTTCAAAGCCGTGTGCCGCGAAACGCTCGCGCTCGCTTGAAGTGGTGACGGATTCTGGTACGCCGATCCGATCGTCAGTCGCCGAACTGGGCTTGGGTGCTGAAACCGCTTTCGATATTCATTCGGCGAAACGCCGATGCTCTTGGCGAAAGTCCGGCGCATCGTGTTCACATCGCCGAACCCGCAGGTGCTGGCGATTCGCTGCAGCGGTTGAGACGTATCCTCCAGGAGCCGGCGGGCGGCGTCCACGCGCGCGGCGGCGATGAAATCGGCCGGAGTCATGGCGAGTTCACGGCGGAAGACGCGCGCGAAGTTGCGCGGGCTCATCCCGATCTCGCGCGCGATGTGCTCGATTGACAGGGAAGCGGCCAGGTTCGCGAGAACATAGGCCTGCGCTTTCTGAACCATCGTGATGTCCGACATCTGCCCGACGAGGTGTGCGCTGAACTGCGACTGTCCACCCGGCCGCCGGAGGAAAACTACCATATAGCGCGCGACGATCATCGCGATGTCGCGCCCGTGATCCTCCTCCACGAGAGCAAGAGCGAGATCGATCCCGGCTGTGACGCCGGCAGCGGTTATCAACGCGCCGTCGCGGACATAGATCGCGTCGGCGTCCAGATCGATAAGCGGAAAATTCGTGCTGAACTTCTGCGCGCACTCCCAATGGGTGGTCACGCGCTTGCCGTCGAGCAGCCCGGCCGCGGCAAGGAGGAAGACCCCGGTGCAGATGGAGCCGTAGCGCCGCGCTGTGGGCGCCCGGCGTCGCAACCAGTCGATGATGGCGGGATCGATGTCCTGAAACGAAGGATCCCCTGCAACAAGAAGTGTATCGATCGGCTCGTCCGGATCGAAGATGGTTCGATCGGCAACGAATTTCAGCTGGCCCGTTCCGCCGATCGATGCGGCGCCGCTGGATATGATCTGGATGTCATACGCGTCCATCTTCCCCAGACGCCGGGCGGCCTCCCAGAAGACTTCCGCCGGGCCGACGATGTCGAGAGATTGAACGCCCGGCGGAGCAAGTATCGCTATGCGCATGACGTCCTCTCCCAACCTCTCCTCGTCGGCGCTGCTCAGACACACCCTCGAACGTTTCGACGGCAATGCATGCGATTGCGAAAGGGCTATCAGGTCGCTTGATAGAGCCGCGTCTCGACGAGGCCACTGTCGTTCAGGGCGCGGAACGACTTCGCCGCAAACAGGACTGCAAGGTCGATCAACGGCTCGACGAAAATCACAAGCGCGTAGGCACCGCCGAACAGGACAATAGATCCCGCATTCGCGGCCGTGAAGCCCTGGCCATAGAAGGCCCAGAACGCCACCCATGAGATGATGCCGGCCTGATACGCGGTCGAAAGGGCAACGGCCTGCCGATATTTCAGCTCCACATAGGGCGTGTCCGGCGCGATGATGTGGCGGGCGATCGCTTCCAATGCGAACAAAGGCACCAGCAGGGTCGTGACATTCATGCCATACTGAGGCAGGTCGAACGGAGCGAAGAACAGCCCCTGGATCATCAGGCCCAGGGCGAGGCCGATGCCGGCCGGCGCGGCTCCGAAGACCAGAAACAGCGTGGAGCCGAAGATCAGGTGCACTTCGGACACGCCGACCGGATAGTGCGGCAGCACTTCGAAGAAGGACAGAACCAGTCCAGTCACGACCGCGCTGCGGGTGAGGGTGGAGTCGAGGCCGCGCTGGCGCGCCGCCTGATAGGCGCTTTTGAGTGTGTAGCCACAGGCGCCCGCGGCCGTCACATAGCTGAGCCAGATCTTGTTGTCGGCCACAAGGCCGGGTTCGATATGCATGGATCACCTCCGAAATAGGATCATGTGGTTGCAGGAGATTGCGCTGGCGGCTCTGATCGTCCGTCCGGTCTGATGCTCGAGATGACGTCCGCGAGGTCTCGAAGATTGATGATGCCGGTCTTCGTCACGGCCTTCTCCAGCGCGGCGAGCCAGCACTCGTAGTAATTCCATGATGACCGATCGACAGGATGGGCGTCCTCCCAGGCCTTGATCTCGGAAATCAACTCGTCCCGGAAGTCGTCCCATTCGAAATGGCCTTGTCTGGCAAGAGCGAGGGCGACCCCAAAGGCCGTCCGTTCCCAGTCATGGCCGAAACACAGCGAGCCGTTTGCGCGCGGCGGCGTGTCGGGAGCGCCCATCATTTCAGTGATGGCAAAGTGTTCGAACCGCGTCAGCATCGGACACCATGCCTCACGCCGCCTTGGCGATGGCGACGCCCATCATCGACTCCGGCGTCACCAGCGCTTCGAGTTGTGCTTCCGAGAGACCCTCGGTGCCGGCTGGACGTTCAGGGACCACGAACCATCGGATCTGTGCGCTCGAATCCCACACCTTCACCTCGATCGATTGCGGGATGTCGAGGCCGAACTCCTTCAACACCGCACGCGGCTCGCGCGCGGCCCGGCTGCGGAAGGTCGGGTCCTTGTACCAGTAGGGCGGCAGGCCGAGCACCGGCCAGGGATAGCAGGAGCACAGGGTGCAGATGATCAGGTTGTGCACGCCCGGTTCGTTGGCGGCGGCGCGCATGTGCTCGCCTTCGGCGCCCGCCATGCCCGCCGGAAGCGCGAGTTCGGCGATCGCCTTCGGCGTGTCGGCGACCAGGCGCGCCTTGAAGGTGGGGTCGAGCCAGGCCCTCGCGACGATCTTGGCGCCGTTGAACGGGCCCATCTTGGTCTGGAAGAATTCGAGGACGGTATCGACGGTCTTGTCGGTGATGATGCCTTTTTTGATCAGAAGGGCCTCGAGGGCGCGGACGCGCGCGGCGCTGTAGGCCTCGCGGTCGTTGCGGTATTCGAAACGGTCGTCCATGGATCATGCTCCCCGCTTTAAAAGTTAGGCCGCCTTCGCGGCGGCGCTCGCCGGCGCTTCGACATAGTGGGCATAGAGGTCGGCATAGATCGAGAAGTTAGGCTCGGCATTGTCCGGCCAGAGCTCGGCCGGGTCGAACCGGACGCAGTAGACCGGCATGGCCGCGCCGATGCCGTCGCTGCCGGTGTCGCACAGATAGGTGTAGGCGCCGTCATAGACGGTCTCGACCGTGCCGGTCTTGTTGCGCAGGAAGCCGGGCAGGCGGGTGTGCTCCACCGTCGGGATGTTTTTCACCACGACGGTGTCGCCGACGGCGAAGCGGTAGGCGACGGGAACGTCGCGCTTCGGACTGTCGCCCTCGACGAGATACTGCACGACCCGGTCGTCGATCGCGGCCTCACCGCCGGCGGGCAGCGGCTTGCCCGGATCCTTGTAGTAGTCCTCGGTCAGCCTATCGAGCTCGTCGGCGCTGATGTAGCCTTTGTCAATGAAGTACCCCGAGATGCCGCCGAGCCACTTTTCGTAGTAGCGGTATTTGAAGTAGTCGAAAGGATTGAGCGACTCCGCGCCCTTGCGTAGGTCTGCCCAGGTCCAGACCGTGTGGAAGGTGGAGGATGTCCGCGGCAGCGGGAGCTGGGAGGACAATGCCATCATCGCGGCGTGGATGCCGAAGATGCGCGTCTCCCACGATTCCACGAAGACGCGGGTTTCGGTACTGACCGGGCCCAGACCCTCAAGCCCGCCGAGATAGTGCTGCAGTTTCATCGAAGGAATCCTTCCAGTTTGCAGATCGATTACGCGGCCGCCGACTGTCTGGCCGACAACAATTGGGTGCCGAATTCGGACATGAGGCCAAACAGCCCACCGAGGAGCATCGCGGCCATGGCGACGAGCGTCGGGTGGTTGATGCCGGCTGTCGTGACGGTCGTATTCGTCGCTGCCGTGGTGCCGACAAGAGACGCAAAGCCGAACACGATGGCCGGCGGGAAATTCAGCAGCGGCAGCGCCGAAACGAAGATCATGGCGGAGGTGCCAAGGCCGACCAGCAGGGCCGCGAACGCGGGCTGTGCCGGGCCATACTGGATGATCAGCAGGGTGAGCGAGGCGATGACAATGCCTGTCCAGTTCGAGACGAGCGACTTGAGCAGGCCCTTCTGACCACCGCCGCAGGCAAAGAACGAGGCCCAGGCGATGAATGTCACCCATACCGGGATCGGAATGATTGTTGCGGTGATATAGGTATCGATGGCGCCCAGGACACCCAGGGAGATCATGGCGGCGACGATGGATGGCATGTCAGTTCCCCAACGTTGTTTGCACGGTGATTCAGGAGACGAGCGCAGATTCCTCCAGCAGGCATGATGCAAAGCCTGTCCGGAGAGCGCGCTCGTCGAGGTTTCGGCCGATGAATACGATCTCGTTCAGCCGCGGCTCCGACGGTTTCCATGGCTTCCCCGGACGGCCCTCGAGCGTCATGTGGACGCCGTGGAAGACGTATCGGCGGGCCTCGTCGCGGAAGTTCAGCACGCCTTTTGTCCGGAACAGGTCCTTGCCCGTCGCCTGCACAAGCCGATTGAGCCAAGTGTTGAACGCGACCGGATCGAGTTCGCCCGGCTGACGGATGGCAACACAACCGATGCTCTGGTCGTGCTCGTGTTCATGATCGGCAAGAATGTCGGGATCGATCGACAGGATGTTGGCGAGATCGAACGCGCCGATGTCTAGCACCTTGCCGCGGTCGACAGCGCATGAGCGAGCCCGGACGATCGCGGCCAGAGGGTTCAGCTCGCGCAGACGGCTCTCCGTTTGTCGCAGCGCACCCTCTGATTCAAGGTCGACCTTGTTGAGCAGGAGCACGTCCGCGAAGCTGATCTGTTCCCGCGCCTCGTTCATGTCGAGTTGTCCGGACACATGCCTGGCATCGACGACCGTGATGATGGCATCGAGCGCGAGACGGTTCGACAGGATCTCGTCGAGCATGAACGACTGGATCACCGGGGCGGGATCGGCGAGGCCCGACGTCTCGACGAGGATGCGGTCGATTTGGCGAGTGGAGTTGAGCAGGCGATGAATCGCGGTGATGAGATCGCTTCTGACAGTGCAGCAGACGCACCCATTGTTGAGCTCGACGATCTCGTCGTTGGTTTCGAGAACGAGCTTGCCGTCGATTCCGACTTCTCCATACTCGTTCACGATCACGGCAACGCGTTCCGCGTCCGACTGCGAGAGAAGATGATTGAGGAGCGTCGTCTTCCCCGCGCCGAGGAAGCCGGTCAGGATCGTCGCCTTGAGCTTTCGCATTCTTCCTCCGACCAGGCAAGCGTGCTCGGCCCAGCCCTTTCAGGCCGGCGATCGACGCCAACGTTGGTTTATGTGCTGTTCAGCCGTGCCGTGTGCGGTGGCCGATATGGCTAGATTAAATTTGAACGAGTTCAGACCTGCAATGGAGCGGGCGTTACAGATCCTGCCAAACACGTATCAAAAACGGACAACATCTTCGACCGTTATTGAGTCGCCCAATAATTGTACGATAAGATGAAAATTTAGTCTGAGTCAGCCCAAGTATTGGTCGTTCGTATTGCGCGTGATTGAATGCTGACGGACCCGGACGGCCAGTCTGATCTGTTTGACAAACCGGTTCGCAACGCGACTGACGCACATCGCAGAAAATTCCGGATGACCGTTCCCGTTTCGCCGGCCCTGTCGCAACGGCGCATCGGGCGGTAGCGCACCGCTGATAATTCGCTCTCCGATGGCGGAGGCGATCCGCACCGCAGCCGTGACGTTTCCGTCCGTGTCCCTCATAGATTATCTATCACAAAATCGGGTGCGCGCCTTCATGTCCTCGGATAGCATGGCCATGAAGGTACAACTCATAGATAATCAAACAGATTATCTATGAAAAGTCGGAGATTTCATATGGACGATGTGGCCAAGGTGAAGACCAACCAGGACATCGGGCTGCTGCGGCACGACTGGGACCGTGAGGAAGCCGAGGCTCTCTATGAACTCCCTTTCGCGGATTTGATGTTTCGGGCGCAGAGCATTCACCGCGCCAACTTAGATGCGAACCATGTTGAGACGGCGAGCCTGCTCAGCATCAAGACCGGCGGCTGTCCCGAGGATTGCGGCTATTGCTCGCAGAGCGCGCATTACGACACCGGGGTGAAGGCGACGAGGCTGATGGCGCAGGCGGACGTGGTCGACACCGCGCAGCGCGCGAAGGATGCCGGCGCGAGCCGTTTCTGCATGGCCGCGGCCTGGCGCAACCCCAAAGACCGCGACCTCGATGTGGTCTGCGGCATGGTGCGCGCGGTCAAGGAACTCGGCATGGAAACCTGCGCGACGCTCGGCATGCTGACCGCGGCACAGGCGGCGCGGCTGCGCGAGGCCGGGCTCGACTTCTACAATCATAATGTCGATACCTCGCCCGAGTTCTACGACAAGATCATCACCACGCGCACGTTGGCCGACCGTATCGATACGCTGGCGCATGTGCGCCAGGCCGGCATCAAGGTCTGCTGCGGCGGGATCATCGGCATGGGAGAACAGGTCGAGGACCGGCTCGGCATGCTGGTGTTGCTCGCCAACATGCAAGAGCATCCGGAAAGCGTGCCGATCAATCTGTGGAACGAGGTGAGGGGCGTGCCCGTCAACGATACGGCGGAGCGTCCCGATCCCATCGCGTTGGTGCGGCTGGTCGCGCTCGCCCGCATCATGATGCCGAAGAGCGTGGTGCGGCTCTCGGCCGGCCGGCAATACATGACCGACGAGCTGCAGGCGCTTTGCTTTCTGGCCGGCGCGAATTCGATCTTCATCGGCGACGTGCTGCTGACCACGAAGAACCCGCAAACCGCGCGCGACGCAGATTTGCTGGATCGGCTCGGCATCAGATCCCGCCTCGGCGAAAGCCGCAAGTCGCCCGCGCCGCAACTTCCCTGATGCAGGGTTGAAAGCGGACCAAGCTGTGGACGCGCTGCTCGCATAAGTTGCAGATGGCCGCTGACCTCCACCGCTTTCGCGGATCGACCTATGGTTGCGCATTAGGGGCTATTTCATCAATTGGAACTAGCCTGATTCTCGGGCCGCCCCGTCCGTCCTCGCAACGTCTTCTCAGGAACAAGGCACGCTATGCTCGGCAATCTACGGATATCCTACAAGCTGTTGATGATGATCGGCGTTTCGATTTTTGGCATCGCCGCCGTGGCCGCGGTCGGTCTGTCGGAGCTGTGGAGCAATCTGCTGGAGGACCGCAAGGCCAAGCTTCAGGATGTCGTTCTGCTGACGCGACAGGCGCTCGACCTCAACTATCTGGCTTCCCGCCAGGCAGGACTTTCCGAAGTGGAGGCTTTGGAACGCGGCAAAGCACTGCTGCGCAAACTCCGCTTCGGCAAGGACGATTACTTCTATGCGTTTAACCCGCAAGGGTTGGTCGTGGCTCACCCCAACCCAAATGTAGACGGCAAGAATTTATACGATGCGCCGGACTCCGATGGCGTGTTTTTTGCGCGCAAGCAGATTGAAGCCGGCACCAGCGGCGGAGGCTTTGTCTACTATCGTTTTCCCCGCGCGACAGGCGGAGAGCCAATTCCCAAATTGTCCTATGCCGCTGAATTCAAGACTTACGGCTGGGTAATCGGCGGCGGGGTTTATCTCGACGACATCTCCACGATCTTTTGGGCGCAAGTGCGCCAGATGGGGATGATGGCGGGACTGGCGCTGGTGCTGGTCGGCGGCTTGTTCTGGCTCTTGTGCCGCAGCATCGCCAATCCGATCAACGCAATGACGGCGGCGATGCGCAGGATCGCCGAGGGCGACATGTCAACTTCTATCGCGGCACTCGGGCGCGGCGATGAAGTCGGCGCCATGGCGCAATCGGTAAAGATATTCAAGGACAACATGATCGAGACGACGCGGCTTCGTGGCGAGCAGGACGTGCTCAAGGCGCAAGCCGACGCCGACCGAAAACTGCTTCTGAGCAGAATGGCCGACGAGTTCGAACGCGGCGTCCGCTCGTCCCTCGACACATTGGCCGGCGCTGCGTCGGATATGCAGGCAACCTCGAAGAGCATGTCCGGCACCGCCGGCGAGGCGAGCCATCAGGCGAGCGGCGTGGCCGCGGTTGCCGAGCAGGCGTCGACCAATGTGCAGACGGTCGCTGCCGCCACCGAAGAATTGTCGTCCTCGGTTTCGGAAATCGCACGCCAAGTCACCCAATCCACGGAGATCGCAGGCCAGGCAGTCGCCGAGGCCAACCGCACCAACCGTCGTCAAGCTCATCAGCGACATCGCAAGCCAAACCAATCTGCTGGCGCTCAACGCCACGATCGAGGCTGCACGCGCCGGCGAGGCCGGCAGGGGCTTTGCGGTGGTCGCCAACGAGGTGAAATCGCTGGCGAACCAGACCGCGAAGGCGACCGACGAGATTTCGGCGCAGGTCGGGGCGATGCAGGGCGCGACCGCGGAAGCGGTGCAGGCCATCGAAGGCATCACCCGCACGATCGGGGCCATCAACGAAACCGCGGCGGCGATTTCGGGGGCCATCGAACAGCAGGGGTCGGCGACGGCAGAGATCGCCCGCAACGTGCAGGAAGCCGCGCAAGGAACCGGCCGGGTGTCGAGCAATATCGCTTCCGTCAACCAGGCGGCCGTCAAGACCGGATCGGCGGCGGCCCAGGTGGTGTCGTCGGCCGAACAACTGAGCGGCCAGGCCGCAAACTTGCGCACCGACGTCGATCGCTTCCTCGCCAATATTCGTGCGGCGTGACGAAAAACGGCTGATCGCTGCAGCTGCCTACTGCGGCCCGCTCGGCAACACGATCTATGTGATGCCGCCTTACTGCGTCAGGGAAGATGATCGCGACGAGCGGCGATCGAGGAAGCGCCATATGCGCTGCCCGCAAGAAAGCTCACGCATCCGCAAAATGGAAAACCTTAGCGGGTCTTCCTGAATTGAAGCACTATTTCAGAGCGCATACGAGAGTCTAGACTTTGTCGCCCATTGGTAGGAGGTGGCATGTACCGTCTATTCGGCGGTAGCGCACGACGGACCGATTTCTCGAAACGCAATCCGAGGCTTTCGGCAAGCAGACGCAGTAACTTGGAATTTCGAACCTATATGCCGCGCACCACATTCTCACCAACGACGTATATGGCACGTCCGCCCGGCGCCAATACACGCGAGACCTCTTTCAAAGCCGCTCGCATATCAACGATATAGGCAGATACGAGCGCACGCTGCCTCGCCGTTGGCGTCCTGTTGATCCTGCTGCAAACCAAGATCAATCCTGCATTGCTGATACTGGGCGCAGCTGTGGTCGGGGTGCTTTCGTTTGACTAAGAGAATGCGCACGCAGACAGTAAATTGCGGTGAGCCGTTTCTCCATTATTCTTGGTAGAAAGGCCTCAACAATTCCTCGGGGAGGGCTCCTGCTACTCTTCCCCAGGCGGGGCCGCCGCTGCCCTCAAGCCGCCCGTCCGCCCCATAACCTCAACCTTCTTGGTTGACCTCGCCGGCTCTGGATTTGTCTCAGTCGCAACCGCACTGCTTACAAGGCGATCCTGCACCGGTTTGGGCGTCAGCTCGACCACCGCCGCATTGGGGCTGCCCGACTGAGCAATCATGTCGGCGGTGACGAGATTGGTCAGTCGCAATTCTTCCCGAGACAGTTCATGCAGATCTTCCCACGGCGGTACGTTCAGCGACAGCGACAATAGATCGCCTGCGCCGCCCATGTCGAAGGTGTATTTGGCGAGACGCCCGATATCGCGCTCCACTATCATCAGATCATCTGCGCTGTAGGTTGCGGCCCGCGGTTGGTCGGTGCGGTCGCCCATCCAGATCTGGTGCACACGGACATGCGCCTGCTCCGGCACGTAGCGCGACTTGCCCGACAGCAGCAGAAAGACGCACATGGATTCGCAGTAAGCCTCCGGCGAGACCTTGGCGCGCTCGCCGCGTTGGGTGAGCACGCTTGCTCCGACAGTCGTCAGCATCCCGAGCTCGCGGAACCGCCGTCCGAGCGCGATCGAGTCGTTGACCGAACCGCCGCTGGAGTCCAGCACGATGGTTGCACCGCCGAGCTGGCGGCCGCGCGCAAATTCATCGAAATCCCTTGGACTATCGTTGGTCACTATGCCGACCGCGCTGACCCAGCCGTGGCAATTCGGCTCGCACCCGACCCAGCTGAACTTCATCGGCAATTTGCGTTCTTCAAGGGCAGCGCCGGCATGTGCCGAAGCGTTCAACATGGCCGCCAACACCATGCAAAGGGCGGCGCCCTTGAGCAGCATCCAACCCCGGATTTCCGCCCGACGCGCGCGAGCAGAGGCGAGATCGGAGCTTCCGGTGCACGGCGAGGATCCGGCCCGCGAGATTGTCGCAAGATAGATCGAGAACAACACGGCAAACAGGAACACCCCTATCACCACCATGATTCCGTAACCTCTGCCGGCTATCGGGCGGGTCAGCCGCGTCAGCGACTGCGCACATACACAGGCGACAGCTGCTGGCACCCGGCCTGTGGTACACCCTCAGAATCGAATCTTAGCCATGGCTGATGCTTGGCGTGCCATTTCGGGCCGGGGCCACGCATGTAGTGCAGCTCAGGCCGGTAGCCGTCGCACACGTCCAGGATCAGATTGTGAACGACGCTAGCGAAGCCGGACACTGACTCAGCCGCCTTGCGAGCAAAACCTGACAATGCGGTTGCATCCAATAATCTCATCGCTGAACTCCTCCTGTTGTCTTGCCACTCGATATCGGTGGGTTACGTCCAAGCGTAGTCACAGAGAAATGGACCAAACCATTGCACAACAGGCTGATCCGTACTTACATTTGGCTGAGAGGAGCATACCTAGGTTTAGGATCTGCCCACTTGAGCCTTGCGACTGACGGCAAGGTCGCCGAGCGACATCGGTCGATCAGCCTTTGACAAAATCTGATTTGTCGCGAATGACGCTTGCGGCCGGTCGCGTCATTTCGCTGCCGCGCAGCATTGGGTCGCTCTTGGTGCAAAGCGAACATCCAATGGCTGGCAACGCGGGCTGACCGGGTCCAAATGATCCAGAGCGGTCATGAGACCCAATCCATTACTGCCTCTTCAAATGAGCGATGAATCTGTTCCGTCAGCCTCGCGGTCGAGGCGAAGCCAGTCAGTGAGGCAGGATAGCCTCGGACATCATCATAATCCGCTCTCCCAGCGATTCTTGATTTTTGATTGCAGGGGGGAGTCGGAATGCTTGTGTCCCGACCCCTCCCTGGACAAGTCAGTTTATGCGGTGGACTGTCTAAAGGATTTCGCGACATTGCGGACTTCCATCGCTGTCATGACGATTGCCAGTCCTGTCGTGATCAGGTTGATGCCCACGATAAGACCGAGCGTCCAGCCCGCACTCGCCGGCCAAGAGTAGATGATAATCCCCGCAAGAAGGAGATCCGAGATTCCGCTCACGAGCAGCCAGCCCCAGGAACCAGGCATGACATCGCGATAGGAAAATGACGCTGCGATCTGGAAAGCGCCTTCTGCGATGAAGAACGCCGTCAGTACCATCGTGAGAGAAACGGTCCCTTCTGCCGGTTTCCAGACCAGCATGATGCCCACGGCCAGCGACAGAGCCGCAGTGAGCAGCATCCAGAAGAACGCCGATGCGTCGCGCGCCGAGAACATGGCCACGAGGCCGAAGAGGCCACTGAACATAAAAAGCCACCCGATATATATGTCCACGGCGACGGAAGCGATGACCGGCTCCGCTACAGCCAGGCATCCCAAGACAAGCATGACGACGCCCTGAAATACAAACCACTTCCAGTTTTCGCGGATGGCGGCTCTGAGAGCATTCTGAAAGTCACTTAGCTCCGAGTTCATTGAAGTTCTCCAATTGGTGAGGGCGACCCGATAGGATTGGCCTTCGCTACCTGGGCGCCTGGGGTTGGGGATCAGTGGGTTGCGTATTCGAATTCAGGCATGGCCTTGATCGCGGCCTTCGTAGCGCCCGCAAGAACGAATTTTCCATCATTCTCCTTTAACTGGTTCACCGGAATTGCCACGTCGTGACGGCCGACGCCCAAGAAGCCACCTGCGCCGATAATGGCGTAGGAGACTGACTTGTCAGGTGACACGATGATGTCGTCGATCTTTCCGACAGTCTCGCCACCATCGTTGAAGACTTTTTTTCCGAGAACCTGTTTCTTGGTGCTCCAGCCTGTTGTGACGTCGCGCAGTTCGGCATAGGCCACCCCAAGTTGGGTTGAGCCGACTACCTGCTGGGCAAGGCAAGCAGACGTACCGATCAAGAGTACGGTAATTGCGATTGTGGATAGCGACTTCATGAGAACCTCCATTTGCAAGGTTGGGTGAACTGTGAAGTCCTAAGCTCACGGAGCACTCGCTCCCAATTAAAAGCTGCGAATCGTGGCGAATCGGCGCGGCGCAGAAGGTCGGTCTTTGATCGCATGAGCTGTCCTGACCTGGGTCACGAACTACGTGCGAATGTGCGGTTACGCGCAATTAGGCAGGATTCGTAAAGCTTCATTCGCCAGCAATTGAGAAGCGGCGTTAGGCTCTCATCGTTCAATCCAGAAAAGGAGAGACTGTTATGGCACAACTAGCCACCGCTTCGGCCAAATCTGGCGCGGAAGCAAAAGTGAAAGACGCAATCGACAATCTGCGATCGGCTGCACAGGATCTGCATAGGCAGATTACCGACGCCGCCGCCAGGAAGAGCGGCGCCACAAAGGCCGACCTCGCGGCTCTGACTGAAAAAGCCAAGAGCCTTGCGAAGTCCGTAAAAGCTTCTATCGACACACAGCAAGGCAACGTGGCCAAGCATTTGACCGATGCGATAACGCATCTTGAGGCCACACAAGCCAATTTGTCCGACAGTCTGAAAGCGACCGGCGCCGACCTTGATGCGTCGGTCAAGAAGGTTCTCGTGGAGGCGCGCGCTTCTGTACAAAAGCTAAGCGAAGCTGTTGCCGAAAAGCGAGCGGCCAACTCAGCCAAAAAAAGCTAAGGAGACCATCATGCGTAACTATATTGCAGCTGTGTTTGACGACTCTCGCAAGGCCTACGAGGCCCTGCGCCAACTATGGGACCTTGATGGAAGAGGGGACATCGCCGTTCACGGAACGGGAGTGGTCCACCGTGACGAGCTCGGTTTCATCCAGGTCGACACCAAGGAAACTCATCCCGCCCTGGGGACGGCAATCGGCGTCGGCGTCGGCGCGTTGTTGGGTGCTCTGGCTGGACCTGCTGGCGCCGCAGTCGGTGCGGCCGGAGGAGCCGGGATCGGTGCGGCGACCGGCGGTGCGGTCGGAATGATCGCGGACCTGGATCGCGCAGATACTCGCCAGGAAGCGGCTGACGAAACTGGCTTCGTTTTGGGTTTCAAACAATCAGCGGTCATTGCCGATGTGAGCGAGGATTGGACGACGCCGATCGACACCTGCATCCGGAAGCTCGGCGGAAAGGTCTACCGACGGCCCAGGAGCGATATCCGGGACGACGCCTGGTACTCACCGGCATATCCATACGGCTACTATCTCTATCCGTATGAGTACGTTCCTCCCGCCTATGCTTTTTGACGATTTCTGAATCCGTTATCCTCTCCCGAACGCAGCTTAACGGCGTTCGGGAGAGAGTGCTGCGGCGACGCGAAGGCGTATGCGGCGGCGTTCGGGACAAGCAGGGCCGCAAGCAGCCGGTTGATCGCGGCGACACGCCGTCAATTGTAAAAAAAGCGCGGTTCGCACATCGTCGCAAGCGAGCAACGAGCGCATCGGTTGCGATCGAAGCCGCGGGTGTGCGCGACCTTCCTCGGATCCTCGGCTTCCTGATGAACCGCAAGCAATTGCAAGCTGCGGCTAGCGCGCGCCGAAAGCCCGTGGACGCCGCAAGTGTCCTTGTTGATCGCGGGCCCGGATCGCTGTCCGGACCAGGGCATCTCATTGTCCGCCGTGGAGACCGGGGCGACGAACCTGTAGCCGCGCCCCGGAATATTGATCAAATAACGATTGCCCTTAAGTCCATCGCCAAGGACTCTGCGTAGCGCAGTAATGTGTACAGTCAGATTGCTCGGTTCAACGAACACGCTGGGCCATACGCGAGCCATGAGCTCCTCTTTGGTTACGAGCTCACCATGACGTTCGACAAGCGCGATGAGGATCTCAAGGGCACGACTGCCAAGGCGGACGGGCCGTTCGGCTTCAAGCAGCAACCGTTGGACGGGAATCAAGTGGAACGGGCCAAATGAGAAGGTCCGCACCAACGCGCTATTGATTCGGTCGGGATTCATGATGAAACGACCTTTAGATGCGCGGCAACACCTGTCTCTCTTCCGCTGATTGCACTACTTGGAAAATGGGGAGTTCACACTTGAAACTAGCAAAGACCCGACAAGAAGGATTGTTCAATCCTGTCTGAATTAGAACGCCTTTGCGGTTGTTTCGGTGGCCGCTTCAAGCGAGACGCGACGAACTCAAGCGCATAGCGTTCGTTCTCAGCGGATTGCCCGATGAACGATCAACCGCCTCAAGAACCGCCACTGGGGCCTCCACTCACCGTAAAACCTGCTATAGTCACTTGCCGGAGGCCGCACGCTCAGTCAGTGATCGGGCTGCGGATGAACGAAAGCGCAAGGCACGGGCATGGGGTTGTCCATTAGTCGCCGCATTCTTCAGTCGCATGGCTGCCGCTTGTGGGCGACCGCAAGAGCGGATCGGGATACGATTTTTCAGTTCACGTTACTGACAAGCCCGGGCAGTTGATTTTTCGTCGCCATGACCGAGGAGCACCGCAAGAAACAGGAATCGGTGCGGGAAAGCGAAGAGCGCTTCCGTACGATGGCGGACACCGCGCCGGTGCTGATCTGGACTACGGACGCCGATAAGCTTTGCACCTATGTGAGTCAGACTTGGCTCGATTTGACGGGGAGAATGTTCGAAGAGGAGTTGGGTTGCGGCTGGGTCGACGACATTCACCCGAGTGACCGCGGCGTGCGACTTGAGGCTTACGCGGATCGTTTCGACCGACGCAGCCCCTTTACAGTCGAGTATCGCGTGCGACGGCACGACGGTGAGTATCGCTGGCTGCTCGACAAGGGCGCTCCCCGCTTCGCTTCCGACGGCACTTTCCTGGGCTACATCGGCTCAGCCACGGACATAACCGAGCGCAAGCGCGCAGAGGAACGGCTGCGCGTGCAGCACACGGTCGCGCAGATCCTGGCGGAAGCGGCCACGATCGAAGAGGTCACTCCGAGAATACTGCGGGCTATTGGCGAGTGCCTGGAATGGGACGCGGGCGCGCTCTGGCGCGTGGACCGGCAGGCCGAGGCGCTGCGCTGTGTCGAGCTTTGGCATAAAGCCTCTATTGAGGTCCCTGAATTTGAACGAGTCAGCCGGGAGTCCACCTTCGTTACAGGCTTGGGACTGCCGGGCCGGGTGTGGTCCAGTCTTGAGGCCGAATACATTGCCGATGTCGTTTCTGATGGAAACTTCCCGCGCGGACCCACCGCCGAACGCGAAGGATTGCACACGGCCTTCGGCTTTCCCATCCTGCTCGGGAGCGAAGCCTTGGGCGTTATCGAGTTCTTCAGCCGTGAGATCAGGCGACCCGATCAGGAGCTGCTCAACATGCTGGCTACCATCGGCAGTCAGATCGGTCAGTTCATCGAACGCAAGCGCGCCGAGGCGGAATTGCGCGATTCGGAACAGAATTACCGCACGTTATTTGAATCGATTGACGAGGGGTTTTGCACGATTGAAGTGTTGTTTGACCAGAACGAAAAGCCGCTTGATTACCGTTTTTTGCAAGTCAGCCCGTCGTTTGAGCGGCAGACGGGAATCAAGGATGCCGTTGGCAGACGGATGCGCGAAATCGCGCCACAGCATGAAGAACATTGGTTCGAGATTTACGGCAGAATCGCGCTGACGGGCGAGCCGATGCGCTTTGAAAATGAAGCCAAACAACTCGGACGCCGGTATGACGTTTACGCCTTCCGGGTAGAAGACCCCAGGCGCAGACGTGTCGGAATCCTTTTCAACGACATCACCGAGCGCAAGCGGACGGAAGCCGAGGCACGAGACAGCGAGGCGCGCTATCGGGAAGTGCAGGGGCAGCTGGCGCACGCGAGCCGCGTCGCGTCGATGGGGCAACTGACGGCCTCTATTGCCCATGAAATCGCCCAGCCGATTGCCGCGATTGTCAACAATGCACGAGCCGCGTTGAACTGGCTTGGCACCCGACCGCCGGACCTGGAGGAGGTCCGGCAGACGCTCGGCGAGATCGTCAATGACGGCAAGCGAGCCGGCGATGTCATCAACTGGATCCGGGCCCTTATCAAGAAGGAGCCTCCGCGGCGGGAAGCAATGGAGATCAACGAAGCGGTCCTTGAGGTCATAGCTTTGACCCATGGCGAAGTGGCGAAGAACGGCGTCTCGGTGCGGACGCAGCTCGCGGAAGGCTTGCCCCTCATTCAAGCGGATCGAGTCCAATTGCGACAAGTTGTGCTCAATCTGATCATCAACGCCGTCGAAGCGATGAGCGGCGACGGCGAGGGGTCGCGTGAGTTGCTGATCAGCACTGGCAGGGATAGCCTGAACGGCGTGCTCGTCAGTCTGCGGGATTCGGGTCCGGGACTGGATCCAGCAACTCTTGAACAGCTTTTTCACTCATTCTACGCCGTCAAATCCGGCGGCATGGGCATGGGACTATCAATTTGTCGTTCGATCATCGAAGCGCATGGGGGGCGAATATGGGCGGGCGCGAATGAGCCTCGGGGCGCGGTCTTTCAATTCAGCATACCTCCAGAGCGCAGCGAGACCGGTTCCGCTGATTAGGCCGGCCAGTGCTGGCGGCATGAGAAAGCGGTACAGGGAGCAAAGACGAGAGCCCAGGTCTGCTTTTAGGCACGGCGAGAGGAAAAATCTCAACGCCTTGCAGACATGACATGTGATCACCAGGCACATCGTCAAGAAGCATAATCATCCCAGCGACGACACTCTCATCCAATATTGCGGCAGGTATGTGCGGCATTGTTGCGGTCACGGGCTGACCAATTGCAACACAGGTGCCGCATGTCTGAAGCCGTCTTGACCAAGAAACGAAACGCTGGTGCCAGCGCCTTCGTTTCTCGCCTTTTTGTGCTTGAGTTGAACGCCGGTCTTATTCACTCCATGAATACGGACGGCTCCGATCGCAAGACCATCGTAACGGAGTGCCACTTGCCTGACGGCATCGTCGTCGATGTGGATGCCAGTCATATCTATTGGACCAATATGGGTATCCCGAACCTGAACGACGGATCGATCGAGCGTGCCGATCTCGACGGCAAGAACCGCAAGACAATCGTAGCACAGGGACAAACTCACACTCCAAAGCAGATCATTCTCGATAAGGAGGGCGATAAACTCTATTGGTGCGACCGCGAGGGCATGCGAGTCATGCGCTGCAATCTCGACGGCTCGCATCTGGAGACACTCATCGAAGCCGGCCACGGCGAAGCCGATAGCCGAGATCAGACGCTATGGTGCGTTGGACTTGCGATCGATCCGAAATCAAAAAAGATCTACTGGTCGCAAAAGGGCCCAGATAACGCCGGGCTCGGCCGCATCTTCCGCGCCAATATTGAAATTCCCAAGGGTCAAACCGCCGCGGCCAGAAACGACATCGAGATTTTCTTTGGCGCTCTGCCGGAGCCGATCGATCTTGAGCTCGACCACAAGAACCGCGTTCTCTACTGGACCGACCGCGGTGATCCTCCGCGAGGCAACACGGTGAACCGCGCCTCGATCGACAACAAGCCTGATGAGCCAGAGATCGTGGTGACCCATCTCATGGAGGGGATCGGTATCGCGCTCGACGTTCCAAACGATCGCATGTTCGTGACCGATTTCGCCGGCTCAATTTACTCTGCACGGCTTGATGGTTCCGGCGAACGAAATTTCCTTTACGCACAGGGCAATCTCACCGGCATCGCATACGCCGAAATCCCGAAGGAGAAATGATATGTCGCAAAGCAAGCCCATCCGCCGGGTAGCCATTATCGGCACGGGCGTCATCGGCGCAAGCTGGACCTCGTTGTTCCTTGCCCACGGCCTCGATGTGGTGGCAACCGACGTTGCGCCAGGCGCGGACGCGGCGTTGAAGCGCTTTGTCGCGACGGCGTGGCCTGCGCTGCAACGACTCGGCCTCGCACCCGGTGCTTCCCAAGACCGGTTGTCATTTACTCCGGTTCTTACGGACGCAGTCAAGGATGCCGATCTGGTTCAGGAGAACGGACCGGAGAAGATCGAGTTCAAGAAGACACTCTATCGTCAGCTGGACGAGCTGCTGCATCCCAACGTCATCATCGCCTCGAGCTCGTCGGGTTTGACCATGAGCGAAATCCAGTCGGCGTGCAAAATGCATCCCGAACGCTGCGTGATCGGCCATCCGTTCAATCCGCCGCATCTGGTGCCGTTGGTCGAAATCGTCGGCGGGGCAAAGACCTCGGAAGCGACGATTCAGCGCGCTGCGGAATTTTACACGTCGATTGGGCAGCGGACGGTACGCGTCAACAAGGAAATGCCGGGCCATGTCGCCAATCGTCTGCAGGCGGCGCTGGCACGCGAAGTTTACTACCTTGTCGCAGAGGGCGTGGTGAGTGCTGCCGACGTCGACACTGCCCTCTGCTGGGGTCCAGGCCTGCGCTGGGGCATCATGGGAAATATGATGCTCAACCATCTCGGCGGCGGTAAGGGCGGCATCGAGCACTTCTTCCAGCAGTTCTCCGGCCCGATGACGGCCTGGTGGAAGACCCTCGGCTCGCCCGTGCTGACGGCGGATGTGCAAAAGAAGCTGATCGACAGCGTCCATGCCGAAGTCGGCTCGCGCACGGTGGAGGAACTGGAGGCAGAGCGAGACCAGGTCCTGCTCGGGCTGCTTGAGATACGCAATAAGGTTGCCAAGCCGAGCCAACCGAAATCGAAGGCAGCCGTGGCGTGAGACGAAGCGCCACCATCATCCTATGACCCCAATTCACGCCAGCAGGAGTCCCAAATGCCCACTGCAGCCACAGTAAGCAAGATCACGCCGAAGCCGGTGCCAGTACCGAACGGCGACTTCTATCAACTGATCGACCTTCTTTCGCCTGACGAGAGAGCGGTCGTCAAGAAGGTGCGGACCTACATGGAGACCAAGGTCCAGCCGATCATCAACAAGTATTGGGCCGATGACGCGTTTCCGTTCGAACTGCTGCCTTCGTTCAAGGAGTTGGGCATCGGCGGGCTTGGTTTTGAGGGCTATGGCTGCGCGGGAGGCAGCCAGAAGCTATTCGGATTCGTTGCGATGGAGCTGGCGCGCGTCGATGCATCGGTTTGTACATTCTTCGGCGTGCACAGCGGCCTGGCTATGGGCTCGATTTATCTCGACGGCTCCGAAGAGCAGCGACAGAAGTGGCTGCCGCAGATGGCCCGTTGGGAAAAGATCGGGTGTTTCGGGTTGACCGAGCCGCTGGTCGGTTCGGGAACGAGCGGTGGCCTGACCACGACCGCCAAGCGCGAAGGGGATAGCTGGATCCTCAATGGCCAGAAGCGGTGGATCGGCAACTCGCCATGGTGCGACCTTTCGATCATCTGGGCGCGGGATCTGGCTGACAATCAAGTCAAGGGATTCATCGTCGAGAACAAATCGACCCCCGGTTTCAGCGTCGAGAAGATGGAGCACAAGATCGCGCTGAAAGTCGTCCAGAACGGCCAGATCACGCTGAAGGACGTGCGCGTTCCGGAGGCAAATCGTCTGCAGGGCGGCAACTCGTTCCGCGATACTGCGCGGGTGCTGAGGATGACGCGGTACATGGTGGGTTGGGCCTCCACCGGCATCCAGATGGGCGCGTTCGAGGCGACGCTCAAATACACCCAGGAGCGGCAGCAGTTCGGCAGGCCGATCGCTTCATTCCAGATGGTGCAGGACCTTCTTGCCAAGATGCTCGCCAACGTGACTGCCTGCCAGTGTTTGATGCTCCGGCTGGCCCAGCTCGATGACGAAGGGAAGCTCGGGGATCACCACGCAGCGCTGGCGAAGGCGTTTTGCACGGCCAAGTCGCGCGAGACGGTCGCGTGGGGACGTGAGCTTCTGGGCGGCAACGGAATCATTGCTGACTACAACGTCGGGCGCTTCTTCGCCGACGCGGAAGCTCTCTACTCCTACGAAGGTACTTATCAGATGCAAAATCTCATCGTCGGGAAAGCCATTACCGGTCACGGCGCCTTCGTGTGACATCCGATCGCGCCGGCGCTCCGACGCCGGCGCCCCCCCATGCAGGAGATACGATTATGGCTTCCGGAGTTGCACCATCCATCTCTTCGCCTGCAACTGCGCCCAGCTCTTTACCCAAGGCGGCGTTAGTGCTTGCGAACGTCCTGTACGAGAAGAAAAATTCGATAGCCTACGTAACGGTCAATCGGCCCAAGGTGCTTAACGCGCTCAATACACCGACGTGGGCCGACCTGGAGACAGCATTCCAGGATGCCAAGGCCGATGCATCCGTGCTGGGCGTGATTCTTACCGGCGCGGGCGAAAAGGCCTTCATCGCCGGTGCGGACATCAGCGAGCTCGCCCATGTCGATGCCTACGGGGCGGAGGAGTCCAGCCGGTTCGGACAGGGGGTACTGGATCTCATCGAAAACCTCGGCAAGCCCGTGATCGCGGCGGTGAACGGCTTTGCTCTGGGCGGAGGTTGTGAGACCGCCATGGCTTGCACAATGAGGATTGCGACGGAGCATGCCAAATTCGGCCAACCCGAAGTGAAGCTCGGCTTATTACCCGGAGGTGGTGGAACGCAGCGTTTGCCACGTCTGGTGGGAAAAGGGCGCGCGCTGCAGTTGATCCTCACGGGCGAGACGATCTCCGCGCAGGAAGCCTGTCGCATTGGCCTGGTCAACGAAGTCGTCCCTGCAGCCAGCCTGATCGACCGTGCCGAAGCCATCCTGAAGCAGATCGCGGCCAACGCACCGATCGCTGTGAAGTTCTCGCTGGAGGCCGCGAACAAGGGGCTGGAGACCAGCCAAAGCCAGGGCCTCGCCCTGGAGGCTTCATTCTTCGGCATTTGCGCCGCCACCGAAGACAAAAAGGAAGGCACCATGGCCTTTCTCGAGAAACGTACACCGCAATTCCGAGGTCGCTGAATTGATCGCGGTACACAGGGATTCAGAAAGGACAGCCATGGCAAGCAACAACGTTTTCTCCGGACTGAAAGTGGTGGATTTGGCGAGCTTCATCGCAGGCCCCAGCGCCGCTGTGATCTTGTCCGACTTCGGCGCTGACGTCATCAAGGTGGAACCGCCGACCGGCGAATTATGGCGGCACGGACACCAAATTCCGCCGCAGCCGGCCTCGGAGGATGCTTATCCCTGGCACCTCGCCAATCGCAACAAACGCGGTATGGCTCTTGATCTGAAAACTCCGGGCGCCCAGCAAGTTCTCGAAAAGCTGGTAAAATGGGCCGACGTCCTGGTCGTCAACACGCCGCACCCTGCGCGCAAGAAATTGAAGCTCGAGTACGACGATGTGGTGGGATGGAATCCGCGGCTCATCTATGCGGACATCACGGGTTTCGGCGACAAGGGACCCGATGCGAATCTCCCCGGCTTTGACATCACGTCGTACTGGGCACGGAGCGGATTGCTGTCAATGACACGCGATGCCGGCGCGCCGCCCACCTGGCCAGTTGCCGGTAGCGGCGACAATGCCACCGCCGTCGGCCTCTATTCGGCGATTGTCACGGCGCTTTATCGCCGCGAGCGTACCGGTGAGGGCGCGCACGTCACGACTTCGCTTCTTGCAGAAGGCGTATGGTCCGCCAGCGTTTCCGTCCAGGCCGCGCTGTGTGAGGCGAAATTCTTCGGCCTGCACGATCGAACGCACCCCGCAAACGCGGCAATGAATGTGTATCGCGCCAAAGACAACACCTGGTTTGTTCTCATCGTGACGCCCGATAAGCTGGTGGCCGTCGCCAAAGCAATCGGCCGCCCGGATATTCTGACCGACCCGCGCTTCTCGGATCCAGCTAAGCTGGCGGCGAATATGCCGCAGCTCACGGCAATCTTGGACGAGGTCTTCTGCTCCGAGCCGATGGCGCATTGGTACAAAGTGTTCAACGGCATTCATGTGACGTTTGGAGCAGTGCGCGGGCCGCAGGAAGTGATCAATGATCCCCAACTGCGAGCGAATGACATTATCGTTCCGCTCGAAGGCGCCGGCGGCAAGCTGACATCGACGATCAGCAGTCCGATGCAGGTGCATGGCGTCGCCAAGGTATCCGCGAAGCGCGCCCCAAAGCTTGGAGAACACAACGAGGAGGTTCTCCAGCAGCTCGGATTTAGCGCCGCCGAAATCGACGGTTTGCGTGAAAGCGGTGCCATTCCCAAAGCATTGGAAAAAGTAGCCTAGCATAACGATACTGCCGCGGGCTCCGGGAGCCATCCCGAACCTCGATTTGTGCCGAAATCCAGCAAAGGACATGACATCGATGACGGATGACATTGTTACCGAACGAACTGGAAGTATGCTGCGCGTCCAATTGAACCGTCCTGCAAAGCGGAACGCGATGACGTCAGCGATGTACGTGGCGCTCGCGGACATTTTCAACGAGGCGGCGAAAGACGAGAACACACGGGTCGTCATCTGGCACGGCGCGGGGGATTCGTTCTGCGCCGGCAATGATATCGAGGATTTTCTGAAAAATCCGCCGGGGCCGGGCGAATCGCCGCAGTCGCGCCTGATGAATGCATTTGTCAATTTTGATAAGCCATTGGTCGCGGCGGTCCATGGTGCTGCGATCGGCGGTGGCACCACCATGCTGACGCACTGTGACTTTGTCTACGCGGGCGAGAGTGCGCAATTTCAGATGCCCTTCGTCAATCTTGCCGTCGTGCCGGAATTCGGATCGAGTTGCTCCATACCTGCGCGGATTGGTTACCTCCGTGCGGCAGAGCTGATTTTGCTGGGAATTCCTTTCGACGCCAGGCGCGCTGCCGAATTGGGGCTGGTCACTCAAGTCATATCCGACAAGGACGTTCTGGCGAAAGCAACCGAAACGGCCAGGAAGTTGGCAGCCAAGCCGGCAGGCGCCCTGCAAGCCAGCAAGAAGCTCGTGAAGCAGTCATTTCGCGAGCAGATCAAGGCTGCGATGAAGGCCGAGAACGAAGAGTTCAGTGTGCAAGTCCGCTCCGAAGATGCCAAAGAGGCGCTGACGGCGTTCTTGGAAAAGCGCAAGCCTGATTTCACAAGGACCGTCAAGTCCCGGGCGACGGCATAGGGACGAACATACGTTTCCGCCGACACGTCAAGGTAGGCCGGCCGGGAACCTTCACTGGTGGAGGTGACTCGTGAACAACATCGCCAATGCCGCCGGGGCTGGCCCGCACTTCAATCAACGTCGAGCCCTCCATATCGTCTTTGCCTCGACTAGCGGTCACACGGAGTACGTGGTGGATGCACTGGTCGATTCTTTGAAGAGCATTACCCCAGGCTGGGAGATCGAGGAAACGATGGCCGAGAAGGCCCAGCCACAGGATTTGCTGAGCGGAGATGTCCTCCTGCTCGCCTCCGCGACCTGGAATACAGGAGGCACCGAGGGACAATTGAATCCACACATGTCGGTGCTGCTTCATGACAAGGCGAAGACTCTGGACCTGGCCGGCAAACCGTGTGCGTGCATCGGGCTCGGGGACCATCGGTATTTCTACACGGCGCGAGCGGCGGATCATTTGCAGCGCTACGTCAAGGCCCATCACGGTCGTCTGATTGTTCCAACGCTAAAAATCATAGACGAGCCCTACGGCCAGGAGGAGGCAGTAAGGGTTTGGGGCAAGCAGTTGGTGGATGCTTCGAAGCCGGCAGATGAGGGTTAGGCGATGTTCCGCATCTCTCTCAAAATCGTTGGCGCTTCCGGACAGGGAATAAACTCCATTGGCGCGATTATCGCCAAAGGTCTCAAGCGATCCGGATATTGCGTGTTCGGCTACCGCGAGTATCCCTCCCTCATAAAAGGCGGGCACGCGAGCTATCAACTGGACGCCTCGAATGAACGCATTTGCAGCACCGAAACGAAGGTGAACGTGCTTGTTGCGCTCAACCATCACGGTCTCGAGCTGAACATGGATGAATTGAAGCAGGGAGGGATTGTGCTGCACGTCACGCCCGCATGGCAGTTTCCGGAGCACCATCGGAAGCTGATCGCGGAGCGAAGCCTTCGCGTCATCTATTTCCCGGTTGATGACATTCTTAATCGCCTCGGCGCAAAGGCAATTCTGTCGAACGTGCTGCTGACCGCCTTTGTCTGGTCCATGCTGGACCAGGATATCGATGTCATCAAATCCCTCGTCGGCGAGAAGTTTGCGAAGAAGAAAGCTCTGCTTGAACTCAACATGCGATGCATCGATGAGGGATATTCCTTCAATCCAGAGCAAGGGACGATCTCCGTCGCGTTGCCGCCGCCTGACAAGGGCTTCGCCAGCCATCTTTTAATTACCGGCAGTCAAGCGATGGGACTCGGCGCGGTTCACGCGGGGGTGCGGCTCTACGCCGGATACCCGATGACGCCTTCCAGCCCGCTTTTGTCATTCATTGCCGAGCTCGAAAACAAGACTCACATGGTGGTCAAGCAGGCGGAAGACGAAATCACCGCCGCGCAGATCGTGAGCGGGGCAATGTACATGGGAACCCGCGCGCTCACCGCCACCTCCGGTGTCGGATTTGATCTTATGAGCGAGACACTGTCTCTGAATGCCATGATCGAGAACCCGACGGTGTTTGTGCTGGCGCAACGCCCCGGTCCGGCGACGGGCCTGCCGACCTGGACGGCCCAAGGCGGTCTCTTACAGGCCGCGAGTTGCTCTGCCGGCGAATTCGCGCGCTGCGTAATCGC
>NZ_DATMLW010000005.1:0-3357 GCF_035570375.1 Bradyrhizobium sp. | reverse complement strand
CCGGCCGTCTTGCGATCAAAGTCGGTCGTGAAGCGAGCGGCAGCGATCACTAACGCCAGGGGACGGCGCTAAGGGAGGAAGAAGCGGGCTTCGAACACTGTGTTTGCCTACCTCCGCAAACGTCCCGTTAACTAGTTGATTTATCGGAAAATCGGCGGAAACACTGTCCACAGACGTTCGTTGACGATCGCCCAAAACCACGTCAAAATGTGGGCCTGGATGTGGGATTGAAAAAGAGGGTACATGGCGAGGGTCAACGTTCTATCGGCAAGGACGGTGTCAGCATTGCGCAAGCCCGGCCGGTATGTCGACGGCATGGGGTTACAGCTTCGCATCGACCCCAGGGGCAACAAGAGTTGGATTTTTCGCTACCAACACAACGGTCGTCGGCATGATCTTGGGCTCGGGTCCTGGCCCGAAGTGACCCTAGCGGAAGCTCGTAACAAGGCGCTCACGGCTCGTCGTCAAATACTCGACGGCGACGATCCGATCGTTGCCCGTAGGGCGAACCGAGCTCGCTCAGCGGCAATCACTTTCCAGGAATGCGCAGAGCGCTACATCGCCGCGCACTCCGCCGGTTGGAGGAGCCCGATCCATGCCAAGCAGTGGCCCAGCACACTTACGGCCTATGTTTATCCCGTATTCGGCGCGCTCCCCGTCCAGGATATCGATGTCGGGCTGGTGCTGCGGGCGATCGAGCCGATTTGGACAACCAAGCCTGAGACGGCCGGACGGGTCCGCGGTCGCATCGAAGCTGTCCTCGATTGGGCCAAGGCGCGGGAATATCGGCAAGGTGAGAACCCGGCACGGTGGCGTGGCCATCTCGACCACCTGTTGCCGGCTCGCGGGAAGGTGCGCAAGGTCGAACACCACGCTGCCCTCCCCTACCCCGAACTGCCCGCCTTCATGGCCGAGCTTCGCCGACGGGGAGGGGTCGCCGCTCGCGCGATGGAGTTTGCCATCCTGACGGTAGCGCGTACCGGTGAGGTGATCGGCGCAACGTGGTCGGACATCGATCGTGAAGCCCGCGTGTGGACCATTCCCGCGAGCCGTATGAAATCTGACCGCGAACACCGTGTTCCCCTTAGCGATGCGGCGCTAGCGGTCCTGCCATCAACGTCTGAGTCAGCATCCGAAACGGCGAAGGTGTTTCCCATCTCGAATATGGCGATGGCGATGACCTTACGCCGGATGGGACGCGGTGATCTGACGGTGCACGGGTTCCGGTCAAGCTTCTCCGACTGGACAGCCGAGCGAACAGACTTCCCAAGCGATGTCCGCGAAATGGCTCTCGCTCATGTCGTCTCCGACAAGGTCGAGGCAGCCTACCGACGCGGGGACCTATTCGAGAAGCACCGCGCTCTAGCTAACGCGTGGGCCCACTTCTGTAGCGGCGCGGACGGCTAGTCTTTGTATAGGCCAAGGTGGTTCGCTCGATGCTCGAAACTCGCGTCGGCAGATGCATCAGGAGGCTCTTCGCCGCAGCTGTATCAAGACGGGCAAGCCGGCGCTGGTCGACGCGGTGACCCAGCACCGATCAGGCCAAAAATCCTGCTCCCGAAAAAGCCCCGGAGCCGACAATGCCGATTGAGTTCCTGTGCCCGTGCTGCCAAGCTGCCGCGGCAGGCGCCGCCTCGGCGCGCCTCGGGTAGATCCCAGCCAGGAGGAAACGGGCATGGCCATGCAACTCGGGCACGTCCACATCAAGACCGGAGAGGATCCGCAGAAGGTCGCTAAGTTCTACATCGACAATTTCGGCGCGACCGTGAAGCGGGAAATTCCCGGCCGCGGCTGCCAGCTCGACCTGCACGGCGTGCAGCTCAACGTGACGACGATCATCGCCGACCAGAACCATGAGCAGCATGTCGGCATCGAGCACATCGCGATCGAGACCGACGATTATGCCGGCACGCTCGCCAACATTAAGAAGAACGGCGCGCAGATCCTCGAAGAGCGTTTCAACAATGGCCGGCATGTGTGCTGGGTTGCCGCGCCCGACGGCGCGCAGATGGAGCTGATCGAGAAGGTCTGAGGAAGGCGCCGCCCCGCAGCTATACCCCCGCCGGTGGGGGGTACGGGATCAGCCCATCTCTCCGGACCGGTGATCCTGTACCCCGCGCCGGTGATCGGCGGCCGCCCGCTCGCCGCTGCCGGACCGCAAATCAGTAATAATGCGCGCCGCCATTGACGTGGATCGTCTGGCCGGTGACGAACCCGCCATCCTCGCTGACCAGGAACCGGCCTATAATTCCCTCAGGTTCCGCACAGTCGGGTGGCAAATCCCTTCACAAGAGGGTCGGGGCGGGGAAAATGAACAGTGACGATGACCCAGAAGTGCTGCAGACCGTGCTAAGAGCCGCCGCACTAGAGGAGACCGAAAGCTACTTGGTGCGAGGTCGGCGATTTGAGCGCCTCTCAAAAGAAGATCTCTCGGAGCGTTGGATCGCTGGCTTTAAGGCATGGTGTAGGGATCGCACCCTGGAGCTGCAGCGCGAATTCGACGACGCCGCGGCCGAGTTGATGTTACGGGGCGAAGAACCGCCCTTTGACGCGGTCCGGGATGAAACCGCCGCTCTGGCGGACGAGGCCGCCCGTGATGTCTCAACCCACGGAGGCGCCGACAGAGCACGGTTGAGAGCACGGATCAGGGAACTGTTGACGCAGGGTCGAGGACGCCCGACGCAATAGAAGGTCGCCGTGAAATCACCCCGGTCGATGGCCATAGGCGGTACGCGGCGGCATGGGTAGAACGGTTGCATTGTTCAGAGTCTCATACGGGTCGATTTGCCTCCCGGTCACAAACGCCGCGAACGGAACCGCATGGATGACTCCCGATGTGGTCGCGCGCGAGAGCCTCATAACGTTTGGGCCGCAAGTTCGTTAACCCCCGCGAGGGTGTAATTCTTGTGCTGGCTGGTTGACTTGTACTGGCTGTGACGGGGCATACTCGCCGCTCGCCCGGAACTGTCTCATAAATCCCCGATCACCGGCATCGCCTTCTGCTGCGCTGCGGGCCGCGAGCGGTCTGGGCGATGGCGGCGCCCGCACCGAGGATCAGGAGTTCGCACCGGTTCACTCAATCACCTCCGTCGTGGGCGATCAGGCGAACGAACCTACCCCGCTGCGCCGTGGGCAACGCAAAAGCGCACCGGATCATCATCGACGGCACCGTCATCAGCTTGTCAGCTTGAGAGGGACCGAGGGTTCGCAGACTCGCCGCTGGAGGGGGGAGTCAGCTGCGAACTCGTCTCTGAAAATGCCAAATTCCCTGCTAGCAGGGAGTTTACAGGGAATTTCATCGATTCGGGCCTCGGCGGCGCCTCGGAGGCAGCGAAAAAGGGCATGAAATCAGTTTCT
>NZ_DATMLW010000004.1:0-12178 GCF_035570375.1 Bradyrhizobium sp. | reverse complement strand
GATCCCATGATGGAAGGGCCCTGGTGCCGATTCCGAAGAGAAGCGCGAGCCCGTGAGCGACATCGACATTGCAGTGGCGGATAGTCTGAAAGTGCTTGACCTCAAACGGCCGATTAGAGAAGCGACCTAATTGCTGCGCGGCCGCGAAATGACGCGATGGGCCAATATGCGACATCAGGCTAGGTATGCATCCCATCTAATCTTTGTACAATCGTATCTAAGTTGGATTGTGGGCCATGGTGCAGGAGCGGCCAGTCCAGGTCGAGCGCAGGCTGTCGGCGATATTGGCTGCTGACGTCGCTGGCTATTCTCGGCTTATGCACAGCGACGAAGAGGCTACGCACGCCAAACTGACCGCTCTCTAACAGGCTGCTCCGCCCGACGGTAGCGTCGGGCGGAGTCTAAGAATTGTCAGGACGTCCGATCCGATAGCCAACTGAAGAGACCTAGATCGATCGCTGCAATCGCGACGCGGTCAGCCGACCAAAGGTGAAGCTGTCGCTGCTCCCTAGTCCAAATCGCTTTAGCAGATGGCGAAGGCTGCGAGATCGCTATCTAAAGCGAGCGGTTGAACGCCAAGGTAAAGGAGCTCTATGACCATCTTGGCAAGTCAGCCCCTAGTTTGGACAAACTGTAGTTCACGTCAGCGCAGCTGGTCGAGCAACGCCTTTGCCTGCTTTAGATCTTGCGTTTCAAAGCCCTCGGTGAACCAAGCGTAGATGGGCGCGAGAAGATCGAGCGCTTCCTCGCGCCTGCCCTGATCGATCCACAGCGCGGCAAGGTCCATTGCAGCTCGAAGTTCAAGGGCTTTGGCGTGTTGGCTTCTTGCCGTGGTCAATGCCTGATCGAGCAGTGATTGCGCCTCGGTCTTGGCGTCTGGTGCGCCGCGGACGAGGAGCACGCGCGCCTTCAGTCGATACAATTCGGCCTCGAAGAATCGTTCGCTATTACGGGTGGTTGTAGCGAGGCCCTGCTCGATCGGTACCAGCGCAGCCTCGCATTCGTGGCTAAACAATAAGGCCGGAGACAAGAGCACGTACAGCGCCGTGATGCCGAGCTGGTAACCCGCGCCACGATATTCATCCATGGCAGTCCGGATTTCCTCGAGCGCGCTGAACGAAGGATCAAGCAAGGCCGCGCAGATCCCCCGCACCGCCCGTGTCAATCCGCGCCATTGCCGGAATCCATGTTCCTCCGACAAAGTGAGACAGCGTTCGGCATAGCCTCGCGCAGTCAGGAACTCGCCCCGAAAAGCGTGGAGAATGGACGCATAATAACACGCATACGCCTGCGAATGCGGATGACTGATGGCGTCGGCACGCTGAATGGCGGCGTCTATTCGTGCGAGTGCCGTATCGGCGTGGCCGAGCAGCGAGAGACCCCACGACATCAGGGCCAGGTCGGCCACGCCAGCATCCTGGCCGGCGGCACGCGCCGCCAATCTATCCTGCCCGCTGCTCGCCTCGAACGCTTCGAAGGCCCGCTCGATCACTTCGTGGGCACCGGTGAGACGTCCCATGAAAAGGCGAATCATCCCCTGCCCACGCATCGCGTTGAGCAATGCCGGTCGATCGCCACGCGCCTCGGCGAGTTGAAGCAAGGCCGCTACCATTTCATCGGCCACCGGCAACTCACCTCGAATGACGCTCGCGGTGGCCAACCAGAACATGACCTGGAGATGCTCCGGGGGATCTCCGAGGCGCTCGCACAACTCACGCGCACGAGCGAAGGTCGGCATCGCCTTGTTAGAGGCTGGTCCCTGGGTAGCAATCAGGCAGGGTCCCAGAGCGAGTTGGAAATCTAGCTCCAGCCGGTCCTTTCTTGCGCCGTCGGGCAAATGGCGCAAGGCCTCGATACCTCGCTGCGCGTGTGCGATGGCCTCAAGGTTGGCGGAGCGCATGGCGGCCTTCTTGCTGGCTTGCAGCCAATATCCCGCAGCCTTTTCGATCAATCCGGCCTCGGTGAGATGGTGCGCGAGAGTTTCGGGTTGAGCCTCTACAATTTCTGGGAACCGTTGCTCGAACGCGTCTGCGATCGTGGCATGCAGTCCTGCGCATCGGCTCTTTAGAAGTCCCGAGTAGGCAGCGTCTCGCACAAGCGCGTGCTTGAAAGTATAGACCGCGTGGGGTACCTGGCCTCGGCAGAATACCAGCTCCGACCGAACCAACTGGGCAAGCGCCTCCTCAAGTCTCTCCTTTGGCAACCCGGCTACGGTGCTCAGCAGTTCGTAGGAGAACTCGCGACCCACAACAGCGCCGATCTGAGCCACTTCCCTCACCGGCGCTAATCGGTCGAGCCTCGCCATCAGCGATGCGTTCAATGTCGTTGGAATCGCCATCGAGGGTAGCGGACCGCTGAGCACATAGTGGCCGTCCCGCTCCTGCAACAGCCCAGTTTCGAGCACGGCCTTGGTCAGTTCCTCGACGAACAGGGGCACGCCATCGGTACGGGCGAGGATCTGGTCCATCACCTCCTCCGGGAGCGTCTTGCCGGCCGTGACGCGCTCGATTAATGCCGCCCCCTCGTGCCGGCTCAGGCGCGTGAGCGGGACCGTCGTCACATGCGCATGACCTGGCCAGGGTGGCGTGAACTCTGGTCTCGCGGTGATGAGCAGCAACACCGGAAGCCGCTGTACTTGTTCCAAGGTACCCGTGAGCAGTTCCAGCGAGGTCGGGTCCGCCCAATGGACATCCTCAAAGATGATGAACACTGGTTGCTGCGCCGCCAAGCCATCGAGCTGAGCCGAAAGCGCCGCCAATGTCATCTCCTTAAGCTTCTGCGGGCTCAGCTCTGGCAGGCGGGAGCGGTCATTGGGTGGTAGCGACAGAAGGTTGGCCAGAGGTGCCACTACATGGTCCTTGTCAGCGCCGGACCGCACGAGCAGAGCCTCAAGCTTGGCGAACTTCTCCGCCGGCGAGTCGCTTCGCTCAAACCGAGCAGCCCGTTCGAGTTGGCCGATGAATGGATACAGCGCACTATTAGTGTGGTGCGCCGAGCAGAAATGGCGCAGCGTGATGTGTGGTTCGGCTTGGAGCCGCTCTTGAAGCGCCAGGGCAATGTGTGACTTACCGATACCCGGCTGTCCGGTCAGCACCACTACGCAGCCCTCACCATGCTTGGAATGCCGCCATCGACGCAAGAGCAGCTCGATCTCCTCGTCACGCCCGATTAGCGGTGTCAATCTGGTCTTGTGCTGCGCCTCGAAGCGGCTTTCCACTCCGCTTGCCCCCAGCACCTGCCACGCGGGTATTGGGTCCACCCATCCTTTAAGCGCAACAGGACCGAGATTGCGGTGTTCGAAATGCCCATCGGTGAGCCGGTGCGTACTCTCGGAGATCAGCACCGTACCGGGCTCGGCTAACGCCTGCAGGCGAGCAGCTAGGTTCGGTGTTTCACCAATGACCGCCTGCTCCCTAGCAGCGCCTTCGCCGGTCAAATCGCCCACGACCACCATACCGGTAGCGATGCCCACGCGAACCTGTAGCTCGGTGCCGATATCTGTCTGGAGGTTAGCCACGGCATCGACCAGCGCCAGCCCCGCGCGTGTCGCCTGCTCGGCATCATCCTCGTGCGCCTGGGGAAAGCCGAAATAGGCGAGTACGCCGTCCCCCATGTACCGCGCGATGACGCCCTCATTCCGGGCGATAACCTCCGCGATGCAGGCGTGATAGGCGCCGATTACCGCCCGCAAGTCCTCCGGATCAAGGCGGACCGAAAGTGCCGACGAGCCCACCAGATCGCAAAACATGACTGTAAGTTGACGCCGCTCGGCGCTGTCCCGCGGCGTCGGTTGGGTGCCCGGGGGTGTTGGTAGAACGTCTCCCTTAAGTTCTGCGATCGCGCGCAGCATCTTGCGCCGGTGCCCAAGCAGGACGCCGAGGTCCTTAAGATCCTGCTCCGTGAGATCGCGGACGATCGAGAGATCAATGGCGTTCTCGCCGAAGCGCTGGGCGTATTCTCCCAAGCCGATCGATGCTAGCCACTCTGCAATACCTGTCATGGCAAACCCTGGGGCTCACGGTGACAATAGCACGTTAGGGCTCACTGCGAGTTTCTCGCTTTTTGACATCTCGGACATAAAGTAACTTCGTTGCGACAATGCGCCTCATCCATCCCCAATGGCCAGTTCGCAACGAACACCGCCTACTTTTTCATTAATTCGCAATCAGCCGCGTCCAGGTCTGCCAAACTGGGCTTTTGGGACTTTCGATCCCTTGTATTGTGAAGAGAAGCGTGCGCAACTCGCACGGCTGCTGCCTAAGGGCGCAGGTCACCATAAGCAGGCGCGAACCAACGTGCCGGTTTTTGGGTGGAGACCGACATGGCCGGTGGAGGATCGTTTGACACGTTCCCCAAGTTGCTTCTGCGAAACGCTGCGCAGTTTGGTAGCCGTCCGGCGTTTCGGCATAAGGATCTTGGTATCTGGCAGACGTGGACCTGGACCGAGGTCACCGAGATCGTACGTGCATATGCCGCGGGCTTGCAGCGACTTGGATTGCAGCCAAGAGACACGATCGCCATCGTCGGTTCCAATCGGCCGAGGCTCTACTGGACCGTGATGGCAGCCCAGGCGCTGCGCGCGATTCCGGTTCCGGTCTATTCGGATGCCGTGGCTGACGAGCTTGCCCATGTCCTCGCTCACGCCGATGTAAAGTTCGTCGCCGCGCAAGATCAGGAGCAGGTCGATAAGGTTTTGTCCGTATCCGACCGGGTGCCGCATCTCCACAAGATTGTTTATGACGAGCCGCGCGGACTCCGTGACTACGATCACAGCCGATTGATCGCAATCCACAATGTCATCGAAGACGGTCGCGCCGCGCTTGCGTCCAACGCTAAGCTTGGCGGGCAGATCGATGAAATCATCCGGCAGGGTGAAGGTTCTGACATCTCGATTATCCTCTACACCTCGGGAACAACCGGCGCGTCGAAGGGCGTCATGCTGTCGGCGCGAGGCTGCATCGATGCTGCGACGGATACTGTCAGGTTCGATCGACTGACTGCGAACGACGTGGCGCTCGCCTACCTGCCGCTCGCCTGGGTGGGCGATCATTATCTCAACTATGCACAGGGCCTTGCCGCTGGATTCTGCATGGCGTGTCCCGAGAGCCGTGAAACGATCGAGCAGGATTTGCGCGAGATCGGACCAACCTTCTATTTCGCTCCACCGCGCGTTTTCGAAAGCATGCTGACGCGGATGATGATCCGCATGGAGGACGCTGCGGGCATCAAGCGGCTCATTTTCAAATATTTTCTCGGCATCGCGAGGCGATACGGCGAAGCGATTCTCACTGGAAAGCCCGTGCCATTGGCGGGATCCCTGCTCTATGCGCTCGGACGCTTGATGCTCTACGAGCCCCTTAAGAACGTTCTTGGCCTGTCTCGCGTGCGTGTTGCCTACACGGCCGGTGAGGCGATCGGACCGGATCTTTTCGCGTTTTACCGCTCGATCGGATTGAACCTGAAGCAACTCTATGGTCAGACCGAAGCATTTCTTTATGTTACCTGTCAGCCTGACGGCGAGATCTACTCCGATACGGTTGGCCCAGCGGCGCCGAACGTCAATATCCGCATTGCGGAGTCAGGGGAAGTGCAGTTCCGCTCACCCGGCATGTTTGTTGGGTATTTCAAGGATCAGGCGAAAACCGCGGAAACCATGACGTCCGACGGTTACGTCAAGACCGGCGATGCCGGTTTCTTCGACGAGAAGACGGGACATCTGAAAATCATCGATCGCGCGAAAGATGTCGGCCGGCTGGCTGACGGCACGATGTTTGCGCCGAAGTATCTCGAGAACAGATTGAAGTTCTTTCCCAACATCAAGGAAGCAGTCGCTTACGGCAACTCCAGGGAGTTCGTTTGCGCCATTCTTAATATCGACCCGGCCGCTGTGGCGAACTGGGCCGAACGTAACAACATCGCCTACGGTTCCTACCAGGAATTGGCTGGGCATCCGCGGGTCTACGACATGGTTGCGAAAGATGTTGCCGAGGTGAACCGGTCCCTCGCCGCGGAAAAGGTGCTGGCGGGCGCGCAGATTCGCCGCTTCCTCATTCTGCATAAGGAACTCGACGCAGACGATGGCGAATTGACCCGCACGCAGAAAGTTCGCCGCGGGTTCATTGCCGAGCGCTATGCATCACTGGTCACGGCTCTCTACAACGGTTCGCATGAAGCCGACATCTCCACCGAAGTCACTTTTGAGGATGGCCGCAAGGGTGTGATCGCAGCACGAGTGAAGATCCGCGACTTGCAAACAACTGGTTCGACGGCCTCTCTGGAGAAAGCCGCATGAGGGCGCCGGACACGAACGAAGTCCTGCTTCAGGTCGAGGGCGTCTCGCTGGCGTTTGGCGGCGTGAAAGCCCTGACGGACGTTTCGTTTGATATCAGGAAGCGCGAAATTCGCGCCATCATCGGACCGAACGGCGCCGGCAAAACTTCGATGCTCAACGTCATCAACGGTTTCTATCATCCTGATCATGGTGCCATCACCTTTAAGGGACGGACCCGCGCCAGGATGCAGCCTTTCGAGGCCTCCCGTGGCGGCATCGCGCGTACCTTTCAGAACGTCGCACTGTTCAAGGGGATGAGCGCACTCGACAATATTCTGGCTGGCCGCACATTGAAGATGCGCCGGGGCCTTCTGTGGCAGATGCTGCGTTACGGCCCTGCGCTGGCAGAGGAGATCGAGCATCGGCATCGGGTCGAGGAGATCATCGATTTTCTGGAGATTGAGGCGATCCGCAAGGTGCCGGTTGCGCGTTTGCCATATGGCCTGCAGAAACGCGTTGAACTCGGCCGCGCTCTTGCGATGGAGCCCGATCTTCTTCTCCTCGACGAGCCCATGGCAGGCATGAACCTCGAGGAGAAAGAAGACATGTCGCGGTTCATCATCGACGTGAACAATCATTACGGTACGACCATCGCGCTGATCGAGCACGACATGGCCGTGGTCATGGATCTCTCGCATCGCGTGGCGGTGCTCGATCATGGCTTGAAGATCGCCGACGGCACGCCGGATGCGGTCAAGAAGAACCAGGCCGTCATCGACGCCTATCTCGGCGTCGCACACTGAGGAGCATTGAGTGATCGCGTTGGGTCAATTTCTCGAAGTCCTTATCGGCGGATTGATGTCCGGCGTGCTGTATTCGCTGGTCGCGCTCGGCTTCGTGCTGATCTTCAAGGCATCCGGTGTCTTCAATTTTGCCCAGGGTGCAATGGTATTGCTCGCAGGGCTTGCGCTGGTTCGCTCGCTCGACCTCCTGGTGGCCAACGGCTTCCCGCTTTGGGCTGCGATCATCTTCGGCATCGGCTTCGCCGTCGTGATCATGGCGATAACGGCCTGGCTGATCGAGCGGTTCGCGATCGGGCCTCTTGTCAACCAGGACGCGCTCACGCTGTTCATGTCCACAATCGGCGTGACATTCATCCTCGAGGGCGCATCGCAGATGATCTTCGGTTCCGATGCTTACCCGTTGCGGCTGTTCCCGACGGACGCCTGGTTCCTGTTCGAAAGTCACTTTCCGGGTGGAATTCTGGTCAACGAGCTGGATATCTGGGGCGGCTTTATCGCCGGCATTCTGGTCGCCGGCCTCGCGATCTTCTTCCAGCGTACCAAGACCGGTCGCGCGCTCCGGGCTGTTGCCGACGACCACTTGGCCGCGCAGTCGGTCGGGATTCCAATCAGCTGGATCTGGTTCGTGGTCTGGCTTGTTGCCGGTCTCGTTGCGCTGGTTGCGGCGACTGTGTGGGGCACCAAGCTGGGCGTCCAGTTCTCCATCACTTTTCTCGCGTTGAAGGCCTTGCCGGTTCTGATCATTGGGGGCTTTACCTCCGTTCCAGGAGCCATTGTCGGCGGGCTCATGGTGGGTGCGGGCGAGAAGATCGCCGAGGTGTTCCTGGGGCCGTATATGGGGGGCGGTATCGAATATTGGTTCGCCTATGTGCTGGCATTGGCGGTGCTGCTCGTGCGGCCGCAGGGGCTGTTCGGCGAGCGGATCATCGAACGTATCTAAAACGAGGAGTGAGTTGTGCTTTATCGTGAGGCTGGCCAATTCAAGACGACCTACGCGGAGGATATGGCGATCTTCCCGATCCGTCAGGACCGCATAGCGCTCGCCATCTTGCTCGGTATCGCCTTCATTGGCGTGCCGCTGCTGGCTGCCTTCCATATTTGGCCGTTCGGCAGCGACTATCTGCTGCGCGCCATTCTACTGCCCTTCCTGATCCTCGCACTCGCCGCTATCGGCGTAAACATTCTCGTCGGCTATTGCGGCCAGATCTCGCTCGGCAGCGGCGCGTTCATGGCCATCGGCGCCTACTCTGCTTACAAGTTGGGGACCGGCGTTCATATTCCGCTCGCCTGGCTCGGCTTCGCGATTTCGATCCCGCCGTTGCCCGTGCTGTCGTCCATTTTGCTCGGCGGGCTGACGGCGGCGGCTGCCGGAATCCTCTTCGGTGTTCCCAGTCTACGGATCAAGGGCCTCTATCTGGCGGTTGCAACGCTGGCAGCGCAGTTCTTCTTCGACTGGGTGTTCCTGCGGGTGTCGTGGTTCACCAATTACGCGCCGTCAGGGTCGGTCAACGCACCAACGCTGAATTTCTTCGGTCTGGTCTTGGACACGCCGATCGAGCGCTATCTGCTGTGCCTGACCTTCGTAACGGTGTTCGCGGTTCTGGCGAAGAACCTCGTTCGCGGCAATCTCGGCAGACAATGGATGGCGATCCGCGACATGGACATCGCCGCCGAGCTGATCGGCATCCGGCCGCTCTACGCAAAGCTCACGGCTTTCGCAGTCTCTTCATTTATCATCGGCGTGGCGGGCGCACTCTGGGCGTTCGTCTATCTGGGCTCGTGGGAGCCGCTCGCGTTCTCGATCGACCGTTCGCTGCAGCTTCTGTTTATGGTGATCATCGGCGGGCTGGGATCGATCATGGGTTCGTTCCTAGGGGCGGCCTTTATCCTCATTCTGCCGATCGTGCTGAACTTGATTCCAACCCAGCTCGGCGTGGCGCTGTCGACGGAAACGATCACACACCTGGAGTTCATCATCTTCGGATCGTTGATCTGCTATCTTCTCATCAAGGAGCCGCAAGGGTTTGCCCGGCTCATATCGCTTGGCAAGGAGAAGCTCAGACTTTGGCCGTTTCCCTATTGAAGGGGCGCTCAGCGCCAAGGAAGCCGGAGATCGCACCGCGGAGCGGCGGTCGTTGGCAGAAGGAGCAAGGAAGCCCGCAAAACAAAACAAGACCCGTTACCGCAAAACCGGGTTGAACGAGGAGGACTGTCGATATGGCACGCAACAAAGTGAAACTGGCGGCAGCCATACTATCGGGCGTGGCGCTCGCCGCTCCGGCTGCAGCGCAGAACGAGCAGTTCATCCCGATTCTATCCTACCGGACGGGCGCGTACGCAGTGAATGGCGCGCCGTTCGCAAACGGCATGGCCGACTATTACAATCTGATCAATGAGCGCGACGGCGGCATCAACGGTGTCAAGCTTCTGGTCGAGGAATGCGAGACCGGCTACGCCACCGACAAGGGCGTTGAGTGTTACGAGCGTCTCAAGGGCAAGGGCCCAACCGGCGCGGCGTTCTTCAATCCGCTGTCGACCGGTATTACATTCGCCCTCACCGAAAAGACCGCGAGCGACAAGATCCCGATCATCACGATCGGCTATGGCCGCTCCGATTCCAAGAACGGAGCCGTGTTCCCGTACAATTTTCCGCTGCTCGGCACGTACTGGTCCGCGGCCGATATCGCGATCCAGCACGTCGCCAAGGAGCTCGGCGGCGTCGACAAGCTGAAAGGCAAGAAGATTTCGCTGGTCTATCACGACAGCCCGTACGGCAAGGAGCCGATCCCGATGCTGCAGGTGCTGGCGCAGAAATACGGCTTCGAGTTTACGCCGATCCCGGTCACGCACCCCGGTGTCGAACAGAAGTCGCAATGGCTGGCGATCCGCCAGAACCGGCCGGACTATGTTTTGCTCTGGGGCTGGGGCGTCATGAACGGTACGGCAATCAAGGAAGCGGCGGCTGTTGCCTATCCGCGCGACAGGATGATCGGTGTCTGGTGGTCGGGCGCAGAGCCGGATGTAACGCCCGCTGGCGATCAAGCCGCCGGCTACAAGGCGCTGATGCTTCAGCATGGCCCAGGCAAGTTCCCCGTGCATGCCGACGTGGAGAAGTACGTCTATGCAAAGGGCAAAGGTTTGTCGGAGCCTGGCAAGGTCGGCGAAGTTCTCTATAACCGCGGTTTGGTGAATGCGATGCTCGGCGTGGAGGCGATCCGCAAGGCGCAGGAAAAGTTCGGCAAGAAGCCGCTGACGGGCGAGCAGGTCCGTTGGGGTCTGGAGAACCTCAACATCTCCGATGCACGTCTCAAGGAACTCGGCTTCGATGGCATGTTGAAGCCGATCAAGATTTCCTGCTCCGACCACGAGGGCGCGCGCGAGGGGCGGGTACAACAGTGGGACGGCAAGGGCTGGAAAGTCATCTCCGATTGGTATACGGCCAACCAAATCATCACCGAGCCGCTCGTCGACGATGTTTCCGCGAAGTATGCCGCGGAGAAGAAGATTCAGCCGCGCGACTGCTCGAAAGAAAGCTGAACGCATCTCAGCGATCTGGGAGGAGCGTTCGCCTCCTCCGGATATCCCGAAAGCTGCAACTGTTTGGAGAGGGCTGCGTGTCAATCCCTAAAGCCGCCACGGCGACAGAAGCGGCAGCGCTGTTCCTGTCGGTCAACAATATCGAGGTTGTCTACAGTCACGTCATCCTCGTGTTGAAGGGTGTATCGCTGGCTGTGCCGCGGGGCGGAATTGTCGCGCTTCTCGGCGCCAATGGTGCGGGCAAGACAACGACGCTGAAGGCGGTCTCCAATCTGCTGCATGCAGAACGTGGCGAGGTCACCAAGGGCTCGATCCTGTTCGACGGCGTCGAAGTGCAGTCCCTGTCGCCAGACGATCTGGTGCGGCGCGGCTGCATTCAGGTGATGGAGGGGCGGCGTTGCTTCGCTCACCTTACTGTCGAAGAGAATCTCCTGACCGGCGCCTTCACGCGCAGGGATGGCAAGTCCGCGATCGCGCAGGATCTGGAGCGAGCCTATGCCTATTTCCCCCGTCTCAGGGAGCGGCGTGGTTCGACCGCCGGCTATACATCGGGCGGCGAACAGCAGATGTGCGTGATCGGCCGTGCGCTGATGTCGCGCCCGAAGATGATCCTGCTCGATGAGCCTTCGATGGGCCTCGCGCCGCAGATCGTCGAAGAGATCTTCGAGATCGTGAAGGATCTCAACCTCAAGGAAGGTGTCTCGTTTCTTCTCGCCGAGCAGAATACCAATATGGCGCTCAAATACGCCAGCTACGGATACATCCTCGAAAATGGTCGCGTGGTGATGGACGGCGAGGCGCGGGCGCTCGCCGCAAATGAGGACGTCAAGGAATTCTATCTTGGCATCGCCGGGGACAAGCGAAAATCATTCCGCGATGTGAAGCACTACAAGCGGCGCAAACGTTGGCTTGTTTAGGCGATGACACTGAGTGATCGGTCCGGAGCAGATGTAATGAAGCGTTTGCGCAGCTGCGCGCAACTGCTCGACCTCCCTTGTGCCTGTCGCAAATCAAATCCGGATATATTGGTGGTGCAGCCCGCCCAGGACCGGGCGGCAAAGAATGGCCCCGGCCAGTTTGACGGCGCGCGGGACCGGTGCATCTTTCTCCAGCGACATTTGCGATGTAACGTGCAGAAACAGAAAGACCGCCTCGCGGCCGTCTCTTCACGCACAGGTAGCGGATATCGTTGCGCACGCGACGTTACATGAAGCCGATCCCAGGGTCACGGGCGATGAGGCGGCGACTATAACGCACCACCGGCTCATCCGCCGGCGGGTTTCGTTTTGAGGGTAGTGGCGATGGTCATTATTCAACAACAAGGCGGATTTCGCACGAGCTACGACCCGGCAACCGGCAAGCTTGTGCGCATTGAATTGTGGGGACGACCAGAGAAACCGCCTCAATACAGTCTAGAGACATGGCCTGATGCTGAGAGTGCGGAAAAGGCATTCTGGGCCCGTGATGTCAAATGGCAGAAATGATGCCGCCATGAGTGCTGAAGGTCTGTTCCAAGTCGAGCCAGTCGAGTAGGGCCGCCTCGCTTCGTGCCGGGCGGCCCGGCTTT
>NZ_DATMLW010000003.1:0-9208 GCF_035570375.1 Bradyrhizobium sp. | reverse complement strand
GGGTTCGATGGACTGACGGACGGGGCACCTGTCTCACCCACGGTCTGCAACGACCTTGGGGTCTGCGGACTCCCGTCCGTCACCGCACCGTCTACAATACCAGACGAACGGACTTTCGACTTACAAGGGGGTACGGTCTCTCAATAGAACATTCGCCCTCACCCGGATTGCTTCGCAATCCGACCTCTCCCCACAGGGGAGAGGTGCATCGAGTCTGCCGCTCAAGGCGATTCAGCCAAAACTCATCCCGCTTTAGTGGAGTGGATTTGACAGTCACTACCCTCTTCGTCGCGGCCGGTTAACGACGGGTTTACGACACCCCGATAGCTTCGATTCGGGTATTGCCCGGTGAAGCCGAATGCCGATCGTGATCACGCCAAATCTTCCGCCCGTTGCCGCGCCAGGCGGCGCCGCGGATATCGTCCTGCAAGCGGGAAGCGTGGTCAGCGCCCGGGTATTGCGGATTCTTGGGCCAGACCAGGTCCGGATTTCGATCGGCGGCCAGTCGATCGACGTGCTCTCGCAGGTGCCGCTGCAGGCCGGGCAGACGCTGCAGCTCCAGGTTTCGCAGACCGCAAGCGGAATTGGACTGGCGATCGTCAACCAGCAGGGGACCGCGGGCGGGGGCCAGAGCGTGCCCGGCGCATCCACCGTCACGCTCGCGCCTGATGCGGCAAGCCTTGTTGATGCGCCGACGACGCCCGTTTCAACTGCGGCCGGCAACCAACTCACCCCGTTTGAGACGCTCGCGGTGTCGCTGGCCTCCCAAGCGGCAGCGACGCAGCAGAGCTCGCTTGCGCCCCTTTTTGCCAATCTCGACGCGGCCTCCGGATCGCCCGCCTTGCCTGCGCAGGTTCAACAGGCCGTCGCGCAAGTGCTGTCGTTGCGAACCAGTCTCGACCCAAATCTCTCCGGCGGCGACATCAAAGAGGGGTTTTTGGCCTCCGGCCTTTTTCTCGAGGCTTCGCTCGCCTCCGGATCGCTCCCGCTCTCGAGCGGCGCTCCGGACCTCAAGGCCGCGCTCATCGTGCTGCGCCAGGCGCTGGCGTCCTCCCTCGCGGATGTAACGGTTACTGCCGGCACGTCGGGCGCAGCCGACACGGTGCAGCAGGGGACGGCGGCCTCGGCTGCTCCGCCAGACACGGCATCCCCGGAAGGCCCGGCGCAGGACGGCGCGACCCTGCCCGAAATCAGGACCGCGGCGCTCGGGCAGGAAACGGCATCGCCGTCCACCCCATCGACGCAAGTCCCTCAACCCTCGCTTCAGCCATCCGTCTCGCCAGTCATCATCATCGGCGGAGCCGAAACGGGCGTCATCGAATCGCCTGCGATCGCGCCGCAGCTTGCGTCAGATGCGGCTCGGCTCACGACCCCGGCACAGAACGCCGCAGCCGTGACCGCGCAGGAAATTCTCGACCTCGTTTCCTCAAGCCAGATTCTCAACGCCATTTCGACGCCGGCCGATGCGGCGGCGCGCGCCGCCGCCAGCAGCGCGGTGCTGAACCTGCTGCAGGAAGCGCTGCAGGCAGGTCCGCCAGGTACAGGAACTCCATCAAGGTTTGCGCTTGAAAATGGCCAGGCGCTTGCCCTTATCCCCGCGGTAACCGCAACGCGCACTTCTGTGATCGAAGAGGCCGAATTTTGGCGCACCAATCTTCCGCCGCCGCCGGTCAATGGCGCGCTGCCTGCGGCCCAGCCGGTGGCGCCTGTAACCCTCAATCCGCACGCGCCGCAGGAATCGACCTTGCAGCGTCTGCTCGAGAACACCGACGGCGCAATTGCGCGGCAGACGCTGTTGCAGGTCGCTTCGCTCCCCGGTCAAACCGACGCGGCCACGCGGCGGATCGATCCCGCCGTGCCGCGATGGAATTTCGAGATTCCATTCGCAACGCCGTCAGGCACCGCGATCGCGCAGTTCGAGATTTCGCGCGATGGCGGCGGCGATACCGTCGAGCCGGCCAAGCGGGTGTGGCGGGCGCGATTCTCGCTCGATGTCGAACCGGCCGGACCCGTCCACGCGCTGATCTCGCTGAGCGGCGAGCGAACTTCGGTGCGGATGTGGGCGGAGCGGCCGACAACGGCCTCGCAATTGCGCGCAGGCCTCTCGCAACTGGGCCAGGCGCTGAGCCGCGCCGACCTGCAGGTGGGCGATATCGTGGTCCGTGACGGCGCGCCCCGGCAACGAACCTCTGCGCCCGCGGGGCATTTCCTGGATCGGGCGCTATGAGCACGCCGTCAAAAAACCAGCTTGCGGTCGCGCTGCACTACGACAGGTCCAATGGCGCGCCGCGCGTTGTCGCCAAGGGCAGGGGAAGCCTTGGCGAAAAGATCATCGAGGTTGCCAGGGCCCATCGCATCCCGATCGAGGAAAACGAAGTGCTGGCGGGCGCGCTCTCGCATGTCGAGCTTGGCGATGAGATTCCGGCCGAGCTCTACAAGGCGGTCGCGGAAGTGCTGGTGTTCGTGCTGCGGCTGTCGGGGCAGATTCGCTAGAGATGACTTACCTGGTTTGAAGCAGTGCTTCGACGTCACGGCAGCAAAAGCGCGCTCCCTCTCCCCTTGTGGGAGAGGGTTGGGGTGAGGGGTTCAGGTCCATCGATAGAGCGTAACCCCTCACCCGGATCGCATCTGTCGATGCGATCCGACCTCTCCCGCAAGGGGAGAGGTGAGACCGAACAAGCGGCACGCGCGATTTTGGCTTCTCGCTCTTGATCGTCATTGTTTTACCACGATGTCATCCGCATCGTCGCCGCCGCTTCTGATGCAACGGAAATGGTCATGATCACCCGTCGTCACGTCATGGGCTCCCTTGCGGCCGCGGCCCTGTTGCCGTCGCGCGGCCTTGCGCATGTCGCGCCTCCGCGCAGCGAAATTCGCGAAGCTCTCGCCAAGCACTTCACGGATGCGGGAACGGATGGAACCTTCGTCGGCTACAAGGTCGAGGATTACCTGGTGATCGCCAGCGACACGGATCGTTCGGGCGAAGCAAAATTGCCGGCTTCGACTTTCAAGGTCCCGAATTCGGTGATTGCGCTTGAGACCGGCGTCGTCGGCGATCCCGACAGGGACGTATTCAAGTGGGACGGCACGGTGAGGATCATCGAGGCGTGGAATCGCGACCATACGCTGCGCTCGGCGATCGCGGCCTCCGCCGTGCCGGTCTACCAGGAGATTGCGCGCCGCATCGGCGGGATGCGGATGCAGAAATATCTCGATCTGTTCGAATATGGCAACCGCGACATCGGCGGCGGCATCGACCAGTTCTGGCTGACCGGAAACTTGCGCATCGATCCGGTTCAGCAGGTCGATTTCGTCGATCGCCTGCGGCGCGGCGCATTGCCCGTCTCCAAACGCAGTCAGGAGCTGGTTTGCGATATCCTGCCCGTCACCAAGACCGGCGACTCCGTCATCCGCGCCAAGAGCGGGCTGCTTGGTGCCGAGATCGGCAAACCCTCGCTCGGCTGGCTCGTGGGGTGGGCCGAGAAGGGCGATGCTCGCACGGTGTTCGCGCTCAATCTCGACATCCGCGAGCCGCGCCATATCGCGGACCGCATGAGCCTTTCGCAGGCCTGTCTGGCCGATATTGGCGCGATCTAATCCTTCGCAATATGATACGAATGTCGGAACCGGGACACCGGAGTTCGGCATCTTTCAATCACAACAAGGCGGAGGGAAATCGTGAAATCTGCAATCTTCATGTCGTCGCTCATGATCGCCGCGGCTGGCGGCTGGTTTGCCGCCACGATGTTTGCACCACCGGCGACTGGCAAGGAGCCGCGCTTTCCCCAACTCACGATGGACCAGCTCAACGAGACGCAAAAGCCGCTGGGCGAGCAGATCATGAAGATTTCGAGCGTCGGGATTGGCGGGCCCTACAACCCGCTGATGCGCAGCCCCGTGCTCGGACAGCGGCTGTTCGACCTGTTCCATTATTTGCGCTGGGAGACGTCGGTCCCCACCAAACTCAACGAGTTCGCGATCCTGATCATCGGCCGGCAGTGGCGCTCGCAGGTCGAATGGTTCGCGCATGCGCCGCTCGCCGCAAAGGCCGGGCTCAATGCCGACATCATCACCGAACTGAAGGCCGGCAACCGGCCGTCGAAAATGGCCGAGGACGAGGCGGTGGTTTACGATTTCGTCACCGAGCTCACCACGACGCAGAAGGTCTCCGACGAGATCTACGCGCGCGCCAAGAAGGTGTTCAACGACCAGCAGATCGTGGACTTGACGGCGGTTGCCGGCAATTACGTGATGGTCGCGATGCTTCTGGCGATGGCGGAGGAGACGGTGCCGCCCGGCAAGGAGCCGCCGTTCAAGGTCGGAGAGAAGTGATGCGGGCGTAGCAGGCGAAGAGGTTGCCTTGAGCGATCGCTGCTATTGACACCCGTCATGGCCGGGCTTGACCCGGCCATCCACGTCTTTGCAGCTCGTTTAGGAAGACGTGGATGCCCGGGATAAACCGGGGCATGACGGAAGAGGTCAGCGGCGTGTCAAACTCTTACCCGCTGGCGCACCCCTGCCGATCGTCCCGAGATGGGTGAAGGCAAATCCTTTGGAGTATTTCAAGCCGTAGCCGAGCGCGCGATCCAGACCAATATGCGCCAGCCAGATCATGGCGACCGAAATCACCAGCGGCGGAGCAAAACCGAAGCCGGCGGTCATCAGCGCCATCGGCGCCATGTAGCTGTGCATCGCGTTGTAGACGATCGCGCCGATTCTGCCTCCCGCGAGATAGCCCAAAAAGCTGAGGTCGGGCGCCAGGAACAGGACGGCGTAGACCCACCAGGGTCCGCCCCAAAACCCGTATAACAGCGTCATGCTGGCAAACAGCGTTAACCCTTCGAGGCGGAGCAGCGTTCGTAAAGTCCCGGAAACAGCGCCTGTGGTCGCCTGGTGGTCGGATTCTGGCATTGGCTTCCCCTTCCGGCCCCTAACCCGTGAAGCCTCTTGATATTACGTGCGCTTGCAAATGCCGGGAAGGCCGTTTCCCGCCGTCGAAGGGGCGTGTTAGAAACCGACCAGATCGGGCAGGAAATAGCGAAATGAAAGACATTTTGGACAGGCTTGAGGAAAAGCGCGCCGGCGCGAAATCAGGGGGCGGCGAGAAGCGGATCGAGGCGCAACACGCCCGCGGCAAGCTCACGGCGCGGGAGCGTATCGAGCTGTTTCTCGACAAGGGCAGTTTTGAAGAGTTCGACATGTTCGTCGAACATCGCTCGACCGAATTCGGCATGGAAAAGACGAAGGTCCCGGGCGACGGCGTCGTCACCGGCTGGGGCACCGTCAACGGGCGCAAGACCTTCGTCTTCGCCAAGGATTTCACCGTGTTCGGCGGCTCGCTGTCGGAGACGCACGCGCTGAAGATCACAAAACTTCAGGACATGGCGATGAAGGCCCGCGCCCCCATCATCGGGCTTTATGACGCCGGCGGCGCCCGCATCCAGGAGGGTGTCGCGGCATTGGCGGGTTATTCCTACGTGTTCCGTCGCAACGTCATCGCCTCGGGCGTGATCCCGCAAATCTCCGTCATCATGGGTCCGTGCGCCGGCGGCGACGTCTATTCGCCCGCGATGACCGACTTCATCTTCATGGTGAAGAACACCAGCTACATGTTCGTCACCGGACCCGACGTGGTGAAGACCGTGACCAACGAGGTCGTCACCGCGGAAGAACTCGGCGGCGCATCCGTGCATGCCACGCGCTCCTCGATTGCGGACGGCGCGTTCGAGAACGACGTCGAAGCGCTGTTGCAGATGCGGCGCCTGATCGACTTCCTGCCCGCCAACAACACCGACGGCGTGCCGGAATGGCCGAGTTTCGACGACATCGAGCGGGTCGACGCCTCGCTCGACACGCTGATCCCCGACAATCCGAACAAGCCCTACGACATCAAGGAATTGATCCTCAAGGTCGTGGACGAAGGCGATTTCTTCGAAATCTCGGAGCTGTTCGCGAAAAACATCGTCACCGGTTTTGGCCGCATCGCAGGCCGCACGGTCGGCTTCGTCGCCAACCAGCCGATGGTGCTGGCCGGCGTGCTCGATTCGGACGCTTCACGAAAGGCCGCGCGCTTCGTCCGCTTCTGTGACGCCTTCAATATTCCGATCGTCACGTTTGTCGACGTGCCGGGCTTTTTGCCGGGCACCGCGCAGGAATATGGCGGCCTGATCAAGCACGGCGCAAAACTCCTGTTCGCCTATTCGCAATGCACGGTGCCTTTGGTGACCGTGATCACGCGAAAAGCCTATGGCGGGGCGTTCGACGTGATGGCCTCTAAAGAAATCGGCGCCGACATGAATTATGCCTGGCCGAGTGCGCAGATTGCTGTCATGGGCGCCAAGGGCGCGGTCGAGATCATCTTCCGCGCCGACATGGCCGACCCTGAAAAGATCGCCGCGCGCACAAAGGAATATGAGGACCGTTTCCTGTCGCCGTTCGTCGCCGCCGAGCGCGGCTATATCGACGACGTCATCATGCCGCACTCGACCCGCCGCCGTATTGCGCGCTCGCTCGCTATGCTGCGCGACAAGCAGGTCGAGATGCCGGTCAAGAAGCATGACAATCTGCCGTTGTGAGCATGGCGAAAAGGGTAGCGATGGATCCAGGATGCGGCGAGATGCTCTCAAGTCCGATGACCGAGGACGATCCTCCCGACGAGATTTCAGCGCTCGAAGAGCGGATCGAGGCGCTTGCCGAGATTGCCGAACGATGCCGGAAGTTCATTCTTGCATCCAGGATTGCGATCGCGAGCGGTCTCGCGTTACTGCTGGTCACGGTGCTTGGTCTTTTCGGGGCAGGTCAGGTCGCCGCGCTTGGGTCGATTGCCATGGTGCTGGGCGGAATCGTATCGCTTGGATCGAACCTCAGCACACTGCGACAGACCGATGCCGCTATTGCCGCCGCCGAGGCACTCCGGTCGGACCTGATCGGCGGGATCGATCTTCGCCTGGTTCATGATGCGCCGATGAAGCTGATGTGACGCGATCATCAGGCGCCGGTTGCAACCCTCTCCCCTTGCGGGAGAGGGTGCCTTCGATGCTTTGCATCGAAGGCGGGTGAGGGGTTTGCCGCCAGATCGGACGTCCAAGAGGTACCCCTCACCCGAAATGGGACTGCGGCAGCTAGCGGAGATGCCCTCTCCCGCAAGGGGAGAGGGCGCATCGATTGGCATCGTGCGTTCGGCGGGTGCGCAAACAGGATGCCTTGGTCCATCTTACCAACAACAGCAAGCATTGGATAAGATGGTCCTACGCCGTTTGGCTATCCCGCCAATAAACGCCGGAGCTCCGTCATGTCCACGCTCTTCGCCTTCCTCCACCACCTCTGCGCCTTCACCCTCGTTGCGGCGGTTGCGATCGAGTTCGCGCTGATGAGGCAGGATTTGACGCTTGCCTCGGCGCGGAGACTTCAGGTCACCGATCTCGTGCTCGGCATCGCCGCGGGCCTGTTGCTCGTGATCGGGCTGTCGCGGGTGTTCTTCTTCGAAAAGGGCGCGAGCTATTACTGGCATAGTCACGCGTTCCTGTTGAAATTCGGCCTGTTCATTATCCTCGCCTTCGTGTCGATCATCCCGACCATGGAGTTCCTGTCCTGGCGTGGGGCGATCAAGGCAGGGCAGGTTCCGGTGATCGAGGCGAGCCGGCGCAGGCGGGTCACCGGCGTCATTCATGCCGAGCTTGCCGCCATCGTCGTCATCCTGCTTTGCGCCGCCATCATGGCGCGCGGCGGATGGGTTTAGGTCGCGTCAACCACAGCCTGATTGACGCAAGTCGGATGAAGGCGAGGTAATTCGCTGCAAGCTTGTCGTATCCGGCCACCGACGCCATTGGGGTCAAACGGAATTCAACCAGCCAAAAATCCCCGCTGAATCGGTCGAAAACGACCCGCAGCCGTCTTCCGCGATGCGCTGCATTTTGACGCAGCATTTGCGCCTGCGGTGAACGCAGCCACAATCGAGACGTGGTACGCTGCGTCTTGTCGTCCTCAAGCTCCGATGAGTATGGAATGAAGCGGCGGGAGTTCATTGGACTTGCCTGTGGCGTCAGCGTGCTGGCCGCGACAACATCAAGGGCTGCATGGGCGGTGGAGCCCCGCAAGATGTACCGGATCGCGGTACTCCATCCATCGCATCCGGTATCCGATCTGACCGAAAACGGCCGCATCAAATATTATCGCGAGTTCTTTCACGAACTTCGCCAGCTCGGCTACATCGAGGGAAAAAACCTGGTGGTCGAACGGCTTTCGGGCGAAGGGCGAATTGATCATTATCCTGAACTCGCGCGCGAAGCCGCAGCTCGCAATCCAGATGTAATTTTTGCAATCACTAATTTGATGGCCGGCCTGCTCAAAGAGGCAACCTCCACGATCCCGATTGTCGCGTTAACCGCCGATCCGGTCGGGACCGACCTTGTGACGAGTTTGGCACGGCCAGGCGCAAACATCACCGGCGTTAGCGTAGATGCAGGTCGCGAGCTTTGGGAAAAACGACTTCAGCTTTTAACGGAGGTCGTCCCGACAATATCGAAATTGGCAATCGTGGGTGTAGAAAAAAACCCGGAAGCACCCGCAATGCAGGACGCGACCGAGAAAGCCGGTATCGAGGTCGTAGGTCCATTTTATGAATAAGGGCACCGATGACGAGTACCGGGAGGTCTTCAGCACGATCTCCCGGTCAGGGGCCAACGCCCTCTTCGTGGGTGGAAATGCCGAACAGGTCACCAAGAGGCGGCTCATTGCCGAATTGGCGGCGAAGCACCGGCTACCAGCCATTTATGCATATCCGGTGTTTGTCGAGGCCGGTGGCCTCATGTCCTATGGAACTGATCTGATGGAAATTCTTCGTCATGCTGCGCGTGACATTGATCAAATTCTCAACGGCGCAAACCCGGGCAATATTCCTTTCTATCAGCCAACCAAGTTTGAGCTTGTTTTCAATCTCAAGGCTGCGAAAGAAATCGGACTTACAGTGCCAGAGCCGCTGCTCGCCCGCGCCGATGAGGTGATTGAGTGACCGGCTCCTTGTTGCAATCCAAGAGTCGGGATTTGGCGCATCGCATCATTTCGCGGCCCGCGCAGCAATTAGGTCGCTTCTCTAATCGGCCGTTTGAGGTCAAGCACTTTCAGACTATCCGCCACTGCAATGTCGATGTCGCTCACGGGCTCGCGCTTCTCTTCGGAATCGGCACCAGGGCCCTTCCATCATGGGATC
>NZ_DATMLW010000002.1:0-6248 GCF_035570375.1 Bradyrhizobium sp. | reverse complement strand
ACGATCGCCTTCTCGAGCTCGCCTTCGTAGCCCTGCATCGCCGACGCCGTCAGCATTTCGGACAGGAACAGCGCGCACAACCAGCCGCCGCGCTTCTTCATCATCTGCCAGAAGCCGACTTCCATGTACGGCTCGTTGATGGCCGCCATGCCGCCGAACTTCTGCACGTCCTCGGTGGATTCTTGGACGATGGCGTCGATGACGTCGTCGACCGTGACGATTCCAATGACGCGACCATGGTCGACGACCGGCACCGCGAGGAGGTCGTACTTCGAGATCAGGCGCGCGACATCTTCCCGGTCCATCAGGGGAGTGGCGGTGATCAGACGGCCAGGACGGGCTACCGACAGCACCTGTGCTTCCGGATCTCCCGTGATCAGCCGGCGCAGGGTGATCGTTTTGACCAGCTTCTTGCTGAGGGGATCCAGCACGTAGATCGCGTAGACGGTTTCCCGGCTGCTTTCCACGTGACGGATATAGTCGAGCGTCTGCCCGACGGTGTAGGTCGAGGGAACGCTGGCGAATTCCGTCGTCATGATCGATCCCGCGGTGTCCTTCGGATATTCCAGCAGGCGGCGGATGTTGACCCTGGTGCCGGGGTCGAGCAGATCGAGCAGCTCGGAGCAGTGAGGCTCTTTTACCTGGCGGAAGACATCGGCGAGGCGGTCGGCCGACACGCCGGCAAGCAGCTTCGCGGCTACTGTCCGCGGCATCAGCGTGATGAGTTCAGGCTCGCGTTCCAGCCCTGGCTGGTCGAGGACTTCAATGGCGCGATCGGGCGGCAGATGGAGTAGAACCGCGACCGCGAGTTCCGGAGGCATGTCGTTGAGGGCTTCCACGATATCGGGCGCACGCTCGTCGATCATGCTTGCGGCGAGGGACGCGGGATTGACCATGTGGTCGGCCTTCGCCGCCGCATCCTGGACGCCAAGGTCGGTCATGATTCACATCTCCGTGCAGACAACGGACGGATATCATTTCCGATCAACCCCGATAAGCAGACAATTTCAGAGCCCGCCGGCACTTCGCAACAGTGCCATGAACGGACATCGCGGTCCGCTAGGGAAGCGTCCGGTGTTGTTGAATAGGATACAGTTGACGCTTACCGCCCCCAGCGGTCCTGCCACATTTTCTCGCCGACCAGACAGGGCACCCCCGGATCTTTCTCGATGACCGGAACGATACGGTGCTCCGGCGTCCGGCCTGCGACCTCAAGTATGAGCTTGCTCCGGATCGCCTCCTTGAACTTGTCGCGGTCCTTGATCGTCACCACGAACGAGCCCGGCCCTCCAATGACACAATCCTCGTAGTACAAATCGAGATTGTCGATATCCATCGTCGAATAGGATGGCTCCTTCACCATGATTGGCAGGCCGTTGATCGTAATACCCTTCTGCAGGGCTGCATCACGTGCATCGGTGACTGGGGCGCCATTGTTGTTGGGGCCATCCCCGGAGATATCGATGACGCGCCGTAGCCCGTGGTATGGATTCTCCTCGAATAGCGGCATTGCGAAATAGATCGCACCGGAAATCGAGGTGCGCGAGCCCCGGCGAACCGGCGTTTTCATGATCTCGGCAGCCACCGCGTCGGCGGACTCCGGGCCGTCGATCACTCGCCAGGGAATGACAATCTTCTGGTCGCTTGATGCCGACCACTCGAAATAGGTCACTGCCACCTTGCTGTGTGGACCCGTTCTTATCGCCTGAAGGAAATCTTTCGAGACGATCGCCTGCGCGTAGCCTTCGCGTTGGACGGCAAGTTCGTCCAAATCCATCGAATAGGAGACATCGACGGCGATGGCGAGTTCGATGTCGACGGACGACAAATTGTCTTTGGCGTCGGTCAGTTGAGAGCTGGAATCCGGCGCGGCAATGCCGGCAACGTCGCCCGCGGCCATTGCCCCCGCAACAAGCAGCGCCCCGATCGAGACACACCAGCGCATAGCGACCCTCCCGTCGATTTAAGCAGATGGTGACATGCAAAGACTCGCCGCGCAAAGCAGGAACCCGGCAGGATCTCGAAACCGATCCGACGCGGAGTACCGCATGCCATCACCCGTTGACATGGCATAGGGGGGTACCCTATATGGTGCGCCATGGCACACACGATCCGAGAAAAGAAGAAGCTGCTCGCACGGGTTGGGCGCATTCGCGGCCAGATCGAAGCGATCGAGCGGGCGCTCAATGAGGAGGCCGGATGCGAGCGCATCATGCATATGATTGCCGGCGTTCGCGGCGGCGTCGCCGGTCTGATGGCCGAGGTGGTGGAAGACCACATCCGCACCCATCTCGTCGATCCCGAAAAGAACCCGGGCGCCCTTAACGCCGACGCGGCGGATCAGCTCATCGAAGTGGTCCACACCTACCTGAAGTGAGGGACACCATGACCGACAACTACAACGACGCGGCGGCGGCCTTTCATAGCCATGTCTTCCTCGGCGAAGGACACGAGAAGAGCGAGCGCAGGACCTGGGCGGTCATCTGGCTGTGCGGCATCATGATGGTCGCGGAAATCATCGGCGGCCTGCTGTTCGGCTCGATCGCGCTGGTCGCGGACGGGCTGCACATGAGCACGCATGCCGGCGCGCTATTGTTGGCCGCGCTCGCCTATACCTACGCGCGCAAGCACGCCGACAATCCAGCTTTCACGTTCGGCACCGGTAAGCTCGGCGATCTCGCCGGTTTCACAAGCGCTATCGTTCTGGCGATGATCGCACTCCTGATCGGCTATGAGTCGGTCAGCCGCATTTTCCAACCCGTTCCCATTCATTTTGCCGAGGCGATCCCGATCGCCTTTGTTGGTCTCGCGGTAAACGTCGCGAGCGCGTGGCTCCTGAGCGGCGGCGAGCATCATGGCCATAGTCACGGTCATAGTCATGGGCACGCGCATGAAGGCCGTGACCATGACGAACAGCGCGAGATCGCGACCGCCGGCGGGTTCGTGGCCCTGGAAGTTTTCGAGGATGGGGTGCCGCCGCGCTTCCGTCTTCGTGCCATCACCGGCGCTGCCCCGACGGCACAAGCGTCGTCGATCGAAACGGTGCGTCCCGACGGAACGCGACAGCTTTTCGCGATGGTCGACAGAGGCGGCTTCCTGGAGTCGTATGACGAGATTCCGGAACCGCATGCCTTTACCGCGACGGTGCGGCTCGGCGGGCTGCATTATCCGACCGTTTTCGAAGAGCACGAGCACGCACATGGATCGACCGCCCGCGACAACAATATGCGTGCTGCGGTGATCCATGTCATTGCCGACGCCGCGGTATCGGTGCTTGTGATCGCGGGCCTCCTGCTCGCGCGCGCCTTTGGCTGGCTTTGGATGGACCCGCTTGCCGGCATCATCGGGGCTTTCGTAATCGCCAGTTGGTCCTACGGCCTGATCCGGGACACCGGCGCGATCCTGCTCGACATGAATCCCGACAAGGGCATGGCCAACAAGCTACGCGAGGAGCTCGAGGCTGACGGGGACAAGCTCGCCGATCTGCATCTTTGGCGCCTGGGGCCGGGACATCTCGGGGCGATTGTTTCGGTCGTCACCAACAAGGGACGCGACCCCCAATACTACCGCGCCAGGCTTGCGCGATTTAAATCGCTGTCGCATCTCACCATCGAGGTCGCGCGCAAGCCCTGAGGTGCACTTTCGTATTTTTGATGCCCGTGCATAATCGGCGCAAGCGATTCGGCGCGTTACCAGAGGGGTGGGTCATGCGGCCGTTCCATGCAGTGCCGGCCCTGCTGGTTGTCGGCCTCGTAGCTATTCCGGGGCAGATTTTCGCCGGATAGGCCGCCAACCGAGGCGACCTCGCATTAGTGCGATTGCTGCGCGCGAGGCCTGCCAGCCGGGGCCACTCGCTGCCTGTCACGACATTGCGAGAACATCCGCCGCAGTATCAATGTATTCTTGGAAAAACACCACAGGGTCATTTTCAGACGTCGGCCCTTCTGAAATTGATGTCCGCTTTACCCCTGCCGGCTCAACCGGTCGACGCAACACAGGCATTAAATCTCTCGGCTTACCGTCGAGGGTGAGCGGCCAAGCAACTTGGCGATCGATCGTGCCGATTGATCTGCCGTAATGCCTCTGGAAATCACCTCGCGTTCCGTGAGCGTCAATGCCAGCCTGGAGCGACGCCGCTGAGCAGGACGAATCCCACCATGCGGAGCCACCAAAAAATAGATCGACGATGACGGCTTACCAAACGCTCGTCCAATCGCCTTCAGCGACTCTCCGCGCTTCGAGCGATCCCATAACTCCGTTTTCTCTGCCGCAGTAAACCCTCTATGAAATCTGTGACCCATCAAGCACACTCCATCTCTCCTTCAAGATAAAGTGTTGCATCGACCAGTTGAGACCACCACCTCTTTCGCGGGTCATTAGCGCAACATCGTCCCGAATGCGCGATCCCACAGCGTTGTGCTGACGCCGTAGTTTCGCGTCGCGAATTGATGATGTCTTCGGTGATGCTCAAGCAGGGGTAACGGCAACTTATCGTGACCGTGATGTGCGCAATGATGCACGAATAGGTACCATGCGTAGGCGACTAAGCCTCCCGCGAGAAAGGCGCCGCCGGCGGTCAAATAGATCAGTGCGAAACAGGCCCATATCTGCCAAACGATATTGAGGACTGCCGCGTCCGGGTTGGCATGATGAAGCGCATGTTGGGTTGGTACGAGACCATGCAGCACAAAACGATGAACAACATATTCGGCAAGCGTCCACGTAACGAAGCCCGCGACTAAAAGCGCGGCATCGGAACTCATTCTGAACGGAGAAATTGCCAGCAGGACGATTGCGATCAGGGACGCCACTAGCATTTCGCCAAAATAGATGAAGGCGGTCATGCGCCATAGTATGCACCGGACGTACCCCTTCGCCTATCGGAAGATCGATTGGAGCCGTTAAGCTTTCTGAGGGATCGCAGCAGACGCGGTCCGACTGGTCTGGCTCGAAGTGCGCGGCGGGCGGCGTACCAGCCATCCCGGAAAATGGGTTGTGCGACGCACAGCACGGCCGATAAAGCTTTGTCGCTACAGTGAGGTGCACTGCGTGACTGATACGAATGCCGACGCTTGGGTTTCATCGAGCCACCGGCCGATGGGCTTTCCAGAATTTGTTGTCGTGATCGCGTCGATCATGGCCTTGAACCCGCTGGCTATGGACATGATGCTGCCAGCGCTACCGGACATCGCATCGGCATTCCACATCACCACTGCCAACCAGCCGCAGGAAGTCTTGTCGGCGTTCCTGATCGGCTTCGGCGTTGGCCAATTCATCATGGGACCTCTTTCAGACCGTTTCGGCCGGCGTCCAGTCCTGATCGACGGTATGGCGCTGTATTGCATCGCCAGCGTGCTCGCGATTACGGCATCGTCTTTCGAGACATTGCTGCTGGCGCGAGTGCTGCAGGGGCTTGGCACCTCCGCCACCCGTGTGATTGCGATTTCGATCGTTCGCGACTGCTACGCCGGCCGCCGCATGGCCAGCGTCATGTCACTGGCGATGATGGTCTTCATCGCCGTGCCAGTAATCGCGCCGTCGTTAGGTCAGGCGGTGATGTTGCTGACGCAGTGGCGCGGCATCTTCATCGTGTTGAAGCTCTACGGAGTGCTTGCACTGATTTGGAACGGGCTACGGATGCCGGAAACCTTGCCATTAGCCGAGCGCAAGTCGCTTGCTGTTCGCGACGTGCTCGGGGCCTTTCGCCAGACCGTCACCAACCGGCAGACGCTGGGTTATGCGCTGGCGGCCGGTAGCGTGCAAGGTGCGCTGTTCGCATTCGTGTTCTCGTCACAGCAGGCATTCACCGAAATTTACGGGCTTGGACATTTATTTCCGTTGGCGTTCGCAGCCGTCGCGATCGGCGTCGCAGTGGCTGGCTTTCTCAATGCGCGTTTTGTTGGCCGGGTTGGCATGCGGATTATTTCGCATGGCGCACTGATCGGCTTCGTGGCGGTGGCAGGGATGATGCTTATGGCGGTGAAAACCCAAACGCTATCGCTGCCGCTGTTCATGGCGCTGACGGCACTGATGATGTTCGCGTTCGGGCTGATGTTCGCCAATTTCACATCGCTTGCGATGGAACCGCAGGGCCATATCGCCGGCACCGCCTCGTCCCTCTATGGGTCGATCACCACGCTGCTCGGCATCGGCATTGGCACGACGATCGGCCAAGACTATGACGGCACGCTTTTGCCGTTTGCGACCGGGTTCTTCCTCTGCACGCTGGCTTCCTTGGCGGTCGTGCT
>NZ_DATMLW010000001.1:0-54526 GCF_035570375.1 Bradyrhizobium sp. | reverse complement strand
GCCAACTGGAAAGGTTTCTTACGCCTTTCGCTCGTGACCTGCCCGGTCGCCCTTTATCCGGCGACGTCGGACACGGAAAAGGTCAGCTTCAACCAGGTCAACCGCAAGACCGGCCACCGCATCAAATATGCCAAGGTCGATGCGGACACCGGCGAGGAAGTTGCCGCCGACGACATCATGAAGGGCTACAAGGTCGATACCGATACCTACATCGAGGTGTCGAAGGAGGAACTTGACGACATCGCGCTGGAATCGACCCACACGATCGAGATCGACGAGTTCGTGCCGCATGCCGACATCGACAACCGCTATCTGATCCGCCCCTATTACCTCGTGCCTGACGGCAAGGTCGGCCACGACGCCTTCGCGGTGATCCGCGAAACCATCCGCAGCATGAACAAGGTCGCGATCGGCCGCGTGGTGCTGACCAATCGCGAGCACATCATCGCGCTGGATCCGCTCGGCAAGGGCCTGATGGGAACGCTGTTGCGCTACCCCTACGAGGTGCGTAGCGAAAAGGAATATTTCGACGACATCCAGGACGTGAAAGTCACCAAGGACATGCTGGATCTCGCCAAGCACATCGTCGAGAGAAAGTCGGGTTCGTTCGAGCCGGAAAAATTCGAGGATCACTATGAATCCGCGCTGATCGACTTGATCAACAGAAAGCGCAGCGGTATTCGACCCACCGCCAAAGCCGCGCCCAAGACCGGCGGCAACGTCATCAATCTGATGGACGCGCTCAAGCGCAGCCTCGCCAACGAGCGCCAGGCGCCCGCCCCTGCCGCCAAGGGAAAGAAGACGAAGAAGCGGATGGAAGGCCAGCGCGAAATGCTGCTGCCAATCAGCGGCAAGCGCGCCGCCAAGGAAGAAACCAAGACTCAAGCACCCAGGAAAGCCGAGAAAGCGGCGCGCACTCCGGCTCGATCGAAGAAGGCCGGGTAGCGCAACGTGTTCGGGGCCAGGCTTGACCGGATTTGACGGAGCGATTTTGCCGCCCCGACAGCTTGCAGCCTGAGATGCCCTGGTCGGCACCCTTCGAAGAGCCGATACGCCTGCGCGGCGGCCGCGAACTGGCGACGCTGCAGCAAGCCGCCGACTATATCATGAAGCTTCCGAAAACCGTCCAGCGGCAGCAACGCTGGCAAGTCGCGGTTGAGAACCTGATCAACGCGGCCGAGGTCGGCGGCGGCTGGCTGATGTTCGCGCGCATCGCGGTGATGCGGGCGCTGAATGCGGAAGACCAGTAGTCCTTATTTCAGTGAAGTATTTATCGAACTGAAATTGGCGTTGAGGCTGGTACCGATGCCGTTAACCGCGGTGAGAATCACGATGCTCAAGCCGACTGCGATCAGGCAATATTCGATGGCGGTTGCCCCGGATTCATCGCTTAGGAATCTTGAAATCAATTGCTGCATTCAAAACTCCTGTGCACAAAGGCTCGCCTCTTCCGCTACGCCCGCAAATCTAAACAGCATTGGTTGCGAGTACATTGACGAAGAGCCTGAACGCCGGGTTACCGGAAAGGTCGCAATTTTTGGCTTTCCGATCGACATCGGACTTCAGACATCCTCCGCGCTAGCTCCCTACTCGGCCATGTCGACGGGCGTTGCGGGGCCGGCGAGCGGCCTTTCCTCCATCAGGATCATGCAGAGCGAGGCGGCAACGAGCATGACCGCGGCAGCGCCGAACACGAATCGGAACGCCGCGACCATGTCAGCCGGTGGTATCGAGCTCACCGGACCGCGATGTTCGCCCGAGAGTGAAATATCCGCGCCGAGCGCCGCCAGCAGGATGGCGCTGAACACGGCCACGGTGAAAGAAGCCATCAGGGCGCGGAAGAAATTCACCGCGCCGGTGACGGTGCCGACCTGCGAGCGCGCCACCGCGTTCTGCGCGGAAACGGTGGAGACCGGAAACGCGGTGCCAAGGCCCACCGCGAATATTGAAAGCAGCACCAGCAACAGCCAGAGCGGCATCGGCGCAAGCGCCAGGACTGCGCCGGTGACCGCCCCGCAAAGCGTACCGACTATGGCGACCCGCTTGTAATGCCTCGAGCGCGCCATGGCGCGACCGGCGATGGCTGCGCCGCCGGTCGAAACCGCGGCCAGCGGGATCAAGGCAAGTCCGGCTTCGCTGGCGGTCAGGTGATAAACCACCTCGTAGTAGAGCGGCAGGTAGACGGTCAGCCCCAGCATCGCGCCCATAGCGCAGCCGCCGCAGGCCATCGCGTAAGGCACCACCGTTCCGCCCATCAGCGGCAGCGGCAGGAAAGGCTCCTGGGCCCTCGAGGCGTGCCACACGAACGAAAGCGCAAGCGCGGCCGACGCCCCGATCATCGATATGATCACGGGCGAAAGCCAGAAATAACGGTTGCCGCCCCAGGTCAGGACCAGCATGAACACCACGGCTGCCGCCATCAGCAGAATGCCGCCGAGCCAGTCGACCTTCCGCAGCCGGTGATACACCGGGATTTTCTTCATCTTCGGCAGCAGCATCGCCAGCGACGTCAGCCCGAGCGGCAGGTTGATCCAGAAGATCATCGACCAATGCAGGTGTTCGGCGAACACGCCGCCAAGGATGGGGCCGCCGACTCCGGCAGCCATCCACACGCCACTGAAGTAAGCCTGGTACTGGCCGCGTTCACGCGGCGTGACGACGTCCGCAATCACGGTCTGCACGATCGGCAGGATGCCGCCGCCGCCGAGGCCTTGCAGGCCGCGCGCCACGATCAGCACCGGCATGTTCGGCGCCACCGCACACAACACCGAGCCCACGATGAAGAGGCTCATTGCGGTGATGATCGTGGCGCGGCGACCGTAGATGTCGCTCAGGGTGCCAAAAACCGGTGCGACTGCGGTGGACGCGAGAAGGTAGGCGGTGATCACCCAGGACAGGCTGGAAACATCGTGAAATTGCCGGCCGATGGTCGGCAAGGCGGTGGCGACGATGGTCTGGTCGAGCGCTGCCAGAAACATCGTCAGCATCAGGCTGGTCAGGATGGTGCGGACTTCGCCTGAGGTGAGCGGTGCGGGCGGCGCAATCGGCGGTGCGTCGCTGATATCGAGAATGTCTGCAGGCACCGACGCGAGCTCACCCGCTTCTGCGGGCAATGTCTGTTGGTCGGCCGGTTGGCGGCCCTGCCGTTCGAACTTGTTCATGCGGAGCGGTATTCGGGGAATGCGACCAAGGCCGCCTTGGACTCGTTAGTGTATTTAGGCAGCGAATCGCGGTTGCGGCAGCCGCCTGCGCGCATGGGTGCGTCCCGCCGCAGTATCAGCGAACTATTTCAGAAGCCTCTGATCTTCAGGGCGCGGCGGCTTCTTGATGCGGGCGCGCTTTGGCAATTGCACCGGCCACTGCACGACGTGGTCTTCCAGGTCTTCGTCCGGAATCTCGTTTTCGGTTCCGCGCACCCGGCCGCGCACGGAAACGCCGGCTTCGTGAACTGTGTTGGGATCACCCGAAATAAGCGGGTGCCACCAGTAAAGGTCACGGCCTTCGGCCACCAGACGGTAACCGCAACTCGGCGGCAGCCAGTTCAGGGTGCGGACATTGGCAGGCGTGAGCCTGACGCAGTCGGAAACCTGCTCGGAGCGGTGCGCGTAGTCCTTGCAGGCGCAAAGACCGGCATCCAGCAATTTGCAGGAGACATGGGTGAAATAGATCTTTCCGGAGTCTTCATCCTCGAGTTTTTCGAGGCAGCAACGTGCACAACCGTCGCACAGGCTTTCCCATTCAGCGTCGGACATTTCCTCCAACGCCTTGGTTTTCCAGAAGAATCCTTCCTGTTCGGAAGCTGGCTTGGGCTTGGCGGTCATGGCTCCTGGCTCTGCGCGCGGCTTTTTGACCTGCGCCCTTCTAGGGGTTGATGCGGCAGAGGTGCAAGTGGGTTGCAGGACCGCATGACGAAGTGGTGGATGATGTTATCTGTGACTGCCAAAATCATGAGGCGGACCATTGGTTTATGGCCTCCGCTCGGTTACAGAGGAAACGGCCCGCGATCGCCGGAAACGCCTTGGGTTTGCCGCAACATTCCCGCAAGACGTCCCGACAGTGCCCGGCCAACCTGCCTGAAGCGCTTTCAAACGATACTGATCGAGGGTCCTGATGCCGCTGATTTGAGGTTCCTTCATTGCAAGCAGCAAGCCCGACCGGGAACTTCGATCGATGACCAACGCTAGTGCGGCGAATTTGCAGTTCCTATCGGTATCGCGGCAAGTTCGTGATAGGCACTTCAAATTCAAAGCCGCACTAGAATCAACAAGTTGCTAGAGCTCCATTGATTCCGAAGTTCGCATCAGAGGTCGCCACGATAGCTTGCGAACTTCGGAATCGGAGCTCTAGAATCTGAGATTACGGTAGCTCCTTGTTTTTGAAATTCATACAAGGGGTGTTGGAAACGAGTCGCGAACTTCGGAAAGCCAGTGCGCAAGATCGTGCCCACGGAATGGAAACGGAAAATCCGGCACTGGCTGCTGGATTTCGACGCACGCATCGACTCCACCCTGTTCTCTACCGGCAAGGGCGCGCGCGAACTCTACGAGCGGTACTCCACCTTCATGGACCGCTTCCACGTCGGTCGCTGGAAGCGCTGGGTCTTCATCGAGCCCTTGTCGGAGGCCGCCACTATCGGGCTCGGCGGCCTGATCCTGATGCTGGCTTTGGCCGTGCCGGCTTTCCGCGAAACCGCCGACGAAGACTGGCTGAAGAAATCCGATCTCGCCGTAAGCTTCCTCGACCGTTACGGCAATCCGATCGGCAGCCGCGGCATCAAGCACAATGATTCGATCCCGCTTGAGGATTTTCCGGACGTGCTGATCAAGGCAACGCTGGCAACCGAGGACCGGCGCTTCTACGAGCATTTCGGCATCGACGTCGCAGGCACGTTTCGCGCGCTCCTGACCAATGCGCAGGCCGGCGGGGTGCGGCAAGGCGGTTCATCGATCACGCAGCAGCTCGCCAAAAACCTGTTCCTGAGCAATGAGCGCACCATTGAGCGCAAGGTGAACGAGGCATTTCTCGCCGTCTGGCTGGAGACGCGCCTTACCAAGAACGAAATCCTAAAACTCTATCTCGATCGCGCCTATATGGGCGGCGGCACGTTCGGCGTCGACGGCGCGGCGCACTTCTATTTCAACAAGTCGGCGCGCGACGTCAATCTCGCGGAAGCCGCGATGCTTGCCGGCCTGTTCAAGGCGCCGACCAAATATGCCCCCCACATCAACCTGCCGGCCGCGCGTGCGCGCGCCAACGTGGTGCTGGACAACCTCGTCGATGCCGGCTTCATGACCGAAGGTCAGGTGTTCGGTGCGCGGCGCAATCCGGCGACCGCCGTCGATCGCCGCGACGAGAACTCCCCGAACTATTATCTCGACTGGGCGTTCGACGAGATGCGCAAGCTGGTCGAGACGTTTCCCAAATCCTACATCGAGCGCGTCTTCGTGGTTCGCACCGCCATCGACATGAACGTGCAGCGCGCCGCGGAAGATGCCATCGAAAATCAGCTGCGGCAGTTCGGCCGCGACTATCACGCAACCCAGGCCGCCTCCGTGGTCGCCGATCTCGACGGCGGGGTGCGCGCGATGGTGGGTGGCCGCGACTACGGCGCCAGCCAGTTCAACCGTGCCACTGACGCCTACCGGCAGCCCGGATCCTCGTTCAAGCCTTATGTCTATACGACCGCCCTGCTCAACGGCTTCAAGCCGACCTCGATCATCGTCGACGGCCCGGTCTGCATCGGCAACTGGTGTCCGCAGAACTACGGCCACTCCTATTCGGGCGCCGTGACGCTGACCCAGGCCATCACCCGCTCGATCAACGTCGTTCCGGTGAAGCTGTCGATCGCGCTCGGCGGCAAGGCATCAAACCCGGCGAAGGTCGGCCGAGCCAAGATCGTCGAGGTCGCGCGCCGCTTCGGCATCAGGGCGCCGCTGCCGGACACCCCCTCGCTGCCGATCGGCGCCGACGAAGTCACTGTGCTCGAACACGGGGTGGCGTATGCGACCTTCCCCAACAAGGGCAAGTCGGTCACCCCCCATGCGGTTCTGGAGGTGCGCACCGGCGCCGGCGATCTGGTCTGGCGTTTCGATCGCGACGGCAAGAAGCCGCTCCAGGCGATTCCGGCATCGGTTGCCGCCGACATGGCGCAAATGATGAGCCATGTCGTCAGCGAAGGTACGGCACGGCGCGCCGCGCTCGATGGCATTCCGACCGCCGGCAAGACCGGCACCACCAACAGTTATCGTGACGCCTGGTTCGTCGGTTATACCGGCAATTTCACCTGCGCCGTCTGGTTCGGCAACGACGATTACTCCCCGACCAACCGGATGACCGGAGGCTCGCTGCCCGCGCAGACCTGGCACGACATCATGGTCGCAGCCCATCAGGGCGTCGAGATCAAGGAGCTGCCGGGCGTCGGCGCGGGCACGAAACTGCCCTCTGCTCCGGCTTCGGCGAATGTGGCGGCCAACGGCGCTGCAAAACCTGCGGAATTCAAAGGGGCACCGCCGGTTCTCACCAAACGCGGCGCCGACATTCTGGTTCACGTGGAGAAATTGCTCGACGATGCCGCCAAGACCGCGGGCGACCCGATCAAACCACCCAAACCGGTGTCCTCAAGCTCTCCAGGTTTTCCGGACAGCTTTGCCTCGGCATCGCCCGACAACCCGGCGCCCTCCGCGCAGCGCAAGAACTAATGTGGCGGATTTGACGTTCCGCGCCAAGTTGATGTTTTTCCTGTCAATGTCGCTACAAGCTGATTTGCGGATTTCGGAATTGGGGTTTTAGCCCGTGCGGCTGATCTTCATCACCTTGCTCGCGCTGATGCTCGCTACCGTCGTCGGCCTTGGCGCGACATGGATGACGGCGACCCGGGGCACCGATCTCGGCGCCCTGACGATCGGCGCCTGGACGGCGCGGCCAAAAACCGGCACCGCCGATATCGACCCCTACTCCCGCGCTTCGATTGCCCGCAGCGGTGAACTCCCGGTCGGCACGGGGGACGGCGTGGCATTTTCGGCCACATCAGACGATCGCAAGCGGCCGCTCGATGGCCGGTGCGACGTCATCGTGAGCGGGGTCACGCCTGCTGCGCGGTTCTGGACGCTGACGCTCTACGATTCCAAGGGGCGGCTGGTTGCAAATTCGCTGCAACGTTACGGCTTCACCAGCCAGGAAATCGTGCGCAGCGCCGACGGTTCGTTCGAGGTAAGGGTGGCGGCGCGATCGCGAGCCGGAAACTGGCTGCCCACCGGCGGCATTGAACGTTATGCGCTGGTGCTTCGCCTTTACGATACGCCGGTTGGCGTGGCGACGCGAAGCCAGCGCGATGCCCCGATGCCTTCGATCGCCACGGTGGGCTGCCGATGATCCGTCTTCTGTTCACCATCGTCGCGGGGGTGCTGCTGGGCGGCATCGTGCATCTGGTCAGCGTGCTGGGATTGCCGCGGATTGCGACCCAGGACGCCTATTCGCGCCTTGCGCCGATCACCAGGCTGAACGCCGTCACATCGCTGCCGCAGCCGGATCCCGGCAACGCGCCGCTGCCTTTCATGGACCCGGCTTTTGCGGTGGCGATCTGCCGCTACGACCTGTCGCAAGGACCGATCAAGCTGACGGTCCCCGTGAGCCAGGCCTATACGTCTGTGTCGTTCTACACGCGCAACGAAGTCGCCTATTACGCCATCAACGACCGATCCGCCGGACGCAAGGTGATCGAACTCGACCTGATGACCGAGGCCCAGCACGCCGAGTTGCCGGAAGACGAGGACGTGACGGCGGCCGACCGCTTGATCATCGATGCTCCCACGGCGGCCGGACTGATCGTGATGAAGGCACTGGCGCCCGAGCCCGGCCTGATGCCGCAGGCGCAAGCCAGTCTGGCCGCATCCAACTGCAAGGTGCAGGCGGAGCCGACCCCGGCGAAACGCTGATGCGAGCGAAACCGAGGTGCCATAACGCACACGCGGCCAAACTGACAGGAACGTCAAATCCGCCGCACTAGCCCCGCGTCGTCAGCGCGGGCCCGACGACGGGTTGTCCCACAATCGGAGGATGGGCAGCCCGCGCGGCGAGTTCGCCGATCAATCGATCGGCGTCGGAGGCCATGTTGTCGGGAGCCTGGATCACCAAACGCTCCAGCGCCCAGCGGTAGGAGGATATCCTGCGCTCAAGGCACTGCTGAACCCACTGCACGATCAGCGTATTCTCTTGCATGCGTGCCACCGCATCGGCGTGCTCGGGCGGCGACAATTGCGAGACATGGGCAAGGCTGGTATTTCGCTTTTTGTCGAGATCGATAACCTGGATGGCGGTCGCATAAAACGGCTCGAAGCGCGTCAGGTCGTCGCGCACGTCGTCGATCAGTTGCGCATAGCGAGAGGCATGCGAGCGGTGCGGCTCATCGATCAAGAGACGTCCGTAGGCGGTGCGATCGAACAGCACCCTCTGTCGCCAGGGCGCAGGCAGTGGCTGGTAGTCGCCGAATACGCTCTTCCAGGCGGGTCGCGAATGCGGCGGCTCGATCAGGGGATAGGCAAGATCGCGAAGCTGCCGCTCGTTGTCGGTCAGCTGGAATTGCGACGACGGCAAACCGAGGCTGCCCGTCGCCTCGACGCCCATCCAGCGGTGCATGTCGTCGTTGAGGAAATCCTGCCGGGTGCGGCCGAAATCGCCGCCGCTGCATCCAGCGAGCACCGCCCCCGTCGCGAACAGCGTCAGCAGCGATGCGGAAGTGCGACTTCGTAATCTGGTCCGGATCGGAAGAAACGTATCCGGCATATCGAATGTCCGATTGATCAGCGCCGGCGACGGCGACGGCCGGGAGCGGTACCTTCTTCCGGTCCTCGACCGCCACTGGTTTCCTCCGACTGGCGCTCGATCCGGATGACGGGAAGGATCAGGACGGTTCCCATGCCTTCGCGCGAGACGCCATCCATGCTTCCCAGCCGGCGCGATGGCGCATTTGCCGGAAATTCAATGATGGTGCCCATGCCGCATTCTCTCCGATTGCCGCTTGCGACGCGAATTGCAGCGACGGCGTCATTAAGAACAGGACGTGGTTAACAGCATCTTAATGCACGCCGTCGCGCCTTTTTCCCGCAGCGATCACCGGATGACACGCGATGGGACAGTGGGCGCAAATCAAGCGGGAAGCTTTCAGGGATTGTTTTCCTTAACGAGCTTTTAAAGCGCGTGAACTAGGCTGGCGCGAAAGATTACTCAGTCGCGTACCCTGTTATGACCAATCCTCCGCCATTCCCGGGCTTTGACGGGTTGATGAGTCTCTCCCGCCGCGAGGGCGTCGACATCCGTCCAACGTTGCTTCGCGTGCTCACCGATCTCTATGTCCAGGCCTCCACCCACAGCGAGGAAGAGGCACGGCAATTCGTCGAGCTCACCTCTCGTCTGATCGATCAAGTCGACGACGCTACGCGCGCAGCCGTGCGGGCGCGGCTTGCGATCTATCCGGGCACGCCGGCTCCGGTCTTGAGACAACTCCGGCTCAGGCCGGCCGATCAGCCGGTGTCGCTGGCGCAAGGGATTTCTGCCGATTCAAATCCTGCAGATTTACCTACGCCGCCGTCCGGCGCACCGGGCGAGGCGCAACTGCGCCTGACCTCAACTCTGTCGATGCAGCCAGCGGATGCCGCCGAGCTCAGCGCCATGTTTTTCGGCGCGAGCTCGAGCGAGCGCGCGTTGATCCTGCACAATCTTTCGCAGACGCCGTTGAAGGCATCGCCTCGCGTTCCTGTCGCGCGCGCAGAGCGCGCCATCGAGGCGCTGGAAATGGCCGCGTTTGTCGCCGATGTCGAAAACTTCACGCTCGAACTCAGCGAAACGCTGATCCTGCCGTGGAAAATCTCGACGCTGGTGGTCAACGACCTCGGTGGCGAGCCGCTGGCCTGCGCCGCCAAGGCGCTTGGCATGCCGAGCCCGGTGTTCCAGCGGGTGTTGCTGTTCTTGAAGCCCGAAATCGGCACTTCTGTTTCCGCGGTCTACAGGCTATCGCGCCTTTTCGACATATTGAGTGAGCGTTCCGCCCTGATCATGCTGGCAGCGTGGCGCGGCTCGACCATGGCGGTTGCGCGTGCCAGGTACCGTCCCGCGCTCTACGACGACGAACGCAATCGCGCCCGGCCGGCACCGGGACAGACCCGCTCCGGGCCGCAACTTCCCGGCGCTGGCGTCCTGCCGCGCACGGGTTCGCAAGGCTCGGGACGCTAGCGTTCCAGTTCCGACGTTCGTATGACCTTGCCGCACGCACTTTGCGCGCCATCCCGGAATGACGGAAGAGTTTTGCGCGCAAGGAATCGGCGCTCCGCTTCAGTCTCGCGCCAGATCGAGAAAATGCCGCCCTGCGCGGTCCTCGGTCTCCACGATCCATGCATCGGGGTCGAATCGGACTTCCTTCTGAAGCCGTTCTTCCACGGATCTTTCCGGAACAGGTTCCTTGGATGCAGCCAGGAAAAACCGCTCGATCGGGCGGCTGTCGTCATAGACCGTCTGCGGTGCCGGCACATAGAGCATGGCGTTGCCATCGAGCAGCGCCACCTTGACGAATACCGCACCCGCCTCTTCCGCGCCCCGCCGGCGCACCGCACCAAACACGCCTGCGGCCTGGCAGCGGCGCAAATAGGCCGCCACCCATATGCTGGTTTTCAATCGCATGCGATCGACGATAGGCCAGCGGCTGACAGGACGCTAGTGCGGCGAATTTGATATTCCTATCGGTATCGCGGCAAGTTCGTGACAGGAACTTCAAATTCAAAGCCGCACTAGAATAAAAAGCTGCTAGAGCTCCTTTGATTCCGAAGTTCGCATCAGAGGTCGCCGCGATAGCTTGCGAACTTCGGAATCGGAGCTCTAGGGCGGCGAATTTGATGTTCCTATCGGTATCGCGGCAAGTTCCTGATAGGAACTTCAAATTCAAAAGCCGCACTAGAATAAAAAAGCTGCTAGAGCTCCTTTGATTCCGAAGTTCGCATCAGAGGTCGCCGCGATAGCTTGCGAACTTCGGAATCGGAGCTCTAGTCGATCGGGTGTCCGATCGTGGCCGTCAGTTCGCGCACCAGCCGATCGGACAACTGGCCCGTCACGGGAAGCTTCCGCGCTCGCTCGAACTTCTGGATCGCGGCCTGCGTATCCGGACCCATGATGCCCGTGGGTTTCAACTGGCCGTAGCCGTAATCGGTGAGCGCGCGCTGCACTGCCGCCACCCGGCGTGAGCCGATCACAGCATTAGCCGCGGAGTCGCTGTGGGAAATCACCGGAATCGCCCCAGGCGGCCGCGGAACCACGGCTAGCGCAGGCGGCGTTGCGCCTGTCGTCTTGACAAAATTGGCCAGCGGATCGGCAGGCTTGCTTTCCGCCGGCCTGGAATCCTCGGCATCGAGCGGACGCGAACGCGGCAATGGATTGGCTGGCGTTGCGCCGGCCGAATGCAGCGTGACCGAGCCGAACATCGGCGCAGGATGGCGCCCCGCCTGGAGGAACAAGGCGTTGGCAATGATGGCAACGACGAGAGCAAAGGCCGTCGCGCCCGCAAACGTGTCCTTCGGACTACGCAACAGGATACGCAGGAAAAGGTTGCGCTCAACGTCCTCGAACGCCGCGGTCTTGCCACCCCGGCGGCGTCGCGACATGTCGTCATCTCTTGAAATGTTTCTAGGCACTTCTTTTTACCTGGAGAATTCGGTCCGAAATTGCAGTCCGCAACGGGCTGACCGTTGTGACATTGCTTGAGGGCGCCACCGGTGGCGTGAAAGTCAGCGGCAGCGCCACCGTAACCGTCGTTCCTTCGCCGATCCTGCTTCGCATGGTCATCTCGCCGCCATGCAGGGCGACCAGGCTTTTCACGATCGACAACCCAAGCCCGGTCCCCTCATGTCGCCGCTCGTATGTCTTGCCGGCCTGGAAAAAGGGATCGCCGATCCTCTTCAGATCATCTGCTGCGATGCCGACACCGTTGTCGGCGACACGGAGCACCAGTCGTGAGCCTTCCACAGCGGCCGAAACCGTCACCGTTCCGCCGCGTTCGGTAAACTTGATGGCATTGGAGACGAGGTTCAGCGCGATCTGGCGGAAGGCACGCGGATCACCGTTCATGACCGGCAGATTGTCGGGCGTGCGCGTGACGAGGTCGATGGCGTTATCCCGCGCTTTCAATGCCAGCAGATTGCAGCAATTGAGGAGCGCATCGCGTGGCGGAAAGGGTTCAGGCGTGATATCGAAATTGCCGGATTCCATCTTGGACATGTCGAGAATGCCGTTGACGACCGACAGAAGATGCTGACCCGAATCGTTGATCAGTTGCGCGTATTCCTTGCGGCGCGCCGCGTCCAGCATCAACGCGTCTTCCTGAATGATCATCTCGGAGAAGCCGATGATGGCATTGAGAGGCGTGCGCAGTTCGTGGCTCATGGTGGCGAGGAAGCGGGTCCTGGACGCATCCGCCTTCTCGGCCGCATTGCGCGCCAGATCGAGCGCCTGTTCCTGGTTCTTGCGTTCGCTCACATCGCGCAGCACCGCGACCACGCCTGCTTGTGACGGGCTCGCCGCTTCCGCTACGGGCTCGAGCGGTTTACAGCGCATCTCGACCCAGATGAAATCCACGCTATTGCCTTGCCCCCGCTCGCGACCACAGGCGATATCTCGCCTCACCCGAAATTCGACGCTGCAGGCCTCGCCGCGCGCCGCCTCCGAAAGCGCGGTGAGATAGGCCGGACGATCGGCAACGTGGACGCGGTCAAACAGGCCGTGTCCGAGTAGCTGCGCCACCGGGGCGCCCAGCATCGCCTCCGCGGCGGGAGATATGAACTGCACCGCGCCATTACGATGGTGGCACAAAATGACGTCGCTCATGCTCATTGCCAGCAGGCGATATCGATCCTCGGCCCCCCCATAGCGGCCTGTGCGCGACAGAAACCATGACAGCCAAATGGGCGCGATCAGCAATCCGCATATAACGGCCTCAAGCGCCGTGGGTACGCCGCGCACGGCAAGATAGATCGGAAAGGCAGCAAGGGCGGTGAGGCTTGCGAGCAGCCGCGGTGCGATGAAAGCGTGATGCCGCGCACGCGTCAACGCATCAAATCGCGCGGACGGATGCAACAGCGCGTCGAGACCATCGCGGATCATATTCACAGCTGTCACGGCTCTCGCGCGGCTAATGGAGTGGATTTGACATTCGCTTCCCATCTGGCCGCGGGTTCGCAGAGCGAATGTCAAATCCTGAACTCCAGCGGAATCTCGTATTTGCAAGCGGTCCTTGATTCTGACATTCGCAAAGCTGTCCGCTGCAACGGGATGCGAATGGTAGAACCGGACCACTTGTTCTTTGGAAAAGACGCGCCGGAACGCCGCCTTATCGTTGCGCCAACGTGTCAGAGTGAAATTAAACGAACGCTAAGGAGCGTCCGCGCCGTCGCCGCAGACGGCATCTCCACCGCTCTTTCGGACGCCATAGCGGCGCTCAATCGATGCAGATGGTGAACACCTGGTTTCCGGGCATCGCACCTTATGGTTTCGAAATGGTGGACGCGAGCAAAACCGCCCGATCCACGCCCGGTGACCGGCATCTATCGAACATTTACACCGGGTCAAATCGCGCGGTTTTTTGGCAAACTCCCCGCGATTTAACCTCAATGCAAACACTGGCGCTTTATCGAGGGGTGGTTACGAGAACTTTTCAGGGTTCAAGGCAAGATCGAGAAGGGCGATTCGGGGTCGCGAGATGTTTTTTCTGCTTCGCCTGGCGTTCTGGGTAGGACTCGTGCTCGTGCTCCTGCCGAGAGACAAGACGGCGGAATCCGACAAGACGCCACAGCTCAAGGCGTCCGAAGCCGTCTCCGCCGCCACCGCTGCGGTCTCGGACGTGGGTCAGTTTTGCAAGCGTCAGCCGGCAGCCTGTGAAGTCGGCGGCCAGGCCGCAACCATGATCGGCCAGCGCGCGCACGCCGGCGCGCGCAAATTGTACCACATCATCACCGACAAGCGTCCGCCCGATCATACGGGTTCGATCGGCGCCCCCTCCCGGAAAGCGGATCCTGCGCTCGCCGAAGTCCTTCCGCGCGACACATTGACCGCAGATGACATGCAGATCGAGTGGCGGGGCACGCCAGCGCCTTAAGCTTCGGGCCCGAAAAATCGGGCCGGGAACAATGGCGCATTTTCAATGCCCAGTATCGCTTTCGGCGCGCCCCGACCCTATATATGGTGATTGAGGGTTTGAGCTCGGAACATGATCACGATCGACGAAATCCGGGAAAATTTTGCGCTGCTGGACGATTGGGACGACCGCTACCGGTACGTCATCGAGCTCGGCCGTTCGCTCGAGCCGATGCCGCAGGCCGATCATTCCGCGGTCAACAAGGTTCAGGGTTGCGTGAGCCAGGTCTGGCTCGCGAAACATATTGCGCGCAGCCAGGCCGGCGAGCCGTTGCTGAAATATCGTGGCGATAGCGACGCCCATATCGTGCGTGGACTCATTGCAATTCTGCTGACGCTTTATTCGGATCATACGCCGAAGCAGATTCTTTCGACCGACGCCATCGCAATATTCGACGAATTCGGATTCCGCGAACACCTCACCCCGCAGCGCTCCAACGGCCTGCGTGCGATGGTCGAGCGGATACGCTCCGATGCGCGCGAGACGCTGGCCGCGGCCACCTGATTTTCAGATTCTCTTCTCTTGAAATCTTCGTCGTGCGAACGGGCGGCCCGCTTCGCTCGATGCTTTATTTGCGCCGTCGCCGCTGCTGGCCAAGGCCCATTTTCTTGGCGAGTTGCGAACGGGCCACCGCATAATTCGGCGCAACCATCGGGTAGTCGGGCGGAAGACCCCATTTTTCCCGATATTGCTCCGGCGTCATGTTGTATTGCGAGCGCAGGTGCCGCTTCAGGGATTTGAAGCGCTTGCCGTCCTCAAGACATATCAGGTAGTCGGGCGTCATCGACTTCTTGACCGAAACCGCCGGCTTGGCGGGTTCAAGGGGCGTTTCGGCGCGGCCGGTCGACACCCGCACGAGGGCGGCGTGAATCTGGTTGATCAAGCCTGGAATTTCTGAAGCGGGGGTCGGGTTGTTGCTGAGGTAGGCCGACACGATATTTGCGGTCAGGTCGATGAAACTCTTGCCGGCAGCGTCGGTCATTGGCCCGAACCCTTAAATTCTTCATCGCAAAACTGGATATCGCACGATAACCCGCCGCGCCAATACTCTTTGGGATGAGCGAACTACCTTTGGAATATGAGCGGATTACTTGAGGGCTGACAAGAAGAGGCGCGGGAATTTTTCGTCGATCAGGTGCGCCGAAGCAAACCCGGTCAGGAGCGCTGATCGAGATGCGCGCGCAGTTCGTCGATCGACGCAAACCGCATCATTCCCTCCGGCAGCTGCGCCTCGATCGAACCGTCGGAATAGAGGGAATAGGCCATTCCGTCGACGACGCCCGACTTGAGCACGGTCACGGGCGGCTTCGCCTCGTTTCCGGCGGCCGGCTGAGTTCGATCATGGCCCGGCGCGCCGGTGCTCGCCTCACCGAAGGTCGAGGGCGCGCGGCCGCCGCGCCTCGGCAACGCATCAGCAGACCTGGCGCGCTCCGATTTCGGCCAAGCGTCTTCGAACGTCGCCGGCGGGGTCTCGCTCGGCTCCGAAACGGGCGTCGCTGGAGCGGCGCGCGGATCAGCTGCGGGTTGCTCGGCCGCGCGCGCAGGCGCGCGTTCGCGCTCCTTCCGCGAGTTCGAGGAAAACATCAGATTTCGGCGAGGTTTGGGAGAAGGCGGGGCCCCGACAGGCTCGGGCGCCGCCGACGCCTCGCTACGGGCGCGGTCGCGAGCCGTGGCGGCATCGAGCCACGGCGCCGACGAAGGCGCTGTCGACTGCAAGCCGGCTGCCGTGCCCTCGGAATGAGCGCCGGCGGACTGATCTCGGATCAACAAAAATCCATTCCCTTCGCCGGCCTCCGCGGACGTCGGCTGGGTCCCCATTTCGGGCAGGTTGGAAGAGAGCCCGGAGCCAAGTCGCCCGGCGATGTCCTTCAGTTCGCGCACCATGGCCGCCATGCCGAGGATAATCAGCCCCGCGCAAGCGCCGACGACACCCGTCACAATAAGGGTGTTGCCAAAACTGAATTCCTTGACCGGGATTCCGAAACCGATCGCCAGGAGGCCCGCCAACAGGCAGCCGACGCCGGCAATCAACATCAAAATCATCATCAAACTGACCCCTGAGGCGTATTGGCAAAATTTGCCAGCCTCACCAATTGCCACGATACCGTCATATTGCACGCCTCGCCAACCGCAATCGCGCAGCGCTACCCGACTAGGGCCTGATTCTTCGGAGCGACAAACTAACCCATGTTGCGTTGCACCGGGGAAATTGCGCCACAATTCCCAATTACTCGGTAATGGAACTGCGCTATATGGAAGCCGGGGATGAGGCCCAAAGGCGCCAACTGGAGCCAGAGGGGACACCGGGTTACCAATCGCCATGTCTTCGATCACTACCTCGGCTATCGACACGCCTTCACGGCGCTCGGTGGAGCGAACCTGCGACGATGTCGCGATCCTGGTGCTGGTTGTGGTCGGATTGGTCGCGAGCCTTACCTTCCGCGACTATGGACTAGGCTGGGACGATTACACCCACGCCGAATATGCCGACCTGCTGCTGCGGATGTACGGCTCCGGCTTCAAGGACGCCGCCGCGCTGTCGTTCGCCAATCTTTATATGTATGGCGGCGGCTTCGACATGGCCGCCGCACTGCTGCACAAGGTAATTCCCCTTGAGCTGTTCGAAACGCGCCGCCTGTTGGGTGCGATCGTCGGCATCGTCGGCTTGGCGGTGACCTGGCGACTTGGCCGGCGGGTCGGCGGCCCGTTTGCCGGGCTCGCCAGTCTGCTGCTGCTGGCGCTGTGCCCGATCTTCTACGGGCACATGTTCATGAACCCGAAGGATGCGCCCTTCGCGGTGGCGATGATCATCCTGATGATGGGCCTGGTACGGCTTGCCCAGGAATATCCGCACCCCTCGCCGCGGACAATCCTGATCATCGGTCTCGGCGCCGGGTTTTCGATCGGTTCGCGTATCCTCGGCGGCCTGGCCCTGGTCTATGCGCTGATAGGATTCGTGCCCCTGTTCATGGAAGAGATCCGTACGCAGGGAAATCGGGAAGCGATACGGCGGTTCGCCCATGTCCTCTATATGTTGTTGCCGGGCCTCGTGCTCGGCTACCTCGTGATGGGTCTGATCTGGCCATGGTCGATCATCGAGCCCGGCAATCCCTTCCTGGCGCTGACCTACTTCTCGCATTTCTTCGAGCGGCCGTGGAAAGAAATGTTCGACGGCGCCCTGGTGTCGGTGCCGGATATGCCCTGGTCGTATCTGCCGACGCTGTTTGCACTTCAGCTTCCCGAGGTGCTGCTGGCGCTCTTGTTCGCCGGCATCGTCGGCACCTTCGTCGTGTTCCCGCGCCGCGACGTGACCGCCCGCCGCAAGACCATTCTCCTGATGCTGATGCTCGCCGCCACGCTGCCGATTGCGATCGCGATGGTGAAGCGGCCGGCACTCTATAACGGCATCCGGCACTTCATCTTCGTGATCCCGCCAATGGCCGTGCTCGCAGGCACGGCCTTTGCCTGGATGATGACCCGCTTGGGCCAGAGCCGCCGGAGCTGGCAGCCGGCGGTGCTTGCCGCCTTCTGCTTCGGTCTCTTGCTGTCGCTAGGCGAAATGATCCGCCTGCACCCCTACCAATATACACATTTCAACTACGTGGCCGGCACCGTGCGCGGCGCCGACGACCGCTTCATGCTGGATTACTGGGGGCTCGCGTTCAAGCAGGCTTCCGACGAGCTGCGCGAACAGCTCGCCGAAAGGCAGGACGCTCCGCCCAAGGGCCGCAAGTGGAAGGTCGCGGTGTGTGGCCCGCAGCGACCGGCGCAGGTCGCGCTCGGGCCCGATTTTTCGATCGACTGGCACAGCAACGGTGCCGACTTCGCCATGACGCTGGGTGAATTTTACTGCAAGGGACTTGCCGCGCCTGTCCTGGTCGAGATCAAGCGCGACGACGTGGTGTTTGCCCGTGTATACGACATCCGCGGCCGCAGCATCTCGGGCCTGTTGTCGATCCCGCCGCCTTAAAGCAGCGCTGTCTTCACCGCAGCATAACTGCCAAGCTCGCCCTCTGCCTTGCTGCGAGGCAGCAGCGCGAATAGGCTCAGACATAATTTTATCGATTGGGAGAAGCGGTCATGTCACCAGCGGAAGCTCGCCTGCAGCAAGTGCCCTCGGGTATGACCGAGGCCGAGTGGAACCAGCGCGTCAACCTCGCCGCCTGCTATCGCCTGATCGCCCATTACGGCTGGGACGATCTCGTCGACACCCATATCTCCGTGCGCGTGCCGGGCCCGGAACATCATTTCCTGATCAATCCTTACGGGCTGATGTTCGATGAAATCACTGCGTCGAGCCTCGTGAAGGTCGATCTCGACGGCAACCAGCTCACCAGGAGTGCCTACAGCATCAACCCGGCAGGCTTCACGATCCATTCGGCGATCCATGAGGTGCGCGAAGATGCCGGCTGCGTGATCCATCTGCACACGCCTGACGGCACGGCGGTGGCGAGCTGCCCGGAAGGTCTGTTGCCGCTGAACCAGACCGCGCAGCTTGTCACGTTCGACCTCGCCTATCACGACTACGAAGGCATCGCGCTCGACCATGACGAACGCCCGCGCCTGCAAAGGGATCTCGGCAACAAGAACCACATGCTGTTGCGCAACCACGGTACGCTCACGGTCGGCCGGTCGGTTGCTTCCGCATTCGAGCGCATGTTCCACCTGGAACGGGCCTGCACCATGCAGGTGCGCACGCGGATGCTCGGTCCCTTGGTCTATCCCGTCGATCCGGCAGTCATCGACAAGAATACGGAGCTGCTGTCGAATCCCGAGCGGCAAGAACTGCGTTCGACCACGCTGGTATGGCCGGCGCTGCTGCGCAAACTCGATCGTCTCGATCCGAGTTACAGGAATTGAAAAATCCGAAGGGCCGGTGTAATATTTCGCTCGACTACCTCTGCACTGTGAATCAAACGCCGCCCAATCCCGGGCGGCGTTCTTACTTTGGGCGCTGGCTGCGCAGAACGGCGGCGCGATCAGCGCGGCTGCTCCGCAAGGGATGCGAGAATGCGCGCCCACGAACGAATGCCTTTGTGGAAGCTTCTGAGATCGTATTTCTCGTTCGGCGAATGGATGTTGTCGTCGTCGAGCCCGAACCCCACCAGCACCGTGTCAAGTCCGAGGGTGCGCTTGAAGTCGGCGACGATCGGGATCGAGGCGCCCGACCCCATCAGGACCGCCTCCTTGCCCCATTCCTCCGTCAAGGCGCGCCCTGCCGCCGCGAGCGGCTTCATGTTCCAGTCGAGCGCGACCGCCGGCGCATTGGAATGCTCGGTGAATTCGACCCGGCAGTCTCCGGGCAGCCGCGCGGTGACATAATCGCGAAACGCTTTGCGGATCCTGTCGGGGTCCTGCCCCTCGACCAGGCGGAACGATATCTTTGCGGAGGCTTCCGCCGGGATCACTGTCTTCGACCCCTCTCCGGTATAACCGCCGACAATGCCGTTGACGTCGCAGGTCGGGCGCGAGGAAATTTGCTCGATCAGCAGACGGTCCTTTTCGCCGGCGGGGATCGACAATCCGATCGGCTTGAGAAATGTCTCGGGCGTCAGGTTGAGCTTCTGCCATTGTGCGAGAATATCGGCCGGCAGATCCTTGACCCCGTCGTAGAAGCCCGGGATGGTGATGCGCCCCTCTTCATCAAAAATGCTGCCGAGGATCCGTGTCAAAACCCGGATCGGGTTTTGCGCGCCGCCGCCGAAAATGCCGGAATGCAGATCGCGATTGGCGGCCTTGATCTTGACCTCGTCATAAACAAGCCCGCGCAGCGACGTCGTGATCGCAGGCGTATTCGGGTCCCACATGCCGGTGTCGCAGACGAGTGCGAAGTCTGCCTTCAGATCCTGCTTGTTCTTCTCGAGAAACGGAACAAAATTCTTCGAACCGACTTCTTCCTCACCTTCGATGATGATGGTGACGTCGAGGGGCAGCGAGCCCGTCACCGCCTTCCACGCGCGGCAGGCTTCGACAAACGTCATGAGCTGGCCCTTGTCGTCCTCCGCGCCGCGCGCAACGATGATCTTGCGTCCATCGGCGTGATTGGTCACGAGCGGATCGAAGGGCGGTCGGTGCCAGAGATTGAGTGGGTCGACCGGCTGCACATCATAGTGACCGTAGAAGAGAACATGCGGCCGCTTGCCTGCACGACCGCTGTTGCTTTTGGCGAGGATGGCCGGATGACCGTCGGTCGGCCTCACCTCGCTTGCAAATCCGAGCGTCGCAATATCCTTGCAAAGATGATCGGCCGCCGCTCTGCAATCTGCGGCAAAGGCCGGGTCGGCCGAGATCGACTTGATCCGCAAGAGCGCGAACAACCGCTCGAGGCTGTTATCGAACTCGGCATCGATGCGATCGAGAACCTTTTGAAGCTGCGATACGTCGGACATTTCCGATTTTCCTTAGGGTTGCCTGATTTATTCTTCAGCTCTTTGGCGCGTCGGACGAAGCAAACAAAGAGCTGGCCTTGCCATCCGGGGGCGGGTTCAGCATGTGCCACGCCAGTCCGCCAGCGATCGCCGCAGTGGCAATAAGGTTGTTTCCGAAGGCTTGCAAATCATTCGGAAAGAAAGGAAGCGACAGGCTTACAAGCAAGGCGGCAACGGCAAGCACGGCCCACGTCCCCCTGCGCGCAAGCGGCCGTGTATCGTAGGCCGCTCGGTGCAGGAGGACGGTCAACGGGAACAACAGCCAGATGAAATAATACTGCCGGGCCAGTGGCGAAGCCACCGTCATCAGACAAAACAGGATGCCGAGTTCTTCGGCATCGGAGCGGGGCGTTCGGCGCGAACGGGGCGGCATCACGGCGATGAAAGCAAGGCCGATTGCGATGGAAATCCCGATCACCACCAAGTTGGCCGTCTTGAAATCGAGATCGACCAGGTTCATGTACGCAGGCGCCTTGGCCGGATCATCCTGATTGTAGTTGACCGGCCGCGTCAGGCGATGCGTCACTGCGATGATGGATTGGTTGATCCACGACCAGTTCTGCTCGCCACGTTGACCGAACCCCTGCTCCGAACTGGAGCCGACCATTCCCTCGTACCAGGTTTTCAGCTCGGCGACATTGTGCTGAAAGCCGCGCACGGGAGCCGGGACGACGAACAGGAAAATTCCGAGGAACACGACCATGCTCGCCGCCGACGCCCAATGCCTCCGCCACACGAGATAAGGAAGCACCGCCACCGGGAAGACCTTGATCGCGGTCGCCAGCGCAAACATGCTTCCTGACGCCCACGGATGACCCAGCTGCAGCCACCAGAATCCCAGCATCATCATCGCTAGCAGAACGAGATTGGGCTGGCCGAGATCGAACATGTCAAAGACAAAGGTCACGGTGACAATGGCCGGAAGCGCTGCCAGCCACGGCTCCGGATTCCTTCCCGATCCCGTCATCGCGTTCGAAAGCTGCGCCGCTATCCACCACGCGGCGGCGTTGAGCAGGCTAAGACAAGTATAAAGAGGGATTTTGCCGAAATAGCTGGGGATCGCCAGCAGAACGGCCGACAGCGGCGGATAGATAAACTCGAAATAGGCCCTCGGGTCGCTCGGGTACAGATTCCCGCCGTGCAGGACCTGCTGCCCGGCCCAGAACCACAGCGGATAGTCCTTTGTCTTTCCGTTGCCGAAGATCTCCGGGCCGAGAACGTCGGCGCTCAGCACGATGCAGCAGATCAGGAAGAGAACATCGAGCGGCGCTCGCAACGACGGATATCTCAGCACGCGTCACTTTCTGAAAATCATGGGCATATCACGTCGCAAGGGAGCACAAGTTCTATCGCCGCAACAGCCCGCCGAGGGCACCACGAACGATCGCGCGACCGACGGAATTGCCGACCGAGCCCCCGACCGACTTGCCGAGATCGGCAGCCACCCCGCCGACGACCTTGTTGGTAACCGAGCGCGTTACGCTTCGTGCGATGACTTGACCGGTCGACATTCTGCCTCGCGTGTTGGTTCCGAAAATCGTCCCGACAATGGCGCCGATCTGCCCGAGAATTCCGCCGCCGGTGCCGCCGGCCGCGGTACCCGAAACCCGCTTCTGCAGTACCTCGTAGGCGGATTCGGAATCGATAGCGGTGTCGTATTTCCCCTTTACCGGACTTGAATCGATGATCGCCTTGCGCTCCTCGGGAGTGATGGGTCCGATCCGCGCCGTGGGCGGCCGGATCATGACACGCTCCACCATCGCCGGAATGCCGTTTCCTTCCAGGAAAGAGACCAGCGCCTCACCCTTGCCGAGTTCCATGATCGCTTGCGCGGTGTCGAGTTTCGGATTCGCTCGGAAAGTCTGGGCGGCCGCCGCAACCGCTTTCTGGTCGCGCGGGGTGAAGGCACGAAGCGCATGCTGGACGCGGTTGCCGAGTTGGGCGAGCACCTTGTCCGGCACGTCGATCGGATTTTGCGTGACGAAATAGACGCCGACTCCCTTCGAGCGGATCAGGCGCACGACCTGCTCGATTTTTTCCATCAGCGGCTTCGGCGCGTCATTGAACAACAGATGCGCTTCGTCGAAGAAGAACACGAGCTTGGGCTTCAAGGGATCGCCGACCTCGGGTAGCTGTTCGAACAGTTCCGAAAGCATCCACAGCAGGAAGGTCGCGTACAGCCGCGGACTCTGCATTAACCTGTCCGCGACCAGGATGTTCACCATACCGCGACCGTCACGGTCATTGCGCATGAAATCTTTCAAATCCAGCGCCGGCTCGCCGAAGAACTTGTCGCCACCCTGGTTTTCCAGCACCAGGAGTTGGCGCTGGATGGTCCCCACCGTCTGTTTCGAGACATTTCCATAATGTGTGGTCAGCTCGGCGGCATGATCGGCGATGAAAGACAGGATCGCGCGCAGATCCTTCATGTCCAGCAACAGCAATCCCTGCTCGTCCGCCACACGGAAAGCGATGTTGAGCACGCCTTCCTGCACGTCGTTCAAATCCATCATGCGTGAGAGCAGAAGCGGCCCCATTTCGGAAACGGTGGCGCGCACCGGATGTCCCTGCTCGCCAAAAACGTCCCAAAAAACGGTCGAAAAGCGGTCGGGCCGGAAGCTGAGGCTCATCCCAGCGGCGCGTTTGAGGATGAAGTCCCTGGCCTCGCCCATCTCGGAGATACCCGAAAGATCTCCCTTGATGTCGGCTGCGAACACCGGAGCGCCTGCGCGCGCAAATCCTTCGGCCATCACCTGCAGCGAGACGGTTTTTCCGGTCCCGGTGGCACCGGTGACGAGGCCGTGACGATTGGCAAGTCCGAGCGTCAACCAGGCCGGCTGTTCTCCCTTGCCGATGAAAATCTTCTCGTCAGTGTCGATCGTCCGAGTTTCGGAAGTCGCCATTGCATCGCCTTTTCGCGCGCGCGTCGCAACACAGTCGCGAAATTATACTCCATGTTGCAAGTCGATTGGAACCGGTCAAAGTCGACGATCGAAGTGCCCCTGGCGAAGCGAAAACCCATCTCGCGGACGCGCAATCGGCCAGTGTTCTCTCTTTTGTTGTAGAGAATTGGAACGAAACTGAGCTTGATTGCGAGAAATTCGACCGAAATCCCTGCCGGCTCTTGCATTACTGCAACACTTGCTACGCGATTGAGCTTGAATCGCGACTCCGAAGCTGGTCATCGCTTGTAATTCTTCGCGCGCACGATCAAGATAACGAGCGAGGAAGGACCCGGCACGTAAATCGGCTGAGGGACGGGGCACAATGGACGAACTGATTGGGCGGCTGGCCACCAAGGCCGGCATCGATGATGCTGTCGCGGAAAAAACCATCGGCATCATCCTGGGTTTCCTTCGCAATGAGGGGCCCTCCGACAAGGTTCAAGCCTTAATCGACAGGATTCCAGGCGCAGAAGCCGCGATCATCGCTTCCGGCAACGAAGGCGGTCTTGCGAGCTTGATGGGTACCGGCCTGATGGCGGTCGGCACCAGACTGATGGGGTTAGGCCTGGGAATAGGCGAGATTCAGAATGTAGCGCGTGAACTCTTGCGATTTGGCCGCGACAAGATCGGACCGGACCAAATGGGCGAGATCATTGCAGGCACACCGGGGCTCAGCCAGTTCGCTTAAGCACCTTTCGAATCGAGTACCATGACATACCCACTCTCAGAGATTGACGGTTTACCGACTTTTGCCGCGGCAAAACTGAAATCGCTGGGCATACGCACGACGGACAGGCTGCTTGAGGCGGCGCGGACCGTCAAAGGGCGAAAGACACTTGCCGCAAAGACCGGCATCAGCGAACAGCAACTTCTCGCATGGGCGAATTTCTCGGACTACATGCGGATTCCCGGCATGGGCAAGGCAAAGGTCGGATTGATGCGCGCAGCCGGCGTCGCCACGGTCCGGGAACTTGCGCTGCGCAACCCCGCTCGTCTGGCGCAGAACATGAAAGAGGTGAACATCAGGCGCAAGCTCGTCCGTGTCCTCCCTTCCGAGAGGTCGGTCGAGCAGTTGATCGACAAGGCCCGCAAGCTTCAGCCCAAAATCACATATTGATCGGCGTTGGGGGCTTGACCTGCCTCCACGACCAGGGCGGCAAAGGGGGCCAAACCGCGTTTTCGGCGTCTTGACTTGCCTGCGGGGACCGCGCAAAGCGACCCCATGATCGCGATCTCGTCCGGAGACGGCACCTCGGCTGGTTCGGCCAATCGACCAGGCTGGCAGGCACTCTTGTCACGGCCGTCTCCAGCGGTGATGGGCGTCCTCAACGTCACGCCGGATTCGTTCTCGGACGGCGGCCAGTTCATGGCGCCGGACCGCGCGCTGGCACAGGCCCGCCGAATGATCGCGGAAGGCGCCGACATCATCGACATCGGCGCCGAATCCACCCGCCCCTATGGCGCGAAGGCAATTTCTGCCGGTGAAGAGCTGAAACGTTTGCAGCCGATTCTGGCCGATATCGTTTCTCTCGGCATTCCCGTCTCGATCGACAGCGTGAAATCTGACGTTGTCGTCTGGGCTCTTGATGCGGGGGCCAAGATCGCCAACGACGTCTGGGGTCTGCAGCGCGACCCCGACATGGCGAGGCTGTTGGCCGGTCGAGGTTGCCCGCTTGTCATCATGCATAATCGCGAGAGCGCTGAAGGTGGCATCGACATCATGAGGGATATTTCCGAATTCTTCGCGCGCTCGCTGGAGATCGCCGCGAAGGCCGGGATTGCCCGTGAAAATATCGTGCTCGACCCCGGCATCGGCTTCGGCAAGACGCCCGAGCAAAGTCTGATGGCCATCGCCCGGCTCGATCAGTTCGGCACGTTCGGCCTCCCGCTCCTGGTCGGCGCATCGCGCAAGCGCTTTATCAGTTCGATATCGCCGTCGGAGCCGCATCAAAGACTCGGTGGATCGATCGCGGCGCATCTGATAGCGGCAAAGCGCGGTGCACGGATCATCCGGACCCACGATGTCTACGACACCGTACAGGCATTGCGCGTGGCAGAAGCGGTCTGGGAAAAGGCATGAGCGATACGATTTTCATCACCGGCGTCGTGATCCATGCCCGCCATGGCGTGATGGATCATGAGACCGAGGTCGGACAGCGCTTCGTCATTGACCTCGAACTCTCCATCAACTTGTCGGAGTCCTCGCGCACCGATCGACTGGCCGACACGGTGTCCTATTCCAACGTGGTCGCAACCGCGACCTCAGCCTTCAAGAACGCCAATTACAAATTGCTGGAACGCGCGGCCGGCGCGGTGGCCGATGCCGTCCTGGGCGCCTTTCCGAAGGTCGGCGCCGTCAAGGTCACGGTCCACAAGCCGCACGCGCCGATCGCTGCGATTTTCGACGATGTCGGGGTGGTCCTAACCCGCACGCGGCAATCCTGATGGCCCGCGCCCTGATCGCGCTAGGTGGCAATGTCGGCGACGTACGCGCGACCTTCAAGAAAGCGATCGCCAGCATCTGCGGCATGGCACAGGGCGCCCTGCTCGCGCGATCTTCAGACTATATGACCCCGCCCTGGGGCGAGCCGCAACAGGCGAAATTCGTCAATGCCTGCATCGAGATCGAGACCGGCCTCGATCCGCATGCGTTATTGTTCACGCTCCAGAAAATAGAGACGAAATTCGGACGCGACCGCGGTCACGAGCCGCGCTGGGGACCGCGCACGCTCGACCTCGATCTGATCGCCTATGACGACGTCTCGATGCAGAAGGCGGAACTGACCCTGCCGCATCCCCGTTTGTTCGAACGCGCCTTCGTTCTGGTCCCGCTGGCGGAGATCGCGCCAGAACGCGTGATCGCCGGCCGCAAAGTGGCTTCCGCGCTGGCCGGACTTTCGACCGAAGGTATCGAGCGGTTGCCGGACCTCGGTTGAGCCAACCGGGTGAGGTTCTTGGCTTGGGGACCCGCCCGTGGCAATTTCGGCCAACGTATAGCGCTTTCACCGGAGCAGGCTGCCCGCAAATGACATCCGTGACCGACGACCTGCCGCTTGCAGCGGATTTCGCGTCCGCGACTTATGACGATTGGTGCAAGCTGGTCGACGGCGTGCTCAAGGGTGCGCCATTCGAGAAGCTGGTCGGCAAAACCTACGACGGATTGCGGATCGAGCCGATCTACCGTCGAGAGCGCGATGCAGCGCCGATTGCAGGACGGCCTCTGGCCGCGCCGTGGCAAATCATGCAGCGCATCGATCATCCCGATGCCGCGGCGGCCAATGCGCAAGCGCTTGAGGATCTCGAGAACGGCGCTGCCGGGCTTCAGATCGAATTTGCCGGCGGGCCGGGTGCGCGCGGCTTTGGCGTCGTCGATGCGGCACCTGAAACGCTCAAACGGCTATTCGACCGCATCATGTTCGATGCCGGGATTTCAATCGCGCTCAATCCCGTGTTGGGGCGCGACAATGCGGGCGCCAATCTCGCGGATCTGATTGAAGAGAAGCACGTCGATCCTGCCAAGCTCGATATCCGCTTCAATTATCAGGCGCTATCCACCATGGCAGTGCGGGGCACGAACGCGGCGTCGTGGCCCGAATTGGAAAAGGCGTTCGCCAAAATCATCGGCGATCTGATGGACCGCGGTTTCAGGGGACCCTTTGCGCTCGCCGACGGGCGCGTGGTGCATGATGCCGGCGGTTCCGAAGCCCAGGAACTGTCGTTCGCGCTCGCGCTTGCGGTTGCCTACCTTCGCGCGCTTGAAGCCGGCGGCATCGCGCTTGAGCGCGCCCGCGCTGCGATTTCGTTCCGCCTCTCCGCCGATGCCGATCAGTTCCTGACGATCGCGAAATTTCGCGCGCTGCGGCTGCTATGGGCGCGGGTCGAAGCGGCGTGCGGGCTTGAGCCAAAGCCCGTTTTCATTGCGGCCGAGACTGCCTGGCGCATGCTCACCCGGCGCGATCCTTATGTGAACATGCTGCGTGCGACGATGGCTACATTTTCGGCCGGACTTGGCGGCGCCAACAGCGTCACGGTGCTGCCGCATACGCTTGCGCTGGGACTACCCGATCCGTTTGCGCGGCGCCTCGCGCGCAACACGCAACTGATCCTGCTGGAGGAATCCAATCTCGCGAAAGTGTCAGACCCTGCGGCCGGCTCTGGCGGGATCGAAGCCCTGACTCAACGGCTTTGCGAGGCTGCCTGGCAACTGTTTCAGGAAATCGAAAGGGCCGGCGGCCTCTTTGCTGCGCTCGCGCAAAACCTGATCCAGGGCAAGGTCGCGACAACGAGGGCAGCGCGTGAAGCCAATGTGGCCAGGCGCAAGGACGTGTTCACCGGTGCGAGCGAGTTTCCGGATTTGGCTGAAACAAACGTGGCCGTGCTGGATACCAAGCCCGTCGAGCTTGCGCCCGAGAGCGAAGCCAGGTTCAAGTTCGAACCGCTGGCGCCGATACGGCTTGCGGTGCCCTTTGAGCGATTGCGCGACCGATCCGACGAAATACTCAAAAGCCGGGGGATGCGACCAAGGGTTTTCCTCGCCAATCTCGGCACCCCTGCCGAGTTCACCGCGCGGGCAACATTTGCCAGGAGTTTTTTCGAGACCGGCGGCATCGAGGCCGTCGCCTCGGAGGGTTTTGGCGATCCGGCGGCGCTTGCCGCGGCCTTTACGGCCTCGGGCGCAGCGGTCGCCTGCCTTTGTTCCTCCGACAAGGTCTATGCCGAACAGGCCGCCGGCGCGGCGAAGGCCCTTCAAGCGGCCAAAGCCAAGCATATCTATCTGGCAGGACGCGCGGGTGCGCAGGAATCCGCCTTACGCGCAGCCGGCGTTAACGATTTCATCTTTGCCGGCAGCGATGCGCTGAGCATCCTGCAGGAGGCCCATCGGAAGCACACATGACCACGACTGCGAAACCCGTTCTGACCGGCGGCTGTCAATGCGGCGCCATTCGCTTTGCACTGTCGGCGGCCCCCAGAAAGGTCAGCATTTGCCATTGCCGAATGTGCCAGAAGGCTTCCGGGGCCCCTTTCGCCTCATTCGCCGAAATCGAAAAGAGCGATTTTGCCTGGACCCGCGGCAAGCCGGCCTCGTTCCGCTCCTCCTCGATTGCCGAACGCGACTATTGCAGGGATTGCGGCACGCCGCTGAGCTTCCGCCGCATCGACGGCCCGCGGATCGAAATCATGACCGGCACATTCGACCGGCCTGACCGGGTGGCGCCCACCATCCAATACGGCACCGAATCCCGGCTCGGCTGGGTCGTGGGGATCGCCAACCTGCCGAGCCAGACCACGCTGCAGAATTATGGTGCGGAGAAGCTCAACAGCGTCGTCAGCCACCAGCATCCGGACCATGATTAGCAGGTGTCAATTTCGGAGGCTGATTGTGATATGGTGACTGCAATGAGCCGCATACCGAACTTTGCCGATGTCTCTTTCGAAAAGACGGCCGGTCCCTGCCCTGTGGGAGCCGCAGAAGCCTGGCTCACGCCGGAAGGCATTCCGGTGAAACCCGCCTATGGCGAGGCTGATCTCAAAGGCATCGATTTCCTCGAGACCTGGCCCGGCATAGCGCCGTATCTGCGCGGCCCCTACCCCACGATGTATGTCAACCAGCCCTGGACCATCCGACAATATGCCGGGTTTTCCACGGCCGAAGATTCCAACGCCTTTTACCGCCGTAACCTCGCCGCCGGGCAAAAAGGCCTTTCGGTCGCCTTCGACCTCGCCACTCACCGCGGTTACGATTCCGATCACCCGCGCGTTGCCGGCGATGTCGGCATGGCGGGCGTAGCGATCGATTCGATCTACGACATGCGCACGCTGTTTGCCGGCATTCCGCTCGACCGCATGAGCGTGTCGATGACCATGAACGGCGCCGTGCTGCCGATCCTCGCGCTGTTCGTGGCGGCGGCCGAAGAGCAGGGCGTGCCGCCGGAGAAACTTTCCGGCACCATTCAGAACGACATTCTGAAAGAGTTCATGGTGCGCAATACCTATATCTATCCGCCCGCGCCTTCGATGCGGATCATTTCCGACATCTTTGCCTACACGTCGCACAAGATGCCGAAATTCAATTCCATTTCCATATCCGGCTATCACATGCAGGAGGCGGGCGCGACGCAAGACCTCGAGCTCGCCTATACGCTCGCCGATGGCGTCGAATATCTGCGCGCCGGGCTCAAGGCGGGGCTGGACATCGACCGCTTCGCGCCGCGGCTGTCGTTCTTCTGGGCGATCGGCATGAACTTCTTCATGGAAGTCGCCAAGATGCGCGCCGCGCGGCTGTTGTGGGCGAAGCTCCTCAAACCGTTCAAGCCGAAGGATCCGCGCTCGCTGTCGCTGCGCACGCACTGCCAGACCTCCGGCTGGTCGCTGACCGCGCAGGACGTTTTCAACAACGTCATGCGCACCACAATCGAAGCGATGGCGGCAACGCAAGGGCATACGCAATCGCTGCACACCAACGCGCTCGACGAGGCGCTCGCGCTTCCGACCGATTTCTCCGCGCGGATTGCGCGCAACACGCAGCTCTTTCTGCAGCACGAGAGCGGCACCACGCGCATCATCGATCCCTGGGGCGGCTCATATTACGTCGAACGGCTCACCCGCGATCTTGCGGCAAAAGCCTGGATCCACATCCAGGAGGTCGAGGAGCTCGGTGGCATGGCGAAGGCGATCGAGGCCGGCTTGCCGAAACTTCGAATCGAGGAGGCTTCCGCCAAGACGCAGGCGCGGATCGATGCCGGTCAGCAGGCGGTGATCGGGGTCAACAAATACAGGCCGGGCAACGAAACATCGATCGATATCCTCAAGGTCGATAATTCCAACGTCCGGCGGCTGCAGATCGACAAGCTGAAGCGGCTGAGGCAGGAGCGCAACCAGAGGGACGTCGACGAAGCCTTGACGGCCCTGACGCGCAGCGCCGGCGAAGGCAATGGCAATCTTCTGGCGCTGGCGATCGACGCGGCGCGCGCCAAGGCCACCGTCGGTGAAATTTCCGATGCGATGGAGAAGGTGTTCGGACGCCATCGCGCCGAGATCAAGTCCATCACCGGCGTCTACAAGCGGGAGGCCTCCACCATGTCCAACCGGGTCGAAAAGGTGCAGGCGCTGATCGATGCGTTCGAGGAAGCGGAGGGGCGTCGACCGCGCATCCTCGTCGCCAAGATCGGCCAGGATGGCCATGATCGCGGCCAGAAGGTGATCGCGTCCGCCTTTGCCGATCTCGGTTTCGACGTCGACATAGGGCCGCTGTTTGCGACCGCTGATGAAGCGGCGCGGCAGGCGGTGGAGAACGACGTGCATATACTCGGCGTGTCGTCGCTGGCCGCCGCGCATCTGACCGCGGTGCCCGAATTGAAGGCCGCGCTGAAGCAGCAGGGCCGCGAGGATATCATGATCATCGTCGGCGGCGTGGTGCCGCCGCAGGATTATGACTCGCTGCACAAGGCGGGTGCCGAGGCGATCTTCCCGCCGGGCACGGTGATTGCGGATGCGGCCGAAGAACTGATCCACAAGCTCAATGCGAGGCTGGGGCACAGCGAGGCGGCGGAATAAATCCGCGCAACGGTTCACTCGAAGGATTTCATTTGCGCTCTGCCATTGTTACGTTCGCCCCCAGGATCGGCATTGTGGGCGCGATTGCCTGTGTCGCAACGGCTGCCGCATTCGCAGCCGAGCCCAAAGCGGATGCCGCAATCAAGAACAAGAACATCGAAGCAGCGGTCTTCCTGGACCCGAAGATCAAGCAAGACGCGGCGCTATCGGCCGATTGTCTCGCCGAGGGGCGCAAGTGGATCGAAAAGAACGCCACGGACGCTGCCGCCGCGCGCAAGCTGGATCCTGTGCTGTTTCGCAACGGCACCTGGAGCTTCGAGCGGAGATACTCCGTCCGTTCGACGGTCGATGGACATTATGTCAGCATCGTCAGGTCCGACTATATGGACACCGGCGGAGCGCACCCCAATTCCGATGTCGATACGATACTTTGGGACGCCGTCGCGAAGAAACGGATAAGTATCCGCCCCTTCTTCACCGAAACCGCGGACAGTGGACCGACGATGACAGCGATGTTGAAAGGCGTGATCGCGTCGCTGAGAATCGAAAAGAACAAGCGAGATGCCACCGAGACCGCGAATGCCCAATGGTTCAGGAACCTCGAACCGAAGCTGCTCAAGATCGGTGCGGTCACGCTGGCGCCTTCGACCGAAGCCGGCAAGAGCTCCGGCTTGACATTTCACTATCCGCCCCACGCGGTAGGTCCATATGCCGAAGGCCAGTATGTCATCTTCCTACCGTGGGAGACGCTAAAGCCATATCTGACGTTGGAGGGAATGCGAATCTTCGGGGGCGCACGGCCCAAAAACGACGAGAACGACGCCTCGGCAAACTAACCCTCAGTTGTGACCCTTGTCGTACACAATCGAAGTCTTTATCGTTATCGCAGAATGCGCCAATTCAATTCTTTAATGGGGCTAAATGTCCGAGACGATAACGACTGCATCTCCGGCCGACAGGCCTGTCACTCCCGCTGATACTTTCTGTAGTTATCTCGCCAAGCAATTCGTCGCGAAGAAGGGCTTCGCAGTCGGCACCGTGCCCGAAGCGGAGAGCCTTGGCGCGGTGAGCGATATTGTCCTGACGTCACATGGCACTCCCTTCGCTATTCTCTGTCTGATCGATCGCGAAGCTCATCCCGGCAAGGAATTCGACCTGCCGATGCCAGATTTGAAGAATATCGTGGAAGAATGCCAGAGATATTCGGACCAGACCAGAGTGGGCAGTCCGGAGCGCAAACCCGTTATCATACGGGTGATCGAAGTTGGATCGACATCCACAGTACAACTAGAGCGGCTCAAAACGATCAGGCTGCCCGCGCCGGGGACCCTGTGCTTGGTATCGGCACTGGCCGTTGATCCGGCAGCCGGCAGTGTCTGGTCGAGCTCGCTTCAAGGCCAACCCGAGTGGGGATTTGTAGAGGAGGTGCTACGCCAGCTGCGCGAGCCCGAAACGATGCCCGCTGTTGCGGTCGAATTGCCGCCGAGGGCTGTGCCTTATCTATCGATTATTTTCGTTGCGACCCTGGTCACAATCTTCGCCATGGAGTTGCTATTCGGGATCGACCCGCCAACAAAGCTGCTTGAACCGAGCATCAGGACTTTGCTTATGCTGGGTGGCCTTCAATACCTGCTGACGCTCGGTGAGGGTCAGTGGTGGCGTATTTTCACGGGCCCGTTACTCCACGCCAATCTGCTCCATCTCGGGCTGAACAGCCTCACCCTTGTCCTCGCTGGGGAGGTTTTGGAACGTATGGTCGGCCGCATTTGGTTCGGCGCGTTTTTTGTGATGGGAGCTTTGGGCGGAGCCTGCGGTTCGCTCCTCTTCAATCCGCACAGCCTCGTTTCGGTTGGTGCGTCCGGCGCGATCATGGGCATGTTCGCAGCGATTTTAGTCCTTAGTTTTCGATACACCGCACCGGAGACGCGCAGCGCGCTACGCGGTCGGGCTCTTCAGGTCCTGGTTCCCTCGCTCTTGCCGTTTCTCTCGATAGGCCAGTCAGGCAAGATTGACTACGGCGCGCATGCGGGCGGTGCCGTGGCCGGCGCCTTTGTCGCCTGGATATTGCTGAACGTACAGCTCGAAACCGACGCACTACCTCGGCTTCGCAAGATTGCAGCAGTTATCGTGGCGCTCGGACTGCTCGGCACAGTTGTCAGCGCCGCGGAGACCGTCTCAAGCTATCGCTCTTTGCAGGCCGCGATGCTTCTCATGCCCCCACAGGCCTTGCCGAAATCCGACTCGGATATCCACGAGTCCGCTGCAACATGGTACGTCAGCAAATATCCGGACGATCCTCGTTCACATTTCTACAAAGCCATCTTCTTGATGAAGAAGCCGGACTTTCCAGCGGCGGAACAGGAACTGCGAATCGCCCTGGCGCAGAAGGAGGTTATGGACAGGTTCCTGCCGCCCTCTTTCAAACTTACAGTGCTTGGCGCCCTCGCACTGGCCCTGTCGGGCGAACAGCGGCTCGATGAGGCGAGAGAAACGGCGATGTCCGTTTGCCAGGACGAATCATCGTCAATGTCTGCCAGGTTACGCACTGCCGGCTTATGCGCCAAAACCAATTAGTTTCGCATCAGAAGCGCCCGGCGGCTACCCACCCCTCGCCTATGTCGCGCCGCCGTTGTAAACGGAGTCATGAGCTCGCGTAAGAATGCCGCCGCTGACATTGAATCTTTGGCTACGGAGCTGCGCGCCGGCCGCCGCGCGGCGCTGGCGCGTGCGATCACGCTGATCGAGAGCCGGCGCAGCGATCATCAGGCGGCGGCGCGCGAGCTGGTCCAGGCATTGCTGCCCGAAACCGGCAAGGCAATCCGGGTCGGAATCACCGGCTCGCCGGGCGTCGGAAAATCCACCACCATCGATGCGCTCGGCATGTTCCTGATCGAGCGCGGTCACAAGGTCGCGGTGCTCGCGGTCGATCCCTCCTCTGCCCGCACCGGCGGCTCGATTCTCGCCGACAAGACGCGGATGGCGCGGCTGTCGGCATCCGAGCATGCCTATATCCGCCCTTCGCCAGCCTCCGGGACGCTCGGCGGCGTCGCCGCGAAAACACGCGAGGCGATGTTGCTGTGCGAAGCGGCCAGATTCGACGTGATCCTGGTGGAAACCGTCGGCATCGGGCAATCCGAAACCGCGGTCAGCGACATGACCGATTTTTTCCTGGCGCTGATGTTGCCCGGCGCAGGCGATGAGCTGCAGGGAATCAAGAAAGGCATCGTCGAACTCGCCGATATGATCGCGATCAACAAGGCCGATGGGGACAACATCAAGCGCGCAAACCTCGCGGCAGGCGAATATCAGAGTGCGCTGCATATACTGAAACCCCGTTCGCAACACTGGCAGCCTCCGGTCGTGACCTATTCAGCCCTCACCGGCAAGGGCATCGACACGCTTTGGCAGGAAATTCTCGATCACCGCAAAGCGATGAACGCATCGGGTGAATTCGCCGCGCGGCGCAAGGATCAACAAGTCAAGTGGATGTGGTCGATGCTGGAGCATCGCATGATGGCGCGGCTGCGCGCGGATTCCGCGATCCGCGCCAAGGTCAGGAAAATCGAATCCGAGGTTGCAGACAGCCGCATCACGCCTGCGCTCGCGGCCGAGCAGATCGCAGATATGCTGAAATGAACGAAGGCCTGCGCATCCTCATCACCGGTTTTGGTCCGTTTCCCGGTGCGCCCTGCAATCCCACCGAACCCCTCGTCGCGCGGCTGTTGCAGCTGCGCCGCCCTTCTTTGAGCGACGTCAAGATCTTCGGGCACATCTTTCAGGTAACTTACGAGAATGTCGACCGGCAACTGCCCTTGTTGCTCGCCTCGCATCGCCCGCATGCGCTGTTGATGTTCGGCCTCGCCTCCCGGACACCTTATGTCCGGATCGAGACCCGCGCGCGCAACGCCATCACGAGGCTTTGGCCCGACGCGGATCACGCGCGCACCCGCAAGGGATCGATATCTCCCGACGCCGATGCTTTAGCGTTCGGGCCGCACACCGCCAAACTGCTGCGCGCAGCGATCCGCACCGGCATCGACGTACGCGCCTCGCGCGATGCCGGCAGCTATCTCTGCAATTACCTGAGCTTTCGGGCGATCGAGGCAGCGCGCCGCCGCAAGGGTCCTCGCCTCGCCGCTTTCGTGCATATTCCGCTGCTGGCCCGTGGCCGAACGTATCAAGACAGGGGCATGCCGCACCGGATCTCACTGGAAGAGCTGGTCGATGCCGGTGAAGCCATGCTGCTGGAAATGGTGAAGCTCGCAAGGCAGGCGGCGAGAGGCTCCGCATCCTCGTGATGCGCCCATTGACCCTACCGCGACAATCAGCTTTCCCGGCTGGCGCGTTCACACTTGCCCGGCTGCATTTTTGTGCTAGTCAAGAAGAGCGAGCGCGGCAGGGCTGCGCTTGGCTGGATCACGCGACCATGGACGTCGGTCGCCGTTATCTCGGAGCATCCACCGTCATTGGGCAGTTGCGTTAGAGCCTGTTGCGAAGCAACGGATAGCGCTCGACAATCGTCATCAGCTGCTGCGTCAAAAGGGACGCATTGTCGTCCGGCAACGACACGCCGGACGTATCGTCCACAGAAGCTGAATCGATTTCGGCGATGATTGCAGGCTCTCGCGGCTCTGCCGGCGCAATTTCCGCCACCAGCGGCAACCGGACCCGATCGCGCCAGATCTCTCCACGCGCAGCGGCGCGGCTGAGCCACGGCTTGTCGATGGCCCGGCTGTTTCGGGACGCCTCGCCCGAGGAAAGATTGCGCCAGGCTTCCACCGCAGCCTTGGCCTCCTGGATATTTTCGAGAAAAGCGCGTTCGCTGTGAAAGCGCCGCCAGCGGCCGGTCTTGAACAACTCAGTGAGATATTCGAGCCGCTGTTCGGCAAGGGTGCACCAGCGCGCGACGACGTCGCGACCACCAGCCAAGTCCAGTTGTTTGGTCATGAACCAGCCCGCAGGGAAAACGAAGGACGCGGACGCAACTGGACCGAATCACTCGACGTGACGAATATATTTTGTGGAAAACGAAAGCAATGTCCAGCCGCGCATTGGCTCGCGCGAGCATCGTGGAAGAGATAACACCGGTGGTTGAGGTCCCAATTTTTCCTTGCTGGCCTTTGGCGACGCCGAAATGAGAGACCCGTCCGGGGGGACAGCCGGACGGGTCAAGCCATATGGGCGCTTGGGGTGGATGGGCGCTCGCGCCGAATACAGCCTTCGATGGGGAGGGATGACCGCTCCACCTTAAATTGGTCGCGGCAGGCGCGTTGGACGTTCAAACGCGTTTTGAGAATTATTTTAGCTTTTTCGGCCGGCCTTCCTCGAAGCAAAAATCACGCCCGGGGACAGTGAATCACCGCGCGGCGGGCCTGATTTCGTCCGCCGCCGGCTTGTCGGACACGGCCGGAGCGCTCGGTGGGTTTAGTGCCTTCGCCATGCCGGTATCCGGGATCTCGGAGGCCTGCCTGGGCGGGCTTGCCCGAATAATCACCGCGACGCCCGCACCAAATAACGAAGGTGCGGCTGAAACGACCGGAAGTTGGTGTTGTTCAGCAAAGCGCGGGGCCCGCGGTTGCGAAGCCTATCATTTGGCGCGAACCGCCGCCTCAGGGCGTCGCGGCGGCGAGGCTGACGATCTTTTCGTTTTGCAGCCTTTTCAAGAGACCGGCGACCTCGTCCCTGCTCATCGCGCGGTTGCCGAACTGCAGCTTGAACATGCCGCCTTTCGCGCTTTCGATGATCGTAGCCTGATACTTGTCGAGCAGCGCGGTGATGTCGGCAAAGCGCGCGTCCGGTGCAAATCGCACCAACGCGCGCGTCAGCGCAGCCGCGCCGAGATCGCGGGTGATGGGTTCGTTGGCGCTCAACGATGCGGTCTCGAACACGGCGGGCCGGTTGTAGACCAGGACCGCGCCGATCACGCCGGCCTGCAGCAAGAGCGCAAGCGCACCCAGGCTCGCCGACCAGGCCAGTGTCCGCGGCGATAGTTGTGCGAAAAACCCGGTGAACCTCGCAGCCATGTTGCGCGAGGCGCGAGGCTGGCGCGCCGGCTCCGCGTCGATGGCCGCAAACAGCTTCTGCATGGCGCGCGTGGATGGCGCCCCGAGGTTTTCATTGAGGTCAATGGTCTCGGCATATTCTTCGCGGATCACGGCATATTGCCGGGCAAGCTCGGGATCGCGGGCAAGCGCTTCGTCAACCCGGCGTACATCGCGCGCATTCAAGGTGCCGGCGGCATGCCATGGCAGCAGCAATTCGATCTCGCCGGGTTCCTGCTCCAGCATCTTTCTGCTTGTTGCCGTCATGGCCAGCCTCGTTCCACGCCGGCTGCCTTCAGCAGTTCGGCGAGTTTCTTGCGTGCATAGAACAGGCGCGTCTTCACGGTATTCTCCGGAATACCGACGATCTCCGCCACCTCTTCCACCGATTTCTCGTGGTAGTAGACAAGGTCGATGATCTCCCGATGCTCCGCCGTAAGTGCGGTCAGACACTTGCGCAACGCGTCACCGGTATCCTTCTTCACCACCGCCAGTTCAGGATCGTCGGAGGAATCCTCGATCGCGTTGGCGGCCTTCTCATCGAGTTCGACGTCCCTTCTGCGCCGCAGCGCGGAAAGAGCCTTGAACCGCGTAATTGCCAAGAGCCAGGTGGAAACGGCGGATCGGCCTTCGAACTTGCCGGCCTGACGCCACACATCGAGAAAGACCTCGCTGATGAGATCTTCCGCGACCTGTTCATCCCGAATGAGCCGCAGCCCGAAACGGAACACCCTGACATGATGCCGTCCTTACAGCACCTGCATGGCGAGCCGGTCGCCTTGAGCAATCCGAGCGATCAGAACCTCGTCCGAAGCCGCCGGTGTCGCACTCAATGGCCGTCTCGCAGGGTTGGTCGGAGTGAGATGACGGGTGGTTCGATCAAAAAGGCAAGATTCTTCAAACTATGGCAATAGCGGTTTCAAACTGTGAGATGCCGCACAGACCGTCTCGATGGCCTGGCCCAACCGCATTGCTGGTGGTATTATATTACCTGTAGCTCCTTCGGACCGGCCTGGCACGTCCGAGCAGGCCTCCCGGTAGCAAGCATTATGCGCCGAACGCGGCATGCGGACAGACAGCTCGAGGACGCGGGCAAGCGCGCTCCAGGACGCAGGTAATTTCCATACCAAACAAAGGGCTGAGCCCCCTGTTGCTGAACATTCGGGCAGAAAGATACCAAACCTAAAGGCTTTGCCACGTAGATTTTTCTCGCTTGTTCCACCAATGGCGAGATCATGGACACCGTCGCTTTGCCCTTCCTCAATCCAGCTGCGGATAGTTTGGAAGGCGTGGGCCGCGAGCCGACGGCCGAGGCGCTTTTGCGCCGCGCACGACAGCGCCGTCAAATCCAGGGAATGGTCGGAATCAGCTATGTCATCGATGGCTTTCTGCTGCTGATCTACGCCCAGGTCGGCGCGATCCCGGCGATTATCGGTCCCGCCTTTGCCGGCTGCGGCCTGCTTACGGTCGCCGGCAACATCGCGCTGTCGGAATCAGGGTTCACGGAGCGCTTCAAGGACCATTATTTCGTTACGCCACAGGTGCTGGTCAGCATGACGATCATGCTGGCCTTTGCCTACGTCGCGCCCGAAGTCGGCGTGATGTTTCTTTGCACGTTGTTCGTGGTGTTCAACTTCAGTTCGCTGCGTTCGACGCCGATGCAGACGGCAATCGTCTGGACCATCCTGGCGTTGGGGCTCGCAGCGCTTTTTTTGTTGACGGACAAACCGATCTCGATCCCGCACGGGACCTATATGGAGCGCTTCGCGACAATGTCGGTGTTCACCCTCGGCATCGGGCGTTCCATGTTTCTCGGCATCTTTTCCAATTCGCTGCGTCAATCGCTTTACGCAAAAAGTCTGGCTCTCAAAGAAGCCTACAGGCGCATCGAAGAACTTGCCGAACTCGACGAGTTGACCGGTTCGCTGAACCGGCGTTGCATCTTGCGAATGCTCGAAGAAGAGATCTCGCGCGCCCATCGCACCGGTTCGTGCTGTTCGATCGCGCTGATCGATCTCGACTGGTTCAAGCGCATCAACGATACGTATGGTCACCCGACCGGCGATGAAGTGCTGAGAACATTCGGCATCACCGTCTTCGCCAATATCCGCAACATCGACCGGTTCGGGCGCTTCGGTGGCGAGGAATTCCTGCTGGTGCTTCCCGACACGCCTCATGGCACGGCTGCGCGGATTCTCGACCGGCTGCGTGCGATCATCGCCGACCTTGACTGGAGCGCATTCTCGCCCGGCATGCGGGTAACCATTTCGGCAGGCATCGCAACGCTTCGACCCGATGAAACTCCGGACGCAATTCTCGCGCGCGCCGATCGCGCGCTTTATCGAGCCAAGGCGCAAGGACGCAACGGCATAGTCAGCGCCTGATCGGACCATCCGTATTTGGCCGAAGAACCGTCGCCGGCCGCAAGGCCAGTTACTCCAGGAAAGAGTCATGAGTTCGAATCCCGCATCCACTTCCGAAAGCCTGCTCGATGAGCTGCAGACGACGCTGACGCACGGCACCGTCGCGCGCAGGGTCGAAACCTTGCGCCGAGTCACCGATCTCTTCCTCAGCGGCGCCGTCGATTTTTCGGACGAGCAGATCGCGCTGTTCGACGACGTCTTCCAGTGTCTGACGCACCACATCGAGAATTCCGCGAAGGCGCTGCTTTCGACCCGGCTGGCGCCGGTCGACCGGGCGCCGCCGCTCACCATCCGTGCACTGGCGTTTGACGATGCGATCGAGGTCGCCGCGCCGGTGCTGTCCCAGTCGACCCGGCTCGATGACGAGGCGCTGATCGAGACTGCGCGCAACAAAAGCCAGGCGCATTTGATGGCGATTTCGACACGCAAGACTCTCAGCGGCGCCGTCACCGACGTGCTGGTGCTGCGGGGCAACGACGAGGTGGTTCACAGCACCGTCAACAATCCGGGCGCCGAGTTCACCGAACGCGGCTTCACACGCCTCGTCACTCGCGCGGAGAGGGACGACAACCTAGCGACCTGCCTCGGTCTGCGGCCCAACATTCCGCGGCACCTCTATCTGAAACTGCTTGCCAAGGCTTCGGCGACGGTGCGGGCGCGGCTTGAGGCTGCCAATCCCCCGCTTGCCGACGAGGTGTCGAGCGCGGTGCGAGAAGTAACGCGGATGGCGCGCACCTCGCCATCGGCCATGACGGAGGAAACCGCGATCGCCCATGCGCTGGTCAAATCGCTGTATGACGACGGCAGACTCGATGAGGATCAGGTGGCCGCATTTGCCGAAGCGGGCAAGTTCGACGAGGCCAACGCGGCGATCGCGGCGCTGGCCAGCGTATCGGTGTCGATTGCCGAGAACATGATGGTGGAAACCCGCGCCGAGGGCGTCATGATCCTGGCCAAGATTTCCGGGATGTCGTGGCCGACCGTACGGGCGCTGATCAACATGCGCGACGATCTCGCGGGCAAGGAGCGCTCCGATCTCGAAGCGTGCAAGGCCACCTACGAGCGGCTTCGGCCCTCGACCGCGCAGCAGGTGCTTCGTTTCCATCGCATGCAGCAGATGGCGACACCCGCACCGGCGGCATAAACGCTGATCTCAAGGCTTCCGGTGCCGGAAAGCGATCGTCAAAACCTGAGGACCTTCGATCCGACCAGCGCGCCGACGGCCGTTACCAGCGCGGTGGCGATGGTGTACCAGGTCACCACGAACAGCGGGGAATCGTCGCTGCAGTGGGCGGCATACAACGTCGCCGCCAGTCCCGCGGACACCAATCCGGCGATGGCGCCGGCGACCGCGGGCCGTGCCGGTGCACCATGACGCAATCCGATCAACGCGCCAGCGAGCAGCGGCAGGGAAATCAGCGGAATAGACGTCAAGCAAACCCGCGAATTACTGCCGATCAGCCGCGTCATCATCGGCACCTCATGCGGCATCATCATTTCACTTGCGATTCCGGCAGCGAGAATTGCGACCGGGATCAGCAGCAGCCATCCCCAGCCCTTCAAGGAAGCCTCCGGCCGCGACAGATGCAGGCTCACAACAATGGCCGAGATCGCAAGCGCCAACGTCTCAACGAACTTCAGGCCAAAGAACGGATTGTGCATCGCCGTCATGACGTCCGGACGAACGCCCAGACCCGCCAGGAACATCGCCACCGAAACTGGCACCGTAGCCAGCAGGGCCAAGGCCAGCACGAATCCGACCGGGCGGGCGCGATGCGCGTTATCCGCAGCCAGGGTTCGAATAAGCTGTTCGGTCTCCATCTTCATTGCTCCCGCAATTTCGCGGTGAGGCTGGTGAGCGCGCGATGCAGCGCGACGCGCACCGCTCCCTCGCTCATTGCGAATTTCGCGGCCGTATCCCGGATCGAGGCGCTTTCAACTGCGATAGATTGCAACACGTCGCGCTGGCGGGGCGGAAGGGTCTGGAGCTGGGCTGCGATCTCGCTCGCGGAGGCGGTCTCCGCGACAGGTTCGTCCGGGATCGTTTCGGCGAAATCATCGATGTTGACGAACACGCGGCGGCCGCGGCGCCGCAGCGCGTCGATCAGCTTGTTGCGGGCGATCGCAAACAACCAGGGCGCGAACGGAGCGTCCGTGTCCCAAGTATGCCGCTTCAGATGCACCGCCAACAAAATGTCCTGCACGATATCCTCGGATTGATCGACCGGTTGACCAGCACGCGCCAGCCCGCGGCGCGCCCCAGCCCGCAACACCGGAGTCACGGCCTTGAGCAGACGGTGATAGGCCGCACTATCGCCAGAAATGGCCAGCCGCATCAGGCTGGTCCACTCGTCTTCACTTTCGCGCACGCGCGCTCCCACGCTTCATTTCGGTCGTTTTTTCAATTTGTTACGCCGCCGGCCATCGATCACGAATTCGTGATAAAGATTGGACAAGGCTTGGATCGCTCGATCGGATCGGGAATCGCAACAAAAGATTTCATCCCAAGGCTCATAACACTGATCGCCGCGGCTGACACCCGGTCCGATTGCTCCAGGGTATTGTCCAAAGGACCGTCGCAGCCGACCTGACCGCTGCCCCGTTTTCGCCCGAACTCGTCCGAAGATTCCCTTTTTCTGCCCCGTTGCCGACACGGCCGGAGGTGTCTTCTCGCCGCGGATCATGGCAAATGGGGAGATTGCCAAATGATGTTCAAAGCGAGCGCCCGCTCGGCAATGATACTTGCAGCGGGGCTTTTTGTGTTTTCCGCGGGCCCATCGCAGGCGGCAGTGAGGGCTGATGAGGCGGACGCCAGTTCGAAATCGGCAACCACCGCCGGTGCGCCAACGCCCCACAAAAAGCTCAGGCATGGTTGGCGCCACAGGAAAAGCTACGCGCATCGCCGATCCCACAAACTTGCGTTGAAGGCTGATACCGAAACGAAAGCCGCCACAGCCGATGCGGCCGATGGCCACGAATCCCTGTCGGACATTCCGCCAGCCGTCGCCAATGCCAACGCGCAATGGCGACCACCGGGCGTGCCGAGCGACGACGCCAAACCGCCGCCGCGCGCCAACGGTCTTCCGCAAGATCCGGCCGAGGCCAAGTCCAGCAATGGGATCGTCGCCGCAGACCAGCTTAATGACGTCGACCGCGCCCTGCAGGAGGGCAGCACTACGCCGGCGGCGTTGTCCGCGATGGCCTCGGCCGATCCGCCGCCGGCGCCCGTCACCGCGGCACGGCGGGAAGGCTCCCTCTGGGAGCAGACCTCCGTGATCGGCAAGATTTTTATCGGTTTCGGCGCCCTGCTGACCATGGCCTCGGCCGCCCGCATGTTCATGGCCTGACAGCACAGCGTTCTTGCGGCGCGATTTGAATCTGTCGGCTCGCAAGCCGCGGATTCATCGGTCGGTACAGCGCTCAGACAAAGGATCACTTGAAGCGCACTCCGCCAGCAGGCACATTGCGGCATGCCGAGCAGGACCCGGGGTGGAACATGAGCACATTCGAACACATCATCGTCGAAAGCAAAGACGCGGTCGGCATCATCACGCTCAACCGGCCGAAGATGCTCAACGCGCTCTCCTTTGGAGTATTTCGCGAAATCGCGGCCGCGGTCGACGACCTCGAGGCAGACGACAGGATCGGGTGCATCGTCTTGACCGGCAGCGAAAAGGCGTTCGCCGCAGGCGCCGACATCAAGGAAATGCAGCCGAAGCACTTCATCGAGATGTTCGCCAGCGATTTCATCACGATCCGCGGCGACCGCGTCGCTAACTGCCGCAAGCCGACCATTGCCGCAGTCGGCGGATATGCACTCGGCGGCGGCTGCGAACTGGCGATGATGTGCGACATCATCATCGCGTCCGAAACGGCGAAATTCGGCCAACCGGAAATCACGCTTGGCACGATTCCGGGCATTGGCGGGACGCAGCGGCTGACCCGTGCTGTTGGCAAATCCAAGGCGATGGATTTGTGTCTCACCGGAAGGATGATGGATGCCGCTGAAGCGGAGCGATCGGGTCTGGTCAGCCGCGTCGTACCTGCAGACAAGTTGATGGCGGAAGCACTCGCCATCGCCGAGAAGATCGCCGCGATGTCGCGCCCTGCGGCCGAGATGGCAAAAAGCGCGATCAACCGCGCGTTCGAAACGCCGCTCTCCGAAGGCCTCCACGTGGAGCGCGACCTGTTTCATTCGACCTTCGCGCTGGAGGATCGCTCCGAAGGCATGGCGGCATTCATCGAAAAGCGAAAGCCTTTGAACAAGAACAGGTGACAATCATTCCCGCGATAGTCCCCTGTCATTGCAGGCTCTCGGTTTCGCGCCACGACGCCGGTCCATATCTCAAGCCGACAGCCGGCTTCGCACCAGCGCCGCGCTGACGAGCGCGCGGTAGGCACGTTCCGACCATGTTGCCGGCTTGTCGAGCCCGAGCCGCGACAAGCATTCGTGGTCGGCGGCGTCGGCGGAGGCGGTGAATCCCTGCCACAATAACCCAGGCAAGAGCCGTGGCGAGCGCTGTGCCTCCTGCAGCAATTGCAAGGCCGGGATCAGCCGCTGCTCGACATCGGTGAAATCGCTGCCGAATGGAAACGGGGGCAACAGGCCGGCGTCGCGGGCCGGGCGAAGTGCCGCAGCTATCCGGTCCGGATAATTCTCGCGATAGACGGGCGGAATCTCGAAATTTTGAGGGAGCTTTCCGGCGTCCCTGGCCTGCAGCTTGAGTTCGTCCTGAAACCGGGAATCGGTGATCTGCAACATCGTTGCGATCACGTCGGCGTCGGATTTTCCCCTGATGTCGGCCACGCCGTATTCCGTGACGACGATATCGCGCAGATGCCGCGGTATGGTCTCGTGGCCGTAGCTCCAGCGAATGTTCGATTGCGGCCTGGCGCCGGATCGCCGCGTGGCTTCGAGCGTGAGAATGGAGCGCGCCCCCGATAGCGCAAAGGCCTGCGCCACGAAGTTGTACTGCCCGCCAACGCCGCTGACCACCTGCCCGCTTTCGAGCCCGTCCGAGATCACCGCGCCCATCAGCGTCGCCATCATCGTGTTATTGACAAAGCGGGCTTCGACGCGGGCCCGGCGCTTGACCAATTCGTCGCCATAGAGCTCGTTGGTGAAGGATACCGGCACCATCTTGATCCGCGCGATCTGGTCCGGCGGCATTTCGCGCAGGGCGCGGTAAAACGATTTCGGTCCGAGAAAGAACGCCCCGTGCAGCACGGTGCCATCCACTTCGCGCTTGAGAATGCCGGCCTCGATCAGGCCGAGGAATGCCTCGAACACCATTTCGCTGAGGCCATATAGTCCGTTTTCGAACGGGCCGGTTTCGAGCGCGGAGAGCTGCACAGGTACCGGCATCAAGCGCTTCATGATCGCCTGAAATTGCCCGTCGTTGCGGTGACGAAGAATTAGTCCCTGCGCCAGCGCGTCACCCTCCTGCCCAATACCGATCTGCAGCGTGCCGCCGTCGCGAACGAGGCCGGCGGCGTGAAGTCCGATTGCATATTTCGTATCGCCGATCGGCTCGGAGGGCGGTGCGAACAGCGGAAAATCGGTCTTCTGGCTATCGAGCACCGCGCCGAACTCTTCGGCCGCCAAATCTCCGGCGCCGGGCATGAATGGCAGTTCGGAATTGACCTGGCCGACCAGTTTGAATGCCGCCCGGCCTTCGGAGCGCGCGCGCAGCACGTCCAGCGTGGTATCGGTGTTGCAGCTCAGGCTATAGCGGGTGACGCCGTCGATGACGCGCTTGGCCACAAGCTGCGCAACGACGTTGAGGCCCTGCGCCAACAGGTATGACGAAGCATGGGTGTAGTTGGCGGAGATATAGTGCTGCTGCGCGTACGGTACATGCAGCCACCTGCCGGCGAGAAAGAAAAATTCGATCACCTTGACATTGGGCGGCAGGGCGTTGGCACGCACGGCCTGCGCATAGGCAAGCTCGGGATAGCCACCGAACAGGCGATCGATCACGGGTGTGATGAAACGCCGCTCCAGCAGGTTCGAAGGTTGCGGCTTTTCAAGCGTGAGCGCGGAGAAGAAAGTGAGATCGATGCTGCGGTCCGCGACCGCGCGCGCATACAAGGCGTTGGCGATGTGGTTGGCCTTGCCGAGCCCGAGCGGCAAACCCACCACCAGCCTGGTGCCGACCTCGCGGATGATATCTTCGGCGATGGCTTCCGGATCGGAGAACAGTTTTGTCATACATTTCTTGCCAAGGATGGTCCCGGGGTGGCCCGGCCGTGCACGAAGAATTCAAGCTTGATCTTCGCCGCTGATCAGGCAGCATGCAATATCCCGGCTGGTCTTGGCCGCGCCGCTGCGATAACAGCTTTGTCACGGCACCAGACCGTCGGACGGAGGAAACAAGATGATGAAGTTGTACTACGAGAAGGGCACCTGCGCGCTGGCGTCTCATATCGCCCTGGAAGAGGCCGGCGCCGAATATTCGACCATGCGGGTCAACTTCGCCGTCCAGGAGCAGCGTTCGGCGGATTATCTCGCCATCAATCCCAAGGCACGCGTCCCCTCTTTGGTCACCGAGAAGGGGATATTGACGGAGACGCCCGCCATGCTCGCCTTCATCGCGCAGAGCTTTCCGAAGGCCCGCCTCGCGCCGCTCGATGACCCCTTCCGCTTCGCCGAGGTGCAGGCGTTCAACAGCTATCTGTGCTCGACGGTGCATGTGGCTCATGCCCACCGCATGCGCGGAACGCGCTGGGCCGACGATCCCGCCGCGATCGAGGCGATGAAGCGCAAGGTGCCGGACTCCGTTAGTGCCTGCTTTGATCTGATCGAGAGCAAAATGCTGAAGGGCCCGTGGGTGATGGGTGAAAGCTATACGATCTGCGACCCCTATCTGTTCACGATCGCGCAGTGGTTGGAGGGCGACGGCGTCGAGCCGGCGCGATTTCCCAAGGTCAGGGGTCACCGGGACCGCATGTCCGAAAGGCCGGCCGTGTGCAAGGCGGTCGCGGCGGAACTGGGCTGAAAGCTCGGCGAAATCGGCGCGCAGGTGCCACAGAGCGCGTGTTCCCGCCCTTGCGTATCGGTCTTGCAAAAACCTGGGAGCCGTGGCCTGGCGCGAAGCCCTTTCCGCCCGCCGCTTGTCTCGATAGTCTGAAAGCAAAGGCTGCGGCGGATTAACACCGGACGGGCGCAACGGGAGGATTTCATGGCGATTGCGGAAGGTGCGCAGACAATCGAGCATCGAACCATCGCAAAGGTTTCCTGGCGACTGCTGCCTCTTGTCGCGCTTGCCTACTGCATCGCCTATATCGATCGCAGCAACATCTCCTTCGCCGCGCTGACCATGAACAAGGATCTCGGTTTCAGCGCCTATATTTACGGCTGGGGCGCGGGAATCTTCTTCTTTGGCTATTTCCTGTTCGAAATTCCGAGCAACCTCATTCTGGAAAAGATCGGTGCGCGCATCTGGATTGCGCGGATCATGATCACCTGGGGCATCATCTCCGCGCTCACCGCCTTCGTCACCGGCCCCACCAGCTTCCTGATCATTCGTTTCCTGCTTGGTGCGGCCGAAGCCGGTTTCTTCCCCGGCATGATCCTTTACTTCACCTACTGGTTTCCTGCCGAATATCGCGGCCGGGTGATCTCGACACTGTTCGTCGCCCAACCCGTCGCCAACGCTGTCGCGTCGATCGTTTCTGCCGCCATTCTCGGAATGGATGGCATTCTCGGCTTCAAGGGCTGGCAGTGGATATTCATCCTCGAGGCCTTGCCGGCCGTGCTGCTCGGTCTGGTCATCTTCAAGGTGATGACGGACAAGCCCGCGCGCGCCGAGTGGCTCGCCGAGGATGAGAGAAACTGGCTGCAGGCGCGCATCGATTCGGAAAATCGCCAGGTCGAAAGCACCGGCCGCCTGACCTTGATGCGGGCGCTGGGCGACCCGCGCGTGGTCGCGCTTTCGCTGATCTACCTCATGAGCGTGACGGCGAATTACGGCATTGTTTTCTTCATGCCGCAGATCATCAAGGGCATCGGCCTTTCCAACATGATGACCGGCGTGGCGGCGTCGGTCCCCTATATCATCGGCACCATCGGACTGATCGCGTGGGGCTGGTCGTCCGACCGCAACCAGGAGCGCCGCTGGCACCTGATCGTGGCCTCGACCCTTGGCGCGCTGGGTCTGGCCTTTGCGGCCTGGTCGGGCGCTTCCTGGTGGGCGCTGCTCGGAATGTCCGCCGCCACCACCGGCATTTACGGCTCCCGCGCCGCCTTCTGGCCGATGCCCTCGCTCTTCCTCACGGGAACGGCGGCGGCGGGCGCGATCGCCTTGATCAATGCCACCGGCAATCTCGGCGGCTATATCGGCCCCTTCATCGTCGGCTGGATCAAGGACGCCACCGATAGTTTCCAGGCCGGGCTGTATTTCCTGGCCGCCTGTTCGCTGATGGCGGCGATCATTGCCTTCTTCGCCGCCCGCGCAGCCGGCGATCCCGCCGCCATGGCTAGAGCGAGCGCGAGAACTGCCGCAGCCGAATAACAAGAACCGCATAGAGGAGACGACCTAAATGCTCAACAGACGTGATCTTCTGCTTGCCTCGATTGCCGCCGGTGTAGCCATGCAAGACCGAACTGCACTGGCAAAGCCGTCACAGCCCGCAACGGCGGTGAACTTCGATGTTCCGGCTGGCGCCTGCGACTGCCACACCCACATCCACGGCGATCCCGAGAAATTCCCGTTCTTCGCAGGCCGGGTTTACACACCGGAGCCGGCTTCGCCCGAGGAAATGTCGGCCCTTCACAAGGCGCTGCATATCGAGCGCGTGGTGATTGTGACGCCGAGCGTCTACGGGACCGATAATTCGGCGACCCTGTTCGGCATCAAGGCGCGCGGCGCAACCGCACGCGGCGTTGCGGTGATCGACGACAAGACGTCGGAGAGCGATCTCGATGCCATGGGACAAGCAGGCATCCGCGGCATACGCGTCAACCTCGCCACCAGCGGTGTCAACGATCCAGGCGTCGGACGCAAGCGCCTTGAGGCGGCGATCGCCCGCGTCAAGGGGCGCGGATGGCATGTCCAGGTCTACACCAACCTTGCATTGCTCTCGTCGATCAAGGACGTGCTTGCCTCCTCGCCGGTCCCGGTCGTGTTCGACCATTTCGGCGGCGCGGACGCAGCGCTTGGTCTCGAACAGCCAGGCTGGGCGGACCTGGTCGAAGCGGTGAAGAGTGGCAAGGGCTATGTGAAGATCTCCGGCGCCTACCGCTTGTCGAACAAGGCGCCGGATTATCCCGACGCTGTACCCTTCGCCAAATCGCTGATCGCGGCCAATCCCGACCGCATTGTCTGGGGCACTGATTGGCCGCATCCGAATTCCGTGACGCCGCCGGACAAGAAGCCAATTGACGTGACGCCGCTGTTCCAGATCGATGACGGCCGCTTGCTCGACCAGCTCCCGGTGTGGGCGCCCGACGCCGGCATCCGAAAGAAGATTCTGGTCGACAATCCGGCCAGACTTTACGGATTCTCGTGACCGACCTGGTTTGAGCAAACACGGCGCGCCATTCTTTTGGGGCATGATCTCCGCGCAAACGCGTTCCGCGTTTGTCGCGAGGGAAAACGGCTGCACACTTTGCGCTGACACGGCCCTTCGGGTCCGGATCATGCTTCTGACGGGCGCGCCGGCCACTGCGGAGCGTGACTGCCGAGCGGCATCGAGGGATACTCCCAGAAGGCAGGCGTCTTCGACAGCTTCGCCGAGTGGCTGATGGATTTGAGCTGGCCGAAGCCCGATGACGCCTCTTCCACGAAGGGCGCGATCGCCTCACCCTTCAAATCTTCGGTCGCAAGACCGTTTGGCACGCGACCCAAATTCCAGATCCAGCGCCCGGTCTGTGCGAGCGACACGCGCACGTGCCAGCTGCCGCCCTCGCGCGACTGGCGCGCCTTGGCCATCATGGCGCCGAAGGCCATCAGATAACCGGTGGTGTGGTCGAGTATCTGCGCCGGCAATTCCTTCGCCCCATCGAGGCCTGCCGCCTGCCCTTCCGCATGGTTGAAGCCAGTTGCGGTTTGCACCAGCGAGTCGAAGCCGCGGCGTTCCGCCCATGGCCCGGCGTGGCCGTAGGCCGAGAGCGACACATAGACAATGCCGGGATTGATCGTTGCAGCGTCTTGCGGCGAGAAGCCGAGATGGGCGAGCGCAAGCGGGCGATAGCTTTGCGAAAAAATATCCGCTTCCGTCAACAGATCGCGCAATTGCGCCCGTCCCTGCTCGCTCTTGAGATCGACAAAGCTCGTCAATTTGCCGCGGCCGGTGTCGATCGTGAGCCACGGGATCGCCGGCAGAACAGGGCCGGAAATCAGCATCACGTCGGCACCGTGCGCGGCGAGCGTTCGGCCTGCCACGGGACCTGCGATCACCCGCGACAGATCGAGCACGCGCAAGCCCGCGAGCGGACGATTGCCCCGCGGCCAGGGTTTTGGCGCAGCCTCGCCGATTTTCTCAATGGTGAGCACCGGCAATGGCGCAAGCGCTTTGGCAGCCGGCAGTTCCGACCATTCCTCATGTGAGCGCATCATCGCCACCACGCCGGCCGCGGCATAGGCGGCGGTCTCGAAAGGCTCCGCGTCCCATTGCATCAGCGCGGCCTGGACGGCGTCGCGCTCCGCCTTGCAGTTCAGAACCTGGCAGACGGCTTCGCGGTGATGCGGAAAATTGGTGTGCAGGCGGACGAAACGCCGATCGCGCGTCCTGTAGACACCGGCGATGGCATCCCATGCCGGCGGCGGCGGCTTGCCGTCGAGGCGCAGGTAAGGTTCGCTGCGGCATTCGACCACGGCATGACGCATGTCGACCGCGACTTGCTGGCTTTGTCCGCTGCGCAATTGCCAGAGGTGCGCGGCGGCAAGCCCGGCCGCGGCGACGCTTGATTGCGCGGCGGCGGCGACGCGAAACGATGACGGCAGTTGCGGCTCTTCTCCCGTCAGCGTGACGGAGTCGAGTGCATCACGCGGACCTCCGGCGAGAGTCCAGAGGTCAGTCAGGATTTCGCGGGGCGTCTGCATGCCAATTCCATGTGTTCGTCAAGACAGCATCAAACAAGACGTGGATGGCGTGGACAAGCCCGGCCATGACGGAATCGAACGGTTGGCTTTCGGTATTTGAGTCACAAAAGTCACTCGGTCGCCGTCACCGCGATCGCGAGCGAAGCGATCCAAATCTTTCGCCGCGGCACTGGATTGCTTCGCAGCTATCGCTGCTCGCAATGACGTCCTTACATGAGTTTACCCTCCCGCGGCGCGAACGCGCCCGAGTCGTTTGGCCGACCACCCTCAAAAAGAGGGCGCAGGGAATGCCAGGTGCTTCGGCTGCACCCACGGCCTTGTGTGCGAAAGATGAGAGCACACAAGCTTTAGTCACCACAGGTACGCCGAAACATGACGGCATTCCCTGCGCGATGGTTTTACGGTTTCCTTCGCGCTCTTCCCGGGGACCGGGCTTTCTTGCCCCCGTCATCGGCGCGATGGATGAGCATCGTCGCCAACTTAGCGCCAGCGTCGGGGCGCCAGAACCACACGACTTCGCCGTATGCGGAAAGCGTTCTCGTCCGGCGCGATCGATCAACCGCGCCTGACGCTATTCACATCCATCGCATCCCGCGCCCAACGTGTCGTTGACGATCGCGATACGCCCCTCTCTATCGGAGCACGAGACGCGCGAATCTCTAAAAGTGTTTTGCCCGACGGCGAAACCGAAAAATTTTTTCGAGAGGGACTGGACTTTTTGGACTTCGCGGAAAAGCGCATAGCTGTTTTGCCCGTCGGGCAAATCACCGCACAGGTTCATTAAGGCGAAGCGGGCGTGAGACGATAGGCACGGCCGGCGGCATTGACCTTGTTTGGCGCAGCGCCGGACTCACTCCCGAGGTCGCAGCTCGCGTATGCCCTTTCCGAGCCGTCGGCGCAGCAGCGTGCGGAGCGTCGCGCCGTCTGCATAGCCTACCTTTTCCGCGATCCGATCGACGCTGGTGTTGCTGGTTTTCAGCAAGTGAACGGCACGCTCGATCCGCAGATCTTGAATGTACTCGACCGGGGTCTTGCCTAGTACTGCATCGAGACGTCGGGACAACGTACGCTTGCTGGTCCCCAGCGCTTCGGCGATCGAATCGAGCGTGAGTATTGAGCCGAGGCGCTCGCGCACCCAACGGTCAAAACGCTCGACCAGCGGGTCGGAATGGGCAAGGTGATCAGAAATCATATAGGCCGATTGGGATAGCCTCGTATCGAAGACAAGATACTTGGCGACAAGCGCGGCGAGCTCAGGGCTGTTGCTTCGGATAAGCCAGAGCGCAAGGTCGAGATGACTGAGGGCGGCACCAGCCGTCACCATTGCGCCACTGGGAACGACGATGCGATGCGCATCCAGGCGCACGTCCGGATAACGCTGCCTGAACACCGGCGTGAGCCACCAGGTCGTCGTGGCGTCGCACCCGTCGAGCACGCCGCTTTCAGCCAGCACGAACGTGCCGGTACAGGCTGCCGCAAGGCGAGCGCCGGCGCTACGCCAAGAACGCAAGACACCGAGAGCGTCAATGACGTCATCATGCCGGAGCGCGGGCAGGAGTTTCTCGGGCACTATGCTCGCGAGCGCTGGCACGATGACCCAATCGGGGGTCGGTGCGTCGGCAATTTCGCACACCGGCACCCGCAGCCCGAGCGCCGTGTGCACTTCGGGCCATACTCCCACCACCGTGACTTCGAAGCCCGGCGTAGGCACTCCTTCCCATTGCGCCAGCGTGTTGGCCATCGCAAGAGCATCGAGCACCGTTGAGAGACCGGAGTCGAACGTCCCCTCAAGCGCGAGTATGGAAATTCGCATGGCCTAATCGGCATCAAAAATGTCAATCGTGCCACTATCTCTGAGAGCACCGCATTTGTAAAGCGGGCACACAAACAACCCGAGATTTTGGAGAGTCAAATGTCCACGCTACGAAAGAAGTTTGCTGTTGCCCTCATGCTTGCCCTCGGTGGCGCGATGGCGGCTCACGCCGAGCCCAAGCCGGCTGCGAAAGATATTGTCATCGTCCATGGCGCATTGGTCGATGGCTCTGGCTGGCGGGCCGTCTACGACATCCTGTCCAAGGACGGTTTTCATGTGACTATCGTGCAAGAGCCACTCACCAGCCTCATGGAGGACGTCGAGGCCACCAAGCGCATCATTGGTCAGCAGAAGGGCCCTGTCGTGCTGGTCGGTCACAGCTATGCCGGCTCGGTGATCACCGATGCAGGCACCGATCCCAAGGTCAAGACGCTTGTCTATGTGGCCGCACTGCAACCCGACGCGGGGGAAGCCAGCGGTCAACTGTTGTCAAAGTTCGCCCCGCCCAACGACGCCATGCGGGCACCCCAAAAGTATTTCTTCATCCCGTCAGCGAGATTCCGTGAGGTCTATGCGGCGGACGTCTCGCCCTCGGATGCTCAATTCATGGCGGACTCGCAGCAGCAGCTCGCCGAGAAGGCTTTGGGGACAGCTGTCTCGGTGGCGGCATGGCGAACCAAGCCTAGTTACGCGATCCTGACCACCCAGGATCATGTCGTGAGCCCTCAGCTTCAACGCTGGATGTATCAACGCTCGGGTGCCAAGGTTACCGAGGTCAGTGCAAGTCACGCCGTCTTTATTTCTCAGCCAGCGACGGTCGCTCAAGTTATCGAGACCGCGGCAAATCAGACGGAATGACCTCTGATTATCTCGATCAGTGACCTGCCCGCTTTGCGGCCCAGGCTGTGTGGAGAAAGCTTGCACAGCCTGGGCCAATAACAACCGAACAAACCATAACCTTCAGTCGTAAGGTTGCAGCCAGCTAAAATACCGCCCCGATGGGCTCGCCCCGAACTCATGAATTGTGTATTTGGGTTTAACAGAACGCCGAGGATGATCGAGGTTTTATCGCGGTGTAATGCGATCATCGACGAAAAAAAGCTCGAAGAGCGCTTGGTCGCGCTCGAAGCGGCCAAATCCTGGAGTCCGCGCGTCGTCTCGCGGCTGGAGATGCTGCTGCGCTCGGGCACGGACGAGGCACTCTACCGCATCAATCCGATCCAGTTCGCCACAGAGAAATCGATTGCCGAGGCTGAAAGCATCGATCTTTTCCTCCATGCCTGCGTGGCTGGTCTATTCGACATGGACTGGCAGCTCGTTTGTCCGATGTGCTCCGACGTTGTCGAGAGTTTCCGAAGCCTGCGCAAACTGCACACGCATTTCCACTGCCACCTCTGTCAAAGCGATTATGACGCCGCGCTCGACGATTACATCACGGTGACGTTTACGGTCTCGCCTGCCGTGCGCAGCATCCGCTTCCATAAACCGGATGCGCTTTCGGCCTGGGATTACGTGTTCTATTACAAATTGACGCCGGGCGGGGTACTGCCCGACGGCGTGCCATGGAGCGACGCTGCCAAAGGGCTTGTGAGGGTGCTCACCCGCATGGAGCCGGGCTCTGCGGCCAATCTCGAGGTTGATGCCGCCGAAGGCGCGCTTCTGGGCCAGGATTTCGACAGCGACGCCCATTTTTTTGTCCCGGTCGCAAGCGGGACGGGCGTAACGCCGAGCCATGTGCCGGTCATGCTCGACGGCGGCAAATGCGTGACCGCCAGAGCGAACATCGCACCCGGCAAGGTCGTGTTCGAAGTTCGCAACGCTGGCAAGCTGCCGGTGGTATTCGGCATCCTGCAGCTTCCGATGGCGACGTTTCAGCGCCCGAAGCTTCACTTCACGCCGTCCTTATCCGGCAAGCGACTGCTGATGACACAAACCTTTCGCGACTGCTTCCGCTCGGAGGTGATCGGCGCGACGGAGGGCATTGCGGTTCTCGACGTTACCCTCGTATTCACCGATCTCAAGGGCTCGACGGCGCTCTACGAGCGGATCGGCGACCTTAACGCCTACATTCAGGTGCAGCGGCACTTCCAGCATCTTCTCGACGCCA